>NZ_CP032760.1:2690506-3363133 GCF_003953885.1 Halocella sp. SP3-1 | reverse complement strand
CGGCAAGAGGTTGGACATTGGGAGATGGATTTAGTTGAAGGCAGAAAGGGCAAGAATGAACCATATTTACTTGTATTGAGTGAAAGAACAAGTCGTAAAGAGATAATAGAATTAATTCCAAATAAAACCCAGGAATCAGTGATAAAAGGCCTAGATAGAATTGAGCGACGCCATGGAGTAGTTAAATTTAGAAAGATATTTAAAACAATTACAACAGACAATGGGTCTGAATTTAAAGATTATGAGGGTATTGAAGAGTCTTTTACAGGGAGTAGTATTCCTAGGACAAAACAGTATTATTGTGATGCATACTGCAGCTGGCAAAGAGGAACAAATGAGAACATAAATAAGATGATCCGTAGGTTTCTACCCAAAGGGATTAGCTTCAAAGGATTAACCAGAAATAAAGTTAAAAGAATACAAGAATTTATAAATACCTACCCGAGAAAAATCTTTGAGTTCAAAACGTCTAGAGAAATATTTAAGGAAAAGACATTTAATGTTGCTTAACATATATTAACAAATATTGAAGATGAAAATATTTTAAGAAACCGTGCATTTTAACTTGCAATTAATAATACCTCCAAAATTATATTTATTATTTGACAGTTATATTAGAATATAGTATAATAACCATATAATGATAATGAAAATCATTATCAAATAACTCTTAAAAATCTATAAACAAACTATTTTTTATAAAAAAATTTGTATTATAGAAATAAAACATTATGATAATTAGATAGAAGTTGGAGGGATTTATTTTGAATGAAATTTTAGATATAATTTTAGGGTGTGCTGAGGGGGCTTTTCTGGAAGTAGGTTCTTTTGTTGGGGCAGTTTTGTTACTTTTTGGCTATATAAATTATAAGAAATCAGGTAACTTTGTTAGGGCAATTGAAAAATCAACGAAATGGCAACCGATTATTGGGGCATTATTGGGTTTGTCACCGGGTTGTGGTGGAGCTATTTTTGTAATGCCTTTATTTGTAAGGGGTACTGTTAGTTTTGGTACGGTTATTGCAACCTTAATTGCTACTATGGGTGATTCAGCTTTTCTTATAATTTCTACCCTGCCTTTACATTATTTATTAGTAAGTATTATATCATTTCTTGTAGCAATAATCACTGGCTATATTGTTGATTATTGCCAATTGGCTGACAAACTCTTATTAAATAAAGTAAGGATTCCCTTAAAAGAAAGAGAAGAAATGCATTCGATGGTTGATCATTCAATACAGGAGATAGAATGTAGTGGTATTGAGAATTATAATTGTAAAACCATTAGACACCTCGGGCATGAAGAAGGAGATGAAATTGATCTAGCACTTCACCATATGGCTAAAGGGCACGAAAAACAGAGTGGTTTTGCTTACAAATTTACTCATAGTGCCTATAAATTCTACTGGTTTTTTGTTTCAATTGGTCTGGTGTTTGGCATTATGCTACTAATGCAGATAAATGTTAATGACTTGTTTATATCTAACTTAGGAATGATTGTAGGTGTAGGGGGAACTCTTTTTTCTATTTTACTGATGCTGATGGGTAAAAAAAGTATACAGGATGATACCCATGAAGAAACAGAATTAAAGCTGATGTCTTTAAAGGAAACATTAATACATAATGCTGAAGAGACAGCTTTTGTAATAACATGGGTTTTTGTAGCTTACCTGGTCTATGAGCTAGGTATTTTTGCCTTAGGAGGCGGTTCTTATGTTGTAGGCGAAGAAATTTTAACTAATTTTATGCTGTCTACTGGATTATTGACTATAATAATTGGGGCTGCTATTGGACTAATTCCTGGTTGTGGTCCACAGATAATATTTGTTGCCTTATATACAAAAGGATTAATACCTTTTGCCGCCTTACTGGCAAATACCATATCTCAGGATGGAGATGCCTTATTCCCACTCCTGGCTATTGATAGAAAATCGTCTCTCTGGGCTACTGTTATTACTACTATACCAGCTCTTTTTGTTGGGATAATTTATTATTTTATAGAAATTCATTTATAGAAATAAATATTTGACAACACAAAAAAAACATAGTAAAATAAAGCTAAGTGAAATTGGAATTTATTCTCAAATAAAGAGAAGAATTTTGTTTTGTATTTATGGAAACCTTAAATATTAAAACAGGAGGTGTTATCAGAATAGCAAGTTATGTATTATGAAACAAAAAATTATTAACAAAAAAACTAGAGGTAATAAATAGTGAAAAGCAAAACAATATTACTTTTATTAGGTTGGCCTAAAAATGAGAAATAGGGTGTATGCTGCATATAATTTAATCTTACAAAGATTATTTAGTCCTTATGTTTTTAGTGATTTATTGATTTGACTTATTATTTTCTGTATACAATAAGATAATAGAATAAAGGAATATTTTATGAAACTGAGACAATATTTTTTTAATTCAAAGTTAGGAATACCTAAATAATTTGGAGTTTTATTTAGTACTGGCAGAGTACTATTATTATAAATTAATGGGAGGTAGAGAAAATTAATATTTATTTATTGTTTGAAAAAGGCGGGGTTTTAATGTACCCATTATTAATATGTTCTAGTATTGTTTTGGCTATTGTATTAGAGAGATGGTATTATTTTAAAAAACTTAAAAATTATTCTAATGAAATGTTAGAGCAGGTTGGTATTTTAGTTCAGCAGGAGAAGTTTTCGGAAGCAATACGAATTAGTCAAGCTAAAAATTGCCCGGTCTCTCAGGTTATTAGTGCTGGAATTGAGCAGCATGAAAAATCACAGGAAGAGCGCGATAAAATACTATTTCGAATTGGTTCAAGAGAATTACGAAAGATGTCAAGGAATATTAGGGGTTTAGGCATTGTGGCACATGTTTCTCCTCTGATTGGTCTCCTGGGAACTGTTGCTGGTATGATTGAGGCCTTTAAAAAGATTCAGGAATTAGGAGGAAGTGTAGACCCGGTAGTATTAGCGGGAGGTATTTGGGCGGCATTAATTACTACTGCTACTGGTCTAACAGTAGCTATTCCTGCCATGATTTTTTACCATTATTTTGAGGGTAAAATTGATCGCTATTATGCCCAGATGAAAGAGTCAGTTCAACTTTTATCAGAATGGTTAGGGGAAACCCCTGTAGATTTTGATGAAAGTAATGAAACTATAAATACTAAGGAGGATATTGAATATGGAATTTGACAGGCCAAAGGGTGTAGAGATGCATCTTGATATCGCTCCTTTAATAGACATTGTGTTTATGCTTCTTCTATTTTTTATGCTAACCTCTAGTTTTGTAACTGATAATGGTATTGAACTAAATTTGCCACAGGCAGAGACTGGAAAGATTCAGGAAGAAAGTGAACCGGTGGTTATATATATTGATCAAGATCAACGAATTTTTTTAGATAAAGAAACATTTGAACTTGAGCAGTTAGAGAAATCGCTTGCAGAAAAATTAAAAAATAGTCAGCTGAAAAAAGTTGTACTCAAATCTGATGAAGCTGTGCCAATGGGATTTGTGGTAAAGGTAATGGATATTGCACGGCAGGCGAAAGGAGAAAATTTAATTATTTCAACCAGGAAAGTAGAAGGTGTGATGCATGGGGAGGAATGATAATCTTATTCAATTAGCATTGTTATTTGCTTTGGGTATTCATTGTTTATTTTTACTTGTGGCCTGGAACTTATATGAGGTTCCTCCTGAATTTGTTGAAACACCACTTGAAATCTCTATTGAGTTCGAAGAACCCGAGCCTATGCCAGAAGAAGCAGAGGAAGTGATTGAGGAACCCGAGCCTATGCCAGAAGAAGCAGAGGAAGTGATTGAGGAACCCGAGCCTATGCCAGAAGAAGCAGAGGAAGTGATTGAGGAACCCGAGCCTATGCCAGAAGAAGTAGAGGAAGTGATTGAAGAGCCCGAGCCTACTCCAGAAGAACCAAAGAAAGTTGTTGAAGAATCAGAGCCTATAGTAGAGGGACAAGAAGAAAAAGTAGTTGAAAAATCTAAGGCTAATGTAGAAAATAACGAGTCCTCATCTAAAGACACAAAATCTACTGTTGAAGATGAAGCAGCTTCATCTGAAAGTCAAAATGAAATTCAAAGACTACAAGTTCCCGAAAGTTATTTTCAGATTGTAATAAAAAAAATTATTTCTGCTCAAAGTTATCCTCGTTTTGCCCAAAAGCGGGGAATAGAGGGGGAAATTCGATTAGAATTTATAATTTGGGGTAATGGAAAATTGAAGGATGTAAAAGTAATTGATTCGTCTGGATATTCAATTTTAGATAAAGCAGCAGTATCTACAATTAAACGGGCAGCATCTTTTCCGCCAGTACCAGACAAAGACGATGATGATTTAGTTACGATGCATATTACAATTGTGTTTGAGTTGGAATAGTAAGTGTTTAGTATATGAGTTTAAGGTTTAGAGAGATAATTATTTTTATTTAATAAAAAGAAGGAGGAATTGATAATGTTGAGAAATTATAATCGAGTTTTGGGATTGCTTATGATCTGTTTTATATTAATGGCTGTTAGTGTACCGATAAATGCAGAGGAGAGTTCTGAGGATGAGGTTGAATATGAATTAGAGACTGTTAAAGTAACTGCAGAAAAACAACAAGAAGAGAATGTTCAGGAAGTGCCAATGAGTATCACTGCTTTTGATGAATTTGATCTTCAGGATAAAAAGATTGAATCAGTAGAGGAAATAGCTAATTATGTTCCTAATCTAATGATTTTTAATAATGGATCTTGGGGGATGAATTCTCCAACTATGCGAGGACTTTCTGCACCTGCTGAATCCTTTACTGTATCTACTGGAATGTTTATAGATGGTGTCCCTGTCTTAATGGCTACTGGATTTGATGATGGATTAATCGATGTTGAAAGGGTAGAAGTACTTAGAGGACCACAGGGGACATTATATGGGAAGAATACAGAAACAGGGGTAATTAATATTATTACACGCCAACCTGATAATCAATTTAGAGGAAAAGTCTCCGTTGAAGGTGCTAAGCTATTATCTGGTGAAGCTGGAGATCTTTTGACAGATAATTTTACCTTAAATGTTAGCGGACCACTGCAAGAGGATAAACTGTTTTTTAATATAGCAGCTCAATATGACCAAGAGGATGGTTTTATTGAAAATATAGTTACTGGTGATACAGTTGATGACAGAGAGTCTTGGTTTGGAAAAGCTAATTTACGATGGACGCCTACTGAAGAACTTGATATCTCCTTTAGTACTTCACGATTAAAACGTGATGATGGTGCGGTAAGGATGACTTTAGGAGAAGCAGGAGCTGCTGCCTATGGTCTTCCTGGACAGGAGGATCGTTATGTTTCATCTAATGTAGAGGGGTATACTAAATCAACTTCAAATGCACAATCATTTCAAGTTGAATATGATTTTGGTAATTCATTGAAATTAACTTCTGTTACTGCTAGAAGGGTGTATAATGAAGATACTTTTGATGACTGGGATTTTAGTCAAATGACATTGATGCATAGTTATAAAGATAATGAATATAAAAAAATATTTCAAGAATTGCGATTGGATTCGTCTTCTGAAAAATTGAAATGGTTGCTTGGTTTGTATTTTGACAAAGACAATAATAATTTTGATTATGTGACAGAGTCTGATTATCCGACAATGGCATCTACGATTAATCGCGAGTTTACAGGAGAATCCTATTCTGTCTTCGGACAGGTTAACTATAATCTGACACCAAAAGCTAATTTGATTGGTGGTTTGCGTTATGAAAAACAGAAACAGGAATATAAGAATAATATTTTTAATACAAAAACTGATGACTCGTGGAATGAAATTTCTCCTAAAATAGCTTATGAATACAATTTGACGCCTTCGCTTATGACTTATGCGAGTGTTTCAAAAGGATACCGTTCTGGAGGATTTAATGCTTTTGCTACAGATTCAGAGTATATTAGTTATGATGAAGAGAAACTATGGTCCTATGAAATTGGAGCTAAGCGTACATTTTTCAAGAATCGGATTATTTTAAATGGTAACCTGTATTATATGGATATCAGTGATATGCAAGTTACAGAAGCTGTTTCACAGAATGAATCATATTTAACCAATGCAGCAGAGGCAACATCTAAAGGGGTTGAATTTGATATGACAGCTAGAGTTTCTAGGAATTTAACCTTGATGGTTGGATATGGGTATAATGATATTAAATTTGATAACTTCAAGGATGCACTGGGCAACTATAAAGGTAACAGGAATCCCTATGCTCCAGAGCATACTTTCAATATTGGAGCTCAATATAGAAATTTCAATGGCTTTTATGCTAGAACTGATTTGATTGGTTATGGAGAGATGTATTTTGATAAAGCTAATGAATATTCTAGGGATGCTTACGAGATTGTTAATGCTAAGATAGGGTATGAAACAGAAAACTATGATATCTATCTTTATGGTAAAAACATTTTTGATAAAGAATATAATTCCTATGGATATTACAGTGGGTATTATACAATTTACAGTGATCCAGGAGAGATTGGTTTAGGTTTGACTTATAGGTTTTAGTTGGATTAGGATTTGAGGATAAATATAATATGGATACCTATAAAAGTAAGTAATATATTTTTGGAGACTGTTGAAAATGGATTTCATTATTGATTGATGTTTAGTAATTATTTTATTTTTTAATGGTATATAGGTTTGAAAAGTAAAAAAGTTAGGGTGTTATTATTAACTTTAACTAAGCCAAAAAATGGGAAAGGGCATTCTAGTGTAAGACTTACTAAGATAGATAAAAGTCTTTTAGTGAAATGTCAAAAAAAGTTTTAGAATAATATATGGAAATTTCCTGGTCTTGATAAATTATCTTAGATTGCTAAAATGAGTATTAAATTTAGCGAGTTGAGGCATAGAAATTAATTTAATAAAAAATAAATATTGACAATATAAAAAAACATAGTAAAATAGAATTAAATGAAATTGAAAATTATTCTCAAATAAATAGGAGGATTATTTTTTATTTTGTATTTAGGGAAACCTAACATATTAAAATAGGAGGTGTTATCGGAATAGTTAAGTTATATCTTATGAAACAAAAGATTATTAACCAAAAAACTAGAGGTGATAAATAGTGAAAAGCAAAAAAATATTATTTTCTATGATGGTAATGGTGTTTTTGGTATTGCTTGTTCCTGCTTTTATTTCGGCTGATGATAATGTTGTATCTGATTTGTTACCATGGAAAGGTAATAATGAAACATATATTAATCTGTTTAATACAGAGAGTGGAAATAGTTTTTTTGAAGAGGTAGCCAATTATGCCGATGGTTATGATGGTGAGATGGTATATAATTATTTTGCAAAAATGTATGAAACATCTTTTTCGACAATGAAGATAGTTGATGCTGAAACAGTTATTTTTGATGATGAAATCGAGGCTAAATACCAGTATATTGGTAATTTTAATACTGCCTGGGGTGAATATAGTATTAGCTGGTATATTTTCAGGACTGAGAATAATGAGGCAATAAAGGCGGGGTATAAGCATTTAATTATGATGCCTTATCATGGTGACGGAGATGGCATGAAACACTGCCATATGCGTTACGGTAACCAAAATTTTGATTTTTTAACTACTGATCTGTCAGTAGTAGATTGGTGGCCGACATTATTTAAAACTTACCAGGTCGATAAAGAAGAAGTTGTTCAGGGAATGATGAAGCAGGTTAAAATGTATTCTTCTATGCTCCCTCCATTAGTAAAATAATTAAATATATCCCCTTTCTCTCTTGAAGGAAGGGGATATATTTATAGTTAAGTTGTTAGCTGTAAGATTATTTAAGGGTAGAGATAATTAGGGGTGATAGCATGGAAGCATATAAATTTGAGGATACAGAAGATTATTTTAATAAATTAGATAAAAAGATTGGTTTATTAAAAAAAGTGAATGGTATTAATATTAACAGATACAAGATTAATGATAAATTAGGAAAAGGTTATTTCAAATACCTTGATTTTGGAAATGGCATTGAGCTGGTAATGACAGAATTTGAGTTACTTGAAGATATTGAATTTGAATATAAACTGATGAAAAAGGGATTTGAGTTAATTTATTGTATGGAGGGCAATATTTTTTGTAGAGATTATAATTTAAGAAGTGATGTTAGTATAAACCCTGGTGAGACTCATTTCTGGAGAAGTAATGTTAATAATGAAGGCTGGATGAAATATCCTAAAGATACCAATATTAGCATTGTTAATGTATATTTTAGTGAAACCTTTTTTGAAAAACTATCATACAGTGGATCCCAAAAAGTCAAAAAAATGATTTGTGATAATAACTCGCTTCAGATTACCAAA
This sequence comes from Halocella sp. SP3-1, assembly GCF_003953885.1. GTDB lineage: Bacteria > Bacillota > Halanaerobiia > Halanaerobiales > DTU029 > Iocasia > Iocasia fonsfrigidae. The sequence continues at coordinate 3,354,807 of NZ_CP032760.1, read as the reverse complement.
AGACTTAATATGCCAGCAATAATTGTACCTTTTGAGCAAATTGCGAAAAGCAGCTGGGATCGTGGGTTGATTAGTGAAGTGTTATATCTGCAGAGTAAAGCGATAGAGATAATTTCCTTATTTGTGAATAATGAATTTTTCAAGAAGAAAAGCAATGATAATAGTATTATTATTAAAAAAGAAGATATAGCAAAACTAAGAGAAGTAAAATCTCTTATCTCTAAAAATTTGCTTGAACCATTATCAATTGATGAATTATCACAACGAGTGGGTTTGAATACCTTTAAATTGAAAAAGGGTTTTAAAGAGATATATAAAACAACAGTTTTTTCCTATCTGCGGTCACTGCGAATGGAGAAAGCCAGGGAATATCTACTTAAAGATAATGATAATATTTTAGAGATAGCTAATAATGTAGGTTATTCAAATTCCAGTCATTTTGCTGCTGCTTTTAGAAATAAGTATGGGGTGAATCCCAGTGTTTATAGAGAAAAAGTGAGAGACATATAATTTTAATTTAAAAATGGTCTTTATAAAAACCTTATATCGGTCAGATGTAAGGTTTTTTGCTAATATAGCTAAAATTATCTGTTTAAAACTAAAACAGATAACGCTGTTAATAATTGAGTGAAAAAAATATTCTTCAGGGTCGAAAGGAAATATAATTATGTTTTAAAATTAAACAGGGTAGGATGATATAGATATCAAATATTCTCTAAAATGTCATAGTTAGAAGATGAAAATCTTGTACAAAAGGGAAATCATAATCAACTTCTAGAAGAAGAGGGGAAATATAAATATAAGGACTTCTGGGATACGAGTGAAGGCCAAAAGCTGGGAAATTAGTAAAGCTGTTTTGAAAATTAGTAATAAATGGTTTGCTACTTCCTTTGGAAAAATTTGAAAAGGTAGTAAGGGAATTTATACAAAAATTCATGGTTATAAATATTGGATTGACAAAAGTGTATAGCAGCTATATAATTGTTTTATGATGAATATGAAATTCAAAAGAAGAACAAAAATTAGCTGTACCCTACTGCGAGTGATGAGTGAGCTTTCAAAGTTTGACAAACAGACTCGCCGCTATGGGACTGATGAACATCTTTTTGATGCAGAGATTCATATGATAAAGTCTGTTAAGGAGAATGAAGGTATTCACGTGACAGGGCTTGCAGAATTGTTAGGGGTGACGAAAGGAGCTGTTTCCCAGATTATTATGAAGCTCCAGAAAAAGGGTATGATCATCAAGGACACGGACCCGCACAATCTGTCAAGGCTTATGCTCCGACTGACTTCAAAGGGTGAAACGGCCTATCTGCATCATGAAAAGTTTCATCAGGAGCTTGACGACCTTGTAAATGAAATTTTGGACGAGGCCACAGAGGATAACAAAGCATTTTTAAAAGGCTTTTTAGATTCTCTTGAAGAAAAATTGAGAGACTTTAATGGAGGGGGAAAAGCATGAAGGTTCTGGTGATTGAGTACAAATAGAAGTAGATTGTAAAGGTATCTATCTGCTTAATCAATAAAGAAGTCATATTTTTTACAGAATGAGTATAGCAACTATACACATTCTGCCAGGGACTTGTGATTTGTTTTGCTGAAGTTTGATATAACGACAATAAGCTAAAAAATGACAGAGTAAATACTATAAGCAAAGTGTATAGCAACTATACTAAAATGAAAGGGTTTGATTTTATGAATGCACGTGATACAAGGATAAGAATTATGAGGGATGAGAAAATCTCTTTAGCGCTGTTAAAGCTGGGAATGCCTATAATGGTCGGCATGATGGTTAATGCTCTGTACAATGTAGTGGATGCCTATTTTGTTGGGGGCCTTGGAACCAGTCAGATGGGGGCGGTATCGGTTGTGTTTCCCATAGTACAAATTGTCATCGGCTTGGGCATGACCTTTGGAAGTGGTGCGGCTTCCTACATATCCCGCCTTTTGGGGGAGAAAAATACTGAGAAAGCCAATAAGACTGCTTCCACAGCTTTGTTTTCCAGTCTGTTTGTTGGAGTAACCGCCATTATTGTTTCTCTGTGTTTCCTCGATAATATACTGCTTGCTCTTGGTGCCACTGAAACGATATTACCCTTTGCAAGAGCCTATGCGTTGATCTATATTTCAGGTTCTATTCTGAATATCTTCAATGTGACAATGAACAATATCGTTACCTCGGAGGGTGCCGCAAAGATGACCATGACTGCGATGCTGATCGGGGGAGGGCTCAATGTAATCTTGGATCCCATATTCATTTATCTGCTTAGTTTCGGGATACAGGGAGCGGCCATTGCAACAGTAGTAGCACAAGGTGTCACTACATTGCTTTATGTCTTGTATATTTTACGTAAAAAAGGATATCTGCGTTTTTCTGTCTATAGCTTTGCCCTTGACGGAACGATTTATGGTGAAATCTTCAAAGTAGGCATTCCCACCTTTATGTTCCAGTTATTGTTCAGTACTGCCATGGGACTGACCAATACGATGGCAAGCGTCTATGGTGATTCGGCAATGGCTGCAATGGGTGTCGTGACCCGCATTATGGCGCTTGGCACCTATGTTGTGTTTGGCTATATGAAGGGCTTCCAGCCGGTAGCGGGGTACAATTACGGAGCAAAGAGCTATGACCGGCTGAGGGAGGCTATAAAGCTATCACTGATATGGGCGACGATATTCTGTGGCATCACGGCACTTGTTATGATCGTGCTCCCTGAACAAATCGTATCATTGTTCAGCCAGAATGATGCCGTACTCATTGAGATCGGCGGTAAGGCATTGCGGGCAAATGGCATAGTCTTTATTTTCTTTGGCTTTCAAATGGTTTATATGTCATTATTTCTGGCCCTTGGCCGTGGTAAGGAGGGCGGCATTCTCAGTATAAGCAGACAGGGGTTGTTTTTCATTCCGGCAATTCTGATTATGCCCGGTTTGCTTGGAATTGGTGGTGTGATTTATGCACAGCCTGTTGCAGATGCTCTGACCGTTGTTTTGACAGCAATATTTGTTATAGGTTTCAATAGAAAACTTAAGGTGTTAAAAGGGAAATTCAATACAATTCTAACAGAAAAAAAGACATACTGTACCACTTGACAAATTAAACTAGTTGGTATAAAATATAACAGTGTTATATAACACTGTTATATTTAGGTGGGGATATGGTGAGTACTGATGATTTAAACACATTGCAGAAAATTATGACAGAGGGTAAAAAGGTATTTCTGGAAAAAGGCTTTAAAGATGCATCTCTGCGTAATATTGTGAAGCGGGCGGGCGTGACTACAGGTGCATTTTACGGTTATTACCCGGACAAGGAAGCACTTTTTGAGGCATTAGTGTCGCCTGCCGCAGATGGCCTGAGAGAACTGTTCTTGTCGATCCAGAAGAACTTTGACGAGCTGCCGGAGAATATTAAAAAGGCGAATGTATATGATTATACAACTGAAGAGTTAAAGAAGTTTATTACATATATTTATGATCATTTTGATGAGTTTAAATTGCTTATTACCTGTGCAGACGGAACTGCTTTTTCAGATTTTATTCATGATCTTGTAGAGATTGAGGTAGAATACACCTTAAAATTTATTGAATCTACAGGAAATGATGTACTGACTTCAGGAAGGGCTACGCCTGAGCTTCTGCATATTATTGCAAGTGCATTTTTTTCAGCAGTATTTGAGGTGGTAAAGCATGACATGACAAAGGAAGCGGCAGACAGCTACATAGACAGTCTAAAACAGTTTTTTACAGCAGGATGGAAGAGGTTTTTAAATCCATAAACGTACTCCCCAAAGGGTACTTCACATTTTGAAGATACCGTATAATGAGGTTCCAAAAGAACCTCAAAAAAATTATAAAAAAGTTAGCTCAACCTAACAAAAGGAGGATGATAATCTCTTTTAGTGTAGACGGAAGAGATAAAAATGAAGTATTATTTTTTTAATGATTATGAAAATCAATATCAATACTGCTTAAGATTAATCAAAGTCTTTTTAAACACTTAGACATAGGAGGTCAAACAGAATGCCAAAAAAGAAAAAAGAATTTGTTTTAAAAAGGTTCACGCCTTATATGGGCAAGAAGAAAGTACTTTTGCCTTTGTCATTAGTATTGTCAGGACTTTCAGCAGTCCTTAACATCTTGCCTTTTGTACTCGTATGGTACATAACACGTGATATATTATCGGTTCCACAATCCATTGATGTTTCAAATGTCAGTTTTTACGCGTGGCTAGCCTTGGCAAGTGCAATAGGGGGAATAGCAGTATATTTTTGCGCACTGATGAGTTCACATCTGGCGGCCTTTCGCGTAGAGGTCGGAATGCAAAAAGTTGGTATGAAAAAAATACTAGCGATGCCGCTGGGTTTTTTTGATCAGCATTCCAGCGGAAAGATACGAAAAATTGTCAACGACGGTGCGGGAACAACTCATACATTTTTAGCACACCAGCTCCCGGATATGGCGGGTAGCATCATCTCCCCCATTATTCTTATCGCTCTGATTTTAATCGTAGACTTGAGAATGGGCCTTGCTTCTCTTGTTCCGATTATTTTGGGCTTTATAACAATGAGGTTCATGAGAAATTCCGAAGGTAGAAAATTCCAAAAAATGTATTATGATTCTTTGGAGGAAATGAGCTCTGAATCCGTAGAATATATCCGCGGTATTCCGGTTGTAAAAACATTCGGTCAAACCATCTTTGCTTTTAAACGATTTTATGACAGTATAATCAAATATAAAGAGATGGTTCACGCCTATACTCTCCTTTGGCAAAAACCGATGTCATTTTACACCATAATTATGCAATCAGCGGCCTTTTTTTTAATTCCAATGGCTATCTTTTTAATAGGAAGAGGTGAAAATCTCCCTCTTGTGCTTGCCGACTTTATCTTTTACATTCTTATATCTCCTATTTTTACTATGCTTTTGATGAAATCGATGTATTTTCAGCAAAATACTTTGATTGCTGAGCAAGCAATTGACAGACTGGATAAGCTTTTAGATTATCCAAGTATGAGCTATATCGAAAATACAAAAAATATTAATAAGCATAGCGTTGAGTTTAAGGATGTAGTGTTTTCATATGAAGGCAGCGACAAACCCACCATCGATAAAATCAGCTTTAAATTAAACGAAGGTGAAACTATCGCTCTTGTTGGGCCTTCCGGAGGAGGGAAAACAACGATTGCCCGACTGGCCGCTCGTTTTTGGGATGCAGATGAAGGCGAAGTCTTAGTCGGAGGAATAAATGTGAAGGACATTCCTAAAAAAGAACTGATGGACAACATTTCCTTTGTTTTTCAAAGTACAAAGCTATTTAAGGGTTCATTAAGAGAGAATATAGTCTTTGGAAAAGAACACTCTGGAGAAGAAGTTATCAATAAGGCAATTGATTTTTCGCAGTCAAGAGAAATTATTGAAAACCTGCCTGAGGGCCTCGATACGGTGATAGGTTCTAAAGGGACCTATCTTTCAGGGGGAGAACAGCAGAGAATTGCACTTGCCAGAGCATTTGTAAAGAATGCACCAATCGTTCTTTTAGATGAAGCCACTGCCTTTGCTGACCCGGAAAATGAGCATTTAATCCAAAAAGCCCTTAAAGAGCTTAGCCAAGGAAAAACAACTCTCATGATTGCACATCGTCTTACCAGCGTACAGAATGTCGACAGAATCCTGGTTATCGATAGCGGAAGGATTGCGGAGGAAGGAACGCACGAGGAACTGCTGAATAAAGGTGGCATCTACAAAATCATGTGGGATGAATACCAAAAATCTGTTGCCTGGAAAATAGTTGCTAAAGACACTGTAAGGTAGTGTCAAAAAATCTATGAAAAAGTGATGTTGGAGACAGATTTTAGTCTTTTAAGTAATTTTTACTGGTTGGATCGTTGCATAACCCTTGACAAACACCATCCAAATGCTGCTGGTAAGTAGCCGAGGTTGAAGGGGATGGATATAAAGAGCATAGCAAATTAGCCAACCCTCGTACTTCAATTTTAGCATTTGTCTGGTTCGGTTTGTAAAGGGTTCGCTTCGCCAATGCTTAGATAAAGCTTTTAGCTGCCTCGGGTTCTGCTAAATAGATATAAAGATTAAGCAGAATGCTGTTGCTCGTAGAGTATATGCTCTTGAGCTAGTTCAATCAGCTTGCCCCATCTTGCAGGCAAGTTAGGCAGATTAATAAGCTGAGGTACAGTTACAGGTACTTTTTTCTCTAGAGCTGAATGTGGTCTTAAGAAATTGAAGTATGCTGCAAAAAGGTTCACGTATGATACTGATCCTTTAGAAGACTTAAAACCACATCTTGATCTGTAGCTTTTTTTAAAAGTTCTATTGAGTCTTTCAATAATTTGTTTTAGAGGTCGATTTTCCTTTGAGACAGGGTCGTCATTAGTAAGGCCGAGAACCTGGGTGATATCAAAATTAATACCCTGTTGATAGAAATAATGTTTAGCCAGAAGATAGATAGGATTACCGTCAACTACGAAGTTGAGGTTATCAGGGATAGTATCCATCTTAGTAAGGACATCATTAATAGCTTTAATTGCAGAAGGTGTATCTCTATTAGGTGAGACATGGTAAGATAGAATAATCTTTTTCACAGCATCAAAGAAGAAGAAAATATACTGCCACTTGCCATAAACCTTAATGTAGGTTTCATCACCACAGAAAGAGTCAGAAAGCTCATAAGGATAATTATCTAAATAGGGTTTAACTAGATAACCAACTGAATCAGCATAGTTAATTACAGTTTGATGAGAGATATTAACATTATGAACATCTTCCATGATAGCAGCTACGTTGCGAGAAGAAAGACCATAATTAACATAGTAAGTAAGGATTAACCCCAGAGTATGTGGTGAAGAATGTATTCCTGAGATATCAACTTTAGGTAAATCTGGAGACTCCTTGCTCAATGGTTGAAAGTCAAAGTCAAATTCTCTGTAAATGTATCTAACTTTAAACTTATGGGGATATTTTTTAAAGTGTTTTTTCTCTTCTTTACTCATGGATCTAAGGTTTTTAAGATAAAAAGAGCAGTCATCATTCTTGCATTTGTAGATATAGAAATTCTTACGCTCTTTAATTTGTTCTAGAGTACGAGAGCAATGGGGACACCTAAAGATAACAGTTTTAGAAAAGCGATTTTTATCATTAAAATTAGTCTTACAAATTTTACAGAGATATTGACCACGACCACCAGTATTATCATAAAGATAAATATGTGGGGCACCACATCTTGGGCAGGTCATAGACTCAGGAACTTTGTATTTGGCGTTACGGCGTCTGACAGGTTTAAGAGGTTTACCATGTTCCTGTTCGTAAGCAATTATTAGTTTTTGGTAATCAAGCTTTTCCAGGACTTCAATAATGGGTAAATCATCAACTTGAAGATGATGATATTTCTTGCTGATGGGAATCTCATCTTTGGGCATGAAGTCTTTACTAACAAGTAAAGTCAAGAGATAGCAAATAATATGATATTGAATTTGAATATAAGTAAGTAAGACATTAATAATTTGTTTCAAAGTTTGTCACCGCCTTTTCTATTTGTGGTTTAAAAAGGTAAATAAGCAACCTAAATATACCTCAAAAAGAGGGGGGGTGACAAGTATTTAAGATCAAATCCCTACTATAATAGGGTTTTGACAATATATTTTAAAATATTTTTGACATTACGCACTGTAAGCAAGGAGGTAAAAAATGATTAAATATTTTCAAAAAAAATATGCGATGTCTGAAAAAGGAGCGAAAGACCTTATTTACTCGATAATTTGGACCATAGTGATGGACATTAGCTTTATGATTCCGGTTATCCTCGGCTTTAAATTTTTAGATGAATATATGAGTTTACTTCTAAACTCTTCACACAACCAGGGAAGCAGCATTTTCTACTATGTTATTATGTCTGTAGCGTTTTTCCTCGTAATGTTGGTTATTGCGTATTTTCAATATAATTCGACCTACACCAAAATTTACGAAGAAAGCGCCAGGAGACGAATCAGTCTAGCTGAAACACTAAGAAAACTACCGTTGGCCTTTTTTGGCAAAAAGGATGTTGCCGATTTAAGCTCTACCATAATGGAAGATGCTACACAGATCGAGATGCTATTTTCTCATGCTGTTCCTCAAATTTATGCAGCAGTATTGAATGTTCTGATTATAGGAGTAATGCTGTTTTTTTACAACTGGAAGTTGTCTCTTGCTGTTTTTTGGGTAGTTCCGGTTGCAGTCTTAGTTTTTTTTCTGTCGAGAAAGTTTCAAAACAGAATGCATACAAACCTTTATAATATAAAAAGGGAGATCTCAGACAATATCCAAGAGGGACTTGACTTAGCTCATGAAATAAAATCCTATAACAGAGAAGAGGTCTTTTCGAATACTTTAAACTCCAAGTTAGATGATTACGAAAAGTTTATGATTAAAGGAGAACTTTTGTTAGGCGCATTTATCAACCTATCTTATGTGTTTTTAAAGCTTGGACTTCCAAGTGTTATATTGTATGGTGCTTATCTTTTAGCAACAGGTTCTGTAAATATTTTTACTTATCTTGTTTTTCTTGTAGTTACCTCACGTATTTATAACCCGATCATGGATGCAATGAACAACCTTGCACTGCTTTTGTTTCTCAACGTGCGAATAAACCGCATGAAAGAGATGGATGAAATGCCAAGACAAGAGGGGAAATCGGAGTTTTATCCTAAAAACTACGATATCGAATTCAAAAACGTCGATTTTTCATATCAGGACGGTGTGCAGATATTAAAGGATGTAAGCTTTATGGCAAAGCAGGGCGACGTTACTGCACTGGTAGGACCTTCCGGCGGCGGGAAGAGTACGGTAGCAAAGCTGTCTGCGCGTTTCTGGGATATAGACAAAGGCGTCATCACCTTGGGCGGAGAAGATATCTCCCGGATTGACCCTGAAACCCTGCTAAATAATTTTTCAATCGTTTTTCAGGACGTTACCCTCTTTAATTCCAGTGTGATGGAAAATATTCGTCTTGGCAAGAAAGACGCAACCGATGAAGAAGTAAGGAAAGCGGCACAGCTGGCTCAATGCGATGAGTTCATGAAGAAGCTTCCGCAAGGATACGATACCTTGATTGGAGAAAATGGAGAAAGATTATCCGGAGGCGAAAGACAGCGGATCTCAATAGCCAGAGCAATACTAAAAGACGCTCCGATTATCCTGCTTGACGAGGCTACAGCATCCCTTGATGCGGAAAATGAGAGCAAAATCCAAAGTGCACTTAGCGTGCTTATCAAAAACAAAACCGTTTTGGTTATTGCTCACCGGATGAGAACCGTTTTAGGAGCTGATAAGATTGTTGTTATTAAAGAAGGTACTATCGTAGAAACAGGCACATCCTTGGAATTAAAAGAAAAACAAGGAATCTTTTCCTCAATGTTAAAGACGCAGTATCAAAATAATTAACACTTATTATCTAGATAGTTGAAAAGAATAATTTTTGATAATAAGTTGATTCAGATCAGTAAAAAACTTAATATGCCAGCAATTATTGTACCTTTTTAATTGCGAAAAGCAGCTGGGATTGTGGGTTGATTATTGAAGTGTTATATCTGCAGAGTAAAGTGATAGAAATAATTTTGTTTTCAGGGAAAATAAGAGAGTCTAATGAAATTGAGTGAAAAAAATACTTTTAGGGGTCGAAAGGAACTATCAAGGTGGTTTAAAATACTTAAATAGAAATGGAAGTTTTAAAAAATTGTTGTTATTATTGACTACCGTCTTTCGACTATGCGGAGTGCTAATAAGATTATTGTGATGGACAGAGGTAGACTGGTAGAGGAAGGCAGACATGAGGAATTAATCAGGAAAAAGGGCTTGTAGCCTGGGTTGGAGTGTTTACTTCAAAATCCTTAAAAAGAAGGTGAAAAAATGAAAGAAATAAAAAAGGTTTTTGCTTTTGCTAAAGAATATCATTATAAGTTATATACGGCGGTATTACTGGCAGTCTTAAGTGTTTTTATTGGTATAATTCCTTTTTATCTGGTGTATAGGATTATAATGAGGTATATGGGAGATTTGCCGCTTAATTTCAATTATCTCTTGTTAATATCAGGGTTAATTTGCTTGTCTTTACTGGCTAAATCATTCTTTTTTTTGAAGGCGATGGCTAATTCCCATGAGGTTGCTTTCGATACACTGATGGGTATGCGCAAGAAGCTGGCTGATAAATTACTTAGACTGCCCATGGGTGAAATAAAAAAGAGGGGCTCCGGTAAATTAAAGAATATTTTTGTTGATATGATTGAGGAAATGGAATTAATCTTAGCCCATATGATTCCAGAGGGTGTCTCCTATATTATAGTCCCACTGTCAATAGTAGTTTATTTATTTTTCCTTGATTGGCGGATGGCTCTTTTGTCTTTAGGAAATATTCCGGTTTCAATGTTTATATTCCATCTAATGATGAATAGTAATAAGGAAAAATTAGAATCCTGGTTTAAAGCTGGTGCTGAAATGAATGCTAATATTGTAGAATATATAGGTGGGATGGAAGTAATTAAGATTTTTAACCAGACAACTACATCTTTTAAAAAATATACAGAATCAGTAAGGGATTATGAGAAGTTTACCCTTGATTGGTATCGAGAATCATGGACATATATGGCAGGGTTTTTTACTATCTTACCCTGTACCATGTTATTTGTGATACCATTTGGTGCCCTGTTTTACCTTCAGGGAAGCCTTCCTTTGAGTGTTTATATTTTATCTATGCTTTTATCCATGAGTTTAGGCGAACCCCTTAGCAAATTAGCCAGGTTTATAGAATCAATTACAATGCTTACCAAAAAGAGTCAAGCAATCAATCAAATTTTAGATAGTCAGGAACTGGTGAAGAGTGAACTTGAACAAATTCCGAGAAACAGCAATATTTCATTTAAGCGGGTAAGTTTTGCTTATGATGAAGAAGAAGTTTTAAGTGATATTAGTTTTACTGCTAAAGAGAATACAGTTACTGCTCTGGTTGGTGAATCGGGGTCTGGCAAATCAACTATTGCTAAATTGCTGGTTAGATTCTGGGATGTTAAAGATGGTGAAATTAAAATTGATAATATAGATATTAAAAATATACCCTTTGCTAAATTAATGGATTCAATTAGTTATGTATCACAGGATATTTTCCTTTTTGATACTTCCATTATGGAAAACATTCGGATGGGAAGACCTGAGGCTGTAGACGAAGAAGTTATTAAGGTGGCCAGGATTGCCCAATGTCATGATTTTATTATGGAATTAGATAAGGGATATGATACCCTGGCTGGTGATGCTGGTAATAAGCTTTCTGGGGGGCAAAAACAGCGGATATCAATTGCCAGGGCTTTATTAAAAGACGCCCCAATTATTATTCTTGATGAAGCCACTGCCTTTACTGACCCGGAAAATGAAGATAAAATCCAGGAGGCTTTAAATGATTTAATTAAAGGTAAAACCTTGATAGTGATTGCCCACCGTTTATCAACTATTACAGCTGCTAATAATATTATAGTAATGGATAATGGTCAGATAGCAGCCCAGGGAACCCATCAAGAACTACTAGACAAATCAGAAATTTATCAAAAAATGTGGAAGGCACATACAGATGCTATGGATTGGAATATCAATGTAAAAGGGGGCAGTTTAAATGCTTAGTATTATTAAAAGGGTATTAAAGCTGGCAGGTGAGTTTGCAGGCAAAATAAAACTGGCCATGTTTGTAAGTTTTTTTGAAGCTATTTTTAATAATGTCCCTATCTTTATAATCTTATATATATTAATTGGGATAATGAATGATGCTTTGGATGTAAATGATGTTTGGATAAGTGGTGGTATTATTATAACTGCTTTGCTTTTACAATGTGTATTAAAAAGGGTTATCTATGTTTTGCAGAGTGGTACTGGTTTTGAGATTTTCGCCCGGGAAAGAATAAAAATTGGTGATAGATTTAAGAGATTTCCCATGGGTTATTTTAGTGAAGGGAATAAGGGTTATATTTCGGCCGTAATTACCTCTGATATAAATTTTATTGAGATGTATGCTATGAATGCCATTGACAAAGTTGTTATCGCTTATGTCAATGCTATGGTGGCTTGTATTTTTTTGCTGATTATTGATTACAGAATAGCAGTAATATCAATTTTAGCTTTTTTAATTGGAGTCTTTTTGCTCAAGAAGATTTTAGCAGTGGGGAAAAAACATTCTGTTATTAGACAGGATAAACAATCAGAATTAATTTCTGCTGTTCTGGAATATGTGCAGGGGATGTCAGTAATAAAGGCCTTCAATATGAGTGGAGACAAAGCAAAGGCGACTAAAAAGGCTTTTGAAGAGTTCAGAGATATTTCTATAGAGATGGAAAAGGGTTTTATGCCTTATATATTTCGTTTTGAGAGTATTTTTGCCCTGGGAATTGGCTTAACTATTTTGCTGGCTAGTAGTTTTACTGTTTACGGGAGTCTAAATATGTCCATAATGTTGATGATCTTTGTATTTATCTTCCGTATATACTTACCCTTTAATGCTTTGAGTTTACTGAGTGCCGAAATCAGGATTATGGAGGCCGGGCTTGATCGATATGATGCCCTGAAAAATATAGAGATTATAGATGAAAATGGCAGGGATATTAAGCTTGATAGCTTTGATATTGAATTTAAGGATATTTCTTTTGCTTATGACGATAAGGAGGTATTACAGAATATTAGTTTTGCAATACCTGAAAAAAGTATGACAGCCCTGGTGGGGTCATCTGGTTCTGGTAAAACTACCATTGCCAATTTGATTGCCCGCTTCTGGGATGTACAGAAGGGTGAAGTCAGAGTTGGTGGGGTTAATGTCAAAGAAATGACTTGTGATAGTCTTTTATCTAACATCAGTATGGTTTTTCAGAATGTATATCTCTTTAATGATACGATTTTTAATAATATTAAATTTGGAAACCCGGAGGCTAGTCGTGAAGAAGTAATAGCAGCTGCTAAACAAGCCAGATGCCATGATTTTATTATGGAGTTGCCAGATGGGTATGACACTATGGTTGATGAAGGTGGCTCATCATTGTCTGGTGGTGAAAAACAGAGGATCTCAATTGCCAGGGCTATTTTGAAAGATGCCCCTATTATATTACTGGATGAAGCAACAGCAAGTGTTGACCCGGAGAATGAAAAATATATTCAACTGGCTATCAATGAACTGGTTAAAGATAAGACCCTGGTGGTGATTGCTCACAGGTTATCGACTATTCGTAGTGCAAACCAGATTTTAGTATTAGAAAATGGAAATCTTGTACAGAAGGGTAATCATAATCAGCTTGTAGAAGAAGAGGGAAAATATAAGGACTTCTGGGATAGACGAATGAAGGCAAAAAGTTGGGAGATTAGTAAAGCCGCTTTAGCTAAAGATTAGAAATAAATACTATGGAGTATAGGACAGTGAGTAAGTATTATTAAGAATTTTGGTTTATTAGTAAGATGATTAGTTATAATAGTAGTTAGTAGAGAATAATATATTTGATAATTATGGGTAAATATTATAAAATCTAAGTGAGAACAAAAATTATTCTCACTTAGATTTTAAGGTGTATTAGACGAATAAATTAAAAAAAGTTTCAAAAAATAGCTTGAATATTTTTTTAAAACTAACCGACGTCAGCGTCGATTAAATCAGAACAGAGGTGATAACAATAGAAACTTATACAAGGAAAAGCAGAGAGGAGCGGTTAGAAGAGATAAAACAGGCAGCACAGAAAGTTTTTTTAAGAAAAGGATTTAAAGATACAAACATGGAGGATATTATTAATGAAACTACCTTATCTAAAGGCGGTTTTTACTATTATTTTAAAAATACAAAAGAGATTTACTTTGCTATTTTAGAGGAAAAATCAGATAATACTATTGCTTATCTGGGACAGATGTTTGCTGATAATCAGGATACAATAGGGGAAGTGGTAGACTATTTAGCAGAGAGTATCTTTGAAGACTTTGCTGAAAGAAGACTTTTTTTAATGGGATTGTATGAAAGTTATTATGATAATGATTTTATGGAAAAATTCCGTTTAATCCAGGAAAAATATGTTGATCTTACTGTGAATATTATTATTGAAAAACACCCTGACATGGGGAAAGAAAAGTTGAGAGAAAAGATAAATTTTCTGTATACCCTCTATCATGCTTTTGTTATAAATTGTAATATGATGGCTGGCAAAAATATTTACAAGAGGAATAAGAAATATCTTAAAGATTTATTTATTGATATTTTAAGAGATTAATTTTTTTAGTTTGAGTTTAGGAATCCCTAAAAAACAGAAAGCAAGAGGGGAGTTTTTTTTGATAAATACATCCAAAATCTATGGAATGATATTAGAAATGAGAGGGGAGATATAAATGAAGGAGAAAAGCTGGGTAGGTATTTTATTTTCTTATACTAAAGGTAGTAAGATTAAGCTATCACTATCTATTTTACTGGCGATTATTAGTGTATTTGGTGGTTTGCTTCCTTATCTGGGGGTTTACCATATTATTATTATGTTTTTTGCAGGTACACAGACAGGTAGTAAAATTTTATACTGGGCAGGAATCTGTCTGGGAGGATATCTTATTAAGATCTTATTTTATGGTTTCTCTACTGTTTTGTCTCATAGGTCAGCTTATAAGATATTGGAAAATATCCGTCTTGCTATTGCAGATAAGTTAATGAAGGTACCTCTAGGTACAGTATTAAATGAAAGCATAGGTAAGATGAAAAATGTAATAGTAGATAGGGTAGAAACCATTGAACTACCATTAGCCCATTTAATTCCAGAGGGATTATCTAGTCTGCTTCTGGCAGTTTCTGTTTTGGTTTATTTGATTGTTGTTGACTGGCGGATGGCTATTGCAGGCATTATATCTATACCCCTTGCCGCCATTCCCTATGGAATTGTGATGAGAACATATAACAAAAAGTATGATGATTATATGAAAGCAAGTAATTATGTAAATGGTGTAATTGTAGAGTATATTGAGGGTATTGAAGTTATTAAGGCCTTTAATCATGCTGCTATTTCCTATGAAAAATTTCAAAAGGCAATAAACGATTTTAAGGATTATACCCTGGATTGGTTCCAGAGTACCTGGAAATTAATGAACTTGGGAAGTGCAATTTTACCGTCAACATTATTAGGTACATTACCGCTAGGAATGTATCTTTATATTACTGAGTCATTAACTCCAGCTGATTTGACAATATCAATTATTTTATCACTGGGAATAGTGGAAACATTGACAAAGTTTACGGTCTTTGTAAATGACCTTAAGTCAATTGAATATGCTCTAAGGGATGTTGATCAATTCCTTAATCTGAAAGAACTGCCGTCTGTCAGGCAGCAGGTAAAATTAAAGAATTATAATATAAAACTAGAAAATGTATCTTTCTCTTATCTGCAAGATGAAAATAATAAAGAAAATGTTTTGACAAATATTGATCTAGAAATTCCAGAGGGAAGTTTTACGGCTCTGGTTGGTCCATCAGGTGGCGGAAAATCTACTATTGCAAGATTGATGGCCAGGTTCTGGGATGTAGGTGAGGGTGCTATTAAAATTGGGGATACTGATCTCAGAGATATCCCTCTAACCCAACTAACAGATACTGTCAGTTTTGTGACCCAGGATAACTTCCTCTTTAATTCTTCTTTATTGGAAAATATCCGTCTGGGAAATTCCAAGGCCTCTGATGAAGAGGTAAAAGAGGCAGCTAAAGCGGCCTGCTGTCATGAATTTATTGAAGAGCTGGATGGGGGATATAATACCCTGGCAGGGGAAGCTGGAAATAAACTTTCAGGAGGGGAGAAGCAGAGGATTGCTATTGCCAGGGCAATTCTTAAAAATGCACCTATTGTCATGCTTGATGAGGCTACAGCTTTTGCCGACCCTGAAAATGAAGATAAGATTCAAAAGTCAATTGCTGCTCTTACCAAAGGAAAGACATTATTAGTTATTGCCCATAGATTATCTACTATCAGGAATGCTGATACCATTGTTGTTATCAATAATGGTAGGATTGAGGATACTGGCAGTCATGAAAAACTCTTAAAGGATTGTAAGCTGTATAGGGATATGTGGCAGGCCCATATTGGCAGTAAGGCCTGGGCTGCTAATAGTGATCAGAATATTGAAGGTGAGGTGGTATCCAATGTTTAAAACAATTAAGAGAATTATTAAATGGACTGGTGAAGATAAAAAACGGCTTTATCTAGGTTTTGTTTACTCTTTCTTTTTAAGTATTTTAATTGCTTTACCGATAATGGGGGCAGCCTATGTTTTAAATTTTATTATTCTTGATAGGAATGGAAGTCAGCAGTTGAGTATGGACTGGGTCTTATATATCTTAGCTTTTCTTATTTTATTAGTTTTGGGAAGGGCATTGTTTTCGTATTTAAGGGCGAAGTCCCAGGAAAGTATAGGTTATGAGATTACTGCTAAGGAAAGAATTGAAATAGGTAATATTCTCAAGAAAGTATCCCTGGGATTCTTTGACTCAAATAATGCAGGGAAAATAGCTTCTGCTGTTACAACTGATTTTTCATATGTTGAAATGTACGGTATGAAGATGATAGATAATGTAGTTAATGGATATATATGTACCCTTACCATGATATTATGTCTGGCTTTCTATAATTATATTATAGCCTTAATTTGTCTTGCTGGGGTGGGATTATCAGCTGTGTTTTTAAGGCTTCTTAGTAATCGTAGTAATCGAAATGCACCGGTTCATCAGGAAGCACAGGATTCTATGGTTGCAGCAACTATAGAATATATTACAGGGATTCCTATAGTGAAGGCATTTAAACAGGTGGGGGTTTCCAGAGAAGGGATTGAAAAGGCCTATAGAAAAAGTAGAGATATAAATGTCAAGATTGAAATGGATTATGTTCCTGCGAATTGTTTGCATTTATTTTCCCTTAAGCTGGCTTCTGTGGCAGTTGTACTTGCAGCGGCTACGAT
Source organism: Halocella sp. SP3-1 (assembly GCF_003953885.1). Lineage (GTDB taxonomy): Bacteria > Bacillota > Halanaerobiia > Halanaerobiales > DTU029 > Iocasia > Iocasia fonsfrigidae. The sequence continues at coordinate 3,337,821 of NZ_CP032760.1, read as the reverse complement.
GGCTGCTAAGGGAGAAATGGCCGTACCAAATATGTTAATGATGTTAATCTTTTCCTTTATAATATTTGGGCATGTAGAGTCGATTAATAATGCTGCCCATGTACTGGAGATTATTGATGCTACAATGGACAAATTAGAAAAGATTAAAGAGGCCGAATTTATTGATAAGAATGGAAAGGAATTAACTCTATCTTCTTATGATATTGAATTTAAGAATGTATCTTTTGCTTATGAACAAAAGGATGTTATTAAAAATCTTAGTTTTAAAATCCCAGAAAAAACAACTACAGCTATTGTCGGACCTTCAGGTAGTGGCAAAACTACTATTTGTAGTTTGTTAGCAAGATTTTATGATGTCAGCAAGGGGAGTATATCAATTGGTGGTAGGGATATAAGAGAGATGAGTTGTAATAGTCTTTTGCGAAATATTAGTATGGTATTTCAGAATGTATATCTCTTCCATGATACTATTTATAACAATATAAAGTTTGGTAATCCAGAGGCAGGTAAGAAAGAGGTTATTGAGGCAGCTAAAAAGGCGTGTTGTCATGAATTCATAATGAAACTTCCAGAGGGGTATCAAACAGTTATTGGAGATACCGGTTCTACTCTGTCAGGGGGAGAGAAACAGCGAATATCTATAGCCAGGGCAATACTGAAGGATGCACCTATTGTCATACTGGATGAGGCAACCGCCAGTGTTGACCCTGAAAATGAACATAAAATCCAGAGCGCTATTACTTCTTTGGTAAAAGGGAAGACTATGATTACTATTGCTCACAGACTGGCAACCATTGAAAATGCAGATCAGATTCTTGTTGTGGATGATGGAGAAATTGTACAACAGGGAACCCATAAAGGGTTGATTAGAGAAGGAAAAATTTATAAAAAATTTATGTCTATACGTGAAAAGGCAGAGGGATGGAGTCTGGCATAATTGAAATTGAGTGAAAAAAATACTTTTAAGGGTCGGAAAAAATATAAAGATAGCTTTAAATATTATATAGAAATAGTTAATAACTGTGTTCAGAGAATAGTTGTACCCGCTGGTTTAGTTCATTTTAGCTGATAGTTTTAAATAATAATAAATTTGAGGTGAAATTAAAATGAGAAATAGAATATTATTAGTGTTTTTATTGTTAATCTTAGTCCTTGGAACTGTTGTTCAGGCAACTGAACTGACAGGGAGAGATATTATGGTGAAGGTTGATAATAGGGATGATGGTGATACAAGGAAGGCAAAAATGGTAATGACCTTAATCAATAAGGTAGGTGATAAGCGGATAAGAGAGGTAGTAAGTTATCAGAAAGACTATGGGAAAGACACTAAAGCAATTATGATCTTTGAAAGCCCGGGAGATGTGAAGGGTACAGGTTATTTAAGCTGGGAGTATGATGACGAGGATAAGGAAGATAATAGATGGCTTTATATGCCTGCTTTACGAAAAATAAGGAGAATCAGTGGGAGTTCCAATGATGACTATTTTATGGGAACAGATTTCACCTATGATGATATGGGAGACAGGAATGTAGATGAAGATAAACATACTCTATTGCGAGAAGAAGAGCTAAATGGGTATCAATGCTGGGTTATTCAATCAATTCCTAAAGAAATTGATGAAGGGGATTATAGCAAGAAGATATCCTGGATAAGACAGGATATAGCTATGGCAATAAAGACTGACTACTATAACGAATATGGTTTACTAAAAACCTACCAGGCTAAAGATATTGTCGAGATAGATGGGATCTGGACCCCTAAACAAAGGTTAATGGTTAACAAACAGGATGAACACCAGACTATTATAGATATGACAGAACTTAAATTTAATGTAGCAATGGATGATAATCTATTTAGGACCTCAATGTTAAAACGGGGGAATATCAGATATTAGTGAAATGACCAATAAAATTGCCAGTTGATAATACCAGCTGGCAATTAGCTGGAGGTGTAGGATGAGAAAACTGCTAGTATTTTCCTTATTAATTATAGTGTTTTTAATTTTTGCAGTTAATAATGTTTTAGCTCAGGGAATGCAGTTTGATGGTTTTTTAGAAAGCTATTATTCGATAAAATTAAAAGACGATCATGATTTTATTGGTGAACGTTCAAGGTTTAGATTAAATCTTAGGAATAGTAGTGATAATATGTATATGTTTGCCTCTTTAAATGGGGTTAGTAATGGAATAATAGAAGACGATGAGTTAGAAGTAGAGATTCATGAAGCCTATCTTGAATATACCCGGCCCCTGTGGGATGTAAAAATTGGCAGACAGATCTATAGCTGGGGGAAGGCAGATGGGGTAAGGATAACTGATGTACTCTCTCCCTGTGATTATAGTGAATATATTACCAGGGATTTTGATGAGATAAGGATCCCGGTAGATTCAGTAAAATACAGATATTTGTTTCCTATGGCTGATTTAGAGTTAGTCTGGATTCCTACCTTTACAGAGCCAGTATATCCTGAGGATGAGGATAATCCCTGGTATGTAAGTAGGCAAGACAATATTACCATAAATCCAGCAGAAGAAGTTGAAGATGAGTTAGGAAATAGTGAACTGGCAGCAAGATTATCTTTTTATCTAAACGGAATAGACTTTTCCTTTTCAACAGCCTATTTATGGGATGATGAAGCTGTCTATCATAAAACAGGTACTACCTTTACACCAGAATACCACCGTTTAAGATTCTACGGTCTTGATTTATCAAAACCAGTAAATGATTTTGTAATCAGGTTTGAATCAGCCTATTATCAGGGGAAATATTTTTCTGCTGATAGTTATGGACTGTTGGAAAGGGATTATGTCCATTCTTTAGCAGGGTTAGACTGGTATCCTGGAAACAACTGGACAGTAACTACCCAGCTTACCAATAAATATATCTTTGATTATGAAGATGAAATAAAAGAAGATGAGAGTCAGACTATCCTGACATTGAATCTAAGCAAGAAGTTCTGTAGAGAGACCTTTGAACTTGCTAATATGGTTTATTATGAAACCGATGAGAGGGATGGTTTTAATAGAATTTCTTTAGATTATGCAGTTAATGACAACCTTCATTTCTTAACGGGGATAGATTATTTCTTTGGGAATGAAGGGGAGTTTGCAAACTATGATGATAATGATTCATTATGGGTAAAGGTTAAATATAATTTTTAGTTTTAATAAAGATAGTACATTTTTACATAACTTAAGTGAGGTGAGTGTTTAAATGAACTTAGAAAAAATAAATACTAAGTTTAGAGCATTAGGTAAAAAAATAATAAAATATCGTTATTTAATTTTAATTATGTTTGTTCTTTTGCTTGGTTTTGCTTTTAACGGATTGAAGGGGATAGAAAGTGATTCTTCTAATGATGCCTGGTATTTTGATGATGATCCGGTAATAGTATTAGAGAATAGATTCGAAAGGATGTTTGGCAATACAGATATATTTGCGGTACATGTTCAGCTTGATGATGTTTTTAAGAAAGAGAATCTAGAAAAAATAAGGGAGTTAACAGAGGAGTTAGAAGATAAAGTCCCTTTAGTAGATGATATAATTTCGATTACAGATTTCGAATATATTAATGGTACAGACTGGGGTATAGATATTGGTGATCTTATACCTGAGGAAATACCAGATAATACAAAAGAACTAGCTGAATTAAAGAGAAGAGCTTTAGCAAAAAAATCGCTTTTTAATAGGTTGGTTTCTGATGATGGAAAAGAGACCTGGATTTTAGGTAATTTAAAAAAAGACCCAGATAATTGGCGAAAAAACAAAGACTATCTAACTTATTTACAGAATAAAGCTAAAGAGTATCATGGACTATATAAGGAATTTGATTTATCAAAACCTGTTGCCCCAAATTATATTACCGGGAAGGTAGTAAATAAAATTGCCCGTCAGGAAAAGTATAAGGATTTAAATCCTAGAACAACTGGAATGCCTTGCATAAATGTAGATAAAAGGGTTTTTTTTGCTAAAGAAACACCGCGCTTGATGGGGCTAGGCTTAATAATATCAGTAATTTTATTAGGAATATTTTTGCGTTCATGGAGAGGGGTTATTTTTCCGATTATTACTGCTATAGGGGCAATGATTATTACCTTAGGGATTGAAGGATATTTTAAAACAACAGTCCAACCTTCAATACTTCCCATGCCTTTATTTTTAGGTTTAGCGGTAGCGGTAGGTTATTCAATTCATCTCTTTAATTTTTTTAAAAAAGAACTATTAAAAACAGGAAAGAGAAAAGAAGCAGTAGTAATAGCAATAGAAAAGACAGGCTGGCCCCTTTTATTTACTGCTTTAACAACTATTTTTGCTTTAATGTCGTTTGTGTTTATTAAAATAAAGTCTTTAAATTGGGTTGGATATACTACTGCTGGAATAGTAGCTGTTACTTATTTGTTGATTTTAATAGTTTTCCCGATTTTTTTGAGTTTTGGAAGGGATAAAAAAGTTACTGCTAAAATAAATAATAAAAAAAGTAGCGGACTGGAAGAAAAACTAGGTAATTTTGGGAAATGGACTTTAAATAATACTAAACCAATAATAATTATCTTTATTGTTTTAACACTGGTATCTGTCTATGGAATAACAAAAACTGAAGTGGATTTTGATAATGAAAGGACAATGGGGAGGAAAATTCCTTATGTAGATAGGATGTTAAGTGTAGGGGAAACGAAAATTGGTTCTTTATATAGTTATGATATAGGGATTGAGTTTGAAAAAGATAATATAGTTAAAGACCTGGAATTTTTACAGAAATTAGATATATTTATTCAGGAGATAGAAGAATTTCCGCTTACTAAAAGGACTACTTCACTTTTAGATACATTGAAGGAATTAAATCAGGTTTTAAATGATGGCAGTCTTGAATATTATAAAATACCCGAGACAGGACCGATGGTAGCTCAAACATTACTATTATATGAAAATGCTGGAGGAAATGAAATAGATAAATGGGTTGATTATAACTATAAAAAATTGCGGATTAGAGTGGAAATTTCTGACTATAAACAAAAGGAAATATCTGACGAACTTCAAAAAATAGAACAGCTGGGCCAGGAATTTTTCCCAGAGGGCAAGGTGTTTGTCAGTGGATCAATTGCCAAATATACAGATATGATGTATAAGGTTTCACTAGGTCAAGTAAAGGCTTTTTTAATTGCAATGCTTATAATTGCTGTTTTAATGATGATTGTCTTTGCTAGTGTCAAGGTGGGTTTAATTGGATTAATTCCTAATATATCACCGGCTCTAGCAGTTGGAGGGGTTATGGGAATTTTCGGCATTCCTTTTGATATGATGACTTCAGTAATAATTCCAATGTTAATGGGACTGGCCGTAGATGATACAATTCATTTCATTAATCATGCTAAATATGAATACCAGAAGAGGGGAGATTATGTTTTATCTATAGAACATACCTTTAGGACAGTTGGAAAATCTTTGTTTATGACTTCCCTAATATTAATCTTGAATTTTACAGCATATTTGACTTCTATTGTTAAATTTTATGTTCATTTTGGAATTTTAGCGGGAGTAGGGATTTTAGTAGCGCTTTTAGCTGATTATTTTGTGACCCCAATATGTTTAAATATTACTAAACCCTTTGATGAAAAATATAAAAATATAGATAATGAATCAAAAGATTTTCATAAGCTATAAGATAAAATAACACAAATATCTTTTGCTTTTTATTTTGAATAAGAAAGGATGCAATGGCTACTTATCATCTTGCTGAACATCTGTTAAGAGAAGTTATGGGTTTAGAGACAGGGGTATTTATAGAAGAGAGAACTGTGAAAGAATAGAAATATAAGCTGGTTTTAAAATGTAAACCGCACCTGTTATGAAAGGTGCGGTTTGATTTTTTTACTCTAAAGAAAATTTCTCATTTTGGGCTAATTTGCTGACACCTCTTATACCTTCAGCTGTATTATGATTATTTGGATTAAAGTCAGGTTCAGTATAGGCGAAGACTTTACCTTCATAATTCCTTAAGATTACTTTTCCCTCAGATTGTGATATTAAATATTGTGGGCTGACAGGGATTTTACCACCACCTCCAGGCGCATCAATAACATAAGTAGGAACTGCCATTCCTGTAGTGTGTTGTCTGAGAGATTCAATTATTTCAATTCCTCTGCTTACCGGGGTCCGGAAGTGTTCAATTCCTTTAGAAAGGTCACATTGATAGAGGTAATAGGGTTTAATTCTAATCCTAAGAAGGTCTTGAACTAACTGTCTCATAACTGCTGGTTGTTCATTAATTCCTTTTAATAATACTGATTGGTTACCTACAGGTATTCCGGCATCATTTAATTTTGTAGCAGCAGCTGCACTACTCGGATTTATTTCCATGGGGTGATTAAATTGGACATTAACATAGATTGGCTGGTATTTTTTTAACATTTTTACCAGTTTATTAGTAATTCTCTGAGGCATAACACAGGGAGTCCTTGTGCCCAGCCGAATTATTTCAACATGATGTATTTTATATATTTTACTAATGATTTCTTCTAATTTGTCATCAGACATGAGAAGTGCATCTCCACCTGATAAAAGCACATCTCGTACCTCAGAATGATTTTTAATGTAATCAATTGCTTTTTCTATTTGACTAACTGGTAGGGCCTTATCTTTTATACCTGCGAATCTGCGTCTTGTACAGTGGCGGCAGTACATAGAGCATTGATCTGTAATTAATAATAAAACCCTGTCCGGGTATCGATGAGTTAGGCCTGGAACTGGTGAGTCAATATCTTCATAGAGTGGGTCTTCCATATCGGCATTCCCTAGATGTAATTCTTTAGATGTGGGAACTGCCTGTTTGCGAATAGGACAATTTCTATCTTCAGGGTCCATTAATGTTGCATAATAAGGGGTGATGGCCATCCTTAATGTGCTAAGAGAATCTTCAATTTCTCTTGTCTCCTGATCACTAAGGTTTATTACTTTTTTTAAGTTTTCTACGGTGGTAATTCTGTTCTTAACTTGCCAGTTCCAATCATTCCATTCTTCTTCTGATGTGTTTTTCCAGAGACTTATTTCATGATAGTTACGCATTAGATTTTCTCCTTCTTTCAATTGGTTTTTACTATTTTATTTGTCATAAATCCAATAATATATCTTGCATAAATTATTCCATATTTACAAGAAGTAGTGCCAGCACTATTTCTTGTAAAAACAGAAGTAAAAGATACCTTCATGTCACTCCTGTGGCAGTGTCAGGGGAATAGAAGTTGTTAAAACTCATAGTATTAAAGAATAAAATTTTATTCTTTAGAGGGGGGAAATGCAAGAAAAACTGCAGTAAGCAAGTTTATATTAAGGGATAGTATATTAGTATATAATGAACTGGTTTTCTAATAAAGGATTATTGATTCTACTGGAAAGCTGGAATAAGTATAGAATCTTTAAGACCAGTATATTTATTATTTAGATAGGTCTATACATGCAAAATATTTTTCATAAAGAAGAAAGATATTTTGCATGTAGTGCAGGATATTTTGTGTTCGGCTTGAATAATAGGTTAAGAGGTGGTGAATTTTTATGATACAGTTTGATGATAAAAATCTTAGATTTATTCTTAATTCATTGGATGAAGGAATACATATTGTTAATCAGGAGGGTTATACCATATTTTATAATAGAAAGGTTTCTGAAATTGATGGGCTTGACCCTGAAGAAGTATTAGGTAAAAATGTTTTTGAAACATATCCTTCATTGACCTTAGAAACAAGTACTTTAATGAAAACACTCAAAGAAAAAAAGGGGATAAGTAATTATCAACAAACATTTATTAATTGCCGCGGGAAAAAAATAACTACTATAAATAGTACTATCCCTTTAAACTTTGAGAATGGAGAAACAGGTGCTATGGAGGTTTCCCGGGATATTACCCAGTTAAAGGAATTAGTAAATAATATAAACGCTCTGCGTACAGATATTATAAAAAAGCGCCAAAAGAAAAAAAGCATTAGTCAAAAATCCAGTAATAGTACCAGCTATAGTTTTAAAGATATTGTGGGTAAGAGTAAAACAATACAGAAGGCCCTACAGATGGCTATTAAGGCTGCTGATAGTGATTCCTCAGTTTTACTGGCTGGGGAAACAGGAACTGGAAAAGAATTATTTGCTCAGGGTATTCATACTGCAAGTCGGAGAAATAGTAGACCATTTATTGCTCAAAATTGTGCTGCTTTACCGAAAGACCTTTTAGAAGGCTTACTTTTTGGTACAGAAAAAGGGGGATTTACTGGTGCTAGAAGTCGCACAGGTCTTTTTGAAGATGCTGATGGTGGTAGTATACTATTAGATGAAATTAATGCTATGGATCCTGCATTACAGGCAAAATTATTAAGGGTTTTACAGGAGAAAAAAGTTAGAAGAATAGGAGGTCAAAAAGAGATAGATATTGATGTCAGAATTATTGCTACCATTAATGAATCAGCAGAAAAAACCCTTAAGGAAAACAAATTGAGAGAGGATCTTTTTTATAGATTAAGTGTGGTTTATATTGAAATTCCCCCTCTTCGTGAGCGCGAGGGGGATATTCAGCTTTTGACTGAGCATTTTATTAATAAATATAATAAAAAGTTTTCTAGGTCTATTAAAGGTATTACAGTAGAGATGGGGAAGGTATTTAATAATTATAACTGGCCGGGAAATGTTCGGGAATTACAGCATGTTATTGAAAGCAGTTTTAATATCCTGCAGAATGCAAATAAATTAGGTGTAAATGCTATTCCTCAATATATAAAAGGACGTATGGAAAAAAAAGCAAATTTAAAAGATGATCTTGGCTTACTTATTTCAGGTAATAAAGTCCCTCCATTAGAAGAAACCCTAGAAAATATTGAAGCTAATCTGATTCAGATGGCATTAAAAAGAACAGCTGGGAATATTAGTGCTGCTGCAAGAGAACTAAAAATTTCCAGACAATCTTTACAGTATAAAATAAAAAAATATGATTTGACAATAGTCCATAGATAATAAATTACATTTAATTTGTGGGAAAAGAAGGGGACTATACTTTTGTTTTGGCCTTGACATTATTTTTATAATAGGTTATATTATCCCCAGGAGGGGGTTCATAATTATGTCAGACTTAAATGAAAAAAAAAATGAAAGTAGTCACCATCATCCAAACCTAAAACAAATATCCCATCGTTTTTCGCGGATTATTGGTCATACTAAAGCCATAAAAAAGATGGTTGAAGAGGGAAGGGATTGCAGTGATGTATTGGTACAGATAGCTGCAGTTAAATCTGCTCTCAACAATGTAGGCAAAATTATTTTAGATGATCATATTGACCACTGTGTAGTTAAAGCAATTGAAGAGAATAATCGTGAAGTCTTAGAAGATCTAAAAGATGCAGTTGATAAGTTTTTTAAATAATATAAATTACTTTTAATAGAAGTAAATAAGAATCCATTCGTAAGTTAGGGAAGGGTTTATTATATTGATATTAATAACTATTACTTAAAGTTTGATTCGGAAAAAGCGCTGCTGATAATATTAAAAAGCAGCTGAATGCCGAAGTTCAAAGAATCAAGGCTAATACGTTCTCCGATTCCGTGTATCCAGGATGGTTTACAATCTGCAAGTAAAGGTTGATAACCGTAGACTTTTATACCTACCTCTCTGAAAAAACGGTTATCACTATAGCCTGGAGTTATATATGGTATGACTATAGCCTTTGCTTTCTCAATAGTTTCTTTTTTTAAAGTTTGATATAATTCCGTGTTTGTACTGCTTATTTTCCCGGGTATCCATTTTTTGATTTTAATATCTGCCTGGGAATCTTTTTTTTTCATATATTTAGTAAAGGTATTATAAATATCTTTAAGGTCCAGAGCTGCCATGGTTTCAAAGGTGATGATATTTTCCTTTTGTAGGACATTGTTTTTAAAGATACGTTCTGTATCCAGCCGCTTACTAACTGTTTGAGGGAGGGCTAATTTATTATCTGGATTATAAGTTTGGACAGTTTTTTGGGCATACTTCAGAATGAGTTTGTTATTTGTTTTTGAATTAACAATAAGTTTCAGTCTGCCTTTTTCTCCTATCTGGCAGAGCTGATAATTAGTATTTTTGTCTTTAACCCTGAAACCGCCTCCTTCAGCAAGTACATATTCAGCATCTTTTAAGTCAGGACATTCTTCTAAAAGCCTTGCTACACCAATTTTACCCCCTTCTTCTTCACCGGCTGTACTGATTAAATAAAGGTCCCGTTCTAGTTTGAGATTAAGCAGCTTAATAGTTATTATTGTGGCAACATGTACAGCCAATAATCCCTTGCAGTCAATGGCACCCCTACCATAAATCCAATTGTTTTTTATTTTTCCTGAATAGGGATTAAAGGGCCATTTATCTTTAGAAACAGGGGCAGTATCTAAATGACTTAGTAAGATAAGAGCTCTTTTCTGGCCCCCGGGAAGACGGGCCAGGAGTGAACCGCGTTTTTTTTCTGTTTCATATACTTTAGCCTCTATGTCGTGATTATTTAACATTTGAGCTGTATATTGAGCCAGTATGCTTTCATTTTTTCCTGAAGTATTAATAGAAATTAGATATTGTAAGAATTTTGTTGTTTGATATAAAATTTTTTTCCAGTCAATTTGATTATTTTTGTAGAACATCCTTGACACATCCTTGTAGAATTTATTATAATTGATATAGATTTATTATCCCCCTCCAGGGGATAGGGTTATAATAACATATTTTTATAGGTTTTTAAAGGATAGGGGGTGAAATATATGCATGAAGGTGACCATGGTATCCTGGATGAATTGGAAAAACATGAACATGACCATATTCATGAGGAAAGTTCTAATACAGTAAACAAAAAGAAAATCATTGGGATTATTGTTTTAGCAGTAGTTTTAATCATAGTTTTTCGTATTTTTTAGTTTGAGGAGGTGTTAAGATGTTTTACAAGCAGGATTTTAGCAGTCAGCAGATTATTAGATACATAAATACTTTTAGTTATCCCCTAATTCTTTTATTTATGATTATATTATCAGTCTTTAATAGTGTAAATGAAATACTCGGTTTTAACTTAGCCCTTGTACCATTAATCATTGCTGGTGCTAATATATTTTGGTCAACTATAAAAATAATGATCAAGAAACGTAAAATTACAGCAGGGGTTTTGGTGATTATTGCTATGTCTGCAACCGCTTATATTGATGACTATCTGGCAGCAGCTATAGTAGGTTGGATGATGATTATCGGTGAAGCTATTGAAGACATTACTCTTGAGAAAACCAGAAATGCAGTCAGGAAATTGATAACATTAACCCCATCTTCTGCTACGGTAAAAAGGGACGGACAGTGGAAGGTTTTACCTCTTTCAAAAATATCGAAGGGGGATATTGTTCTAGTTAAGCCTGGTGAAAGGATATCAGTAGATGGTATAGTAGCTTCTGGGACTTCAGCAGTTAATGAAGCAGCTATTACTGGTGAATCAATGCCAGTAGATAAAACAGAAGGTAGTGAAGTATATGCAGGTACAATCAATCAATCTGGTGCTCTGGAAATTTCTGTTGACAAGGTAGGTGCTGAGACTACTTTAGGAAAAATCATTAGGGTTATCAAAGAAGCGGAGGACAATAAAGGACAGCGTCAGAAGGTTGCTGATAAATTCGCGGTATATTTTACACCGATAATTCTGTTGTTAGCCTTGTTAGTTTATATCTTTACAGGGGAATTAATCCGCTCAATAACTGTTTTAGTAATTGCCTGCCCTTGTGCTCTGGTATTAGCAACTCCTACAGCTGTGGTAGCCAGTGTGGGTAATGCAGCCCAAAAAGGTGTCTTAGTAAAAGGAGGCATTACCTTAGAATCCGCTGGTCAGCTTACCTCTATTTTAGTAGATAAAACAGGGACCTTAACCGAGGGTAAACCCTCAGTGGTAAATATTAAGTCTTTTGCTGATAAAGAAATAAATGAAGTACTCTGTCTGGCTGCTTCAGCAGAAGAAAAATCTAGCCATCCTATAGCAACTGCTATTATTAATAAAGCTGATGAGCTGGGGCTTTCACTACTTTCAACAGCTGAATTTACCATGGAAGCAGGGTGTGGGGTTCGGGTACTAATTGAGAATAGAGAAGTTAAAGTTGGTAATGAAAGGATTATTGATAGGAATATTCCTTCAAAAATTAGTGATTATCTGGTAGATAGAAAGTCTAGGGGTGAAACGGTTTTACTGGTAATTGTCGATGATTCAATAATAGGCGCAATTGCTATTGCTGATACTGTGAGGGAAAATGCGTCTGAAGCGCTTAAATCTATCAAAAGAGATGGAGTCAAAAAAATAATTATGTTGACAGGTGATAATCATCAGACAGCTGAAGTAATAGCTAAAGAACTTGGTATAACTGATTTCAAGGCAGAATTACTACCTGAGGAAAAATTAGCTGTAGTTCGCAATCTACAGCAGCGGGGAGAAATTGTGGCTATGATAGGTGATGGTATAAATGATAGTCCAGCTTTAGTACTGGCAGATGTTGGAATTGCTATGGGGGCTGCTGGGACCCATGTTGCAATAGAAGCATCAGATATAGCTTTAATGGGAGATGATCTCTTAATGGTTCCACAAATTCTAGGCCTTAGTAGAAAAACCTTACAGATAATAAAGCAAAATATCTGGGTTTTTGCAGTGTTAGTTAATTTAGTAGGAATAGTATTAAGTAGTATAGGCAATATAACACCAATTACAGCTGCTATTATTCATAATCTTGCTTCAGTAGCAGTTGTAGCCAATTCAGCTCGTTTATTAACTTATAATCATGACATAAATCCAGAAAATATATCTATTTTGAGTTCTAATTGCTGTAGTTGATTGACTAATCTAAGTTTATGTTGGATACGAGAGATTCGACATTTATATAAGATTATTATATAATGATAATAATAATCATTTTAGTTTAGAATCAGGCCTTATTTTAAGGATAACCTAAGTTGATTACATAAATTTTATTTTAAAATATTAATTCAGTAAAGAGGGGGAATTTATATGCATATTTCCGAAGGTGTTCTTTCTGCACCTGTTCTTATCAGTGGGGTTGCTATAACAGTTGTGGGACTAACTGTTGGTTTAAAAACTATGTCTGAAGAAGATATCCCCAAAACAGCTATTATCTCTGCTACTTTGTTTATAGCTTCTTTAATCCATGTGCCATTAGGACCGACCAGTGTTCATTTGATCCTAAATGGAATCGCAGGAATTATTCTCGGTTGGCGGATTTTTCCTGCCTTTCTTATAGCCTTGTTTTTGCAGAGTGTTTTATTTCAATTTGGTGGTATTAGTGCTCTGGGGGTTAATACCTTAATTTTTGCCTTACCAGGCATTATTAGTTATTATCTTTTTAAGGTTCATAAGATAGTGTATAACAATATTTATCTGGGGATGGTTTCTTTTTTTTGTGGAGTATTTGCTGTATTTTCAACAGGAATAATCCTGGCTTTTTCATTAATCTTTACAGACCAATCGTTTAAACAGATTGCTAAACTGGCAATTATTGCCCACTTACCGGTTATGATTATAGAAGGAATAATAAGTGTTTTTGTGGTATTCTTTATTAAGAAGGTAAAACCAGAAATTTTAGGGGGAATCAGTTATAATGAAACTAAACTTAAATAAAATTAAATACCCTTTATTAATAATATTTTTTGTCACTATAATTTTTATCGTTACTGTACCTACTATTGCACATAAAGTGATTCTTTATGCCTATGTGGAAGAGGAAAAAGTTATTGTAGAGGGTGGTTTTGGAGATGGTTCAGCAGCTAAAAATGCTGAGGTGAAGGTTTATAATTCACAGAATGAACTTTTAAACCAGGGTATTACTAACAATAGTGGTTTATATGAATTTGAAATACCAGCTAAAACTGATTTGAAGATTGTTCTTAATGCTGGAATGGGTCATCAGGCAGAATATACAATAAACAAAGATAAACTGCCTGATATTAATATTAAAAATAGCAAAGAGAATAAAGATACTACAGTTACAGTGTTTAATGAAGATAAATTAAGAGCCATTATTAGCCAGGAAATTGATAAAAAGATTACACCTGTAAATAGAAAACTACTCCGTATTGAAAATAATAAAGGACCAGGAATAACAGAAATATTGGGTGGGATAGGTTATATACTTGGTATTATGGGATTTGCTTTATATTTTACGAAGGGAAGGAATAAATAGTGGTTAATGAGAAATTTGCTGATGGCTCTAGTTGGGTGTATTTATTAGATATTCGTCTAAAGTTAATAGTAACAATTATATTTGCAGTGACAATAGCAGTTGGCGATAATATAGCAATGCTAATTCAGGTTTTATTCCTGGCAATTATATTAATAATCACGGCTAAATTGGATCTAAAGGCTGTAGTCCAGAGATTGTTTATAATAAATGCATTTGTTTTATTTATCTGGCTATTTATTCCCTTTACATATCCTGGTGAGGTTTTGTTTGAACTAGGTCCTTTCCTGGCTTCTAAAGAAGGAGTATCTTATGCTATAATAATAACATTAAGATCAAATGCAATTATGTTATTGGTAATTACCTTTCTGGCTACATCTTCTATGTCAGGACTTATTCATGCTATGAATTATCTGTATATACCTGATAAACTTATTTATCTATTCTTTTTTGTCTATCGTTATTTACATGTTATAAAAAATGAATTTGATAATTTATGTGTTGCTATGTTAATCAGGGGATTTAAACCAAAAACCAATCTTCATACCTATAAATCATATGCATATTTAATTGGGATGCTCTTAATAAGGAGTTATGAAAGGTCTCAAAAGGTGTATGAATCTATGTTATGTAGGGGTTTTAAAGGTAAATTTTATATGATAGATGATTTTAGTTTAAGTAGCTATGACCTGTGTTTTTCGATTGTTTCTTTTATTATTATAATTTGGTTTGTTTTTTTGGAGAAGGGATGGGTTATTGTATGATTGAATTGAAAAAAGTAAATTTTAATTATAATGATGGTACCCGGGTATTAAAAAATTTCAATTTTAAACTTAAAGAAAAAGAGAGAATAGGATTAATAGGTCCTAATGGTAGTGGCAAAACAACAGTCTTTAAGATTATTATGGGATTACTAAATCCCCAACAGGGAGATATTATTATTTTTAGTAAGAAACGTCAGCAAAAAGAAGATTTTTTAGAAGTCAGGGAAAGGGTCGGGTATTTATTTCAGGATTCAGATAACCAGTTATTCTGTCCTACAGTAGAAGAAGATATTGCCTTTGGTCCTTTGAATCTGGGAAAAAGTAAGCAGAGAGCACTGGAAATTGTCCGTGATACCCTGGAATTAGTAGAAATGAACGGTTTTGAAAAAAGGGTTACTTACAATCTATCTCAAGGCGAAAAAAAGATAATATCTTTTGCAGCAGTGCTGGCTATGGAACCGGAAGTACTACTGCTGGATGAGCCATTTGCCAGTCTTGATGAAGAAGCTATAGAAAGAATGGTTAATATTTTAAACAGGATATCGCAACCATATATAATAGTATCACATAATAATGACTTGTTAAATACTGTGATAAATAAATCATATCATATGAAAGAGTTATGCTGTTTTATATAAAGTTTATGTTTTATAAGGTGATATAAATAATCCTTAATATTGAATTATTAAAGTGTGTGTTCGAAAAGGCATAAATAGGGGATATATAATCCCCGGCGGGGTATATACTGATACTTTTTGAACAGACTCTTATAATATTTCTTGATAAATGTCTAATTATGTATTATAATAATAAAGTAGTTTGAATTTCAAAGTATTATTATATTTGCTAGGGTGAAGTTAATTATGGATTTAGATCAGAGGTTTAAAACAGGAGAAAAAATCATAATGGACTTTTTGGAAATTATTTTTGAACATGTTTCTGAGATAGATGAAGATTTTAGTTTGAAAGAGCATTTTTTGATTGAGCTGGTTGGACAAAAAGGTGAGGTAAAAATGTCTGAATTAGCTTCATTCTTTTTTACCTCACTGCCTACAATGACGAGTATGGTTCATCGTTTAGTTGAAAGAGGGTATCTTAAAAGGTGTCGAAGCGAAGAAGATAGACGTGTTGTTTTAATAAGTCTTTCTATTAAAGGTGAAGAGTATTACCAAAACCATAGGCAAGAATATATAGGGAAATTTAAAGAATTTCTATTGGATTTAACTGAAAAAGAGATAAAAATAACCTCTAAATTATTAGCCAAAGTTAAGAGGGTAATCTTGAATTAAATAAGAGCAGGGTATTTTTTTGGTCAAATACTTAAAAAATTTAACTATTAAATTATTTAATTAATTTATTAAAAGGGGGGATTATATTTGTTTTTAGAGCGGGTTAAATTTGATTATCAAGGGGATAAATTTTTGCTAATAATTGATAATAATTATCAAAATCATATTAGATAAATGTAATAAAATAATTAAGGAGTTGATTTTTTATGAACAAGATAGCCAATTTTTCTATTCGTCATCCCTGGATAGTAATAAGTGTTTTTCTCATAATTACTGTCTTTTTTGCATTACAGATTCCCAAAGTGCAAATGGACCCTAGTCTTGAAGGGCTGGTACCTGAAGATATGCCTTCAAGGGTAAATCTAGATAAGATAGAAGATGTTTTTGGCGGCACTGATGCCCTAATGATTATTCTGGAAACAGATGATATTTTAAATGCAGAAACCTTAGTAAGGGCGCAGCAATTATCAGATGAATTAGAAAGCTGGGAAGAAGTAGATAAAGTAAATAGTCCTTTTACTGTACAAGATGTAAGGGGAGAAGAAGATATGTTGATTGTTGAAGATGCTATTGAAGATATTCCACAAAGTTCTGCGCAGAGAGAAGTAATAAGAGAGAGAATCAAAAATAATGAATTAATTTATGGTAGTATTATCTCAAAAGATTTTAAAGCAATGGCCATTATTGGAATGTTAAAGGATGATGTTTCAGATAATCTGATTTTAGATAAAGTCAAGAAATTAATAAAAGATATCCCGGGAAAAGAAAAGATTAAGCTAGCAGGTATGCCGGTAATTAGAGCAGAGGTTAGTATAAACACCCAGAATGACATGAGAAGATTGATGCCTTTAGCTTTATTGATTATGTTAGTCTTTTTATATCTATGTTTCAAGCAGTTGAGGGGTGTTTTATTACCCTTTATGGTAGTAGTGATGTCAATTGTTATTTCAATGGGAATGATTCCAGTATTAAACTGGAAGATATATCTAATTACAGTCATTTTACCCATGTCCTTAATAGCAATAGCTAATGATTATGGAATCCATATTATTGCCCATTATCAGGAAGAAAATACCCTAAAATCTAATTTAAGTGAAAAAAAACTGGTAGGGAAGGTGGTTTCCAGTTTAGGTGCACCAATTATTGCGGCGGGGCTTACTACCATAGCAGGAATGTTATGTTTAATATCACATATTATGGTGCCTGCCCAGGAACTGGGGATACTTGCTGCAGTAGGAATTGGTTTTGCTTTAATAGCTAGTATAACTTTTATGCCGGCTGTAATGGTTCTTTTACCCAAGGCTAAACCCCTAAAAACTACTGTTGAAGGGAAAAAAGGATTATTAGAAAGATTACTTGATTTTACTGCTAATTTTGTAACAGCTAACCCTGGGAAGATAGCTATTCTGTCGATTGTATTTATAGCTTTGATTTCTTCAGGAATTTTTTATCTGAGGGTAGATACAAATCCAGTTAATTACTTTAAAGATGACTCAAGGGTTACTAAGGCAACTAATGCGGGCAATAGATATTTTGGAGGGGCTAATACTATTTCTATAATGGCAGAAGGAGATATAACAGCTCCTGAAGTAATGAAGAAGATAAGTGATTTTGAAGAAAAAATTATTAAGCATGAAAGTGTTGGAGATGTGGGGGCAATATCTAAGATAATGAGAAAGATGAATAAGGAACTACATAATGGGGATGAAGAATTTAGTATAATCCCTGATAATAAAAATGCTCTTCCTCAATATTTTATGTTATATGAAAGCTCTGGTGACCTTAAAAAGTTAGTAGACTTTGATCGTAAACATGCTTTGATCACTGCCAAGATACCTACTAATAGCACTGATGATATCAAGGGATTAGTTGAATATATGAGGGATTATATTAAAAAGGATGAGGAATCACCATTAAAAATAGTAGGGGGCTTTGGTGACCTGCAATCTGAATTAAGTGAGGCAGTAGTCAAGGGACAGGTGATTAGTCTAATTACAGCTGCTATAGTAGTAGGTATAATTGTAATGCTGTTATTTAAATCACCAGTTGCTGGTTTGATGTCTATAACACCTCTAGCTCTGGCTATAGTTACTCTGTTTGGGTTAATGGGATTCTTTAAAATTGAGTTAAATATTGCAACAGCCTTATTATCCTCAGTGATGATTGGGGTAGGGGTTGATTATACAATTCATTTCTTATGGAGATACCGTGAAGAAAAGAAACTTAAAGATACTGTAGAAGCAGTTAAGAAGACATTAAAAACAACAGGCAGAGGAATAATTTTTAATGCCTTATCAGTTGTTATTGGATTTGTTGCATTAATGATTTCGGATTTCCTGCCGGTTAAATTTTTTGGTTTTTTAGTTGTAGTGTCAATAGGGGCTTGCTTACTAGGTGCTTTAGTATTTTTACCAGCAATTTGCATTATTTTTAAACCTAAATTCCTGGAAGTTCAGGATAAAGAAAGGAATCAAGGAGATTCTTTAACTAAATTATAAAAGGAGAGTGTATGATGAAGAAGATTATTAGTTTGCTTATTTTAATAGTAATGGTTTTTAGTATGACTCTATTAATTTCGGCTGAGATGACAGGTGATGAGATATTAAATAAGATGGAAGAAGTCAGGGATATTCAGACAAATCAGATGGAGATTAAGCTGGAATTATATGACCCATCAGGGAGTAAAAGGGTAAGGACACTGACAAATATAAGTGAAGATTATGGGCAGAAAAAAACAATAAGTAGGTTTTTATCACCGGCAGATGTAGCAGGAACAGGCTTTTTATCAATAGATAAACCTGAAATTGATGATGAGGATATGTATTTGTATTTGCCGGCTTTAGGGTCAGTAAGAAAGATCTCTGGTAGCCAAAAAAATGGTAGTTTTGTTGGAACAGATTTTAGTTATAATGACCTATCATTAGTAAGTGCGGAGAATTATAATGATGATTATCAGGCAGTAGTATTAGAAGATAATGAAAAAGAGTATATCTTACGTTTAAGTCCAACTGATGAGGATATAGATTATGACTATGGTAAGTTATGGGTAAATAAAGAGATGTGGTATCCAGTTAAAGCTGAATTTTATGATACTAGAGGTAAATTGAATAAGATTCTAACAAGCCATGATATTCAAAAGATCCAGGGGTATTGGACCCCTCAAAAAATGGTGATGGAAGATGTTCAGGAAGGGACCAGGACTATACTTTATTTAGAGTCTGTTTTATATAATGAAGAAGTAAATAGTAAAATTTTTAGTCCAAGATATCTAAAGAGATATTAAGTTATTAATGAATAACAGGTAATGAATGCCTGATGATCTATTACCTGTTATTTATTTTAATTATAATTAGTATAAAGGAGGGTTGGAGTAATGCTGAGAGAAATAAATTTTATTTTACTTATAATACTACTTTTAATTACTAGTGTTGGGGTTTCAGCCGGTGATAAACTGAATATTGCTGGATCTTTAAGTACTAGTATTGAAGCATTTTCTGATGATGGGGAGTTAATTGACCGGGAAAGGCTTAATTTAGAACTTAAAAGGGATTTTGGTTTTGCTGCAGATATGTATATAGATTTAGCTATTCAGGCTATGGAAAAAGAAGATACAGAAGTAGGGACTAATGAGGCATATTTAAATTACTATACTGATAATATGGACTGGAGAATTGGTAAGCAAGTTATTAACTGGGGTAGTTCATATAAATTACAGCCGACTGATTATTTCAATCCTTATGATTATACGGCTTTAAAGCCTTTAGATGAAAAACTTGGGATTAAAGCCGTTAAGGGGGTTTATTATACCCCTAATGCCTTAGAAATTACAGGGGTAGTGGTTCCATTTTTTGAAAGTAGTATAGCTAATGACGTAGAAGATGATCTTGAAAATTTACAGGCAGGATTTAAGGTGACCAGGCGGTCTTTTAAGGGTTTTGATTTGTCTGTAAGTGGATATCATGGTTTTGATAAAATTCCTTTAAGTATTCAAGGGGATATAACTTTTGCAGAACTTGACAAGTTTGGATTTGATTTGATTGGTGATATAGGAGAGATGGGAATCTGGACAGAGTGTGTATATGGAATATATAAGGACAATGATTTTGACAATTCTTTAGCGGGAACCTTTGGGGTTGATTATAAATTTACTAATGATTTATATTTAGTTGGCCAGCTTTATTATTTAGAAAGCCGCATTGAGAAGGAAAGTGACACTAAAATGTTTAATTTCCATTTTGATAAACCAGTCTTTAATTTCCATACAATAGAAGGTAAAGTAATCTATGAATTTGAATCAGAAACCTTTGTTTTTGAGCCGCAGTTTACTTATTCTTTAGCTGAAGCAATAGAATTACAGATTGGTGGAACGTTTGTTGAGAGAAATAATGAAGATGTTTCAATTGCTTATGATCTGGGGGAAGATAGGTTTTATAGCAGGTTGAATATAGAATTCTAAACAGACAATATATATGATTAATTAACCGCTCGTTGGAGCGGTTTTTTTGATTTAAAAAATATTATGAGATTTTTTAACACTTGCATTAGATCTGCATATAATATTGCTAGATAATAACTTAAGGTTAGGCTTAAAAAATTACGGGGAATTGGTGAAAAATGAACCGGGGAGAACAGGATTATATTAAAGCAATTTATCAATTGTATGAAAAGGCTGCAACTGAAAAAAAGGAAGAAAACTACATAAGTAATAATACATTAGCTGAATATTTAGGGCATACACCGCAGACAGCTAATGAAACAATAAAAAAATTAGCTAAAAAGGATTTGTTATTTTATAAGCCCTATAAGGGGTGTATTTTAACTAAGATGGGGAGAGAGGTGGGCTTAAGATTAGTCAGGGTGCACAGACTATGGGAGGTATTTTTAGTGGAAAAACTCCATTATACCTGGGAGGAGGTTCATCAGGAAGCTGAACAATTAGAGCATGCCACCTCTAGTAATCTTGAAAAAAAGCTATATTATTTTCTAAAAGAACCTAATTATTGTCCACATGGGAATCCCATTCCTGATCTATCAGGAAAGACAGCAAAGAAAAAATTAATACCTTTATCAGAAGGTGATCCAGGGGTAATTTATAAATTCAAGAAAGTAGTTGATAAACATGAATTACTAATTTATTTGAATAACAAAGGGATAACCCTGGGAGATGTTTTGATTGTTAAAGAAAAGGATTACTTTAGTAAAGTATTACAGATAAGCAAAGACCAGGAGAATATTATCTTAGGTTTTAATGTGAGCAAATTTTTGTTTGTAGAAAAAATTGAGGGGGAATTCAGTTGATCAGGAAAAATAAAATTTTTATGATTCTTTTAGCGGTAATAGTTATAGTCTTATTAGCAGTATGGGGAGCAAGTAAAAGCAAAATAAGTAGTAGTGAGAAATACAAAGTAGTAACAACAACAACTATGTTAACAGATTTAACCTCTGTTATTGCTGGTGATTTGATTGAAGTTAAAGGGTTAATGGGCCCTGGTATTGACCCTCATTTATATAAAGCCAGTGCAGGGGATGTTGTAAAGATGAGAGATGCCAGTATGGTAATTTTTAATGGCCTCCATTTAGAAGGAAAAATGGGAGAAATTTTTGAAAATCTCAGGGAAAAGAATAAGTTTGTAATAGAAATAGCAGAAAACATTGATGAAAAAGAACTTATTTGTCTTGGAGAGGAATTATATGACCCACATATCTGGTTTAATGTCTTATTATGGAAGGATGCTGCAGTAGCTGTATGCAATGGTTTAGTGGAATTAGATGCTCAGAACAAGGAGTTCTATACTGAAAATCTTGAAAAATACTTAAAAGAATTGGATACCTTACATAAATATGTTTTAGAACGGATAAAAGAAATTCCAAAGGAGAGCAGGATACTAATTACTGCCCATGATGCTTTTGCATATTTTGGTAATACATATGGTTTTGAAGTAAAGGGACTGCAGGGGATATCAACGGCTTCTGAGGCTGGTACAAGGGATGTACGCCAACTGGCTGAATATATTGTAGAAAAGCAAATCAAGGCAATTTTTGTAGAGTCTTCAGTACCAAAGAAAAATATAGAGGCCTTACAGGAAGCAGTGGCAGCCAGGGGATTTAAAGTAGAGATTGGTGGAGAACTGTATTCTGATTCCCTAGGCTCTCCCGGGACTGAGGCAGAGACCTATATCGGTACGGTCAAGAGTAATGTAGATACAATTATTGATGCCCTTAAATAGTTTATATTATTTTTATAATTCAAATAGGAGGAAATGATGGTGCCCTGTAAAAACTATGTGGTAGAGGTTGTTGATATGACTGTTGCTTATCAGGTAAAACCTGTACTCTGGGATATTGATTTAAAGATCCCCCGGGGGGTATTAATGGCTGTTGTAGGACCTAATGGAGCAGGTAAATCTACTTTAATTAAAGCTATGTTAGATATCATTAAACCAATTTCAGGGACAGTTTTATTTAATGGTCACACATATGCTGCTCAGAGGAAAAAGATAGGTTATGTACCACAAAGAGGGAGTGTTGATTGGGATTTTCCTACAACTGTCTTAGATGTAGTGCTGATGGGGTGTTATGCTAATATTGGTTGGTTTAAGAGAATAAGGAAAAGTGATAAAGAAAAAGCCCTGGAAGCAATTCATAGAGTAGATATGGAAGAATATAGTAACCGCCAGATTAGTCAACTGTCAGGAGGCCAACAGCAAAGGGTATTTCTGGCAAGGGCTCTGGTACAGGATGCTGATATCTATTTTATGGATGAACCCTTTCAGGGGGTGGATATAAAAACAGAACGGGCGGTTATTAATATCTTAAAAGCCCTCCGCCAAAATGGTAAAACAGTTATAGTGGTACACCATGATTTACAAACAGTTTCGGATTATTTTGACTGGGTAACCCTGTTAAATAAACGTATTATTGCTAGTGGTTCAATCAAAAATGTTTTTACAGATGAGAATTTAGAAAAAACATTTTTAAGTACAGAAAAGGTTTTGCTTGGTAGGTGATTATAAGTTTATGGAGACATTTAGATTATTTCTTACAGATTATACACTGCAGATTGTATCCTTAGGTTCGGCTCTGCTTGGCATAGTTAGTGCTGTTATAGGGAGTTTTGCAGTTCTTCGCCAGCAGAGTTTACTTGGTGATGCAGTTTCTCATGCAGCATTACCTGGTATTGCTTTAGCGTTTATGTTTACTCAAAGAAAGGAGACAGCGGTTCTTTTACTGGGGGCACTTATAACAGGACTGCTGGCAGCATTATTGGTTATTATTATAGATAGGTATTCTAGAATAAAATTTGATAGTGCCCTGGCTTTAGTACTATCTGTATTCTTTGGTGGAGGGCTTGTATTATTAACCTATTTACAAAAAATTCCCAATGCTAATCAGGCGGGATTAGATAAATTCATTTTTGGGCAGGCATCTACACTATTAAAAAGTGATATTAATACTATTTTAGTTGTAGGGTTAATTATTATCCTGACAGTTATTTTTTTCTGGAAGGAATTTAAAATTATCTCCTTTGACCCGGAATTTGCTGAAAGCATGGGATTTTCTAGAAGAAAATTAACTTTGCTGTTATCTGGGCTGTTAGTTGCGGCAATTATTATTGGTTTGCAAACAGTTGGTGTTATTTTAATGAGTTCGATGTTAATTGCTCCAGGTGTTGCCGCAAGACAGTGGACAAATAAATTATCGATGATGCTTATCTTAGCAGCTTTTTTTGGTGGAGTATCCGGATTGATAGGTACAGTACTTAGCTCTTCTATTACCCATATGCCTACTGGACCAACTATTATTATTGTCATTAGTATTTTTGTATTGCTTAGTTTAATTTTTGCTAAAAATAGGGGCATCTTATGGAAGCTAATAAATCAAAAAAAGATGAAAAAAGATAAAAATTCTATATCTAAGGGGGATTAAATATGTCAGCACATTTAGAAATTCAATTGATTGCTGTAATAGTTGCTATAGCCTGTTCTATACCTGGAGTTTTTCTGGTCTTAAGGAAAATGGCGATGATGTCAGATGCTATTTCCCATACTATATTACTGGGGATTGTTACTGCTTTTTTTATTGTTTCAGATTTAAACTCCCCTTTTTTAATTTTTGGGGCAGCTCTGATGGGGATAGTTACAGTATATCTGGTAGAATTGCTAAACAAAACAAGGTTAATGGCTGAAGACTCGGCTATAGGGATTATCTTTCCCTTGCTTTTTAGTATTGCCATTATTATTATCTCTAAATATGCTGGTTCAATCCATTTAGATGTAGATTCGGTTTTGCTTGGTGAACTGGCTTTTGCTCCTTTTAACCGGATGTTTATCTATAATATAGATGTTGGTGCCAGGGCTATTTATTCAATGGGAAGTATTTTAATTCTTAACATAATACTGGTAACAATTTTTTTCAAGGAACTAAAGCTTGCTACCTTTGATCCAGGACTGGCAGCAATCCTAGGTTTTTCACCTTCACTAATTCATTATGGACTAATGACATCTGTCTCCATTACAGCAGTAGCAGCTTTTGAAGCAGTTGGTTCAATACTTGTTATAGCCTTTATGATTGGGCCGGCTATTTCAGCTTATTTAATAACCGATGATCTTAGAAAAATGTTGATCTTAAGTGGAATAATAGGTATTGTCAATGCTATTTTAGGCTTTCATCTGGCAGTACTTTTTGATGTCTCAATAGCTGGCTCGATATCTTTAGTAATAGGGATATCTTTTATGCTTATATTTGTTTTTGCCCCGGAACGAGGAATTATCACAGTTGTCCGTAGGAGAAGAATACAGGCTATTAATTTTGCGGCTAAATCTCTTTTGTTTCGTATTTATAATCATGAGGTCAATCTAAATAAAAGGGGAGAAAATGCAGTAGAAAACATTTGTGAACACCTTAACTGGAAAAAAGATTTTCTGAATTCTATAATACGAAAGCTAAAACGGGATGGTTTGATAGTAGAAAAAAACGGTATCTTAAAATTGACAAAATCAGGTCAGAAATCTGTTCTGCTTGCCTGTGAGGACGTCATAGCAATTTAAAATTTTATGATTATTACTAGTTCAAATTATAAAAGTAAATTTCCATTTTTCTTTTAAGAGTCTGTTCGAAAAGTCACACACACTTTAAATTGTTTAGTGAGCAAAGCAACACAAAATGTAACGGAGAAAAAAGAGGGAATAAAACTGCATTTATTAGGTCACCCTAAAAAATGAGAAATAGGGTGTATGCTGTATATAATTTAATCCTACAAAGATTATTTAGTCCTGATGTTTTTAGTGATTTATTGACTTGATTTATTATTTTCTGTATACTATAAATTAATAGAATAAAGGAATGAAACTGAGAGATATTTTTTTAATTCAAAGTTAGGGATACCTAAATAATTTGGAGTTTAGTTTTGTAACTGAGTGATAGTGGCATTAAACTCAATTTGCCAGTTAGAATCATAATCATTTAACATGTAATTATTGATTATTTTTTAAAAAATTATTCCAAGCAAAAAATAATCAATAATAATAAATAATATAAACAGGAGGTAAAGAAATAATGTTTAGAAATCATAAGAGGATTTTAGGATTGGTTTTTTTGTTTCTTTTATTAATTAATTTTACTATACCAATAAAAGCC
Organism: Halocella sp. SP3-1; assembly: GCF_003953885.1. Lineage (GTDB taxonomy): Bacteria > Bacillota > Halanaerobiia > Halanaerobiales > DTU029 > Iocasia > Iocasia fonsfrigidae. The sequence continues at coordinate 3,311,926 of NZ_CP032760.1, read as the reverse complement.
ACAAATCAAGAGGTGAATTCTGATGAAGAAAAGGACTTAGGTGAGATTGTAGTAACTACTTCTACTAAGACTGAGAAAAAAATAAGTGAAGTTCCACTGATAGTTGAGGTAATTACTGCAGAAGAATTAAAAGAGTCTAATGCCAAGACAGTTATGGAGGCATTGAATTTTATAAATGGAGTTAAGGCAATTCAAGATAGTGGGAGTTGGGGAAATAACGGTGTCCAATTACGTGGTATGGGGAGCAAATATACTTTAGTATTGGTTGATGGTCAGCGTTTTCGTGGTGGGCATAATTGTGTTGATTTATCTACAATTTCTATTGATATGGTGCAGCAGATTGAAATTGTTAAAGGGCCATTTTCTTCACTTTATGGAAGTGATGCCATGGGTGGGGTTATAAATATAATTACTAAAAAAACTCCTAAAAAAAACTATGCTAATCTTTCAGCAGAAGCAGGGTCGAACAATACCAGGAATACTAATTTAAGTGGTGGTTTTAATAAAAATGAAATTGGAGGAAATTTCAGTTTCACACGTCAAAGTTCTGATGGAATAAAAAAAGAAGATAGATATAATAAAGATATTCTAAATGCTAGTTTTGCTCTCGATTTTACTCCTCAAGCTAAGTTTGAATTTAGCCCTTATTATTCAAGATTAGAGCATGAGTATGATGATAGGGTACAAGAGAGGCATGGTTTAAATATGAAATGGAAATTTGAACCTGATGTTTTTTCAAATTTTTACATAAGGAGTTCATTGCTTAATTATAAACATTGGACAACAGATGAAGGAACAAATTATAAAGAGGATTCTACTGAATTAGAGCTAGGTTATAATAGATTGTTGGGCACCAGGCATTTGTTTACTATAGGAGGGGAATATAGTTTAGAAGAACGTGATGATAAGGGTAAAGATTATGAAGAATCCCAGAATATTAAGAGTATATTTATTCAGGACGAAATGGATTTTACACTACTACAAGTTGTTTTAGGAACCAGGATTGATAGTCATGAACTTTGGGGAACAGAGGTCTGCCCTAATTTAGGAGCATCTTATCAGATAAATGAGCTGATGAGGGTTAGAGGGTCGGTAGGTAAGGCTTTTAAAGCGCCAACTTTAGTTAATCTTTATGCAGATGAGTGGAGGATGGGTCCATATTTAGTACATGCTAATGCTGATTTAGAACCAGAAGAATCTCTTGGTTATCAGTTGGGGTTGGACTATGATTTCACCAAAAATGCAACTTTAAGTACAACTTTATTTAGGAATGATGTTGATAATTTAGTTAGTTCCAGGATAGAAAGAAATGGCTATCCCTATGATATGTATTGGGAAAATGTAGAAGAGGCGTTAATTCAGGGAGCGGAAATAAATTGTCGTATCAGATTAAATGAAAATGTTAGTGGAACTTTGGGATATACTTTTCTTGATACAGAAAACAAAGAAACAGGAAAAGAATTAACTGATCGATCTAGAGATAGTCTATCTTTTAAGTTTGATTGGAAAACCCCATATGAATTAGATGTTCAATTCTCTAGTATCTATAAAGGGGAATCATATAGTGATGATGAAAATGAGAATAAAGTAAAAGATTATTCTTTACTTAATGTTGCTTTTAATAAAAGAATTAGTGATAATTATGAAATGTACTTTAATGTTGATAATTTGCTAGATATTGATGATATAGATAATGAACCTGAAATAGACGGTATTGAATATTACTTAGGTATGGTAGTTAAGTTATAATAAATAAAATAGGGAAAAATAAAAATTTTACATATTAAAATATTAATAGGAGGGAACAATGAATATGATTAAAAAGGGTAAAATAGGTATTGTTTGGGGTTTGTTGTTAGCAATGTTTTTTTTGTTTTCTGGATTTGTGTCTGCTCATAGTCTGTGGATAAATTCTACAGATTATGCACCATCATTTTATGAAAAATTTGGAGGAATGAGTAAGATTTATTTTGGTTGGGGTCATCGTTATCCTGTAGCAGATTTTCCTGATGTTAAGGGATTTAAAGAAATTTCTCTATTTAATGAAGAATTAGGGAAAAAGGAAATTGCTCCAGGAGAGGGAGGGTTTTTAGCAACTTCGTTAAGTTTTGAAAAACCTGGTTTTTATACTGTTTATGCTGCAAAGAAACCAGGATTTTATACTATGCACGTCGATAACGGGAAAATCCATCATAAATTAGGGCCTAAAACCGGTCTCAAGGGTGTTATTTTAAGTAATTACTATGAACAGTATGCTAAATGCTTAATATCTGTGGGTGAAACAAATGATGATTCTTTTGCTAAACCAATTGGTCAAAAATTAGAAATAATTCCCCTAGACAATCCCTATAAATTTAATGCAAGTAATGGACAGTTTTTACGAGTTAAGGTTTTATTTGATGGTAAACCAGCTAAATTTTGCAAATTATATGCTACTTACAGTGGCTTTTCTAGTAGTGATGATTTTGCCTATGCAACCACAACAAGTAGTGATGGTATAGCCAAAATAAGAATTACTCACTGGGGTCCCTGGTTACTAAAAGCCCAGATGAAATTGCCCCCTGAAGGTGAAATGAGTACAAAATGCAATACATTAAGTTATACAGCTACTTTAACTTTTGAAATTCCCTAAAAAATGTGATTCAAAGATATTGTCCATTTAAGTCTCTTAGGATTAATTCTAAGAGACTTATTTTCTTTGAAACCTACTGATTTAGATATTATATATAATATAATTTAATTGAATTATTTGATAAAGAGTAGTATTCTGGTGTATAATGATATTGAAGTTTTATATTATCAAGGAAAAGAAGTAATGGAAAATATAATTTTTTAAGTATATATTAGGGAAACCTAATCACTGTTAGTACAATTAAAGAGAAAGGATGATTATGATGGATAAGACAATGAGTCTTTCTTCATCAATGGAAGATTATTTAGAAACAATATTTTTAATTTCCGAGAAAGAGGGTTCAGCCCGTGTATCCGATATTGCCAGGAAGTTAGAGATTGCTGCCTCCAGTGTAAACGAAGTAGTTAATAAACTATCTAAATTAAAACTGGTAGAACAGGAAAAATATGGACCGGTTATCTTAACTAAAAAGGGCAAGGATTATGCAAGAAAAATATCATGCCGACACAAAATTATTAAGAATTTCTTAGTTAATATTTTGAAAGTTGAAGAGGAGATTGCTGAGAAAGATGCCTGTTTAATGGAACATGTAGTTAGTTCTGTTACTATGGAACGGTTGGTTGATTTCCTGGTTAATACAAATAGTATTGATTTAGAAAGCAGTTGTATAAGTGAACTATTTCAGATGACTGAAACCAAGGGAAAAATTTCCCCAGATAGTATTGCTTCATTAAATGAGCTTGTTGTTAATGATTCTGCTAGAATTGTTAAGATTACTGCTAAAGGGAAGAAGAAAAAGAAATTATTAGAAATGGGTTTGATTCCAGGGGCACATATTAAAGTAAAGGGTAAGGCACCTTTAGGAGACCCTATTGAAATTAATGTAAAGGGATATAATTTGAGTTTGCGGAAAAAAGAAGCAGCAGAAATTTATGTAGAGGTGGAGTAATAAAAGGTGGTTAAAATGGAAGCAAGCCAAAAAAATATAGCTGTAGCAGAAAAAGCAGATGAGTTAATAGTTGCTATGGCCGGTAACCCTAACTCAGGAAAGACCAGTATATTTAATCAACTGACTGGTACTAGACAGCATGTTGGCAACTGGCCTGGGGTTACGGTAGAGAAGAAAGAGGGTTATTTAAACTATAAAGACCTATCACTTAAGATAGTTGATCTTCCAGGAATATATAGTCTGGGCGCCTATTCAGAAGATGAACTTATTGCTAAAGATTTTCTCCTATCAAAAGGGACAGACCTGGTTATTAATGTAGTAGATGCTACCAATCTGGAACGAAATCTTTACTTAACAACCCAGTTATTAGAAATGGGTGTTCAGCTTATACTGGTTTTAAATATGTATGATGAAGTAAGTAAAAAGAATTTTAATATTGATATTGAAAAGCTTAGTGGTTTTCTAGGTGTCCCGGTGGTAAGGACTATTGCGACAAAGGGTAAAGGCATTAATAATTTAGTGGCCAGGGCTGTAGAGGAATTCAGGAAAGATATGGCTATTAATTTTAAAATAGATTATGGAAATGATATTGAAAGGGAGATTGCTGAGATTAAGGCAATTTTGGACAGTAATCCAGGTATAAATAGAGATTATAATACACGCTACTTAGCAGTTGGAATTCTTGAACAGGATGAACACATTATAAAAGAAATTGAAAAAGAAATTACTAATTATTCAATAAACCGGATTAGAAAAAGCCTGGAAAGTATTGAGACTGAAACAGGTGAAGAAAGTGATGCCCTTATCGTTGAGAAAAAATATGCCTTTATCCATGGTCTTGTTAATGATGTGCTTAAGTTTCCCCTGATTAATAGAAATGAGATTTCCTTCAGTGACAGAATTGATAAAATAGTGACCAACCGTTTTCTGGGTTTACCAGTATTTTTTTTAATTATGTGGACTCTCTTTAAAATTACATTTACTTTAAGCGATCCTATAAGCCTTTTTATTAAAGGGTTTTTTGTATATTTAACAGATTTTCTCGAAACGCTTTTACCAAATATTGGGGGTGTTGTATTTTTAAATTCACTGTTTATTGATGGCATCATTGCTGGGGTTGGTGCTGTTTTAGTATATCTGCCGAATATTTTTCTGCTTTTTTTGTGTATTTCTATACTTGAAGATAGTGGATATATGTCCAGGGCTGCTTATGTAATGGATAAAATCATGCAGAATTTTGGTCTGCATGGCAAGTCATTTATTCCCCTTATCCTGGGATTTGGCTGTAATGTTACCGGAGTAATGGCTGCCCGTACACTGGAAAATAGGGGTGATAGAGTGATTACTATTCTTATCAATAGTTTTATGTCCTGTTCAGCCAGATTACCTGTTTATATAGTTTTTGCAGCTGTTTTTTTCCCGGGGAAAGAGGGTAATGTTATTTTCTCTCTTTATGTTTTAGGAATAGTTATTGCAATATTTATGGCAAAATTCTTTAGATCTTTTCTTTTTAAGAATGAAACAGGTACATTTGTAATGGAATTACCTCCCTATAGATTACCTGGTATCAGGACTATTCTGATTCATATGTGGCAGAGGGCAAGAACTTTTATTAAAAAAGCCGGGACGATTATATTTGCTGTTGTAATTTTAATCTGGGCTCTGGCAAGTTTACCGGTAGGAGTGGCTTATGCCAGTCAGGAGAGTATGATAGGCAGAATTGCTGACTTTTTGTCTCCGGTTTTTTCGCCCCTTGGTTTGGGAAACTGGCAGGCTACTGCTTCTCTAATATTTGGTGTTTTAGCTAAGGAGGTAGTGGTTGCAGCTCTAGGAGTAGTCTATAGTGTTGGTGATGGGGGATTAAATACGGTTATAATGAATAATTTTACCCCTTTAAAAGCCTGTGTGATGATGATTCTAACATTATTATATACACCGTGTATTGCTACCCTGGCTGCTATTAAAAGAGAGACCAATTCGTGGAAGTGGATGGTCTTTACTGCTGTATATACCTTTATGCTGGCCTGGATAATTGGATTTATTATTTACCAGGGTGGTTTATTGTTTGGATTAAAATAAGAAAATAATATAAGATTTTCCTCCTGATAAAATTGCTATAATTAGTGGAGTGTATTATAATAAATGATGTTAATAATTAATAATACATAAATATTACAGTTATTATTTTTGGGGGGTTTTCTTTTTTATGTTAAAGAAATTTAGTAGTTATTATAAAAAACACTGGAAATTATTTGTACTGGATATTTCCTGTGCCTTTTTAATGTCAGGCTTAGATCTTGTTTTTCCAATCTTTATTCAGAAGCTAGTCGATACATATTTTCCAGATAGGAATTTTACTATAGCGGCTAGACTGGTGTTTATTCTTATAGTGCTTTATCTTTTTCGTTTTATTTTACAATATATAGTTCACTTCTGGGGTCATGTTGTTGGTATTAGGATGGAGACTGATATGAGGGAAGAGATTTTTAGCCATCTCCAGAAGCTTTCTTTTAAGTTTTATGATGACAATAAGGTTGCTTATCTTATGTCCCGAATTGTTAATGACCTTAATAATATTTCTGAGCTGGCTCATCATGGTCCTGAAGACTTTTTTATTTCTGTGATCATGATTATTGGTTCTTTCCTTATTATGGCTGGAATGAGTTTGAAACTGGCTTTGGTAACCTTTATGCTGCTGCCGCTGATGATATTCTTTTCTCTTAAATTGGGTCAAAAAATGTATATTGCCTTTAAAGATATCAGAGAAAAGGTTGCTGAGGTAAATTCTATTATTGAAGACAGCCTTAGTGGTATCAGGGTAGTTAAATCGTTTACTAATGAAGGTTTTGAAAAGAAGAAATTTGATGAAGGTAATAATCAGTTCCGCCGTTCCCGGGAATATGCCATGAAAAATATGGCCCGTTTTCATGCCGGGATGAACCTGTTTATCAATCTAATCAGGGTTGTTACACTTGGTGCTGGTACATATTTTATTTACCGGGGCGAATTGAGTACAGGGCAATTAGTAGCTTTTCTCTTTTATGTCAATATGTTTATGCAGCCGATAAGAAGGTTAGTTAATTTTAATGAGCAATTGCAGAGGGGTATGTCTGGTTTTAGCCGTTTTACCAATATACTGGCTATTAAACCGCAGATAGAAGATAAAAGTGATGCTATTGAAATGATTGATGTGAAGGGGAAAATTAAATATCAGAATGTTAGTTTTAGTTATGATAACAAATCACATGTACTAAAAAATATTAATATTGAAGTAGAACCAGGACGGACAGTAGCTTTTGTTGGCCCTTCTGGGGCCGGTAAAACAACTATTTGTAATCTGTTACCCCGTTTTTATGAGATAGATAGTGGTAAGATTTTTATAGATGGAGTAGATATAAAGGATATCAAACTCAATTCATTACGGAATAATATCGGTATCGTACAACAGGATGTATTTTTGTTTAATGGGACTGTCAGGGATAATATCCTTTATGGAAATTTCAAGGCAACAGATGAAGAGATAGTTGAAGCAGCCAGGAAAGCCAATGCCCATCAATTTATTAAAAATATGGAAAATGGCTATGAAACAGAGATTGGTGAAAGAGGGGTCAAGCTCTCCGGGGGTCAGAAACAGAGGTTATCGATTGCCAGGTCATTTTTAAAGAATCCACCGATTTTAATTTTAGATGAGGCCACTTCCTCACTGGATAATCAGAGTGAAAAGATAATCCAGGCTTCACTGGAAGAGTTAGCCAGAGGTAGGACAACACTGGTTATTGCCCACCGGCTTTCTACAGTAAAAAATGCTGACGAGATCCTTGTTCTGACTGATGAGGGTATTGTAGAAAGGGGCAGGCATGAAGAACTCATCAAGAAAGAAAATGGTGTATATAAGAAATTGTATCAGACGGAATTTAATACTGAGTTAACGGCAGCTGATAGTTTGTTTTAGGATAAAAGTTTGTCTGTGAAATGTTTAAATTCATTTTAATTCTAATAGTTATTTGACCTTTTGTTCTGTAATATAGTATAATTACATTAGAGTTTAATTAAAAATTACAAAATATGTACAAATTATTACAAGATATATTTTTGAGCTATGTGTTATTATAAATCAGTAATATATAGCAATAAAAAAAGGAGCGGGATAATTTTATTTGTTTGTTACAATAAAATATAATTGAGTTCCATTAATGGTTTTTAAAATTAATAGGGAAAACGGTGAGAGACCGTTGCTGTAGTCGTAGCTGTAACAGCCTGTATAAGTATTTGCATATCCACTGTTTTTAAGCGGGAAGGATAGGCATGAAATAATTGTTAGGGGCTGGAGCCAGAAGACCTGCCATTATTGTGTACTTCGTATTTCCTCCGGCATTAGAGGTAACGAGGGATAACTCATGTTTGAATAAGTATTAATATGTGCTGATTTAGATATGATTATTTTTGCCTTTCCCCGGAAAGGCCTTTTTTTATTATTATACAATCGTTTGATGATGTATTTATTACTATTTATACATAAAACATGATTATTCACAGCTGCCTTTTTTAGAAGAGGCAGCTTTAATATTATATATTAATTATACTATAAGAGTCTGTTCAAAAAGTCACTGCTTATACCCCGGTGATTATATATCCCTTCACTCAACGGTAGCACCTTAACTTCGTTCTGGGAAATATAATCACCTAAAACAATTCTTTTTGAACAGACTCTATAAGAAAGAGAGATAAAAATGGGCCAGAAAAATTTGAAAAACTATATTTTATTACTTGTTTTTTCATTAGTAATAGTTTTATTGGGGTCAACTTATGTCTTTGCAGATAACACTATTATCCTAACAGATTCTGATGGTTACAGAGTTAAAATTAAACTCCCTGTGAAAAGAATTATTTGTCTTAGTGCTCCTTTAAATGAAATACTTATTGCCCTAGATGCTGGTAATAAAATAATAGGAAGGGATGATTGGAGTGCTACCTCAGCTGCCTTGAGTATGCTAGAAGATGTACCAATTGTTGCAAGTTCTTCATATAGGCCGCAAATTGAGTCTATTATAGAGTTGAACCCTGATGTTATTATTGCTGATACCATGCTTCAGGATGATGCCCGCAAAAAGTTCAATGATTTTGCTATTCCAACAATAGCTGAAAGAACTTCTGAAGCCAGTAATCTTTTTAATGTAATTAGAAAATTAGCTAAGATTGTTAATAATGAAGAGAAAGCTACGGAGTTAATTGCTTTTATATCTCAGTATAGGGTCTTAATTAAAGAGAGAGTTGCTGGACTGAAGGAAGACGAAAAAACACGTATTTATTGGGAATGGAGAGGTAAGTATAAAACCGGAAGTTCTAAAGCGACTGTCCAACCGCGAATTGAATTGGCAGGTGGGATAAATATCTGTGCTAATACTGTGGGAAGATATCCTGAGGTTTCCAGTGAGTATGTAATTCAAGAAAATCCAGAATTAATAATTAGGATGGAAAGTCCTGGAGTTTCTAATGAAGAAATGAAAGAGTCTTGGAAGGAAATAATCAACAGAACAGGTCTTAAAAATACATCAGCTGTTAAGAATGACAGGGTATATGTAATGACCTGGCTTGTAAATAGTGGCTTGCCTTCGGTAGTGGGAGACTTGTATTATGCTAAACTTGGTCACCCTGAATTGTTTGCCGATATTGAACCACAAGCAGTATATGCAGATTTAATGAATAAGTTTTTTGGGATAAGTATTGATGATAACAAACAATTAATATTTCCAGAATATTAGGCTGAACAATAGGGGGAAAAAGGTGTTTAATACTAAATTAAGTAAGAGTTTATATTCTAGGATAATAGCTAAAAGGGTATTGCTGTTAATTTTAATGGCTGTGATTTTGCTGTTAGTTTTAGGTTATTCTATAACCCTGGGGGTTGCTGATATAACTATGAAAGATGTTTATGGGGTTATATTACAAAAAATAACAGGGATTACTCTTGGTAATTATACAAATTTTGATCAAGGAATAATATTAAAAATCAGATTACCTCGAGTATTATTGGGGTTAATTACTGGTTTATCATTAGGGGCTAATGGTACTGTTATGCAGTCATTATTACGCAACCCCCTAGCTAGTCCCTATACCTTAGGTGTTTCTTCAGCTTCGGCTTTAGGGGCAGGGATGGCTATTGTTTTGGGAAATTATATCCTTGGTACAGAAATGATGGTTCAATATGGTTCCTGGATAATAATAATGGGGTCTTTTGTAATGGGTATTTTGAGTATTATTTTAATTAATGTGATATCATCTTTAAAAAAAGGTGGAGCAGCCACTCTGATTCTGGCCGGGGTAGCTTTAAGCTATCTCTTTTCAGCAGGAATATCTTTTCTAAAATATACTTCTAATCATGAGCAGCTTGCTGAATTAACTATCTGGTTGATGGGTGGTCTATATCGAGCAGAATGGATTGATGTTTTAATACTGACACCAATAATGATAATTTGTTTTATATTTTTAATTAAATTAGCCTGGGATATTAATACATTAAACGCTGGTGAAGAGGTGGCTGAAAATTTAGGAATAGATGTAAAAACTTTGCGGAGAAAGGGGAGTTTTATTACAGCTTTATTAACAAGTTGTGTGGTGGCTTTTACTGGTATTATTGGATTTGTTGGTCTACTTGCACCTCATGTTTGTAGGATGATATTTGGAAATGATAATAGATTTTTAATTATTGCATCGGGACTAATGGGAGCAATTATTCTGGTACTAGCTGATACAGCAGCCAGGTTAATTATTAATCCTACAGAATTACCTATCGGCATAATCACCTCTATATGTGGAGCTCCATTTTTTCTTTATATTTTAATTAGAAGAAAAAGTGATTATTTTTGAAAATTAGAGTAAGGGGAGGTTTATTCTCTTTTGAAGTAAATTCAGGGGATAAGGGTTATAGAATATGGATATTAAATGTCAAGATTTATATTTTGCTTATAATAAAGATGATGTGATTAAAAAAATCAATTTGGAAATAAAATCAGGGCAACTGACAAGTATTGTTGGGCCCAATGGGATTGGTAAGTCTACTTTGCTTAAATGTTTATGTAATATATATAAGCCTAAGCATGGGGTTGTTTATTTAAATGGTAAGGAAATAGTCAGCATGAATTCACGGACACTAGCTAAAAATCTGGCTTATGTTCCGCAGAAGCAGGCTATTAGTTTTAGTATGACAGTTTATGAAATGATCCTATTGGGCAGGAGACCTTATATCAAATGGAAGGTATCAGCAAATGATGAAGCGATTGTAGAGTCTATTCTAAATAAATTTAAGATTATGCATCTGGCTGAAAGAGAAATTAACACCCTGAGTGGAGGAGAAAAACAAAAAGTAGCTATTGCCCGTGCCCTGGCTCAGGAACCTAATATCCTTTTTCTTGATGAACCTACATCTAGTCTTGATATAAATCATCAACTAGAAGTAATCGGTAATCTTCGGAGGCTTGTATATCAAGAAAGTAAAGCTGTCGTAGTGGTGTTACATGATCTTAATTTAGCGAATAGATTTTCAGATAAGGTATTTTTGATGGGAAAAGATGGTTTTTATAAAGAGGGATCTCCTGAAGAAGTACTTAGTTCAGAGAATATAAAGGATATATATAATCTAGAGGTAGAAATAATAAAAACTAGTCAGGGTAAATATATCATTCCTCTGGATACTGGAATTTTTTGAAACACCAAAATATTCCAGGTATAGCTATATATTTTTAGAAAAAGATTAAGATTTTATCTTTAAAGGAGATGGTGAAAATGAATAGAAAAGTAGCAGTGTTTTTGTTTTTTTTGTTAATAATTAATGTGGTAGTACCAGTTGTCATGGCTGAGGAGATAGATAAAGAAAATATTTTAACTTTAGATGAGGTTATAGTGACTGCTTCTAAATATCAAGAAAAGTTATCAGAGGCTGCGGTAAGTATAGAAGTAATAAATCAAGAAGAGATAGAGAGAAAGAATGTTAGTGATGCAGGTGAATTATTAAAGGGTATTCCAGGAATAAATTTTGAATATAGAAGTCTTAATGGTTCAAAACAAGTTTCTATTCGTGGTGCAAATACTAATCAGGTTCTAGTTTTAATTGACGGTCAACCTAGTAATTGGGCCAAGAATAATATAGGGAATTTAGCTAAAATTCCTGCTGAGCAGATTGAAAGAATAGAAATAGTCAAAAGTCCTGCTTCTGCCTTATATGGTGCTAATGCTTTAGGGGGAGTAATTAATATTATTACTAAGAGTGGTAGTCATGAACCAATTACTAATGTAAAATTAGCTTATGGATCTTATGATACGCGGGAGTACTATTTAGGGCATAGTGGGAGAACAAATAAGTTAGGATATAATATAATGGTTAAGAAAAGAGAAACAGATGGTTATGCCGAAGATGGTAGTGATAAAGTAAAGCAAAGTAATATTTTTACTAAGTTTAATTACCAATTAGATCAGTTTTCTAAAATTAATATATCTTTAAGATATACTGATATGGATACTGATATTAATGATTATAATGCTAATGAGCCTTATCATAATGATGAAGATTTTAACTTGAATCTTCAGTGGGAAAGGCAGACTGATAATAATGAGCAAAGCCTAGTTGTTTATCATAACCAACACGATAATACAGATTTTAAAAAAGATAAGGAACATAATACAAGAGATTTAGGAATCAATTATGATCATACCAATTATTATCGACAACATATTATTACTTATGGTTTAGAGCTTGTACAGAGTGAAATTGATAGTGATACTTATTTAAAACATGATAATCTGAATCAAGCCTTATTTATTCAAGATGTATTTAAGATAAATGATAGATTAAAGTTTAATTTAGGTTGTCGTTATGATAATCATGAAGAATACGGTTCTGAATTCAGTCCTAAACTAGGAACGGTTTATAATTTTAATTCAAAAGTTAACTGGTATACTGCAGTAGGGAAGGCTTATCGGGCTCCATCATATAGCGAATTATATTTACCACAATCTAAGATGAGCTCGGCTTATTATGTTGGTAATCCGGATTTAGACCCAGAGATTGCTATAGTATATGAAACTGGTCTAAGGTATTTAGATAAGGGATTAAAAACAGAATTGAGCTTATTTAAAAGGGATGTTGATGATTTGATAGATTATTTAACAACTTATGAGTATATAGATGACCAATACTCTAAAGTGAAGACTAAAACCAATATTAATTCAGTGAGGATTACAGGGTTTGAAGTGAGTTTGCTTAAAGAATTAAATGATAGTTTTTCGACAAATTTTAATTATACCTATTTAGATGCTAGAGATGAAGAGAATGATGAACAATTAGATGGTAAACCATATCATACAGCTAATTTAGGGTTGGCTTATCAAGAGCAAGATATTAGTAGTAGTGTAGATTGTAGATTTGTAGGAAGCAAAGCTGATGGGAGTGAGATGATAGATGCTTATTTTGTTGTTGATTGGAGTCTAAGTAAGGAGATAATTAAAGACACAGATTTATCATTAAAAATTAATAACCTGTTTGATCGGGAATATACAACTAATGGAACTAGTGAGATGCCAGGACGGAATTATGTGATAGAACTTAGCAAGAGATTTTAAGCTAAAAAATACTCAATTGTACAATGTTTAAGTGCTACTTATATAGTTTATCAAAAAAGGGGATTATTGATGAATAAAATATATGTATTGGGGATTGGCCCTGGTCATCGTGATTATTTATTAAAAATCACAAAAGATATTATTGCCAGTTCAGATGTACTGATTGCTGGAAAGCGGGCTTTGGAAATGTTTGCTGAACTGGATAAAGAAAAAATACTGATTACAGCTGAGCTGGAGAAAGTCAGAGACTATATCCTGGCCAATTATCAAAAAAAACGCATTTCAGTATTAGTCTCTGGTGACCCTGGATTATACAGTATGATGAATTACTTAAAAAAAGAGATAGCTCAAGAGTTATTAGAGATTATTCCAGGAATAAGCTCTCTACAACTGGCTTCGGCCAGGATTAAGTTAAACTGGGATGATCTGAAAATCAGTAGTTTACACGGCAAAGACGATAGGGAAAAATTCTTAAGGGAAGTCAGGACAAATGATAAAGTGGGTTTGTTTACAGATGATAAATTTTCCCCTAATCAAATTTGTTCATTTTTACTTAAGCAGGGTATAGCCAATAAAGAGGTTATAGTTTTTGAAAACCTCTCCTATCCTGAGGAAAGGATTGTCAGGGGTAGTCTGCAGGAACTGACAGAATATAGTTTTGCAAAATTAACAGTGATGGTGATTTTAAATGGGGAAATGGGAGTATAATACAGCAGGAGTACCTGATGACCTATTTGTTCGGGGAAATGTTCCCATGACTAAAGAAGAGATAAGGGCAGTTGTCATTGCCAAATTAAGATTAAAACCTGGACAGATAGTCTTTGATATTGGAGCTGGGACAGGGAGTATTTCGATTGAGGCTGCTTTTCAGGTAGGAGAGGGTATTGTCTATGCTGTAGAAAGAAAAGAAGAGGCTCTTAATTTAATTAAAGAAAATGCTGCAAATTTTGGTCTGAATAATATAGAGTTTGTTCCAGGTGAGGCCTCTCAGGTCTTAGCTAGTTTACCTGCCCCTGACCGGGTAATAGTTGGTGGGAGTGGTGGTAATCTTCAGGAAATATTAAAGATAATTAACAAGAAATTAAAAAATAGGGGAAGGATTGTGATAACTGCCGTAACTACTAATACCCTTAACCAGGCCATAGCATCTTTAGAGGCTTTGCAGTATCAACTAAATATATGCCATATTGCAGTGACCAGGACGAAAAAAATTGCTGATTACCATATGTTTGCCGCTCTCAATCCCGTTTATATTATTACTGCAGCAAAGGAGGAAACAATATGAATGGTAAATTATATGGGGTCGGAGTTGGTCCAGGAGACCCTGAATTATTAACTCTAAAGGCAGTCAGGGTACTCAATCAGGTTGATTATATCTGTGTCCCTCAGGCCGGAAAAGATAAAGAAAGTCTAGCTTTTAGTATTATTAATCAAGAAATTGATTGTACTGGCAGAATAATAAAGCTAAGTTTTCCCATGACATCTAAGCAGCCTGATTTGAATCAGGCCTGGGATAATGCTGCTATGAAGATGAGCAGAGAATTAAAGGAGGGTAAAGACCTGGCTTTTATAACGATAGGTGACCCTCTACTCTATAGTACCTATATCTATATCTTAAATAGTTTAAATAAACTAATGCCTGCTCTCAGGGTGGAAACAGTACCTGGCATAAGTTCAATTAATGCCTGTACAGCCAGCTGTAATCTGCCTCTGGCTGAAAAAGACGAGAATATTGCGATACTATCTAAGGTGGATGAAAACGAACTAGAGGATATTTTTAATATTTTTGATAATGTTGTTGTCATGAAGTTATCCAGGAATTATCAGCAGGTATATGAACTCCTCGAGAGGATGGAGCTAAAAGACAATGCTGTGGTAATAAGTAGCTGTGGTTTGGCAAGAGAAATACATATCAGAGGCCTTGATTCACTAAAGGCAGATGAGATAGAGTATTTATCTTTACTAATTAGCAAACAGGGGGTGGTCTAATGCAGGTATATTTTGTGGGGGCAGGGACTGGTGACCCGGAGTTAATAACTATTAAGGGGAAAAAGGCCCTGGAAAAGGCAGACCTTGTTATCTATGCCGGTTCACTGGTTAACCCTGAGATTTTAAAATTTTGTCCAGATGCAGAGGTCTATAATAGTGCAGTAATGAATTTAGAAGAGGTAATTGGGCTAATTGAAAAAGCAGCAGCCGAAGGCAGGACAGTGGTTAGGCTCCACACAGGTGACCCTTCTTTATATGGGGCTATCCAGGAACAGATCGATCTATTACATAAAAAGGGTATTCAATTTAAAATTATTCCTGGTGTTAGTTCTTTTCTGGCGGCAGCAGCGGCTGTAGAAAGGGAGTTTACTCTGCCAGGTGTTTCCCAGACAGTTATTCTTACTAGAAGAGGGGGGAGAACCCTTGTCCCGAATAGGGAAAAAATAGCTGAGCTGGCCTCACACAGGGCATCAATGGCTATCTTTTTAAGTATTCAAATGATAGAAGAGGTTGTTGCTGAGCTATTAGAAGGCTATCCAGAGAACACCCCTATTGTCGTAGTAGCCAGGGCATCATGGCCTGATGAAATTATTATCCGAGGAAAATTGTCTAATATTGCAGTCAAAGTAAAGGAAGCTGGTATCAAAAAGACTGCTATGATTTTAGTCGGCGATTTCCTTGATTGCGATTATTCCCGTTCCAAACTCTATGACCAAGGTTTTAGTCATGCCTATCGAGCAGGAGAAAAAGCTAAAAAGGTCATTCTAGTAGTTAGTTTTGGAACAAGTTATGCCGGAACAAGGGAAAAAACAATTGAGGCCTGTGAGGATAGAATTGCTGTAGAATTTACTGATTATGATATAAAAAGGGCTTTTACTTCCGGGATGATAATAGATATTCTGGAGGAAAGGGATGGAATAAAAATAAATAATCCTGAAGAGGCCTTAAAAACCCTTTATGATGAGGGTTATCAGGAGGTCATTGTTCAACCACTCCATATCATAAATGGTAGTGAGTATCATGATTTGCTTGAGATAGCTAATAATTACAGGGGATTATTTAAAGATATGAAGGTCGGCAAACCACTCCTAACAGATAAGGGAGACTACTTTAAGACAGTCAAGGCCTTAAAAGAAGAACTTCCGGAACCAGCTAAAGGTGAAGCCGTTGTATTAATGGGGCATGGCACAGAACATTTTGCAAATTCTGCCTATGCCTGTCTTGATTATACCTTTAAAGATAAAGGTCTAGCAAATTATTATGTTGCTACTGTGGAGGGTTATCCAGAGATTACTCAAGTAATTAAGTTTCTAAAAAGAGATAATATAAAGAAGGTTTACCTGGCTCCCTTGATGCTGGTGGCAGGGGATCATGCTCAAAATGATATGGCCAGTGATGAAGAAGACAGCTGGAAAAGTATAATGGAGCAGGAGGGTTTTGAGGTTGAGATTTACCTGTCCGGCATGGGAGAGTATGAGTCAATACAGCAGCAATATATTGATAAGATAAAGAAAATTAAGTGATAGGTATTTAAGTGTGTGTTCGAAAAGACATAAATAGGGGATTATATATCCCTGAACGAAGTTAAGGTGTTACCGTTGAGTGAAGGGATATATAATCCCCGGCGGTATATACTGATACTTTTCGAACAGACTCTTTAAAAAAGTGAGGTGGTTTTATGCATATATCAGAAGGTGTTTTATCTGCCCCTGTTCTGCTTAGTGGTGCTGGCTTGACAGCTCTTGGTATTGCCGTTGGATTAAAGAAAATGAAAGAAGAAGACATTCCTGAAACAGCTATTGTCTCGGCTGCTTTATTTGTAACTTCTTTAATACATCTACCACTGGGACCGACCAGTGTTCATCTGATTCTTAATGGAATTGCGGGGATCCTGCTAGGGTGGCAGATTTTTCCGGCTTTTATAATAGCATTATTTTTGCAGAGTGTTCTTTTTCAGTTTGGGGGAATTACTGCTCTGGGAGTAAATACACTAAATGTAGCCTTACCAGGTATGCTTGTTTATTACTTCTTTAAGATATATAAAATAAATAAAGATAATAAAATATATCTGGGTACTCTTTCTTTTATCTGTGGAGCCCTGGCAGTATTCTTGACTGCTTTAATGGTAGCTGTTTCCTTAATGTTTACTGATCAGTCATTTTTAGAAATAGCTAAACTTGCTGTTCTGGCTCATTTGCCAGTAATGCTTATTGAGGGGATAATAGCTTTCTTTGTTATAACATTCATTAAAAAGGTAAAACCAGAACTCTTAAGGGGGATTGGACAGGATGAAATCGATTCTAAATAAATTAATATGTTTATTATCAATGTCTGTTTTAATTTGTTTGTTAATCTTGATTACCTTACCTGTTGCAGCACATAAGGTTATTTTATATGTCTATGTCGAGGGGCAGAATGTTATTGTAGAAGGTGGTTTTAGTGATGGCTCTCTGACTAAAAATGCTGAAGTAAAGGTATATGACCTGGAAGATAAACTATTAGGTGAAGGTCTTACTGATGAAAATGGTATCTATGAATTTAATATACCGGCTAAAACTGATTTAAGGATTGTTCTCAATGCTGGTATGGGTCATCAGGCTGAATATACAATAAGTGAAGATGAGTTGCCTGAGATTAACAATAAAAATCCCCAGGAGACAGATATAACAGCTGTTACAGCTATCGATGAGGATAGTTTAAGGGCTATTATCAGCCAGGAACTTGATAAAAAACTTGCTCCTCTAAATAAGAAACTGAGTAAGCTGGAGAATAGTGAGGGACCGGGTATAACAGAGATATTAGGGGGTATAGGTTATATATTTGGAATTATGGGACTTACTTTATATTTTACAAAAGGAAAAAATAAATCGTGATTAAAGAAAGCTATTAATAATTATATTATCTTAAATAATGTTGAAATGAAGTATAGTAAAACTATGTGATTATGGATAACTTTAAAGACCGACCAATATATTTACTTGCCTTGTCGTGCACTACGGCGTCCTGCCTTTGTTTACTGTCGAGAAATTGTCTTCCGGCGTCCATGCCTTCAGACAATTTCTAGAGTCGTCCAGTAAATATATTGGTCTGGTTTATGAAGCTTGGTTTTTATCTATAAAGAGTTTTAAATAAAGAGATTATTATTTGTTGATTAAGTTTGGATAACCGTTAGGCTACGTTGTTCAGTCAGGGAGTGATTATAATGGGGAAAAGTAATCAACTTTTTGTGGTAGGTATTGGGCCCGGGAATCTGGCAGGAATGAGTCGGCAGGCTTATCAAATTTTACAGCAGGTGGATATTATTATCGGGTATAAAACCTATATAAAATTAATAGAGGAATTAATCTCTGGAAATCAAGAGGTTTATCTAAGTGGTATGAGACAGGAGAAAGAAAGGGCAGTTAAGGCTATCCAGATGGCTGAACAGGATAAAAAGGTAGCTGTTATCAGCAGTGGTGACCCAGGTGTATATGGTATGGCCGGTCTTATTCTGGAATTGATTGACAAAGGAAATTATAAGGTTGATGTTGAAATTATAGCAGGAATTACTGCAGCCAATGCTGCAGCTGCTTTGTTGGGGGCGCCTTTAATGCATGATTATGCTGTTATCAGTTTGAGTGATATTTTAACACCCTGGGAAGTAATTAAAAAAAGGCTTGCCGGGGCAGCTGCAGCAGATTTTATTACTGTCCTGTATAATCCCCGGAGCAGCCGGCGGGTTGAACAGATAAAGGCTGCTCAAAAAATATTTCTAAATCAGCGTGCGGCTGATACGCCGGTAGGTATTGTGCGCCAGATAGGGAGAAGTGGGGAAGAGAAAAGAATTACAAATTTAGCTAATATGCCAGAGGAAGAGATCGATATGTTGACTACTGTTATTATCGGTAATTCACAGACATATCTTAGTGCTGATAAAATGATTACACCAAGGGGATATCGACTATGATCTGGGTACTGGCCGGGACAGGGGACAGTTTTGAGATAATTGATAGTTTACAGAAAAAGGGGTTAAGTTTAATAGTATCTGTGTTAACAGAATATGCTGAAAAACGACTGGCTTTTACAGGGGTCAGGGTGATAAAAAAGAGACTGGAGCCAAGAGATATGAGAAATGTAATTAATAGTTATGGAATTGATTTGATTATTGATGCTACCCATCCCTTTGCTGTAAATGTATCCAGAAATGTCCTGCTAGTGAGCCAGGAAATGTCTATTACTTACTGGCGTTATGAAAGGGAAGAGCTGGATTTGAGTATTTATCCCTCAGAATATATCCTGGCTGTTGAGGACTACCAGGAAGCAGTGATAATGGCGGCTCAATTTAAGAGGATATTTCTTACGATTGGTAGTAATAATCTCCATTATTTTACTGAAGGGATTGAAAACTGGAGGGATAGACTGGTGGCTAGGGTTTTACCTGACTGGAGATTTATTAAAAAGGCTGAAGAAATAGGTTTTACACCAGCTAACTTGATAGCAGTACAGGGCCCTTTTACATCTAAACTCAACAGGGCCTTACTGGAGGAGTATAAGGCAGATGTCCTGGTTAGTAAAGCAAGTGGTAAGACAGGTGGTCTGGATACCAAGATTACAGCTGCCCTTGACCTGGGGATACCGGTAATTATTATCAAAAGACCTGTTCTAAATTATCCCTATGTTTTTAGTGATATTGAAAAATTAATTACCCATTGTATCAAATGTAAGGGGAGTAGTCATGCTTGAAGAAAGGACAGCAGTAGTGACTTTAACTGTTGGGGGAAAAGAGCTGGCCTTTAAGATTAGCAATTCTTTAGAAGGGGTTGACCTGTATTTTCCATACAAATTAAAAAAAATCAGGGATAATAGGATTTGTGGGAAAGGGTTAAATTATTATAATTCATCTTTAAAAGACCTAACAGCAAATTTGTTTAAGAGATATAATAAAATAATTTATATCATGGCTCTGGGAATAGTGGTAAGGGTAATTGCCCCTTTTCTAAAGGATAAAAGGGTGGACCCTGCGGTAGTAACTATTGATGAGACTGGTCGATATGTCATCAGTACTCTTGCTGGACATTTAGGAGGGGCTAATGAATTAACAGAAAAAATAGCTGAAATACTGGACTCAACAGCAGTTATTACTACTGCTACAGATTGTCAGGGTAAGCCAGCTATTGACCTGCTGTCTAAAAGAATCAATGCTAGTATTGAGCCCTTTCAAAATTTGAAACTGGCTAATGCTGCTATTGTAAATAACAGACCGCTTAATATCTTTACAGACCATAAAATTAATTCTGTTCACAGTGATAATATTGAGTTTTCCCCCCTTTCAGATTTGAATACCAGGACTATCCAGAGTGGTTTCCCACTTATTATCAGTAATAGGCAGTTTAGCATTGATAGTAATTATCTACAACTTATCCCCCGGAATATCATAATAGGTATTGGCTGCCGGAGGGGTGTGACAGTTTCAGAGATTACTAAAGCTATAGATGCTGCTCTAAATATCTTAAATATAAAGAGAGAGAGTATTAAGAAATTAGCTACGATTGATTTAAAACAAGATGAGAGCGGATTAATCGCCTATGCGGTTGAGAACTCCCTGGAGATTGATATAATTAAAAGGGAAGAGATAAAAAAGGCTGATTTAAATATCAGCAGTTCAGAATTTGTAGAAAAAGTGATCGGGGTACCTGGTGTCTGTGAACCAGCTGCCCTATTGAGTTCTAAAACAGGGAAATTAATACTGGAAAAAACAAAATTCAGTAGAGTAACTATAGCAGTAGTTGAGGAGGTGGTGCTTGATGAATGAGAAAAGACTGCTTATTGCTGGAACCAGGAGTGGTGTAGGTAAGACTACTATCTCACTGGGGATAATGGCTGCCCTTAGTCGGAGGGGATATCAGGTACAGCCTTATAAGGTTGGCCCTGATTATATTGATCCTGGTTTTCATACCCTTTTTACAGGAAATAACTCCTATAACCTGGACAGTTATTTCCTGGGTTGTGATGGGGTAAAGGAGTTATATAGTAATAGTTCAGCAGGGGCTGATATTAGTATTATAGAAGGTGTAATGGGTCTTTTTGATGGTAAGGGCAAGACCGGGGTAAGCAGTACGGCTGAGATTGCCAGGATACTTCAGACACCGCTTGTCTTGCTTATAGATGCTCAAAAAATGGCCCAGAGTGCAGCTGCATTAATCTATGGCTATAAGAATTATGACCCTGGACTTAATCTAAAGGGAGTAATCTTTAATAATATTGCCAGTGAACGCCATTATGCTCTAATCAAAGAGGCAGTAGTAGAGAAAATGCCTGAGCTGGAGATTCTAGGATATCTCCCCCGTCAAAAGGGACTGGAACTCCCGGAAAGACACCTGGGACTTGTCCCTATCCATGAAAGTGGGGAATTGAAGTTTTTTATTAAGCAGTTAATTCAGCTTATTGAAAAACAGTTGGACCTTGATAAATTAATAAAATTATCTGCAGACTGTAGAAAAATAAAGGTTAATAAACATAGATTATATTCACAGGAGAGGGAATTTAATGTTAAAATAGGTATAGCGTATGACCAGGCCTTTAATTTCTATTATCAATACAATCTGGATTTATTAGCAAAGCTGGGGGCAGAATTAATCTATTTTAGTCCTATGCAGGATAAAAAATTACCTGACCTGGATGGTATTTATTTAGGAGGTGGTTTCCCGGAGAGTTTTCTGGAGGAACTGGCAGCTAATCAAGATATGAAAGATGATATAAGGGAAAAAGCTCAGGCTGGTATGCCTCTTTATGCTGAATGTGGTGGTTTAATGTATCTAAGTCAGGAGATTATTGATTTTAAAGGGAATGCCTACCAGATGCTAGGTCTTATTCCAGGCAAGGTTGAAATGCAGGGTTCACTACAGGAGATGGGTTATGTGGAGTTAACAACACTTAACAGTAATCTTATCTTAAATAGTAATGAAAAGGCCAGGGGGCATGTCTTTCATTATTCCAGGTTAAATAATCTGACATCAGGTGTCAAAAAAACTTACCGGCTTAGTGATGGAAGGCTGGAGGGTTATAGCCCTACTAATAATCTGCTGGCCAGTTATGTCCATCTCCATTTTGCCAGTAATCCTGGGATTGCCAGTAATTTTTTGCGTAGGGCCTTACTATATAAGAAATAATAGGGGGTATTCAAGATGAAGGGAAAGATTCATGTTTATACAGGTAATGGAAAAGGGAAGACAACAGCTGCTATTGGTTTAACTATCAGGGCAGTAGGGGCAGGATTTAAGGTTTTTTTTGGGCAGTTTGTTAAAGGTGAAGAGTACAGTGAGATTAAGGCTTTAAAGAAATTAGATAATGTAGTTGTTAAGCAATATGGACGAGATTGTTTTATCAGAAATGAGCCTGCAAAAGAAGATATTATGATAGCCCGTCAGGGCCTGGCAGAGATGAGTGGTATTCTACAATCCGGGGACTATCAACTGGTAGTAATGGATGAGGCCAATATAGCGGTTTATTATAAACTCTTTTCTCTTGAAGAACTGATAGAGGTGCTGGAAAATCGGGCTGATGGTGTTGAAGTTGTAATAACAGGAAGGATGGCTGAAGAAGGTCTAATAAAAATAGCTGACCTGGTTACCAGCATGGAAGAAGTAAAGCATTACTATCAACAGGGTATTCAGGCCAGAATAGGTATTGAAAAATAAGGGGGATAGACCTTGATAGATATTAAAGACCCACAGGCAATAGAAGAAAAGAGTATGGCGATAATCAAGGAAGAACTGGGGGAACTGTTTTGTCCCCCAGAAGAAGAGGCGGTGATTAAACGGATAGTTCATGCCACAGCTGACCTTGAGTTTGCCCGTTTGATTACTATAGCCCCCGGGGCTGTGAAAAAGGCTGTTAGCTCACTAAAAAAGGGGTCAAATGTGGTAACAGATGTTTCAATGGTCAAGGCTGGGGTTAATAAAAGAATACTTTCCTTTCTAGGTGCTGAGGTTAAGACCTATATAGGTGATCAAGATGTAGCTTTAGCGGCTAAAGAAAAGGGGATTACCAGGTCAATGATGGCGATGAGGAAGGCAGTCAGGGATAAAGATAACCGAATCTTTCTAATCGGCAATGCCCCGACAGCCCTTTTTGAATTAATTAATCTGCTCAGGGCTGGGCAGGCTGAGCTTGATTTAATAATTGGTACCCCTGTTGGGTTTGTGGGGGCCAGGGAGGCTAAAGAAGAACTGGCGAAAAGCAAATTCCCCTATATTACAGTCAAAGGCCGTAAGGGCGGTAGCCCGGTAGCTGCTGCTGCATTAAATGCAATTTTATATTTAATCCAGGGGCAGTGGAGTTGATTTTAAATGGTCTTTGAGTCTTATGTAACAATCAATGGCAAGAGATATAGGAGGGGCTTTACGACAGGTAGTGCAGCAGCAGCTGCTGCTAAAGCTGCTGCTCTTATTCTATTTACCGGTCAAGAACCTGAGCAAGTACAAATCAAGACCCCAGCAGGAATAGAATTAAATATTCCTTTGAAGGCGGTGGAATATGGTGAGGGTTTTGTCAGGGTTTTTGTAGAAAAAGATGCTGGTGATGACCCTGATCTTACTGATGGAATGGAAATCTCTGCCCGGGTTGAAGAGATTAGTACAGGAATCGAATTAAGTGGTGGACAGGGGGTAGGTCGGGTAACTAAACCGGGCTTATCTGTTCCAGTAGGTAAAGCTGCCATTAATCCTGTCCCTGAGAAAATGATTAAAGAAGCAGTTAGCTCTGTTTTACCTGAGGGCAGTGGTGCCAAAGTAATGATAGAGGTGCCTGGGGGTGAAGAGGTGGCACAGAAGACCTTTAATCCCAGACTGGGGATTGTCGGGGGCATCTCTATCCTGGGGACAAGCGGGATTGTTGAGCCCATGTCTGAAAAGGCCTATCAGGAATCCCTGGCCCTTGAATTAAAACAGCTTGTGGTTGAAGGTGGGGACCAGGTGGTACTGGTCTTTGGCAATTATGGCCGGGAAATGGCTGTCAAATTGGGGTATCAGCCTAAAGAGGTAGTGAGAATGAGTAATTTTGCTGGCTACATGCTCAGGGAGTGTCAGCGTTTAAAGATAAAGAGGGTTATTGTTTTGGGTCATTTAGGAAAGATAGTTAAACTTGCTGGGGGTATTTTTAATACTCATAGCAAGGTAGCTGATGCCCGTCTGGAGATTATAGCTGCTTATACTGCAGCATTAGGTGGAGATAGAGAGACGATCTGTAGTATTCTCAGTAGTAATACATCAGCTGAGGCTGTAGGGATTATTATAGAGGCCGGATTGGTAGCTGTCTTTGATCTACTGGCTGAACGAGTAGTTATCAGAATAAAAGAGTATTTAAGGGAAGAGGGAATGGGGCTTAAAAGCATTATATTTACTCTGGAGGAAGGGGTACTGGGTACTTATGATCAAAGAGGAAAATAATAAGCTTATAGATAATAAAACTATTATGATTCAGGGAACAGCCTCAGATGTCGGGAAAAGTATGGTTGCCACTGCTCTCTGCCGGATATTTGCTCGCAATAATTTTAAGGTAGCCCCTTTTAAGTCCTGGAATATGTCACTGAACTCGGCTGTTACAGCTGGAGGCGGGGAAATTGGTATTGCCCAGGTAATACAGGCTGAGGCAGCAGGAGTAGAACCTGTAGTGGATATGCAGCCTATCCTTGTTAAACCGAAAGGAAATGGTTTAAGTCAGGTAATAGTGAGAGGCAAACCTATTGGTAAGATGGGACAGCAAAAAGATAGTAAATATATGAGAATGGCTCTAAAAAACATAGAGTTGGCCTTAAATAAACTCAGAGAAAATAATGATATTGTAGTAATGGAGGGTGCCGGGAGCCCTGTTGAGATTAATGTTAAAGAATGGGACCTGGCTAATATGAAGGTAGCAACTTTATTTAAGAGCCCTGTAATCCTGGTAACAGATGTAGCTAGGGGAGGTGCCCTGGCCGCTCTGGTTGGCACCCTACGTTTAATGGAAAAAGAAGAACGGGAACTAGTTAAGGGGTTAATAATTAACCGCTTCCGCGGTGATTTTGACCTGCTTAAACCCGGGCTAGATTTCCTGGAAGAATATACCGGTAAACCAGTCCTGGGGGTAATCCCGTATTTGAAAGATATTAGGCTGCCAGAGGAGGATTCAGCTTCCTTGCAATTACAAGGAGGTAAATCTACTGAACAGAGAGACCTAAAAATTGGGATAATTCAACTGCCACATATGTCCAATTTTACTGATTTTTCTCCACTATCATTAGCTAAGGATGTTTCTTTAACATATGTAAGTACTCCTCTTCAAGTTAGGGGGCTTGACTTAATTATAATCCCTGGAACCAAGAGTACTACCTCTGATCTGGAATATATAAAAAACAAGGGTCTGGCTCAAGAGATTCAGTTTTCGGCCAGAAAGGGTGTCCCGGTAATAGGAATCTGTGGTGGCTATCAAATGATGGGCCAGTTTTTATATGACCCCTACCATACTGAGGGTGAAAGGGAAGAAACAAGGGGTTTAGGTTTACTGCCTGTCAAAACACATTTTTTAGCAGAAAAAACAACCCATCAGGTTAAAGCTATAAGCAGGGGAGGGCCTTTATTGTTGCAGGGACTTGAGGGTGAAGAGATTACAGCTTATGAAATTCATATGGGAGAGAGTTCTTATACTGAGCAAGGGAATAAAAGTTTCATCTTTAACATTTTTTCCCGTTCAGATAAATGTGTTAAAATAGAAGATGGCAGTCTGTCTGAGAATAGACTGCACTTTGGGACTTATCTCCATGGTTTATTTAATAATGATATATTACGCAATACTTTACTTAATAATTTGAGGTTGAGAAAGGGATTGGTTCCTATCAAGCGTAGTCTTTCTTATCAAAAGGGTCTGATTGCTGATTATGATCAACTGGCTGATATTGTAGAGGATAGTCTTGATATGGATCTTATTTATAGTATGTGTTCGAAAAAATATATATAGGGGATTATCTATCCCTGAACGAAGTTAAGGTGTTACCGTTGAGTGAAGGGATAGATAATCCCCGACGGGTATATACTGATACTTTTGGAACAGAATCTTATAATTTATTAGATGAGGGTGTAAGATATGGCTGCTAAATCTATTATGATACAGGGAACAGGTTCTGATGTGGGCAAAAGTGTCATTACAGCAGGTCTCTGTCGTTTGCTGGTTCGTGATGGTTACCAGGTGGCACCTTTCAAATCACAGAATATGGCTTTAAATTCTTTTATTACCAGGGATGGTGGTGAAATTGGCAGGGCCCAGGCTGTACAGGCTGAGGCAGCCAGGGTAGTAGCAACTGTTGATATGAATCCAGTCTTATTAAAGCCCAATCAGGATGATAATTCCCAGCTCATTATTCATGGCCAGGCAGTAAAGAATATAAAGGCTAAAGAGTATTTTGCAGACCAGGGAAAATCCTTAGAGGCTATTGAGGAGTCCCTGCAAAGGCTGGCCGGAAAGTGGGAAATTATTGTTATGGAAGGGGCAGGGAGTCCTGCTGAAATTAATCTGCGGGAATATGACCTGGTTAATATGAAAATAGCTGAAATGATAGATGCCCCGGTAATCCTGGTAGCTGATATTGATAAAGGAGGGGTTTTTGCCTCTATTGTAGGTACCCTGGAATTACTTACTCAGGAGGAGAGAGAGCGGGTAAAGGGGATTATAATTAATAAATTTCGCGGGGACCAGGCCCGTTTTGAAGGAGGGATAGACTTTATTGAAAAATATACCGGCAAACCAGTCCTGGGTGTTATCCCTTATTTGAAAGATATTAAGATACCTGAAGAAGACAGTCTTGCTCAGGATGTCCAGGGTGATACTGATTACCAGCTTGATATTGTAATTCTATATCTACCCCACATTTCTAATTTTACTGATTTTGACCTGCTGGCTGCTGAACCTGAAACCAGGGTAAGGTATTTACGGGAGCTAACTGAGATAGGTGAACCAGACTTAATTATTATCCCCGGCAGTAAGAATACTATAGAGGATTTACAATATCTCTACAGTCAGGGTTATATTGAAGTCATCAGGCAAAAGTACAGACAGGGGATACCGGTGCTTGGTATTTGTGGTGGTTATCAGATGCTTGGGAGAAGGGTTATTGACCCTTCACATGTTGAATCCAGTGAAGAAGTTGTTGCTGGACTAGGCCTTCTGGAAATGGAAACAGTTTATGCTGGGGAAAAGATAAGCAGACAGGTTAAAGCCAGTATAAATACTGATATTTCTTTTTTTAAAGATTTACAGGGTGAGGTACTAACAGGCTATGAGATCCATCATGGGAGGAGTCGTATTGATAGTGATCAAAATCAGTTGCTGAAGATTATGCTCTGGGGAGATAAGGGAGAGAGTTTCGATGATGGTTTGATAAGTGATGATGGTCTGGTCTGGGGTACTTATCTCCATGGGATATTTGACAATGACCGATTTAGGAGGTCTTTTATCAATCACATAAGGGAGAAAAAGGGTTTACACCCTTTAAGCAGGCAGCATATGTCTTCCCGGCGTCTGCGGGAAGATGCCTATGATAGATTTGCTGACCTGTTGGAAAAAAATATAGCAAGAGCAAAACTGGACAGGGTAATTTTTGGGTGAGGTGATAATCATAGATTATTTCTTGTTTTTAATAATGGCTATTATAATTGATTTAATTATAGGAGACCCCTTATGGATAACTCACCCTGTTGTATATATAGGCAGATTAATATCCTTACTGGAAAGAATTTTTAGGATTCTGGCCAAAAGTCCTGGAGCACAAAGGATTGCCGGTATCTTAGAGGTGTTAATAGTAATTGTTTTTACATATTTGGGGACTTATTTTATAATTGAATTTTTTTATGGCCTTCATTATATTGCCAGCATTATTCTTAGTATCTACTTATTACAGTCAACAATTGCTATTAAGGGACTAGTACAGGCTGGCAATCAGATTTATGGGCTCCTTGAACAGGATAAGCTTAGTTTGGCGAGAGAGGCCGTCAATAAGATTGTTGGAAGGGATTGTGACAGTTTAAAGGAAGAAGGGGTAGTCAGGGCGGCTATTGAGACCCTGGCTGAAAACACTTCAGATGGTATCCTGGCCCCTATCTTTTTTTACTTATTGGGGGGGGTCCCTCTGGCTATGACTTATAAAGCGGTTAATACACTTGATTCTATGCTGGGTTATAAAAATGATAGGTACAGGTATTATGGGTGGGCAGCTGCTAGACTGGATGATCTAGTCAACCTGATTCCGGCCAGGATTACTGGTATTTGTCTTTGTCTGGCTGCAGGTCTTACAGGTCAAAACTTAATGCGTTCTTGTCAGATTATGTTTAGGGATGCGGCTAAACACCCCAGTCCTAATGCGGGTTATCCTGAAGGGGCAGTTGCTGGTGCTTTGGGGATAAGGCTTGGCGGAATAAATTATTACCACGGTCAGGCCAGTTTCAGGGCCTATTTAGGTGATAAACTGAGGGAGTTTAAGCGGCAGGATATAAAGACTGTTAATAGGATGATCTATGTAAGTATAATAATTTTTTTGTTGATAGTAATGGTTGTTATTGTTTTTGTTTAATAAAATTACGTGATTTGCACAATAGGTTGTTGTGGATAACTTTAAAGACCGACAGATATATTTGTTTCCCTATGTCGTGCACCACGGGCACTCCGTATTTAAACAGAGCGTACAAGAAAATTGAGGTTGCACCGGCCCGGCACTCCCGTTGTAATACATTATGGTTGCGCTGCGGTGTCCTACCTCCGCTTACTGTCAAGAAATTTTCCTTCGGCGTCCTGCCTGCGGATAATTTCTAGAGTCGTACAACAAATATATCTGTCTGGATTATTAAAATTAGTTAACTTCTTTAATAAGAAATATTTTTAAGTAAAAAATAGTTGTTAATTAATCTGGATGGCCGATAGGCCACTTTATTCAGAATAATAATTACAGGAGAGGCTGGGGGATTGGTGATGAGTAGACAGGCTACAATCAGGGTGCCGGGTAGTTGTGGTGAACTGGTACAGGGGAGTATTGCAGGTCAGGATTTTCTGGTCTCCTGCCCTATCAATCTCTATAGCCAGGTAACAGTAGAATTAAGTTCTTTATATCAAGGAATTAAAGTAAATAGATATGCCCCCAGGCTTGTTGAGGCTGTGCAAAAGACACTAATTTATTTGAAACAGGATGGTCTTGGGGCCAGGGTGAAGATAGAGTCCGACTTACTGGTAGGTAAGGGAATGGCCAGTAGTACAGCAGATATTACGGCCGCAACGGCCGGAGTTATGCTGGCCCTGGATTATCCAATTGATAATCAACTGATTAAAGAAATTGCCCTGGGGATTGAACCGACTGACAGCATTTTTCTGCCGGGGCTGCAGCTTTTTGATCATCGTGAAGGCAAACTAGCCAGATACCTGGGGGAAGCACCATTGCTAGATATTTTAATATTTACAGAAATGGGGAAAGTGGATTCTACTATTTTTAATCAGAGAGAAGACCTTGGTTTTTTAAATTATTCAAAAGAAGGATTGGTAAGACAGGCTTTGAATCTAATTGAAAAAGGGATTAAAAAAAATAAACCTGAACTTATTGGAGAGGGAGCAAGCCTAAGCAGTAAGGCCCATCAGGATATATTATACAAAAAAGGTCTGGAGCAACTTTTAGGGCTTATAAGAGGAGAGAATGGGATTTATGGTGTAAATATTGCTCATAGTGGTACTTTAATGGGGGTTTTAGTTAACAAACAATACCCTGAAGAAAAATTAATCTCTATAATATCCCGGGAGATACCGTACCTAAAGTACATCAGGAGGGCAGCAATAATTTCCGGGGGAATAGAAGGGAGTAGATAAAATAGTATGGAACACTATCATGGAGGAAATATAGCAGCAGCAGTTAAAAAATATGGTTTAAATAAAGACTCTATTATTGATTTTAGTGCTAATATAAATTTTCTGGGGTTGCCAGAGATAGTTGTTGAGGGTATCAGGGATAACCTTCATCGGTTAGTACACTATCCAGAACCAGCTGCAGTTAGTTTTAAGGAGATTGTTGCAGCTAAGATAGGGGTAGATTATAATAATGTGATTGCTGGTAATGGGGCTGTTGATCTTATTTATCAGTTTGTTAAAGTAATAAAACCAGCTACTGCTCTGGTAGTAGAACCAACTTTTTCTGAATATGAACTGGCTGTCAAGAGTATTGGTGGTAAAGTAAAACACTTTAACCTGTCCAGAGATAATTCTTTTATACCGGAAGTTTCCAGGGTTAAAGAAGAGATAAATGGGGTTGAACTTTTGTTTCTCTGTAATCCTAATAACCCTTCAGGTCAACTATTGGCAAGGCATAAAATAATTGATTTACTGGATTATGCTGTTAAACAGGGCGTTTTCCTTTTCATTGATGAAGCCTTTATCAATTTTATTGACCAACCTGCTGATTATACAGTTGTGAAACTGGTTAAGGACTATGAGAGGCTCTTTGTGTTGCGTTCATTAACTAAATTGTATGCTATACCTGGTTTGAGATTGGGTTATGGGATAGGAAATGAGAAGGTAATCAAAGAGATGGAAATGGCCCGTGACCCCTGGTCAGTTAATTATCTGGCCCAGTTAGCTGGGGAACTTATTTTTGAGGATGAGGACTATTATAATTTAAGCAGGAAGAAGATGGCTATAGAAAGGGATTACCTCTATCAAGGTTTATGTAAGATAAGAGACTTTATAGTCTATCAACCGACTGCAAATTTTATATTTATTGATCTTTCAAAGGGGAAATATAATGCAGATCAATTAACCGATTTGCTGGCTGAGGAGGGTATTCTTATTAGGAATTGTAAGAGTTATCGAGGGTTAGGAAAGGATTTTATTAGAGTAGCAGTTAAGAGTCGACAGGATAATAAAATTCTTTTGAAGAAACTGAAGAAACTATATTCTGGGAAGTATGGAATCTGGGTTTCTTAATTTTGTTTAGTGTTATTTTTACTTTTTCTAGACATAATTTATTATTAGTAGGAAAAAAGAGATTTATGGAGAATGTTTATAGAATAGACTGAGAAAAATTTATGCATAATTGACAGCCTTGAGCAACATTGAGAATAATAGCTTTTTTCTGAAAAAAATTAGTAACGGGGTGCATAGTAATGAATCTTGATAAACTGTATAAATTAAGTAAGAAAGACCTTGATAAGAGTGCCCAAGTGTTAGCAAAGGCTTTTTATGACTACCCTATGTTTAAATGTATTTTAGGGGAAAAACATAATATGGAAAATATAGAGATTTTTCTTAGGTTTCTTATTAAATACGCAGTACTCTATGGAAAGGCATATGGTTCTTCCTCCGAAATTGAAGGGATACTATTATTTTCTAGTTTTAAAGATTATCATTTTAATCTTTTTCGTTCTTTAAGGTCTGGGGCTTTGTCACTTGTTAAATTAGGGTCAGATGCCGGGAAAAAGCTTAATGAATTTAATAATTTTTCTTTGAAAATACACCAGGAAAAGGTTATAGGTCCTCATCAATACGTAATATTACTTGGGGTTGACCCTGAGAAACAGGGACAGGGTTTTGGAAGTAAACTGATGTATCCAATGTTAAAAACAGCTGAAAAAAAGGGTCAGCCCTGTTACCTGGAAACACATAGTTTTAAAAATGTAAAGATTTATGAGGGATTTGGTTTTGAGCTTATTTCTGAAGATTTGGTGCCTGGTATTAATATCCCACATTGGTCGATGTTGAAAAAATAGAATATCATGAAAAAAGCTAATTGACAGGTCAGGTTATAATTGTTATTATATAGACAATTGAATAGATAAAATCAACCTGTAAATATTCTGAATAGATTTGTTTAATCTATTTGTTCAGAAATCAATTATTATTTTTCGTATATGATAAGGGTGTAACTTCTTCTCGAGATGAGAAGGGGTTTTTAACGTATTAGGTGCTGTTTGGTTACAGCGTAACAAGGAAGTTCGGTGAAAATCCGGCACAGCCCCCGCTACTGTGAGGCAGATGAAACCTAATTATGGCCACTGGAAAACTGGAAAGGCCAGGGAGTAAAATGAAGCCGAGTCAGGAGACTTACCTAATACTAGAATCTTCGGAGGGAAGTGGTCTTATGAGAATAGTTTTTGACTCTTCATAAATTACCTCTTTGCTGGTAGATGCTATTAAAGATTATAATAAAATCAAGGAGGAGTACATATGAGTCAAAATAATATAAAAAGGATTGTTTTACTGGCATTGATGATAGCCTTAAGTGCAGCAGGGGCTTATATAATTATCCCTAGCCCAATTGGTACTGTTGCTTTTGATTCAGCACCAGGCTATCTGGCATCAATGATATTTGGTGGGGGTAGTGGTAGTATAGTTTTATTTCTGGGGCATCTGCTTTCTGCGATGAAGAGTGGATTCCCTCTGGGAATGCTCCACTTGGGGATTGCTGTTTTAATGGGTGTTTGCGGTTTGGTTTTTGCATATCTATATAATAAGGCTAATTCTTTACTGGCTGCTGTGGTAGCAATTATTTTAAATGGTATAGTACTTGATGCAGTATTGATACCTTTTTTGGGGTATCATTTTTTCTTATCAATGTTCATTCCGTTATTACTGGGTTCGGCTGTTAATGTAGTTCTGGCAGTAGTGATTCATAAAATATTGGGAGAAAGGATTAATTTAAAGAAACTAAGAAATCAAGGCAGCTATCATGAAAAAAATTAAGGCATTTCAAAAAATGGAACGGGATATAAATCTAATAGAACTGGATAAAGATAATTTTTTAGTGATTGCCTGTGATTCTGCTGGTGGTATTGGGCCTAAAAAACATGATCGGATAAAGGTTCCTGCTGAACTTATCGGTGCCTTTACAGCCCGGGTTGCTTTAATGGAGGTTATAAGTGTTGCTGCAGAGCCACTTAGTATTGTAGATGCCCTGGCAGTAGAATATAATCCTACTGGTGAAGAAATATTAAATGGTATCAAAGGAGAGCTTAAGAGGATAGGCCTGGACAGCCAGATAGCAGTTAATGGGAGTACAGAAGAGAATATTGAAACCTCTCAAACTGGTATTGGTGTTACTGTACTGGGAAGGGTTAATAGGGATAAAATAAAAATAGCTGCTGGACAGCCTGGTGATATATTAATAGCTGTTGGTTTACCAATGGTTGGGGAAGAGGTGCTGGCTAATCAGGAAAAAGTTGCAGATCTCCCAGTTTTGCAGCAACTACTTGGGTTTAGAGGTGTTCATGAAATAATCCCTGTTGGTTCAAAGGGATTGGCCTATGAGGCAGGTATCCTGGCCAGGTCAGTAGGGTTGAGACTCAAGTTGAGAGATGATAGTGAGCTAGATTTACAGAAATCTGCCGGCCCGGCTACTTCTTTACTGACTGCCGTAGAAAAGGATTTATTTGCCCCCTTAAAGGCAGCAATAGCTAAGCCTCTGACAATTATTGGGGAGCTAGCAGAGTTTTAAGCAGTACATAGGAAAAGGAGGGGTAGGAGTGATTACTTTAGTACTGGGTGGGGCAAGGAGTGGGAAGAGTACTTTTGCTGAAAAAATAGCCTACCAAAAGGGTCGTGACATGGTAAGTTATCTGGCGACAGCAGAGGCGGTTGACCAGGAAATGTCTAAAAGGATCAAGAAACATCAGGAATCAAGACCAAAAACCTGGCAGACAATTGAAGAAGCCTATAAACTCCAGGATGTTTTTTTATCATTTCCACCTGGTCAAGTTGTTCTCCTTGACTGTTTAACAATATATATTTCTAATATTTTATTAAAGGGAAATGATAATCCCTCCTGTCATGAAGAAGCTATTATTGTGGAAGAGTTGGAGGGGGTTATTAATATTACCCGGGAAAAGAATATTGACCTGATAATTGTTAGTAACGAACTTGGTTCTGGTGTAGTACCAGTTTCAAAGTTAGGTAGGGAATTTCGTGATATAGCAGGGAGGATTAATCAATTAATAGCCAGCGAGGCCGATGAAGTATATCTCTGTATAGCAGGTTTACCAGTTGAAATAAAGGAAATTGGCATGAGAAATTTAAATAAATTTAAAATACAGGGAGATGAACTTATATGACAGCCTTTTTTTTTGCTTTGAGTTTTCTTACCAGGCTGCCCATAATAATAAAGATTGAATACAATGATAGACTACCGTCCAGGGCAATGAATTTTTACCCTATGGTGGGAGCTATTATTGGTTTGATATTAATTTTACTGGATTACCTTTTTTCCCTAAGTCTACCTTTCAGCATACGAAACATTTTACTTTTAGTTTTTTTAATCTATTTAACTGGTGGACTGCATCTGGATGGTTTTATTGATACAATTGATGGTATTTTTAGCTGTCGGGAGAAAGAAAAAATACTAAATATTATGCATGATAGTCTAATTGGTTCTTTTGGGGCAGTAGCAATAATCCTACTTTTAATACTTAAATATAACTTATTTATGGAATTAACTGATGATTTCAGGACACCCATATTTCTTTTAATGCCTGCTATCAGCCGGTTTATGGCTGTGGTGGCTGCCTATAATTATCCCCTGGCTGTTTCCAGTAAATTTGCTAAGGAAATTAAGTCTTATTTAACATATAAAGAGGCCATTACTGCAGGGATATATTTATTAATTTATTTTATAGTTATTTTATATGTTTTTTCTTTCCCTATTTATATAACAATAATAATCTTTGTTTTTACTTATCTAGTAATAAGTATTTTTCTTAATTATGTTGTAAAGTTAATTGATGGGTTAACTGGTGATGTCTATGGGGCAGTTATAGAGATTAGTGAGATATTGGTTTTACTTTCTTTTCTAGCTGCAAATCGCTTAATAGTCATCTAAAACGAGGGGGGCTTTATGGGAAAGAAATTATTTCTAATCAGACATGGTCAGACTGACTGGAATTTTGCCCATAAATATCAGGGGCAGTGTGATATTCCCTTAAATAAAACAGGAATTTCCCAGGCTTTAAGTGTTGCAAGTCAATTAGCAGATGAGAATATTGATGGGATTTTTTCCAGTGATTTACAAAGAGCAGCTGTTACTGCGGAAAAAATTGCTCAATATCATCAGGATATAGAACTGAAGACCATGCCTGCCTTGCGGGAGATAGATTTTGGTCAATGGGAGGGTTTGAAATACCAGGAGATTGAAAAGGAATATCCCATTCATTTAAAAAAATGGCTTGAAAATCCTGTGGAAATTACCCCACCTGGGGGAGAAAGCCTGCTGGAACTCCAGACCAGGGTAATATCCCAGGTGGAGGAGATTTGTCAGGAGAATCAGGGAAATAATCTTGTGCTGGTAACCCATGGGGGTGTTATCCGCGCCTTATTGACATACATTTTACATATGTCAGTAGATTATTACTGGAAGATTGAGGTAGTTCACTGTGCAATTACTATTGTAAAGTACTATGATGGTGAATTTATTTTATCTTCTTTAAATTGTTGTAGTGGTAAATTATGAGTTTTCTAGAGGAAATTTATTATTAAATATAATTTAGAAAAATAATTAATAGATAAGTAAACTCCTTATTTTTAGGTCATGATATTTCATTTCTAACCTAAAAATAAGGAGTTTTTATTATATTAGGGTTTTTCATAATTAATTATTACACTAAGTCAGCACTTTAGTTCTTATACATTAAGCTTGATATCTAAAAATTAGCATTAGATAATAACCATTCATTTATATTAATTTTTAAAAAATTATAATTTTTTTTTAAAAAAAAAAGAGGATTTTTATGATTAGCACCGAATAAATATTATAGAACAATATATAACATTATATAACGTATTAAATAATTTTAATTTTTTAAATGATAAAAAAGGGGGTGAAAATGAAATAATATAAATTATATTAATACTGAAAAACTTTAATGTTTTTGTTTTATGTTAATTAATTAAGGAGGTAATGAAGTTGAAGTATATGATAGGGGTTGATGTTGGAGGAACTTTTACAGACATTTCCTTATTAAATGTTGAAAAAAAAGAGCTTAATATCTTAAAAGTTCGTTCAACAGTAGATGATCCTTCTTTAGCTATAGTAGAAGGAATAGATGAAATATTAAAAACAAATAATGTTGATTATAGTCAAGTAACCTATCTCGCCCATGGTACAACTGTAGCAACCAATACGTTAATAGAAAGAACTGGAGCAAAAACAGCTTTAATAACTACAAAAGGATTTAAGGATCTTTTAGAAATTGGAGATCAAACAAGGCCAGGTTTATATAATTATTTTATACAGAAACCTGAAATGCTTATACCAAGTGGTTGGAATCACGAAGTTAGTGAAAGACTTCTTTATAATGGGGACATATATAGTCCTTTAGAAGAAAAAGAGGTAGGAAATATAGTAAAAGTACTAAAAGAGAAAGGGGCTGAATCTGTTGCAGTTTGTACTCTTTTCTCTTATCTCAATCCTATTCATGAGAAAAAAATTGTAGAAATAATAAAGGAATTATATCCAGATATATATGTTTCAGCATCACATAATTTAGTCCCTGAGTTTCGGGAATACCCACGAATGAGCACAACAGTACTTAATGCATATTTAGGGCCAATTATGAAATCTTATGTTAATAATTTTAATAATTCTATAAAAGATATGGGAATTAAAGTAGAACCATATGTCACACAATCGAATGGGAGTATTATTTCGATTTCGGAAACCATTGATAGTCCTATACGTACCGCTGTATCAGGTCCTAGTGCTGGAGTTATAGCTGCAAACCATGTTGCTCAATTATGTGGTGTAAAAAATATTATTACATTTGATATGGGTGGAACAAGTGCAGATGTTAGTCTAATAGAAAATGGTGAGTTTGTTTTATCGACAGATAGAAAGATAAATGGATTTCCTGTAAAAACACCAATGATTGATATTGATACAATTGGTGCTGGTGGAGGAAGTATTGCCTGGTTAGATGGAGGTGGAGCACTTAAAGTTGGTCCCCAAAGTGCAGGTGCAAAACCAGGGCCAGCTGCTTATAATAAAGGTGGAGAAAAGCCTACTGTCACAGATGCAAATGTAGTATTAGGCCGACTTAATCCTGAGTATATACTTGGGGGTAGAATGGAGATTAGGGCTGATCTGGCAGAAAAATCTATTAAAGAGCATTTGTCATCTTTAACTGATATG
Source organism: Halocella sp. SP3-1 (assembly GCF_003953885.1). Lineage (GTDB taxonomy): Bacteria > Bacillota > Halanaerobiia > Halanaerobiales > DTU029 > Iocasia > Iocasia fonsfrigidae. The sequence continues at coordinate 3,274,591 of NZ_CP032760.1, read as the reverse complement.
AATTCAGTTGAGGCAGCAGCTGGTATTATTGCTGTTGTGAATTCTAATATGGTACGTGCAATTAGGGTTATTTCAGTAGAGCGTGGTTATGACCCTCGTGAATTTGCCCTTGTTTCTTTTGGAGGTGCTGGTTCTCTGCATGCCTGTGCAGTAGCTAAAGAATTGGGAATTAAAGAAATAATAATACCTTTTTCACCAGGAATTTTCTGTTCTATTGGTTTACTGGTAGCTGATATAAAATATGATTATGTAAAATCTAAAATCATGTTGGCAGAAAAAAATAATATTAAAGAAATAAATGAAATATTTAGTAAGATGATTTCTCAAGGAAAGAAAATGTTAGATAAAGAAGGGATCTTTGAAGAAAACCGGGAGTATATTCTTACTATTGATGCAAGATATAAGAGGCAAAATTATGAACTTCAACTTACTATTCCAGAGAAAAAATTAGACGAAGAAATCCTCAATGATATTAAGGGTCAATTTCATAAAGAGCATATGAAAAATTATGGATATTTTGATGAAAATCAGCCGCTTGAATTGATAAATTATAGAGTAAATGCTATTGGAAAAACTCCCAAACCAGATATGCCCAAATATCCTATAAAAGATTCTCTTAATCCACCAATTCCTAATGCTAATAGGCAGGTTTATTTTGATGAAAATAAAGGGTTTGTAGAGTGCCCGATTTATACAAGAGATGATCTTGATGCTGGTCATGAAATATTTGGGCCTGCGGTAGTTGAACAAATGGATACAACAATTCTAATCAACCCAGGCTGGAATGCTAATGTTGATGAGTATTTAAATATTAAGTTAAACTATGGGGGTGTAGAAAATGAGCAAGAAAAATAATGCAGACCCAGTAACAATAGAAATCATTGGTAATTTACTTCTTTCAGTAGCAGAAGAAATGGGGGCAGCTCTTATCAGGAGTGCCTACTCAAGTAACATTAAAGAGAGGAAGGACTGCTCTACAGCGATTTTTGATGCAGGGGGAAATATGGTTGCTCAAGCTGAACATATACCCATGCATTTAGGTTCAATGCTTACAATAATCGAAGAAATATATAAAAAATACCCCAGGAATGAACTGGAAGCTGGAGATATGTTTATAGCAAATGACCCTTATACTGGTGGAGGAACTCATCTGCCTGATATTACTGTAGCTGCTCCAGTATTTTCAAAAAATAAGTTAATTGCTTGGGTTGCCAATATTGCTCATCATTCAGATGTAGGCGGGAAAGTGCCTGGCAGTACTTCAGGAGACGCAGTAAGTATCTTTCAGGAGGGTATTAGGATATTACCTGTTAGGTTTTGTAAAAAAGGTAAGATAATTAAAGAAATACGAGATATGATTCTAATTAATTGTCGTACACCAGAAGAAAGAACAGGTGATTTGCAGGCACAGGTTGCTGCAAATAAAGTAGGTGTTAGTAGAATTTTAGATGTATATAAAAAATATGGAGAAGATTTTAAGATATATACAAAAGAATTATTAGATTATACTGAAAAACGTTTAAAAACGGCTATTAATAAAGTGCCAGATGGGATATATAGTTTTAAAGACTACATGGATAATGATGGTATAAATTACGAACCGATTCCTATAGAGGTGGAGATTACTGTAAAACAAGATCATATTACTTTTGATTTCTCTAAATCCAGCCAACAGGTAGATGGTCCTATAAATGTAACGATGAATGGTCTTTTGGCAACAGTGTTTTACTCATTAAAAGCCCTCATAGACCCCGATATACCATCTAATTCGGGTATTTATAGAGTGTTTGATGTTATTGTTCCAGATGGATTAATAATAAATTCAGTATCTCCAGCACCTGTGGGGGAACGGATAGATACCTGTATGAGGGTGGTAGATGTTATTTTAGGAGCTATGGCAGATGCTATTCCTCAAAGGGTTATAGCTGCATGTAATAGTGCTTGTACAACTGCAACTTTTTCCGGTATAGACCCTAGGACAAATGAATTTTTTGTTTATTTAGAGACTATAGGAGGTGGACTAGGGGCAAGTAGTAGTTTAGATGGTATGAATGGAGTTCAGGTTCATCTGACAAACACTTCTAATTTACCCATAGAAGCACTAGAGATAGAATATCCTTTAATGGTTGAGAAGTATTCCTTAAGAAAAGATTCTGGTGGTGCTGGAGAATATCGAGGGGGTCTTGGTATTAGAAGAGACATAAAAACATTGGCAGATAATATAACTTTTTCTGCCCTAGCAGATAGACAGGAAATTGCCCCCTGGGGATTAAAGGGAGGCCATTCTGGTAAAAGTGGTGCATATTATCATATTTATGCAGATAAGAAAGTGAAATTAGGTTCTAAAACTTCGGATGAAAAACTTAACAAAGGTGATGTTATTAGTGTTCAAACCCCTGGCTCTGGAGGATATGGGGATCCTAAAGATAGAAAGAAAGAAAAAGTAATCAAGGATTATATTGAAGATAAAATCTCACCAGAAAACGCAAAAAAGTATTATAATTTGGAATTAAACTAAAACATATAGTTGAGGAGATGATTAATATGCGGAATTTGGATATTAACTATAAAAAAAATCTCAAAATGGTATTAAAGGGTTATCAGGAAATAGTTCAAAAAATAAAAAAGGTGGTTTCAAGGGATTTCAAAAATATAAATTTAGTTGGTTGTGGGGCTAATTATTCCCAAATGCTAACAATAAAATATATTTTTGCTGGTTTAATTAAAAATATTAATTGTAATGTCTATCAAGCAGGGGAATATGACCGTAAAATTCCCATAACGATAGATGAAAATAGTCTAGTAATCGGGATGTCTCATTCAGGTAATACTGCTGAAGTATATAATTCATTAAAAAAATCAAAAGATCAAAAAGCAAAATTATTGGCTATTTCCAGTAATGAAGAGTCTAAAATAGCTCAGATTGCTGACTTACATTTTCAATATCCTGATGGCGAGCAGATGTCAGAATTAAAATTACTATTTTTGTCGATTATTACTTTTGCTGTTGCTGAAGTAATGGAAAATCCATTGCCTGAAGAACTGAAGGAAGGATTATTCGAATTACCCGAATTATTAGAAGAAGCACATCAGCTTTATAAAGATGGGGCTCTCAAATTTGCGGAAGATTGTGCAGACAAAGATATGATATATACAATAGGTTCAGGACCAACTATGGGAGCTGCTTTTGCTTTTGGAAACTGTAAATTGATGGAGATGCAATGGAAGGATGCTTCTGTATTAAACGCATGCAATTTTTTTCATGGACCTTTAGAAGTAGTTGATGATAATCATTACTTTCTTCTGTTTGCTGCAGGAGATAAGCAATCAGATTATGTTCGTAGGATTGAAGAATACTTAGAATATAAAAAGGCTAATTATTATTTTGTTGATGCCCTTGATGTGTATTCTGGTAATTCTAGTTTAGTAAAAGAATATTTAACACCTTTTTTACTATGGCCTGCACTAACAATATATGCCTGGGCACTTGAAGAAAAAACTGGTCATAATTTAGATATTAGAAGAAATATGGGTAAAGAAGGAACAGGTTATATCTGGGAATAATATATCAATTGATAGTATAAAAACCTTAATTTGTAACTAATTATCTCCTCCTAATATTTAGTAATAATAAAAAAGTATAAAACGAAAAACAATAAAGACAACATATAACTTAATAGAACAAATAGAGATGAATTATATCGTAAAGAATTGTTATGGATAAAGAGATATGATAATATTAATTAAGTAATTTTCAAATTAAAGTTTAGGAGGAGAATAATTATGTTAAAACAATCAGGTGTAGAACCACTTTATGTGCAATTGAGGGAGATAATTACTACTAAAATTGAGAGGAATGAATTAAAACCTGGAGACCAAATTCCAACTGAAGCCTATTTAACGAAAAAGTATGGAGTAAGTAGAATTACTGTAAGGAAAGCAATACAAGATTTGGTGGATGATGACATATTAATTAGAAAACAGGGGAAAGGGACTTTTGTTGCTGTTCCTAAGATTGAAAGGGAACTGATTACAGTTAATAGTTTTAGTAAGCGGATGAGTGAAAAGGGATTTATTCCAGGGGCCAAGGTATTAAGTAAAGAACTTATGGAGCCAAGCCCTACTATCTGTAAGTTTTTACAGGTTGAGAAAAACGCTGAAGTTATAGCTATTCAGAGGTTAAGGTTTTTAGATAAGGAACCTGTTGCTATTGAAAAATCATATATACCATATGAAAGTTATCCCCTTGTTTTAGAAGCTAATATCAACATAGGCTCACTATATAAATTCTTAGAAGAGGAATACAATGTAAATCCAGGAAAATCGGAAAAAACCCTGGAGATAATAAAGTGTAATGAATTTGAGGCTAAACATTTAAATATTAGTGTAGGTGAACCACTGTTTTTATTAACAGGAGCAATTTATACAGATGATAATCGTTCTATTGAATATGTGAAAACTGTATTTAAGGGAGATCGTTTTAGATTTAAAGTATAAGTATAATGGGGGCAGAGAGTAATAATTATGAGTAATGCTATAAAGGTTGCCGGTGTAGGGGATAATACTGTTGATATTTATATTGACAGTAAAGAAGGTTTTCCGGGAGGAAATTGTGTGAATTTCTCTGTTTTTGCTCAAAGATTAGGGGTCGAAGCTAGTTATATTGGTGCCTTGGGAAAAGATGAAAATGGGAAAATATTAAGTCAAGCATTGCAAAATGAAGGAGTTAATCTTCAAAGAATTAGGTTTAATGAAAAAGAAAACGCTTATACTTTTGTTAGACACGAGAAAAATGATAGGGTTTTTATAAAAAGTGATCCCTCTACTTCTCAAAGCTTAAAGATCGAAAAGGAAGATTTGGATTTTTTGAATGATTATGATTTAATCCATAGCAGTATTTATAGTAAAATAGAAATTTATTTATCTGATTTAAATAATTTAGGATGTAAAATTTCATATGATTTTTCAAATAAGTTTAGTCCACAAATAATAGACGAGGTATTGCCTTGGGTTGATTATGCTTTCTTTTCCTGGTCTGGTAGGGAGGAAAAAGACATAATTAAATTCTTAAGAAAATGGACAAGCTTACATGGAACAGAATTGGTCATTACTAATGGATCAAATGGCTCATATGCTCTAGTAAATGGTGATTTAATACATGTCCCTGCGGAAAAAATTAAACCTCTGGATACTATGGGTGGGGGAGATGCTTATATTAGCAATTATTTGATATGTAGGTTACAAGAAAAACAAATAGAAACATCAATGAAAGAAGCTACCAAATTTGCTGCAGAAAGCTGCCTTCATAAAGGGAGCTTTGGTTATAAACATGTTTATCAGAAAATTCCTGGGTTGAAATAAATAATGGAGAGGGGGTGAAAAGTGGTTAGAAGATTAGATGTTAGATAGGTTTGCTAATAACAAAGAAAATAACTAATAAGGAGGAAATTTACAATGAAAAAAAGTATGATTATTTGTTTAACTGCAATTTTTGTTTTGACATTAGTCATAGGTGTTGTGGTACAAGCTGATGAGAAGCCTATCAGGGTCAGGATGGCCACTTCTTATTATGAAAACCATCATTTTGGCCAAAAGATGAAATGGATAGCTAAAGAACTTGAAGAAAGAAGTAACGGCAGATTTAGGTGTGAATTATTTTTTGATGGTTCGATTGGTGGTGAAAAAGAACTATTAGAGGGTATTTTATTGGGGGATATTGATTTAATGCCAGGAGCAGGTGGTGTATTATATCACTATGTACCAGAACTTAATGTTGGAGAACTACCTGGTTATGGTTGGAAGGATTCAGCTGAGGTAAGGAAAGTTATCAGGGGTTATTTTCCCCAATTTCAAGAGGTTGCGGCAGAAAAGGGTTTTATGCTTGTTGGAGTAGATGCAACAGATTTTACAGGGATTATGTATAAGGAACCATTTGATTCTTTAAGTGACATCAAAAATGAGAAATTTAGAGCTGTTAATAGTGATTATTCAGTAAATCTTACTAAGCTATTTGGAGCCATTCCTGTACCATTAGCTTATTCAGAGGCTTATATAGCATTTCAACAGGGTTTGGTTGAAGGTGCCTTAATTGCTCCCTCTATTGCAGTTCAACCAAATTGGCAGGAAGTTCTTCAAGCCTACTGGGATTTAAAAATAATTCATGCTACTACTTGGACGGTTACAAGTACAAAGTTTTATGAAAGGCTACCTAAAGATTTACAGGAAATTTTTATAGAAACAATTCAAGATGCAGAAATAGTTAATCTGGAAGAAGCTAAAAAAACATATGAACAGGCAAAATCAAAAATGATTGAAGATGGAGTAACATGGTATGATAAAGGTGATATTTCTGTTGATGGTGATATAGATAAGAAACTATTTGGGTTCCGTGATGATTTTATGAAGGAAAAAGGTAAAGATGTATATGATTTTTATACAAAATGGTTAAAATATGTAGAAAAAACTACTGGGAGAAAGCAGTTCTAGTAATTTGTAAAATAAAATTAAGGGTCCGGCTATAAAATCCGGACCTTTAAGAAAAAGGTGGTATTATATTTATGGAAAATAGGATTGAAAAATATTATAGAATTTCCAAATGTCTATTGGAAATAGTTTCTGTAATGTTATTTGTTTGTGTTATTTTTTTTCAATCTCTAAATATTTTTTTTCGCTATACTAATATTGCTGGTTCTATTATTTGGGTGGAAGAACTTACTAGATATTCATTTATATGGATTGCTTTTCTGCTCTGGCCCCTTGCCGATAGAGGTGATGCTCATTTCAGGGTAGATATTTTTCCAAATAAACTAAATGAGAAAAAGAAATTATATTTTGATATTTTTATTGATGTACTTGCCCTGTGTTTTGCTATTATAGTAATATGGGCATCTTTTAAATATATTCCAGTTACCATGCTTTATCGTACAGATTCTATTTCCTGGCTTAAAATGGGTATGGTATATTTGGTAATACCGATAGGCCTTACCTTGCTTTTTGTTGAGAGAATATTAATGATATTTAAAAAAATAAAAAAAGTTTCGGAGAACAGTGATTGATTTTTTAAACATAGTAACTAATTTAAAGGGGGATATAATATGGGAGTAATTCCAATATTATTTGTAATTATGTTGTTTTTAATTTTTATTGGGGTACCAATTGTCTATAGTGTTGGGATTTCAGCAATCTGGATTATTATAAATAATGATTTTGTTAATTTAACTATTTTGCCCAGTAGAATGTTTAAGGGAATAGATTCTGTTACTTTAGCTTCTATCCCATTTTTTCTACTTGCTGCTGAATTGTTATCTAAAGGCAGTATAATAAAAAGAATTATTAATTTTTCTAGTTCTTTAATTGGACACTTAAAAGGAGGGCTTGCCCATGTTAATATTTTAGCCAGCATATTTTTTTCTGGTGTTCAGGGGACTGTTACAGCAGATAGTGCTGCAATAGGAGGACTACTAATACCAGCTATGAAAGAAGATGGGTATGATGATGATTTAAGTGTTGTTGTTACTGCAACATCATCTTGTATTGGACCAATTATTCCTCCTAGTGTATTGATGATTATCTATGCAATTTTGACAGAAACTTCAGTAGCAGATTTATTTATTGGTGGTGCTATCCCGGGAGTTATTTTGGGTGTAGCATTGATGGGTATTACTCATTACTGGGTTATGAAGAGGGGATATCAACCATATCGTCAAAAAAGGGCTTCATTTAAAGAAATTATTACTTCTTTTATACAAAGCTCTCCAGCTATGATAGTACCATTGTTTATTGTTTTAGGTCTGGTTTTTGGGGTAGTAACCCCTACTGAATCAGGTATATTGGCATGTCTGTCCGCCTTAATTATATCTGGTTTGATTTATCGTGAACTTACGATAGTTAAAATTATTGACGCATTAAAGAGTACTCTATATTCCACAACAGTTATCTTGCTTATTATTTCTATTACGACAGTTTTTTCAGAGATTCTTGTTCGTCAATTTTTTGCTCAAAAATTGACTGGCTTTATCTTATCAATTACCAATAATCCAACTGGAATACTTTTCTTAATGGCAGTTATAGTATTTATTTTGGGAATGGCCATAGATACTAATCCATTATTAGTTATGTTAGCCGCTCCTTTATATAAAGTGGGTACATTTGTTGGTATAGATCCGATACAATTAGGTGTAGTACTGGTAATGACTGCACTTATAGGGACTATAAGTCCTCCAGTATCATTGTTAGTATGTATAAATTGTGGTATTGCAAAAATACCAGTATCAAGAACTTATAGAATTATCTGGTCTTATTTATTAGTTATGATGTTAATTGTTTTTTTAGTAATATTATTCCCTTCTATTATTACCTGGTTACCAAGTATTTCATAAAAAAGGAGTATAACAATGCTTAATAAAAATAAAATTGCAGGAATGAATTTTAATTATGCCCATTACCCTTTAAATTATTTTTTGGATTCTATGGTTAAGTTGGAAATTTTTAATATTGAACTATGGGGTGCTTCACCCCATTTATATGTAAATGATTTGTGCTTTGCTGATGTAAAGAGGATAAAAAAAGAAATAGATATAAGAAATTTAAATGTTATATGTTTTACTCCTGAACAGTGTGTGTATCCTATTAATCTATCAGCCAAGGAAGATTTTATAAGGGAAAGAAGTATAAAGTACTTTGAAAAGTCTCTGGAGGTATCTTGTGAATTAGAATCTCCTTTATTATTGATTACTCCAGGGTGGGGCTACCGAAATGAACCAATAAGTGAAGCATGGTTGCGCTGCAAAGAATCTTTGAGTTGTTTAGTAGCTAGGGCCGAAAAAAGAGGTATAAGGCTGGTATTGGAACCACTTACCCCTCAGGAATCTAATTTAATTAATACAGTTTCTCCTTTGAAAAAAATGTTAAGTGAAATTAATTCACCATATCTTAAAGCTATGCTTGATACAATACCAATGGCGCTTACTGGTGAAGATATTGAGGATTATTTAAATGAATTTGGAGAGGATTTAGAACACATGCATTTTATCGATGGTAGTCCTAAAGGGCACTTAGCATGGGGAGATGGTGTTCTTCCTCTGGATAGTTATTTAAAAGTAATAAATGATTATAATTATTCAGGTTACATGACTTTAGAAATTACTGATCGAAGTTATTTTCTGGAGCCAGAGGCAGCAGTTAAAAAAAGCATTGAACAAATAATGGAAAGCTTATAAGATATATATTTTTTAAGTAAGATATGTATAAGGGGGCATAGATTAATGATAAGTAAAAAGGGTACAGTTGTACTCGGGGTTATAGGGGCTGATGTTCACGCTATTGGTAATCAAATATTAGAACATGCTTTAAGGGAAGCTGATTTTAAGGTTATAAATATTGGGGTTATGGCTTCACAAAAAGAATTTGTTCAGGCAGCTATTGAGACAGGAGCAGATGCAATTTGGGTTTCATCCTTATATGGGCATGGGGAAATGGATTGTCGTGGTTTGCGTAATAAATGTTGTGAAGCAGGGATAGGAGATATTCTTATTTATGTAGGTGGGAATTTGGTTATTGGTAAGCAAAATTGGCAAGAAACAGAAAAGTTATTTAAAAATATGGGATTTGATAGAGTTTATCCACCTGGAACACTTCCCGGTGTATCAATAAATGATCTTTTAGAGGATCTGAAATTATCTAAAGGTGATAAAAAATGAGGACAGCTTTGTTAATTGATATAGGTAGTACTTATACCAAAACAACATTACTTGATATTGATAGGGCAAGAGTACTCAATAATAGTCAGGCTTATACAACAGTTGAAACTGATATAAATATTGGTTTAAAAAAGGCTCTGAAAGATATTAATGGCTGGGAAAGGGCTGAATATAAGTTGGCCTGTAGTAGTGCTGCTGGTGGTTTAAAAATAATTGCTATTGGATTGGTACCTGAACTTACAGCTGAAGCAGCTAGACGGGCGGCTTTGGGGGCTGGAAGTAGGGTTTTAAAGACATATAGTTATCAATTAACAGAAAAAGATATAGCTGAGATAATAGAATTAAAGGCAGATATTATTCTGCTAGCAGGTGGTACAGATGGAGGTAATACGGAAGTTATTATAGATAATGCTCAAAAGATTGCAGAAAGTTCTTTATTACAACCTATTATTGTTGCTGGTAACAGGGTCGCAAGTGAAAGGATTAAAAAAATATTTAAGAGAGCTGGCAAAGAATTTTATATAAAAGAAAATGTAATGCCAAACCTAGAGAAATTAAATATTAAACCAACTCAAGAACTAATTAGAAAAATATTTTTAGATAAAATTATATATGCTCATGGTTTAAATAGAGTGAACGAATTTATAGATGGTATTATAATGCCTACACCGGCAGCGGTACTCAAAGCAGCTGAAGTATTAGCTAACGGTTGTAAGGAAGAAGAGGGTTTAGGGGAATTAATGGTAATTGACATTGGAGGAGCTACAACAGATGTTCATTCTGTTGCTAAAGGTAAACCTGAAAAGGCTGGTGTTAGTTGGCGTGGTCTTGAGGAACCATATGCCAAAAGGACAGTTGAAGGTGATTTAGGTATGCGTTATAGTGTTCTTTCTTTAGCAGAGACTATTGGTGAAGAAAAAGTCAGATTAGAACTAAATAAAAAAGGCTATAATATTTCTGCTGATAAATATAAAGAGATGATTAAACATCGTAGAAGTGAAACTGAATTTATACCGAATAATGAAAAAGAAAGGGTATTAGATAATATATTAGGTCGTAATGCTAGTTGTATTGCTGTCAGTAGACATGTAGGGCATTTAAAAACTGTATATACTCCACTAGGTCCTAGTTATATTCAGGAGGGCAAAGATTTGACTAAAATAAAATATCTTATAGGTACTGGGGGGATAATTGTCAAAAATGAAAACCCGGCCTTTATTTTAGAAGGTGCTTTATATTCTAATCAGGATAATTCTGAGTTATTAGCGCCAATGGGTCCTGTTATTTTAAAGGATTCAAAATATCTTATGGCAGCGGCTGGTTTATTAGCAGAATTAGAACCAAAAGTAAGTATAAAAATTATGAAAAATTATCTAGAAAAAATTTAAGTTTGGAGGGGGATTAAATGCAGGTTAAGAATAAGAAGATTGATGAAGAACTTTTTCTTAAAGAACGTCAAGAAGTCTTGAAAAGCTGGTCAACTGGTAAAGAGGTTGACATTAATGAAGCAGTAGAATTCCATAAAAATATGCCAGAAAATAAGATAATGGTATATAAATTAATTGATGCTAAAAACAACAATAAAACCTTAATACAACCTAGGGCTGGTGTAGCTCTGGTTGAAGCACATATTGATCTTCTCGAATTTTTATTGGAAAAAGGGGAAGCCGATCTTTTACCTACAACAATAGATAGTTATACTAGACAAAATCAATATCAAGAAGCAGAACAGGGAATTAAAGAAAGCTATGAAACCCGACGTTCTATGTTAAATGGTTTTCCTGCTGTAAATTATGGGGTTAAGGGGTGTCGTAAGATTATTGAGGCTATTGATGCTCCAGTAGAAGTGCGACATGGCACTCCTGATGCTAGATTATTAGCAGAAATAACATTAGCTGGTGGATTTACAGATTTTGAAGGTGGAGCTATATCATATAATATTCCTTATGCTAAGAAAGTATCATTAGAAGATACTATTCAATACTGGCAATATGTTGATAGATTAGTTGGATATTATTATGAACACAGTATAAAAATTAATCGTGAACCCTTTGGCCCCCTTACTGGAACATTGGTACCCCCGGCTATATCCCATAGTGTAGCTATTTTAGAAGCTTTATTAGCAGTAAGACAGGGTGTTAAATATGTGAGTTTAGGATATGGTCAGAATGGTAATCTTATTCAGGATATTGCAGCTATTCAAAGCTTAAAAGAACTTGCTGAGAAATATATATGTGATGAAGGTTATCATGATATTGAGATAACGACAGTGTTTCATCAGTGGATGGGTGGTTTTCCACAGGATGAGGCCAAGGCTTTTGCAGTAATATCATGGGGGGCAACTGCTTCTGCTTTAAGCAAAGCTACAAAAGTTATAGTAAAATCGCCTCATGAAGCACTGGGTATACCAACAAAAGAAGCAAATGCCTCAGGTCTAAAAACAACTAAACAGATTATAAATATGCTTAGAGACCAGAGTATAGAACAAACCAAAAACATGGATATTGAAAGGGAAATAATTATGGAAGAAACTAATGCTATTTTAACTAAAGTTAAGGAACTGGGTGATGGTGATTGGGCAGTTGGTATAGTAAGAGCATTTGAGGCCGGTGTTTTAGATATTCCTTTTGCCCCTAGCCAATATAATTCAGGAAAGATTTTACCAGCTCGTGATAATAAAGGGGCAGTTCGCTTTCTTAATACCGGGAATCTTCCTTTTGATAATAAGATAAAAGATTTTCATGCTGATAAACTAAAGGAACGCGGATTTTATGAAGAACGTGATGTAAGTTTTCAAATGGTTGTTGATGATATTTATGCTATAAGTAAAGGTATGTTAGTGGGAAGACCTAAGTAATCTTGATTTTCAATTTAAATTTATAATAAAATGAGGTGAATAATGAAACAAATTAAAAATGTAATTGCTTCCCCAGGGCTGACAGGTTTTTTCTTTGATGATCAGGCAGCGATTAAAAATAATGCAGTTGAAGATGGTGCAACATACTATGGAAAAATAGAAACCCCTGGTTTTAGTAATATTAGGCAGGCGGGTGAATCAATTTCAATTATGCTTATTCTTGATGATGGGCAAGTTGCATATGGCGATTGTGCTGCTGTCCAATATTCTGGAACAGGTGGAAGAGACCCTTTGTTTCTGGCCAAGGAATTTATCTCTATAATTAATAAAGAAATTGCCCATTTATTGATTGGTAAGGATTTAAAAAGTTTTAAATCCTTGGCAGAATTAGTTGATAATTATTCTAAAAATGGTTGTACGCTACATACGGCTATTCGATATGGTGTTACTCAGGCCCTTCTTGATGCAGTTGCTAAGGCAAAATATTGTACCAGAACAGAAGTTGTCCTTCAAGAGTATGGTCTAAAAAGCATTTTAAAACCAATACCTATTTTTTGTCAGACTGGTGATGACAGATATTTGAATGCAGATAAAATTATTATTAAACATGCTGATGTTTTACCTCATGGTTTAATAAATAATGTTGATACAAAACTTGGGAAACATGGTGAAAAACTACTGGGTTATATTAAATGGTTGAAGGAGAGAATTAAAAAGATAGGTGATGAAAACTATGAACCTATTTTTCATGTGGATGTTTATGGAACTATTGGTTTAGCATTTAATAATAATTTAGAAGAAATGGTAGATTATTTGCTTGATTTAGAAAAAGTATCCTCTCCTTTTAAGATAAGGATAGAAGGACCTGTTGATGCAGGCAGTAAAACAGAACAGATAAAGAGTTTAAAGCTTTTAAGAAATAGCTTAAAGGAATCTAATAGTAGTGTGGAAATTGTCGCTGATGAATGGTGCAACTCTCTGGAAGATATAAAAGATTTTGTTGATGCTGAAGCCGCTGATATGGTTCAAATTAAAACCCCTGACCTGGGGGGAATAAATAATATAATAGAAGCTGTCCTATATTGTAAACAACATGGTATAGGGGCTTACCAGGGGGGAACCTGTAATGAAACAGATCGTTCTGCCCAGATTTGTACTGATATAGCTTTAGCAACCAGGCCAAATCAAGTTCTTGCTAAACCAGGCATGGGAGTTGATGAAGGTTTAATGATTGTTTATAATGAAATGCAACGTATTCTAACTCTTTTAAAATATAAAGATAGTCAGGGGGTCTAAATATAATGGAAGAAATAAGAGTTTTAGCACCAACAGCGATTTTAGGATATGGTTTTCCTTTAGAATCATTTAATCGAGGTTTAAAATACAAGCCAGATATTATAGCAGTTGATGCTGGTTCAACTGATCCGGGTCCTTATTATTTGGGTTCGGGAAATTCTTTTACTGACCGAGAAGCTGTAAAAAGGGATTTAAGGATAATGATTAAAGCTGCTAAAGAATTAAATATTCCTGTTCTAGTTGGTACTGCAGGTGGTTCAGGTGGAAGGCCACATCTTGAATGGTGTAAGGATATTGTAGTAGAAATAGCTCAAAAAGAAGGACTGAACTTAACTGTTGCTTTAATTAATGCTGAGTTTGATAAAGATTATATAGTCGATCAATATAATAGAGGTAATATAGAACCTTTATATCCAGTAGCACCATTAGATCTCAATGAGATCATAAGTTCGACTAGAATTGTTGGCCAAATGGGAATAGAACCAATTATAAAAGCCCTTGACAGGGAAGTAGATGTAATTTTAGCAGGAAGGGCATATGACCCTACTGTTTTTGCTGCACCGGCAGTTAAAGCAGGTTTTCCGGAAGGGATATCACTGCATATGGGGAAAATATTAGAATGTGCTAGTATTGCTGCTGATCCTGGTAGTGGTAGTGATTGTATGTTAGGGATATTAAGGAAAGATTCGTTTATATTAGAACCTTTAAATAAAAAACGAAAATGTACGGAAACTTCTGTAGCTGCTCATACCCTTTATGAAAAAAGTAATCCCTATGAATTATTAGGTCCTGGAGGGATAATAGATTTAAGAGAAACTAAATTTAAACAAATAGACAATAGACGGGTTGAAGTAAAGGGCAGCCGCTTTGTCAAAAATGAAAAATATACTATTAAACTTGAAGGGGCTAAGATGATTGGTTATAGAACGATTTCTATTGCTGGTACTAGGGACCCTATTATGATAGAGCAAATTGATTCAATTATTGCTGATGTTAAAGAAATGGCTAAGGAAAATTTTGCCAATATAAAGGTGGAAGATTATCAACTTTTTTTCAGAGTCTATGGAAAAAATGGAGTAATGGGGGATCTTGAACCAAAATCAAAACTATTGTCCCATGAATTGGGAATAATAATTGAGGCTATAGCATTAACCCAGGAGTTGGCTAATACCATTTGTAGTTTTACTCGTTCAGCTATGCTACATTATGGTTATGATGGAAGAATTGCAACAGCAGGTAATTTAGCGTTTCCCTACTCACCATCTGATATAAAGACTGGGGAAGTATATCAGTTTAATATAAATCATTTACTGGAAATAGATAATCCAGTAGAGGCTTTTCCTTTGGAAATTATTAAAGTTGGGGGAGAAAACGATGGGTAAACCAATAATTGAGTATGCAGAAGTAATTAGAAGTAAAAACGCTGGCCCCTATGAATTAACTTTTGATATAATATTTAAAGATAGAAAAATTTATAAGAGAGTTAAAGAAAAAAGTTTAATTAATAAAAATTTAATTAGCCAACTCTATGGTATAGAAAAGGACCAAATAAGTTCTATAATTTTTTTTGAACCAGCTCGTGCCGTGAAAATCACGATAGTACGGCCATTATCTGCAGGAGCCCCTGGTGAAAGGGATGTATATGGTGCTCAACAACATGTCCCTTTACTTAGTATTGAGATATAGATTTAACCGAATGTTTTTTAAATAAACAATTTAAATTAAAAGAGAAGATATAAATGTGATTTTCATATAATTATAGTAGAGTTGTAATATAAATCATTGTATATATTACTCATCTATAATATGTATTTGTATTATTTGAACAGTAATTTCATAGGTAACTATGTTGAGAAGAGATGATTTTAATGAGGCAGATAAATAAAGATGAGATTGTAGCAGCTAGCCTCATTACCAGTAGCTGTTTAACTGTCATGCGGCCAGACAGTAATCAATGATATCTATGGTATTGACCTCTATAGAGATGGGGTGAAAGCATATTGCTCAAAGGAGGAAATAAACAATATTTAAAAGGTACTTAATTTAAATTGACTGTGTTCTGTTCCGACAAAACCAGTCAGTAAAAAGAGATTTTGCTTGGTATCAATTTTAAATTCTGGTAATAATCTATATCCTTCAAGTTCTCCAGTTCTATGCAAATGTATTCTTGGTCCTGTACATAGATACTTAAAATCTCCTATTTTAATATGTTTGTCATCAACATAGCTTACTTTTTCATTTTTTTTAATATGTTCTTTGACTTCCTGTTCTATTTCTTTGATAGAAAAATCAGGTTTATCTTCAAATAATAAAACAAATCCACTTTTGACATCACTATGTAATGGAGGCCTGGGGTAGCCTCTTTTTTCTATTGCCATGGCAGTTAAATCCTCAGCAGTATGTGCCATCCGACGATATTTTATAGATTTAAAAACAATGTCAGCTATTTCTTTAGAATAAGGTCCAAATACACCAGGTCTTGTTACTATTACTTCTTCACCAATTCCAATTAGCATTTCTGGTGATATATTGAGATGATCTTCTAGTAAATTATAATGTTCGACAATTACTCTTCGATCATTCTTTATAGCGTATTCAATTGCTTCGGCTAGTTGCCAGGGTTGCTTAAACGCAGTTTCAAATCGCATGTCAATATGATAAGTATGGCTATTAGGTTTACCATCTTGATAATCGCTAAATATGGGAAGAGGTCTCATATTAATTCCTTCATCATCATTTGTGAGAATTAACCCGGGAAACATTCCTTTAATTAATAAAGATTTACCAGCTCCAGCATCGCCGATTAACCCTATTAATTGATCATTAGAAGATAAGTAAAATTGAGAGATGTTGTTTCCTAAAGAAAGGAGTCTATCTTTCCCCCTTGGTGCATAATAAACTGAATGTGCAAAACTATTAACCATAAACTATTCTCCTATTATTTTTATCTGTTAGCAGCCAAGTAATACCTTTATTATAATTGCCTTTGACAGTTTAAAATAATTATTAGTCTTATTATATTTTATTTTAAATATAAAGTCAATCTATGGACTTTTACTTTATGTTAGATTTATGATTATCTTAAAATATTAGTTTAACTTGTAAGTGCAACTAATTTTGAGATTGAGGAAGGAAAATTGTATTAATTACTATTAATTACTATAATTTAGTTCAATCATTGAAATATAATAGTTGCAGGTACAACGATATTCTGCTATGATAGTAAAGGAAATAGTTGCAGTTGCAATCAAAAAGAGGTGAAATTAATGTTAATCGATGCCCCAATTGGTAAATGGATTTCCAGGTTATATAAACACCATGAACAATTTATTGATGAAAAGCTTGAGGCCTACAACCTAAAACATAGTGAGGCCAATCTTTTAGTGCATCTTTATAGAGACAGAGATGGTGTAAATCAGGAGGTATTAACTGCCAATCTAGGGGTAGATAAGGCTACGGTTTCCCGGGCAGTCAAAGCTCTTTTGGAAAAGAGTTATCTCTTTCGTCAAAGGTCTCTTGAAGATGGTCGGGTAAATCTAATATTTCTTAGTGAAAAGGCAGAGGGGATTAAATCAATAGTCAGAAAGGTTTATCAGGACTGGTATGACCTTATAATGGGTGATATTCCAGATGATGAAGCTAAAATAATGTTGAGAAACCTTGAAAAAATGTATAATTTTGTGCAGAATGACTTATCGTGAAAGAAAGTGAGGGAGAATAATGGATAAGATATTAAACCAGGAAAAACTTATTGTAGTTACTATATTAATAATTACCCTTTTATTTGCCTGGCAGATACCCAATATAGAAATTAATAATGATATTGAGGTTTTCTTACCAGATAATCATATCTCCAAAATTACTAATAATGAAATTGAGGATATCTTTGGCGGCAATGATAGAATGGTAGTAGCCCTTAAAGCAAGGGATAATAAGTTATTTACCAGGGAAAACATATCATTAATTGCAGAATTAAGTGATAGAATTGAAGAGATTTCTGGGGTAGATGAAGTAACATCACTGAGCAAGGCAGATTATATAGAAGGTACAGCAGAGGGGATGGTAGTAGAGGAACTTGTTAAAGAAACTCCAGTTGATAATAATCAGATATATAATTTAAAGGAAAAACTGTTATCCTGGGACCTCTATAGGGATAATCTCTATAATAGTGACCTGAATGCAACACAGATATTGGTAAGTCTAAAGGATAATCTTAGAAATGAAGAAAAGGATCATATATATTATCAGCTTAAAGAGATCAGTAATAGCCCTGATTATAAAAATTTTGAGATTTATATTGCCGGGGCTACAGCGGTTAATGTCCTGATGGGTGATAAGATGATAGAGGATATTAAGTACCTCCTTCCTTTTATTGTTATTATTTTAGTAGTGGCCCTTTTCCTCTTTTTTAGGAAAATTTTTCCCGTAATTTTAACAATGGTGACAGTAATTATTAGTACAATCTGGGCTGTTGGGTTAATGGCCCTGTTAGGGGTAAATATGACCCTGGTTTCAACTGTAATACCAGTTCTGCTCATTGCAGTTGGCAGTGCTTATGGAATACATATCTTAAGTCACTATTATGATGATCTTATAGAAGAAGAGGGTACTATTTCTAGCCAAAGACACCGGGAGATAGTACTGGGAACAGTAAAACAGATCGGTAAACCTGTTTTTCTGGCTGGTTTAACAACTGTAGTGGGTTTTGGGTCACTGGCCAGTAGTCAGATTATACCGATTAGAAGTTTTGGAATATTTACTGCAATAGGGATTGCTGCAGCATTCTTAGTAGCCATTTTATTAATACCAGCCCTTTTATTACTAAAATTTGGTGAAGGTAAAGAGGTTTCAGCAGATCAATATCAAAGCAGGGGTCATTTTGAAACAGTAATTACCAGGCTTCATGAGTTGTATGCTCAGAAGAGAATAAGTTTATTGATATTAATTGTAATAATTTTCTCTGTATCTCTAGTAGGTATCAGCAGGATTATTATTGATACCCCTCTTATAGAGATGTTTAAGGAAGATACTGAGATCAGGCAG
This sequence comes from Halocella sp. SP3-1, assembly GCF_003953885.1. GTDB lineage: Bacteria > Bacillota > Halanaerobiia > Halanaerobiales > DTU029 > Iocasia > Iocasia fonsfrigidae. The sequence continues at coordinate 3,255,697 of NZ_CP032760.1, read as the reverse complement.
GCAGACAAATTTTTAAATGAAAATTTTAGTGGGACATCTCTAATGAATGTTATGATTGAAGGTGAGGGTCAGGGTAGTCTTACAGATCCGGAGATATTAAAAGGGATTGATGAACTGGAGCAATATTTGATGGAGAATATGACTGAGGTTGGTAAGGTGTCTTCCATAAGTGATTTTATTAAGAGAATGAACAGGGTTATGCATTACCCTGAAGAAGAGATAGAGCAGGGTGAAGATACTGTCCTTGATGAAGGGAGTGAAACTACCAGCAGCTTTTTTTCCGGGGGAAGTCAAGATAGTAAGGAAGAGAGTACTTCCAGTTTCTATAGTGAATCTATGGAAACAGATTCTGAAAGTATTTCCAGCTTTTATTCTGATGCAGGGAATGATAGTAAAGGGGATGAAACTACCTCCAGTTTTTACAACAGTGAACATGAATCTTCTCCTGCTGGGGAAAGTAGTCAAGAGGAGTTTGTTATAGACTCCGGGCCTGATAAGGAAAAGCATATCAGTGAATATCAATTCATTGAGTTGTTAAATAAGAGTTTATTGAGGGCAGATAAACTAAATTTAAATGGAGAAGAACTGCTTGAACTTATCAAGAGAGAAATGAACTTTCAGGGGGCTGCCTATAATGAAATACCCTATGATTTAAGCAAATATCCTGCTGTGGATAAACAGGGGCTAAAGGATTTAGTTTCACAATACCTGCTTTTATATTCAGGTAGTCTTGATGATATGATTAATGACCAGTTAGAACCAGATAAGGCTCAGATTCTAATACAGCTTAATAGTCCTAGTAACCTGGTAGCATCCAGAGTAAAAAAGGAAGTAAGTAAATATAGTCAGGAATATTTTCCAGAGGGATATAAGGTAAAGATATCTGGTAATGCTGATATGGCCCTGGCAGCTAATAATCTAATTGTACACAGTCAGACTATGAGTATAGTGATTTCCTTAATAATAGTTTTTATAATTGTTGCTATTTCATATAAGTCTATTCTGGCAGGACTTTATGGGATTATTCCTCTGACTTTTTCACTATTAATTAATTTTGCCTTGATGGGGTATACAGGAATAAAGCTTGATGTAGGGACAGCTATGGTTGCTTCAATTGCTATTGGAATTGGGGTTGATTATACAATACATTTCCTGGCCCGTTATCATTCAGAAAGGCAGAAGAGTAGTAATCTGTATCAGGTAACCAGAAAGACTTTAATTTCAACAGGTAAGGCCATTATTTTTAATGCTACATCAGTAGCAGCTGGCTTTATAGTGCTGCTTTGTTCCAACTTCTATCCACTGGTTTATCTGGGTTTATTAATAGCCCTGACGATGTTTACTTCATCACTGGCAGCATTAACAATTTTACCACTATTACTTAATATCTTTAAACCGGCTTTTATTTCTAAATAAGACGCTTAAATAAAAAATCAGGAGGGATTAATAATGGGATTAAAAAAGAGTAGAAAAATTATCTTGATGTTGATGGTCTTTGTGCTGGGTATAAGTCTTTCAGCAGCAGCCTTGACTGGTAGAGAAATTATGGAAAAGGCAGATGAGAGAGAAACCGGTGATACTCAACATGCCTTAATGGGTATGGATTTAATAGATAAAAAGGGAGAGGTCAGCCCTAGGACTATTGAGGTCTGGGCCAAGGAATATGGTAACCCAGCAGATGACCTGAATAAAATGGTGATGGTATTTCATGAGCCTGCCTCTGTAAAAAACACCCGTTTTCTACAAATTGAAAATAAAGATAGGGATGATGACCAGTGGATTTACCTACCAGCCTTACAAAGAGTAAGGAGGATTTCGTCGTCCCAGGGTGGGGATTCATTTATGGGTTCTGATTTTACTTATGATGATATGGAATCAAGGAAAATAGATGATTTTACTTACAAATTACTTAAAGAAGAAAAACTGACAAAGTATGAATGCTATGTTGTTGAGGCCATTCCTAAGAATCCTGAAGAAGAGCAGTACCAGAAGACTATTTCCTGGATTAGTAAAGAACATTATATTCCCTTGAAAGTGGAGATGTATGATAAAGACAGTGGAAAATTAATTAAGTTGATGACAGTAGAAGAGAAGATTGAAAAGATTAATGGAATTTGGACTGTTTTCTCTACAACTATGGAGGATTTAGAGAGTGGTCATAAGACACAGCTTTATATTAAACAAAATAAGGGTAATTATTTACTTGAATATAATAAAGAGATTAGTGACAGGAGATTCACTCAGCAATTTCTGAAAAATGGAAAATAATAATCTGATGGGAAAGGTGATAATATGCTTAAAAAAGCTTATCTATATTTCTCAATAACAGCCCTATTGATCCTGTTTTTTTCCTTAAGCATTATGGCCTTTGAGAGTGATAGTTTTTTTACAGAAGAAGAACAGGGACCAGAGTTTAGTTATTCAGGGGAGCTGTTCCCGGAATATAGATTATTTAGTGATGATGATAATCAAGGGAATATTGACCTTGATCTTGAGCTAGCCTATCAGACTGATAATTATGATTTGAAGGCTTTAATTGATTATACTACTGGTGCCCGCAAAGAATTTGACCTGGCTGAGGCTTTTGTCCAATATTATGCTGGTGAATATCAAATACTTCTGGGTAAAAAAAGGCTTGTCTGGGGCAAAGGGGATAAGGTTCATGTAGTAGATCAGATTAATGCCGAAGATATGAGTGATTTTGTTAATCCTGATTATCTGGATAGGCAACTAGGGGAAGAGATGCTCAAGATAGACCGGTATTTCAGGGATGGTCAGGCCTTACTGGAGTTTGTTTATACCCCTGAATTTACGGCTCATAGACTGGCCGATGACTCTGATAGTGAACTGGGTAACTGGGTAATTAATCCCTTTGCCTCAGTTTCCCTGGAAGATATAAGCAGTTTAACTGGTTACAGCCAATCCAGGATTATTCATAAGGTGGAAGATGCCTTCCCTGATTATAATAATCAATTGGCTCTCCGGTTTACTGACAGCAGACAGGGGATAGATTATGGATTTACGTATTACCACGGCTATTTAAGGGACCCATCATATGATAAAGCTGTTTTACTGTCTGCTGTAGGTAATTCTGCACAACTGGATAGTGATAAGTTTGAAGAATTGTTAACAGCGGCAGACCTCCATTATGATGAGGTAGATATGCTGGGGGCTGAACTGGCTACCGTCTGGCGCACAATTAATACCAGGTTTGAGCTGGCTTATTTTAGGACAGATGATATCTCTGGTAATGACCCGGTAGTAAGGAATAATAAGATAGCCTGGGTTATTGGTGGTGACAGGGACCTACCTATTAGTAATCTAAACCTAAATGTACAATTCACCGGGCAAAAGATTCTGGATAGTGCTGAAATTAAGGATAGCGGGATTAGTGATCTGGAATATAATGACGATGGAGATTATACAACAAATAGGTTGATTGTTAAGCTGGAAGATAGTTACCAGAATGAGACCGTTGTTCCAGAATTAACCTGGATATATAACCTGGAAGATGAGGATTATTCACTTGAGAGTAAGCTTGATTATAAATTACAGGATGATTTGCATTTAGAACTGGCTCATAAGATATTCTCTGGTGATGCAGGAACTACCTTTGGTCAGTTTAAAGATAATGATTTTACATCACTGGGTTTAAGGTATAGCTTTTAATTTGATATAAAAATAGTTCACCCTGTTGTAATATTACAACAGGGTGAACTATTTTTTTTATCTACTATAGAATATTTTTCCTTTTTATGTTAAATAAATCCTGAATAATTTGAGTTCCTTCTTGTAGAATTCAAAACACTGATACTTTAGCACTAAAAAGGGTTAATTTTACAATTTCACATATTTATTTTACATTTATTTGACATTTTAAATTTATAATTATGACATAAAGATAGTTAATTAAACATAAATTGTAAAATTGTTTTAAAATTCAAGTATTGAAAGATAACAATATGTAATTTTGTCGTTAAACTTTTACAGGTATAAATTTGATATACAAAATTAATAAAAGGGGTGAATTAACTTGGATTGCCACCACTTGAAATCAGAAGACAAAAACATTAGAGATTTGGAAGAAATTAAAGAGTATAAAAATCGTTTAAAAGAAATGTCGAATATAAGATGGGATAAGGTAGAAGAAATAAAAAAGGCAATAAAAAATGATGAATACCATATTGATTCCAGGCAGATAGCTCACAAAATGATAGAAGTCTTAGATTAGAGGGCGGGAGGTAGTAAAGTGGGTGAAGAGGTAATCAAAAGATTAATTGAGATCCTTGAAGAAGAATATGAGTACTTAGTTGTCCTTAATCAACTGGTTCTGAAGAAAAAAAAAGCCATAATAAAGAATGATGTAGATAAACTAGCAGAACTATTAGGAAAAGACCGGGAAATACTTGCCGGAATTCAATCCCTGGAAAAAGACCGTTTGGAAATCATTTCTCAATTAAAAGAGATGTACAAGCTAAATAAAGAAGACTTAACATTTGTTGAGTTAAAAGATTCCTTACCTGATTTATGGCAAAAAGAATTATCTGTGATGAAGGAAAAGATGTTAAAAGTTATTGTAGGTTTACAGAAAGGAAACGAAAAAAACAGGGTATTAATATCTGAAGCAGTTAAATTAAATGAGTTTTCTTTAGGAATCTTATTAAATATTTTGCAACCAGCAAGTCAGATCTATGACAAAAAGATGGGGTTGGGGACTAAGGTTTCACAACATATATTAGATCAGCGAAGTTAACTTACTTGTCAATAAATTTAGGATAGTAATAATGTTATGAATAAGGGGGTTAGGTTATGTCAAGTACATTTAGTGGTTTGAGTACTGTCCTTAGTGCTTTACAGGCCCAACAAAAGGCTATGGAGACAACAGGTCATAATATTTCTAATGCTACTACAGAGGGTTACAGCAGACAGAGGGTGGTACTGACTGCCAGTGATGCTTATGCCTCTCCTGGTATAGCGACCGGGACAAGTGTTGGCCAAACCGGTACAGGGGTTGATATTGAGGCTATTGAAAGGATTACAGATGAATTTATTAATCAACAAATCAATGAGGAAAGTCAGGGACAGGCTTATTGGGAGAAGATTTTACAAGGTTTAACACAGATAGAAAGTATTTTTAATGAATCTACGACTTCAGAGTCAGGATTAGATGATGCTTTAAATGAGTTTTACGAAGCATTACAGGATTTAAGTACTGCCCCTGACTCAGAAAATATAGCTGCCAGAAAAACAGTTCAAGGGACTGCCGAATTAGTAGCTGATACCTTTAATTCTATTTGTGAGAATTTATTAGAATATCAAAGCTCTTTAACTGAAGATATAAGTACTAATGTAGAGGGGATTAATTCTCTAACTAGTAGGATTGCAGCTCTAAATGAAGAGATAGTCAGTGTAGAAAATAGCGGTCAGGCAGCAAATGACCTTCGTGATTCAAGGGACCAGCTCTTAAAGGAACTCAATAGATATGTAGATGTGCAGAGTTATGAGGATGACCAGGGCAACCTCCAGGTAACCTTAGATGGTAATCTCCTGGTTAGTAGGGACAATTCCTATGATTTAACTGTTGAACAAACAGGTCAGAATGAGAGTCAATTAATCTACAGTCTGACTGGTAAAGAGGTCTCTGTTGATAGTGGTTCTTTAGCGGCAACACTGGAACTGCGAGATGAGATAGTTGCTGGTTACCTGGATGATATAAATCAAATGGCAGAGTCTTTTGCTGAGGAATTTAATGCAGTACATCAAGAAGGATATGATTTAAACGGTGATAGTGGTGAGGACTTTTTTGTTATTAATAATCAAGAAAACGCAGCTATGGGTCTTAGTGTAAGTGAAACCATAGAAAATGATGTGAAAAAAATTGCTGCTGGCAGGTTTGAAGGCACATATACTGACAATGAAGATGTAGCAAGTGTTGATATTAGTGATTGTACTTTGCTGAAAGATGGTTATCAGATAGAGATAACTGAATCAACCACTAATCCAAATGAGGTTAATTATACAGTTAGAGATGCGGACGGTAATACCTTGACAGATGCCTCTGGAAGCCCCCTGACTGGGACAGCCCAGGCAGGTGACATAATAGACCTGACTGAAGAGATTGGTGTTACACTTAATATTAAGAGTATTGGGGAGGCAACTATTTCTTTTGATGCCAGTGAGGGGAATGGGAAAAATGCTTCGGCTTTGTCTAATGTAATAAATGAAGATAAGTTAGCAAGTTTAAATGGTTCATCATTAAGTGATTATTATGAGTCAATTATCACTTCCATAGGGGTCAAGGGGGAAGAAGCAGAACAGATGTTAGATAATCAGGAAGCCCTCCTGGAACAGTTGGAAGAAGAACAGGCAAGTATTTCTGGTGTTTCCCTTGATGAGGAAATGACTAATATTATTAAGTTTCAGCAGGCCTATATAGCTGCCTCAACAGTAGTTACTACTATTGATGAGATGCTTGATGCCTTGCTTGCTATGGTTTAATAAGGAGGTGTAATGTAAAGTGAGAATCAGTAATAGTATGGTTACAAATAATGTTTTGGCAAATTTAAATAATAATTCGGAAAAGTTAAATGAACTATATGAACAGGCTGTTTCCGGCAAATTATTTGTAAACCCCTCTGATGATGCATCTAGTTTTATTTATAGTATGAAATTGGATTCCTGGATCAGTAATAATGAACAATATCAGAATAATATCGAATCCTGTAACAGCTGGCTTAGTGACACCGATGATGCCCTTGATAGTGCTGGTGATATTTTAGAAGAACTTGAAGATCTTGCTGTTCAGGCTGCTAATGATGGTACTTTATCAGATTCGGACAGGGAAGACATCTTAATAGTGGTCGAAGAATTAGAAGAGGAATTAATAAATATTGCCAATACCCAGCAGGGTGACCAGTATTTGTTTTCCGGGACAGCCACTACCACTGAGAGTTTTAATGAGGATGGGGAATATCAGGGTGATTATAATAGTATAGTCCGTCAGGTGAATTCCAGTACAGAACTAGAGATTAATATTAATGGTCAGGAGGTCTTTGGTGATGCCTTTGAGGCTATCCATTCATTGGAAGAGGCCCTGGAAACAGGTGATACTGAGGCCTTATCTACTACAGTTTTAAGTAATATCTCTGAGGCTGTTAATACCATTAATACCTGTCGAGCAGAGGTGGGAGCCAAAGAAAACAGACTGAAATTTACTCAGACACGCTTAGAGGATGAAAATACAAGCTTAAATGAAATATTATCAAACAATGAAAATGTTGATCTTGCTGAGGCCTATACCAATTATGCCAGTCAACAATATATTTATGAGGCTGCTTTATCTGTTAGCTCAAGTATTTTACAGACTTCATTGGTTAATTTTGTTTCCTCATAAATCAAATGTAGCTTATTCCTAAATTAAATATGATTTTTCAAGTTAATAATGTTAAGCCAATAATGTATTGTAATTGGAGGCATTGTAATGAAATTAAAAAGCAAGATTTGTTGTAGCATAAGAAGTAATAGTGAGGAAACAATTAGCTTTTTTGATGGTATTCCCGGTTTTAATGATCAAAAAAAATTTGTATTTCTGTGTTCAAAAGACAAAGGGCCTTTTATAGTTATGCAGTCAGTTGAGGAAGATAACCTGGCCTTTATCACTATAAATCCCTGGAAGGTATTAGGGGATTACCAGTTTGAAATTAGTGATCTGGTCAAAGAAAGATTAGCTATTAAGTCATTAGAAGACATCCTGGTGCTGGCTATCTGTAATATTAGGGGGAGACTAGTGAATATGACAGTGAATTTAGCTGCCCCGCTTGTCATAAATTATAAAAAAAGACTTGGGAAACAAGTTGTTTTAGATAATACAGATTATCAAGTAAGGCATCCTGTTTTTTCAGTCCAGTCTAAACTGGGGGTTCAAAAGTGCTTGTTTTAAGCAGAAAAGAAGATGACAAAATCATTATTGATGAAAACATAATAATAACTGTAGTAGAACTACATGGAGGTAGAGTTAAAGTAGGTATTGATGCCCCAGCTAATATCGAAATACACCGGGAAGAGATCTACCATAAGATTGAGATGGAAAACAGAGAGGCTGGAAATAATGGAGGAATGGTTAAGAAATTAATTTTAAAAGGGGGTGATTAGGATGTCTGATTATGATGTTTCTTCTGTTTCTTCAATAAGTAGTTCTAGTACGAGTACATCTGAAACTGATAGTTCAGATGATAGTAATACCCTGGGACAGGAAGCTTTTTTGGAGCTCCTGGTTATAGAGTTACAGCATCAAGACCCATTAAACCCGATGGATGGCACTGAGTATGTTACACAACTGGCCCAGTTTAGTACAGTAGAACAGCTGACAACTATGAATGATAATATGAGTTCATTCCTTCAATATCAGGGTTTGTATAATGGGAGTTCATTAATCGGCAAAACAGTAGAAATAAATGATGCTGAGGTTACTGGTGAGGTAAATAAGATTGCTGTTGAAGACGGTGAGACCTATATTTATATTGATGGAGAACAATATAGTGTTGATGATATAACAATGGTTTATGATGATACAGATACAGATGAAGATGCATAATTAAAGGTGGACATACCTATGTCAAATAAGAAAATAACAACAAGCGAGTTAAGAGAAAAACTTTTTATTGAACAATTAAATGAAGTATCTGTTCTTAAGTTTTCTAAAAATGCCTTGCATAGACTGAGTATATCTGACAGCACTTTATCTGTAAGAGAACTACAACAATTACAACTTGGCTTTGAAAAAGCCGCTAATAAGGGGTCAGAGGTATCTTTAATTATTGTTAATAATATTGCTTACATAGTAAGTATAAAAAATAGTACCGTAATCACTGCTTTAAGTGATTACGGTACTAAAAAGAGAGTTATTAATGAGATAGATAGTATAGTATTTATGTAAATAATCTAAAATAATTTTTGTTATAAGAAAGATCTAATTTAAGAAATTTAATAGTTCATATAATATTTTGATTTTAGTAATAAGGGGGTAGTCAAAATGATGCGATCATTGTATTCAGGAGTATCTGGTTTGAAGGCACACCAGACGGCTATGGATGTAATCGGTAATAATATTTCTAATGTAAATACAACTGGTTATAAAAGTAGTTCCATAACCTTTCAAGAATTATTTAGTCAAACTTTACAGGGTGCTACAGCTGCTCAAGGTGATACTGGTGGGAGTAATGCTATTCAGATTGGTTTAGGTGTTTCAATCGGGAGTATAACTTATAATATGGAATCAGGTAGTATCGAGTCTAGTAGCGGTATTTTAGATGTAGCCTTAGATGGTGATGGTTTTTTTATAGTTAGTGATGGTAGTCAAAATTATTATACCAGGTCCGGTTCTTTTTCTTATGATGCAAATGGAAATATTACATATGGGGATGGTTACTATGTGCAAGGCTGGCAGGCAGATGAAGACGGGACAGTAAATACAGATGAACAAGTGGGCAATATCAGTCTTGATTTAAGTATGGATCCCTCGGCCTCTACCTATATTGATTTTACTGGTAATATTAGTACTACTTTGGAAAATATCCTGGATTTAGATTCCAGTGAAATAGATGTTGAAGATACTAATGGAGATACAGATACAATCAGTATTGAGTTAACTGAGGGGGATACTTATAACACCTGGAAATACACCCTGACTGCTGGTGATAGCAGTAGTGTATTTACAATAGGTGGTAATACCTATATAGGTAGTATTACTGGTGAAATAGTCTTAAATAATGATGGGGAAATAACCTCCTTTACTACTGATGGTGGTGATGATTTATTTAGTGATTCTTTAACATTAAGTATCGGGGGGACAGGCCCTGCAGTTACTATAGCAGATCATACTGGTAGTACTACAATTGATACAAGCACTATTTCCTTATTGGAAGATTCAACTACCGGGGAAAGTATTAATGTTGACTATGAATTTGCTTCTACAATAAAATTTACTGCACAGGTCTATGATTCTCAGGGGAACAGTCATACAGTATATTTTTATGCAGATCAGATTGCTGATAATACTTGGGAGATTAACAGTAGTGATGTAGAGCTTACTGATGGTTCAAATGTATCATTAAATAGTAATACGATAACTTTAGTCTTTGATGATGACGGCAATCTGGTTAGTGGTGATGAACTGGAATTATCCTTTACACCAGATGGTTTGAGTAATACCCAGACTGTATCGGTAGATTTATCAGGGCTTACTCAGAATGCTGGTGATACAGATCTTACGGCTGCTTATGATGGCTATACAGCTGGTAGTTTGGAAGATATTTCTTTTAGTGACACAGGTGAGTTGGTAGGTTCATACAGTAATGGTTATTCTAAAACTATTGCCCAACTGGGGATTGGGGATTTTACTAATTCGAGTGGATTACTAAAGGTTGGGGATACACTTTTTCAAGAATCGGTTAATTCTGGTGATGTAATGATTAGTACTGCCGGGAGTGGTGGAACTGGCTCTGTAGCAGGTAGTAGTTTAGAGGCCTCAAATGTTGATTTATCCGAACAATTTAGTGAAATGATTAAAATTCAGCGTGGTTATCAGGCTAATTCCACGGTGATAACTACTTCTGATGAGATGTTAGAGACTTTGGTTAATATGAAGAGGTAGTTTTTTATTAAAAAGTCTTAAGTGTAAGCCAGTTATTAATTCATAGTTAATTTTAAGTAAAAATATGTAATAATTATAAAGAGAAAAATACTGGCTTACATATTTTAGATAAAAACCGAGATGAATTGATGCATGAATAAGTAATTTAGTAGCTATTAGTGTTTAGAACAGATTATGATTCTTGTTTAACTTAGGATGGTGAAGTCATTTTGTTCTAGATAGTAATAGCTACTAAATTGGGGGAGGTGTAGCAACGGCCGGGTTACATCAACCGTAGATTAAGTAGCTAAAACAAAAACTTCAGGCAGGGAAGCCTGGAAAAATTCAAGGAGGAGATTATTTTATGAGTTTGACAATTAATACTAATGTTTCGGCGTTGAACACTTTGAATCAATTGAACAGTAATAGTGATGCGGTTTCCAGTTCACTGGAAAAACTATCATCAGGTTATGCCATTAATTCAGCGGCTGATGATGCAGCTGGTCTGGCTATTTCGGAAAAGATGGAAACCCAGATCAGGGGGCTTGATCAGGCGTCTACTAATGCTGAGGATGGTATCTCGATGATCCAGACTGCTGAAGGTGCCCTTGATGAAACCGGGGAAATTTTGCAGAGAATGAGAGAACTGGCAGTACAGGCAAGTAATGATACCAATACTGATGATGACCGTGCTGAGATCCAGAAAGAGATCGATCAATTAATAGAGGAGATCGATAGGATAGCTTCTGACACAGAATTTAATACTAAAAAGCTCTTAAATGGTTCTATGGCAGCAACTGCCGAGATTAGTTCCAATGCCAGTGGAGCAGAGGGTGTTGAATTAAAAGATGTAGATTTGGAAAGTGGAGATTACACAGTTGATATTGCAAATGTTGCTACAGCTATTGATGTTAGTTCCGATACTACTGGACTAAGTGCAAATGTTGCAGCAACAACTGGTGATACTGCAAGTGCAGGTAGTTATACCATTGAGGTTGCTGAAGATAATGGTAACTATACCTTTACTTTAAAGAACAGTAATGGTGAAACACTTGATTCAACTACAAATGATTATAGTGCTGATTTTACACTAGGTGATTTTACTATTACAGCTGGTGCTACGATAAGTGAAGGAACTCTGACTTTTGATAATACTGTTACAGCAGATGTTACTATAACAGATAGTGATGGAAATACTGTTAGCCAGGAAACTGGACTTGAAGCCAGTCTAACCAATAGTGTTATTTCCACAGAAGGTGGGATTGATATTACAGTAAACAGTGACCTGACTGATGCTACTGATACTGTAACAGTTAATAATAAGTCTATCTCTTTCCAAATTGGGGCTAATTCTGGTCAGACAACTTCTATGGCTATAAGTGCTATGTCAGCTTCTGATCTGGGGGTAGATAAAATTGATGTCAGTACCCAGGAAGATGCCGCAGACGCCCTTGATGCTATTGAGGAGGCTGTTACAGAGGTTTCCAGTGAAAGGGCTAAATTAGGTGCTTATCAGAACAGATTGGAACACACCATTAATAACCTGGAAACACAATCTGAAAACCTGACCTCTGCTCAATCAAGGATCCAGGATGCTGATATGGCAGCAGAGATGACTGAATACAGTCAGAACAACGTATTAACACAGGCCGCTACTGCTATGCTGGCTCAGGCTAATTCCCAGAATGAAAATGTCTTAACACTACTTCAGTAATAAAGAGTAAATTATATCTAAAAGAGCCGGGGAGGGGTTTACTCCCTGGCTTTTTTGAAATTGTAAAGAGGGGGGTTGTTGTCTATGTATCTGGATAGTTTAGTAGCTGTACATGATATGACTAAACAGCTGGACACTAGTCTTAGTGATTTTAATTTACTTGATAATCCTGAAATTGAAGATAGTGATAAACTTAGTTATTTAGAAAATAATTCGGAGAATGAAGGGTGTGAGGAAGGTAATAAAAGTGGATTAAAGACTGTAATTGAATCAGCCAATGAGGGTGTACAGGTCTTTAATAAGAATATTGAATTTACTATCCATGAAGAGACCAATAAAATCATGGTTAAAATTATAGATAATGAGACAGATGAGGTCATCAAAGAGATTCCAGCAGAAAAAATACTTGATATGGTGGCGAAGTTTTGTGAAATGGTTGGAATACTGATTGATGAAAAAATATAAAAAAAGGAGGGATATATTATGTCTGATATCTCCAGAATTACCGGGATTGTTTCCGGATTGGATACAGATTCACTAGTTGAGGATTTAATGGAGGCTGAAGAAATTACCTTAAATGAACTGGAACAGGAAAAGACCTATTTAGAGTGGGAGCAGGAGGCCTATCGTGAAGTAATTAATGAAATTACTGCCTTTCAGGATACATATTTTAATTACACCTCTGATACTAATATGTTATCTGCTTCAACATTTAATAGTAATACAGTTGAGTTTACTGATGAGATTTTGTCTGCTTATCTGAGTGTTTCTGTTAATGCTGATGCAGCACAGGGTAATTATACGATCAGTAATATAACAGTGGCTACTACGGCCAGTACTGAAAGCAGTAGTTCTGTCAGTGGCGAGGTAAGAGGTGAGACAATTAACGCTGGTATAGTTATTGGTAATAGTAATAATCAATTTGAAATTACTTTTAATGATGAAACTGTAGCAGTTACTCTTTCAGAAGGGACTTATGATGACCTTACTGACCTACAAGCTGAGATACAGACTCAAGTAGATGATGCTGTAGGAAGTGGTAATATTACAGTAGGTTTGGATGGTGATGCCAGTAGTGGTCAGCTTGTCTTTACTACTGATACAACTAATGAGATGACCTTGAGTGCTGATTCAGAAAATGATGCCCTGGATACCCTTGGTTTCTCTGATGCTAATCTATCCAACAGGGTTGACTTAGATAGTAACCTGGCTGATATAAGCGATAATTTTGCTACTGCTTTAAGTGTTGATGGTAGTGAAGATGATATTAGTTTTACCATTAATGGGGAGACCTTTACCTTTACATCTGCTACTACTTCACTTGAGGAAATAATAGAAACGGTGAATGATTCTGATGCTGGTGTAGAAATAACTTATGATGAGTTAAATGACCAGTTTACTATTGAAACAGATGATACCGGTTCAGCCCAGAAGATTGAGTTCTCTGATCTAACAGGTAATTTGCTGGAGTCACTTCAATTTGATACTTCACAGACATATTATGGTTCAGATGCTACCCTGGAATACGATGACGGCAGTGGCAGTGTGACAATCACCAGGGCCAGTAATAAATTCTCTTTCAATGGTATAACCATTAATCTAAAAGAGGATTATACCGGTGAGATTGATTTTTCTATTGAATCCAGTTCTGATGAACTAATGGAGACGATTACTGCCTTTGTTGAGGATTATAATGCCTTAATAGAAGATATTAATAGTAGACTGGATGAAGAAAGGGATTATGATTATGAACCATTAACAGATGAAGAAGAAGAAGAGATGTCAGAAGATGAAATAGAGAAATGGAATGAAAAGGCTAAAACCGGTATCCTGGCTGATGATAGTACACTATCAACTATGCTTAGTAAAATGAGGACTGCTCTCTATGATAGTGTTGAAGGGGCTGGTATCAGTCTTTATGAAATAGGGATTACCACCAGTGATGAATATGAGGATCAGGGACAATTAGTTATAGATGAAGATGCCCTGGCCGAAGCTATAGAATCAGACCCTGAGGCAGTTACTGAACTTTTTACAGCCAGTGGGGATGATTATAATAGTAATGGTTTATCACAGCGTTTAGATGATATTATGGATTCCAATGTTAGTACCAGTATGAATGAGAATGGTTATAATGGTACACTACTTGAACTAGCTGGTATAGAAAATGATGATACAGAATATGATAATAGCTTAACAGAACAGATTGAGGAATTAGAGGAAGAGATTGAAGAACAGGAAGACCATATGTCAGATTTAGAAGACAAATATTATAATCAATTTGCTGCCATGGAGAGTGCAATTTCACAGATGGATACCATTGCTTCTTATATAAGTTCCTTTACTTCAAGTTAATGAACTATGAAAGGGGTCAATTTTACTTAATTGACTCCCTCTTTTGAAATAAACTAGAATATTTCAAGTTGGGTGATATTAGATGAATAATAACGTAAATAGCTTTAAAAAGGTAATAGATTTGCTTGAACAGAAAAAAGAGTTATTAGTTGAATTATTGAATTTATCTCAATATCATGAAGAGTTTTGCCGTGAGGAGAGGTTTAATAAGTTAAATAGACTGATAAAGAGTCAATCTTTAAGGATAGATAAATTAAAAAAGTTAGACAAAAAAATTGACTCAATTAGTGGTGGAAAAAAAGAGTTAGCAAAGTTAACTAAACTATTTAACCCTAGTGCTCAGGATATATCTAGCTTTACGACCCAGAAAGAAGAGATTGATAGTTTGTTATTGGAACTCTATAAAATTGATCAGAAGAATCAGGAGATTGTCTCCGATAAATACCAGAGTTTGAAAAAAAAAGTTCTTGATATAAATCATGCTAAAAGAGTGAGAAATGTATACATGAAAAAATTAGGTAAGACTTGTGGTTTTTTTGTAGACCGCAGGGAGAAATTAAGATTAAAAAAGGGGCGACTTTTATGAGAAAAAAGGGTGCTTATCAGCAGTATAAAGATATTCAGATAAAAACTGCAAATCAAGGAAAATTATTACTTATGCTTTATCAAGGGTGTATTAAATTTTTGGGATTAGCTATAAGGTGTATTAATGATAAAGATTTTGAAGGAGCCAATAATTACTTGCAGCGAGCCCGAAAGGTTATCAATGAATTAATGAGTTCCTTAAATATGCAGCAAGGTGGAGAGATAGCAGAGAATTTAGCTATGCTCTATGAATATATGAATCATCAACTTATCCAGGCAAATATCCATAAAGATACTGAAAAAATTAAATTTGTAAAAAAATTGTTGCTGCAATTATTGAGGGCCTGGCAAGAAATTATTAATGGTAGTAATACAGAAAAAAATATTGATAATAACCTTAGTATTAATATTTAAGCTTTTAGAATTTGTAATTAAGGAAATGAATAGGAGGGACTGCTATGAGTTATAGAGTATATCTAGTTGAAGATGAAGAAAATTTGAATCATTTATTATATTCTTATCTTGCTAAAGAAGGTTGGGAAGTACAGTCTTTTTTGACAGGTTTAAAGGCTAAAAAAGCAATTGTAGATAATCCCCATCTCTGGATTTTAGATATTATGCTACCTGATATTGATGGGTATCAATTAATAGGTGAAATTAAAGATAGATATCCCCGGACACCTGTAATTTTTATTTCGGCCCGTGATGATAGTTTGGATAGGGTCCTGGGGCTGGAAAAGGGTAGTGATGATTATCTGGCCAAACCATTTTTGCCTCGTGAACTAATTATCAGGAGTAATAAGCTCCTTGAAAGAATATATAAGAGTAATAAAGATACTGATGAACAGGTAATTTCTGCTGCTTATCTAATCGATATAAAAAAAAGGAAGGTATTGAATCAAAAAAGAGAGGAAATAGCCCTTACTTCCAAAGAATTTGATCTCCTCTTATTCTTTACAAAACATAAACAACAGGCCCTTTCTCGCAAACAAATCTTATCACATGTATGGGATACTAATTATGTTGGTACTGAACGGGTGGTAGATGACCTGGTGAGGAGATTGAGGAAAAAACTATCAGCCTTAAATCTTGAGACACTTTATGGTTATGGCTACAGGCTTGTAGAGAGCAAATAATAACTTATGTTATATATCTTAATATCTTTCTTTTGAAATAGCATAAACTATGGTATAATAAATAATGACTGAACGGTCAGTCATAAATTGGAGGGGAATAAAATGACAGTAAAGGACACAAAAGATATGATCACCGATGCTGCTTTAAGGCTTTTTGCAGATAGGGGTTATGCAGAAACATCGATGTCTAGTATTGCAGAAGAAGCCGGGGTAAGTAAAGGGACTTTATATCTATACTTTTCAAGTAAAGAAGAGATGTTTAGAGAGATGATTGAAACTGGTTTTGAGGTTATGCTTAAGCAAATAGGCAGTCTGGTAAAAAAAGATAGGCCGGTTAAGGAGTTAGTCTATGATTATATTAGAATCTCCCATGATTTTTGTGAAGAAAATAAAGAGGTTTCCAGGATAATAGCAGATAATTTTGCTAAAGTTATTAGTGATGAATTTAAGGAAAGAATGGACGAACAGTTGGCAGAAATGTTATCTTATCTCAGGATATTAATTGAAAGAGGTATAAAAGAGGGTGTGTTTAAGACAATAAATACAGAATTTATGCTTATATATCTTTTGCGGGTAGTAACAGTATTTCATGAAAGAATGTTTATGGAAATGAAGATTACTCCTGAAGAAAAAATTGATACATTATATAAGTTAATTATGAGGGGAATCGAAAAAGGGTAAAAATAAGTTTTTTAATCAATATATTTTTAATCTTATTTTAATTATCTTGATAGTAGTAACTGATATAATATTAGTATAAAAGTTGTATATAATTTTAGTAAAATAATTAGTGAATATACATAATGGCTAAATTATATAGAAGAGATTTTACAATTATCCATAATTACTTGATAATTACTTGATATTAATATTTTACACTAATTATAACTGGGGGTGTTATTACTTAAGAACTAAATTGTATTGAAGTGTAAATTCAGAATGTCTTTAAGATAAAAGTCATTTTTATTGAAATTGAAGGGGTGTGAAAATAAATTATGAAAGAAATATTTATTTGTCTAATAGCAGTAATTATCACGGCTACTATGTCAGTAATGGCCCGTGGGAATGGGATTGAAAGGATGAATTTACAGAAGGCTGTGGAGATGGTTTTAGTTGAGAATCTGGAACTCAAAACTGCAGAGTATAATTTTCAAAAGGCTAGACTGGAATATAAGAAAGCTATGGCCGATAATTTAACAGAGCAATCTAAATATAATGAATTAGAAGCAGAGTATGATCTTGAGGAAGCCGAAAAAGCATATACAGATACCAGGGATAGTGTCATAGGAACAACTATTCAACAGTATATTGATGTCTGGTTAAATAAATTGAATATTAAGGTGAACGAGAAAACAGTTGCGGCAGAAAAACGTCTTTTGGAACAGTATCAGGCTCAGCATGAAATAGGTGATATAAGTAGTATTGATTTATTAGAACAGAGGAACACCTATAATGATGCCTGTTTTGAATTAGAAAAAATTAAGGATGAATATACTCAAAGCCTAAGACAGTTGAAAATGACTCTGGATTTAGAAGGAGATGAATTTGAAATTGATTCTCTGAAAGAACCTGATGTCTGGGATATTAATGAAGAGACAGCCATTGAAACTGCTCTGGAAAATAGTCTGGAATTACAATTAAGTACAAAAGAAGAACAGTTAGCAGAAATAGATGAAAAACGTGCTAGGATATCTTCTTCAGCACTGGACATTAAGATTAAAGAACTTGCCGCCAGTATTTCCAGTCTGGAGACTGAAAGTATTAAAGACGAGCTTACTATCTCTACTCAGGAGACTTATTATGAGTTTAAACAGGCGGTAAAAAGCATAGACCTGAAGAAAGAAAGGCTTTCTAAAGATAGAGATGAATATGAATTAATTAAGAAACAGTATCAGGCAGGTATTAGCACTAAAACAGACCTTTTACAATATGAAGCCAGTCTTCTGGAGACAGAATATAACTATCAAGAGGCTATTGCTAATTATTATCTTGCTGAGCATAATTTATGTAAGGCACTTGGTCTGGAAACAGGGGTGTTTACAGATGAGATTCTTGAAAATGAATAAAACATATACTTTATTGATCCTAATTATTTTATTATTTAGTATCAATAATATTACTACAGCAGCTCCCCTTGATTTTGAAAAACTTGTTGAGATTGGCCTGGAAAATAATGATAGTATTCAGGATATTCAACAGGATATTGCAGCACTTGAACGTAATATTGAATTAATTAAGGCTGGTCAGGACTGGCAGATTACTATTGATGCTGATTACAGTCGTTCAGAAGATTATCAGGATAAAGAAGATGGTAATGATGGGACTCTAGGCTTAGAGTTTACTAAGGATTATTCCTCTGGTTTTTCTATAGGGCCAACAGTAAGTATCACTAGTGATGATTATAGTCCTGAATATACTGTTGAGCTTTCTCAAAGAATATTTCCCTGGACACCACTTGAATCAGACAAAGAATTGTATAGCCAGGAAAAAGAACTGGAGAAGCTAAAAAAGGAATTAGCAGAAAGCAGGGTCAGTCAACTGACTTCCTGGATGGAGGCTTATCTTAATTTGATACGCTTACAGGCCAAAGAACTGTTATATAAAGAGCAGCTTAAACTAGCTGAAGAGGATCTTAAAGAGGTAATTAAGAAGCGGGATATTGGTGAAGCTGGTCAAATAGAGCTGCTTGAGGCTGAACTGGCTGTAAAAGAAGCAGAATATCAGTTTAAAAATACCAGTAAGGAATTTGAAGAGGGTAAAAAGGATTTTTATCAGGACCTGGGATTAAGTAATGAAGAGGAGCTGCTCTTAGATGAAAATGAAGATTACTTACTTACTCTCATGACTAAGGTTAGTAACTTTGAGATTGATCCCGGTAAAAACACAGAACTTTTACAGCAAGCAGAGGGAATTAGCTATGAACTGCTGGCAAATTCTTTTGAACGGGAGGTCCTGGAAAAGGAATTAGAGTGGTTAAAGAGTGAGAGTAATACTGATATTAATCTGACTGGTGAATATAATACCGCTGATGAAGAGGGATTTACAGTTGGTGTCAACCTATCCTATCTGCTTTATGATGGGGGACAGCGGAAGATTGAGATAGCTGATAAAGAGGCTGAGATAATTGATCTGCTTGATGAATATAAGCGGCTAAAAAGAGAGTTGGCCCTGGAGTTTGAGAAAAAGCAGCATCAAATTGAATTAGATCAAGATAAGTTGAGTCAAAATGAATTAACATATGAAAAGCGTATTTTAGAAGAAGAAATAGCTAAACTGCAGTTGGCTGAGGGCTTAATTAATCAGATAGCTTATGAAGAAAATAGCTTAAATAGAAAAGATCAGGAAATAGCTCTGGCTGAAGCCCGTGATAATTTATTTATCAGTAAACTTAACTTACTAGCTTTATTTAAAGACGAAAGTTATTTTAGGGGGAATTAATTTTGAATCTAAAGAATGGGTTAACTAAATATATGATTGCTTTTTTATTAATAAGTGGTATGGTTCTTTTCTTGGTAACCTGTAGTCGAGGTGATGGGCAAGAAGTTGAAGGAGTACTCAGTCAAAATGTGGGTAGTGAAAATGATTCTGCCTTAAGTGTTGAGATTGAAGAAGCACAGCTAGGAACATTGTCTACTTATATTAATATTGTTGGTGAGACAAAACCATATAATAAAGTTGATTTAATACCGCGCTTACAGGAAGAGGTGGAAAAGATAAAGGTAGGAGTAGGTGATATTGTAGCTAAAGGTGATATTTTACTGGAATTAAATAGTGATGATATGGAGATTGAAGTGGAACAGGCTAGGGCTTCACTGGCAGCAGCAGAGGCCAATCTCCAGGAGGCCTTAAATGGAACCAGGCAAGAGGAGATTATCCAGCTTAAGGCTGATTTAAGTAAAGCCAAATCAGATTTAGAGGTGGCTAAAAATAATTATGAGCGTTATCAGGGCTTATATGAAGAGGGATTTATCTCAAAAAAGTCTTTTGAGCAATATTTAAATGAGTTTATTGCCGCCAAGAGTAGTTATCAATCAGTCCAACAGGCCTTAAAGATTGCTGAAACAGGTTCAACTGCAGAAGAGATTAAAAATCTGCAGGCGCAGGTGGATCAGGCGAAAGCCAGCTTGGATTCTGCAGAGCTTAATCTCTCCAGAACTATGGTTAAGGCACCTATTGCTGGTGTAATTTCCAGTTTAGATATTGAAGTTGGCGAGCAAACAACGACTTCTTCTGCTGTGCTAACTATTTCTCAACTTGATAAAATTCGGATCAAGGCCTATGTCAGCCAGAGTACTGTCAACAAATTAAAGACAGGTGATTTAGTAAATATATATCTAGCTGCTATAGATAAAACTTTTGGAGGTAAGATTAAAAGCATTTCACCTGTTGCTGACGAAAGTAAAAAGAGTTTCCCATTGGAAATTGTTGTTGAAAATCCAGAGCAGCTTATTAAAGCAGGTATGTATGCTGAGGTTAAATTGAGATCCAGTCAGGTCGTCGGTGAATTAGTCATACCACAGAGTGCTATTATCGAAGAAGATGGGAATAAATACCTTTACATAGTCAATGATGACAATAGAGCAGAAAGAATTAAGGTAGAGACTGGTCTTTCTTCTGCAGATGAAATAGTGATCTTAAGTGGTCTTACTGAAGGGGAAAGGGTTGTTGTTACAGGGGCAGAATTCCTTAAAGATGGAACCAGTGTAAAAATAGTAGGTCAGGGGGCTAAATAATGAAGATATCCGATTTTTCAGTTAATAGACCGGTTACTATAACCATGATTATACTGGCAGTAATTCTAATCGGGACAATCTCTCTAATGAGATTACCTTTACAACAATTACCGGATATGGATATGCCTTTTTTAATGATTTATACTACTTATAGTGGTGCCAGCCCAGAGGAGATTGAGGAAACAATTACCCGTCCTATTGAAGAAAATATTGCAACTTTAGATGGATTAGACACTTTAAGTTCGACCAGTTATGAGGGCTATTCCCTGGTACGTCTAGAGATGGAATATGGGACAGATATAACGGAGACTAAAAATGACCTGCGGGATATTATTTCCAGGATGTCAGATAGTTTGCCCGATGATGCAGATGACCCCCGGATAATGAGTTTTGACCCTAATTCACAGGCTATTATAACTTTGGCCATCTCGGGAGGGAATCTAGTAGATTTAAAAGATATTGCAGAAGATAAATTCAAACCCTCTCTGGAGAAGATAGTTGGGGTTGCTTCAGTAGATATTTCAGGTGGATTAGAAAGGGAAATCCATATTGATGTCAATCAGGAACAGATCTTAGGCTATGGCTTATCACTTGATGACATTGCTTCCGGTATAGAGGAGGCTACCCCGGATATGACGGTAGGCAGTATTAATGAGGGTGATAAGGAGATTTCCCTAAGGGCCAATGGAGAATTTAATAGTGTTGATGATATCAAGGGACTTAGCATCTTAAGTTCAGAGGGAGAGAAGATCCCTTTAACAGAGCTGGCGGTTGTAAAAGATACTTTTGCTGAACAGGAAAGTTATAGTTTTTTGAATGGAGAGCAGAGTTTAGGGCTTTCAATTAGAAAACAGGGTGATGCTAACACTGTTAAAGTTGCAGAAAAGACTTTGGCAGAGTTGAATAAGCTAGAGAAGAGCCTCTCTGATCTTAATGTTTATATTGTGAGAAATACGGCTGAAAATATTGAAACATCTATTTCCAATGTAGGGCAGAATTTTATGATAGGTGGGATACTGGCGATTATAATCCTTTTTCTCTTTTTAAGGAATGTACAGAGTACGATAGTTATTGCTACTGCCATACCTACCTCAGTAATTGCAACTTTTGCTTTGATGTATTTTGGGGATTTAACCCTTAATATGATGTCTTTAGGTGGACTGGCACTGGGTGTAGGGATGTTGTTGGATAATTCTATTGTGGTTCTGGAAAATATTTATCGACACCGTCTGCTTGGTTCTAATAGAATTAAAGCAGCTAAAGATGGTGCCTCTGAAGTCGTTACAGCGATTATTGCTTCAACACTGACAACAGCGGCTGTTTTTTTGCCAGTAGTTTTTATTCAGGATATGTTAGCACAGATTTTTTCTCCCCTGGCTTTAACAGTAGCTTTTTCTCTCTTTGCTTCCCTATTTGTAGCTTTAACCTTTGTACCAATGCTTTCTTCTAAATTACTACATGTTAAGGAAACAGAAAGGGATAGAGAAAATGGTCAGAGTAAATTTGGCCTGGTTAAAGGTAAGTATCAAAATATTTTACGCTGGTCCCTGGAACACAGATATTTAGTTATGGGCATTATTTTCCTGGGGCTATTTTCCTTTGGGCTTGGTGTAGGTACTGGCTTAATCCCGTTAAAAATGGAGTATATGCCTTCTTCTGATCAGGGAAGTGTCAGTGTTTATATTAACTTACCCGAAAATACCCGGGTAGAGAAGACTGTTAATTTATTAAAAAAAGCAGAGGCCAGCCTTGAAGATATACCAGAAATTGATATTGTCTACAGTTCTGCTGATGATAATAGTGCAACAATAGACCTGGAGTTAGTGGAATTGAGTCAGCGTGACCGGAGTGTAGACCTGGTTGCTGAAGAGGTCAGAAATAGACTCCAAGATATAGCAGGAGCTACTATCAATGTAGCTGCCCAGAACTCTATGATGGGCAGAAGGGGTAAGGGTGGTGGAGATATTGAGGTTAGTATTCACGGTTCTGATCTTAAGACATTATCAAATATCTCTAACCGTATCATGGAATTGATTAAGGCTACCCCTGGAACTAGAAATATGAATATCAGTCTGGAGGATAGTAGAACTGAGATTAAGCTCATCCCCAGGAGGGAGATTGCTAAGGAATTAGGCTTTACAGAATCAGGTATAGCCTCGGCAGTTGACCAGGCAGTTGATGGAAGCACTGTCAGTACTTATACCGAGGATGGTGAAGAGTATGATATTATCCTCAAACTGGAAAAAAGTCAGGTGAATACCA
Organism: Halocella sp. SP3-1; assembly: GCF_003953885.1. Taxonomy (GTDB): domain Bacteria; phylum Bacillota; class Halanaerobiia; order Halanaerobiales; family DTU029; genus Iocasia; species Iocasia fonsfrigidae. The sequence continues at coordinate 3,232,282 of NZ_CP032760.1, read as the reverse complement.
TTGATAAACTAAAGGAATTAAAAATAAGTTCTTCCAAGGGAATTACGGTTCCCCTTAGTCAGATAGCAGAGGTTACTAAAGGTACTGGCTATAATGCCATAGAACGTGAAAACCAGGAGAGGATTGCTACAGTTTCGACAGGTATATTTGGTCGGGCCCTGGGGGATGTGCAGGCTGACATAGAGAGTAAAATTAATAGTCTTTCTCTCCCTTCAGGTTATACCATAAGCTATGGTGGTGATGCTGGTAACATGAAAAGCTCTTTCAGCCAGTTGGCTACTGCTATGATCCTGGCGATTATACTGGTCTATATGGTAATGGCTGCACAATTCGAGTCATTAATTTACCCTCTGGTGGTTATGTTTACTGTTCCACTTTCTCTGGTGGGGGCTGTCTTAGGTCTGACTTTAACCGGTATTTCTCTCAGTGTTCAGGGTTTTATAGGTGTTATTATGCTGGTTGGAATAGTAGTTAATAATGCTATTGTGATGATAGATTATATCAATACCCGGCGGGAGAATGAGAGTAGAAAAGAGGCTATCCTGGAAGCAGGGCAGATCAGGATAAGGCCGATTATGATGACTACTTTGACAACTGTTTTAGCAATGGTTCCTATGGCCTTAGGGATAGGAGAGGGTTCAGAACAACAGCAGCCAATGGCAATTGTGGTAATTGCTGGTCTTTTGTTCTCAACTATCTTAACTCTAATAGTAATCCCTGTTTTATATGATATAGTGGATGATATTGTTAATAGTATTAGAAATAGGCTTAAAAAAGCAAGTTCAGCTTAGCTCAAAAAATAAGGGTAGTTTGAGGAGGATTAGAATTGTTTAAAAAACATGGGAAGATGTTTACCTTGTTGATTATAGTTTTAACAATAGTTGGTTTTTTCATTAATAAATATATAAAAGTAGATCCCTCTCATCTTACCCACAGGGATATAAATCTGGCTAGCTTATATGAAGTAAGTCGTGGTAATTTAGAGGAAAACATTTCTGTTAATGGGTATATTAATCCTGTCAATGAGAGAGAGGTTTCATTTCGTTCTCGAAATTCAGAGACACGTGATACAGTAGACTCGATTATAATTAAAGAAGGTGACGTGGTAAAAAGGGGGGATCTTTTAATTGTATTAGATAAAACAAAGGAGAGATTAGAATATTTGCAGGCTGAAAATGAATATACAAGAGCAATGATAAATGGTTCAAAAAATGAAATTAAAGAAGCGGAAATAAATTTAAAGATGGCAGAAGAGGATTTGGAGGCAACTGAATTAAAAAGCCCTATTACTGGTTTAGTAACAAATATTCAGGTTGAAGAGGGTGATAATGTAAGTGGTGGCACAGCTGCTGTAAATATTATTGATAATAGTCGTTATGAAGTAGAGGTAGATATTCCTGAGTCTGATATTTCTAAAATTAAAGTTGGTTTGAAAGCAAAAGTATCTCTAGACGCCCTGCCTGGTCAGCAGTTATTTGGGGAGGTAATATATATTGAACAGGAGGCAGAGGAAGATAGTGGTGTAGTAACAGTCCCTGTTACAGTCTTACTTGAAGAGGGTGATTTTGACCTGAAACCAGGTTATTCTGCTGATGTTGAGATAATAATACAATCTGTCAACGATAAATTTATTATACCTATTACAGCTATTTATAATAAGGAAGGCCAAGCTTATGTTATGAAATATGAAGATAGTAAACTGGAGGAGATTCCGGTTAAAACTGGTATAAGTAATGGTTTAAAGATTGCTGTTGAGTCAGGAATAGAGGTAGGAGATAAGATAATGTTGAATACCTTTCAGTTTGCACAATCACCGGATATAGAATCCAGTAATCAAAGACCGGTGATTCTCCAATGATGGGCCCCATGAGAAGGTGACAATAAATATGTTGTTAGTAAAAAAAATGAGTAAAGTATATCAGAATGGTCAGATAGAGGTCAAGGCCTTAAAAGAGGTGTCTTTTGAGATTAAAAAAGGGGAAATGCTTGCTATTATGGGCCCCTCTGGCTCAGGCAAATCTACTTTGATGCATATTTTGGGATGTCTTGACCAGGGTAGTTCAGGGAAGTACTATCTTGAGGATGAGGATGTTTCCAAGCAGTCAGAAGAAAAACTGGCCGAGATAAGGAATAGATATATAGGCTTTGTCTTTCAGCAGTTTAACTTATTAGGACGGACTACTATTATGCAGAATGTGGAAACACCCTTGATCTATGCCGGGGTAAAGAAAAATAAAAGAAGAATGATTGCCAGGAAAGCACTGGAAAGGGTTGGACTTGGCCACCGACTCAAGCATTTTCCTAATGAAATATCAGGTGGGCAGAGGCAAAGGGTGGCTATTGCCCGGGCTCTGGTTAATAACCCTTCTTTAATTCTGGCTGATGAACCGACTGGGAATCTAGACAGTAAGACTGGCAAGGATATTATGAAAATTTTTCATGAATTAAATGAACAGGGACATACTGTAATTTTAGTAACCCATGAAGAAGAGATAGCCGAGCACGCCCGGAGGATTATCTACCTAATTGATGGTATGATTAAATGGGATGAGGTGATCAGGTGATCCAGGAAACAATTAAGATAGCTATTGCCAGTCTTAATAGTAATAAATTACGTACACTCCTTTCAATGCTAGGTATTATTATTGGTGTGGCTGCCGTTATTGCTGTGGTTTCTATTGCGTCTGGTACTCAGGAACAGGTTGCTTCCCGTATCTCTAACCTGGGGTCTAATTTGATTGATATTAGTCCTGGGATTAGAAGGGGTAGGCCTGGGCGTATTAGCAGTGAGAGTGGTAACATCTTTGACCTTGAACTGGGTCAAGCAATTGTGGATTACTGTCCTTCAGTAAAACAAATTGTACCACAGAACCAGTCAACTGGCCTTTTGATCAAAGGGGGAGATAATTACAGGGCAACCCTTGTTGGAACAGGAATAAATTATCAGGAAATTAATAAATATTACCCTGAACAGGGTATTTTCTTTAATGATTATCATTTAGAAAATGCTGTAAATGTGATAGTATTAGGGTCTGAATTGGTTGAAGAATTATTTGAGGATTCAACCCCCCTGGGAGAAACTATTACCTTTAATTTAAATGATAGTAATTATCTCTTCCAGATAATAGGTGTGATGGAGGAAAAGGATAGGGGTATAACCGGTGATTTAAATGAACAGGCCTATATTCCAGTTACTACACTACTAAAAATAACAAGTAGTAAGACAATTGAAAGTTTTATAGCCCAGGCCTCATCGGCAGATAAAGCGAATGAAGCAGTTGAAGAGATTGAATATCTCTTAAATAATTATCTTGATGAAGATGAGGAATTTAGTATAATGAGTCAGGACCAAATCCTGGAGACTATTAATGAGGTTAATAATAGTATGAAATTAATGCTTAGTGGGATAGCAGCAATCTCATTGTTGGTTGGTGGAATAGGGATTATGAATATAATGCTGGTTTCGGTTACAGAAAGGACCAGAGAGATTGGGATTCGTAAGGCTCTGGGTGCTAAACAGAGGCATATTTTAGGACAATTTCTGGCTGAATCCCTGACCTTAAGTAGTTTTGGGGGTATTTTAGGGATTATCATTGGTTTTCTGGCTGCCTTTAGTATTGCCAGGATTGGCGGCTGGCCCTTTGTTGTATCAATTTTCACAGTGGTTCTGGCCTTCGTTTTTTCCTTGATAGTTGGGGTGTTTTTTGGAATTTATCCAGCTGTTAAGGCCTCCAGACTGGATCCTGTCAAAGCACTTAGTTATGAGTAGTGTTAAAAAAGGTTTTTAGCAGATTTTGTAGAATATTAAGTTCAGAGGTGTTTTATATGAGTTATAATATATATTTATTAGAAGATGAAAACAATTTAAATCAGTTATTAAGCTCTTATTTAGAGAATGAAGGATGGAAGGTTAAGTCTTTTCTCAGGGGTTTAGAGGCTAAAAAGGTAATTTCCGAAAACCCCCATCTCTGGATTCTTGATATTATGCTTCCAGATATTGATGGCTATCAGTTGATAGCTGATATTAAAGAGAAATACCCGACAACACCAGTTATATTTATTTCTGCCAGGGATGCTGACCTGGATAGAATAACTGGTTTGGAAAAGGGGAGTGATGATTATTTAGCAAAACCATTCTCACCTCGTGAGTTGGTTATTAGAACAAGAAAATTATTGGAACGATTTTATGGAAAAACTGTTAATTTTACTATAAATTACTCTAAGTATAATATTGATATAAAAAAAAGAAGTATATTGGATGAGCAGGAGTGTCGAGAAATTTTATTGACTTCCAAAGAATTTGATCTCTTAGAATATTTTATAAACAACTTACAACAGGCCCTTTCACGACAGCAAATCTTACATAATATTTGGGAAAATGATTATTTTGGAACAGAAAGGGTAGTTGATGACTTGATCAGGAGGTTGAGGAAAAAACTTCCAAGGTTAAAAATTAAAACCCTTTATGGTTATGGATATAAGTTGGTGGATAAATGATATTTAGATTTTTTAAAGAAAAAAAACTGGCTACTCAAATCTGGATTATTCTCGGGCTTATTTTGGGTATTTTTTCAGTACTGTTGACTCTGCTTGTACCAACTGTATTAAGGTACTCCTTTACTAAAGAGACCTATGCTAGGCTAGAAGAGCATCAGGAATTTATAATTAAATACCAGAATGAATTTTTTGTTGATCAGGGATTCACCTCAACTTCCAAACCTACGTCACCATTTTCACCACGTGGAGAAGAGAAACCTAAGCAGCTTCCCTTCCCCCATCTTGAAGAAGATGCTAATCACCCTCCTCTTTCTTTCAGAATAATAGAACATTTGTTTCTGGATACAAAAGGAAATATTCAAAAGGAAATTAGCAGAAAGAATGTTTCTTTAGATTTTATAGAAGCACTCAGGGGTAATATTAAAAAACAAAGCTTAAAGAAAAAACACTATCAGACCAAAATTAATCAGGAGATATATTTTTATATTATCTCCAGTGTTGAGTTAGCAGGAAAAGAGGGTTATTTAGTTTCTTACTTAGAAGGTAGGTACCGTGATAATCTGGTTGCAGATGTATTTCTCAAGATTATTCAGGCTATAGGGGTTGTACTGCTTATTAGCTGGATTGCTTCTATCTTTATTGCCAGAAATTTAACAAAGCCTTTGACACAGCTGCAGCAGAAGGTTAAAGTAATTGCTGAAAAAAACTGGAATCATTCTGTTATTTTAGAACGTGGTGATGAAATTGGACAGCTGTCAGAGACGATAGACTGGATGAGAGAACAGCTGGTTGAATATAATAAAAAACAGCAGTCTTTTTTACAGGAGGTTTCTCATGAATTAAAGACACCGGTAATGGTTATTAAGAGTTATGTCCAATCGATTAATGATGGTATCTTTCCTAAAGATAGCCTGGAGAACTCATTAGAAGTTATTGCTGAAGAGACTGTTAGATTAGAAAAGAGGGTTCATTTTCTCCTGGGACATACTAAATATGAGTATCTCTCTAAACATCAAGTGGAAGAGATAGAATTTAACCTGGCAGAATTAATTAGAAAAACGGTAAGTAATTTCAAATGGCGGAGTCTGGATATAGACTGGAAGATAGATTTAGAACCTACTATAATAATTGGGGATAAAGAAAAGCTAAGGATAGCCCTGGAAAACCTTCTTGATAATCAAGTTCGTTATGCTAAATCAGTGATAGCTATTAAATTAGCTAAAAGTGAAGTTTTACCTGGTAAAGATGTTGAGAATAATTTATTGTATACTCTTAAAATATGGAATGACGGCCCTGAGATTGAAGAAGATAATCTGGAAAATATCTTCAAGAAATATAAGAAGGGTTATGAGGGTAGTTTTGGGCTTGGTTTAGCTATTGTAAAACTTATTGTTGAACTTCATAATGGGTCGGTCTGGGTTAATAATGAGGATAATGGTGTGGCTTTTTATATTCAAATAAAGGAATAATTATATTTTTATGAAGGAAAAACTCCCCTTATCTAGAATTAATATTTAACTTGAATTTTAAATATTATTTAATAAGGGGTTTTTGTTTTGTTAGCAAAAGCTAAAGAAATTTTAAGGAAATATTATGGGTATCAAGGTTTCAGGGAAGGTCAGCAGAGGGTTATCAATAGTATTTTAAAGGGAAGTGATACAGTTGCTATTATGCCGACTGGTTCTGGTAAATCAATCTGTTATCAGGTGCCGGCAATGCTTTTTTCCGGGGTCACTATTGTTATTTCACCATTAATATCATTAATGAAGGATCAGGTAGATGCCCTGGATGAGATGGGAATACCAGCTACCTTTCTTAATAGTTCAATTACATATCAGCAGTTAAATGAAAGGTTGGATAGGACTAGACAGGGTGAATATAAATTAATTTACATAGCCCCTGAACGTCTGGAATCACCAAGGTTTTGTCAATTAATGAATTCTCTGGAGGTTTCTTTAATAGCTATTGATGAAGCACACTGTGTTTCTCAATGGGGACATGATTTCCGTCCCAGTTATTTATATATTGCTAAGATGATAAACAACTTAAATAATAGGCCGGTTGTTGCAGCCTTCACAGCCACAGCTACCCCGGAAGTCAGGGATGATATAGCGATACAACTGGCTTTGCTGGATCACGGACTATATATAAGTGGTTTTGATCGGGGGAATTTAACCTTTACTTTACGTAAAGGTATTGATAAAGAGCAGTTTATTTTAAACTATATTAAATCAAATAGCTCTGAGTCCGGTATTATTTATGCTGCTACCCGTAAAGAAGTAGATAGGCTTACAAAAGTTTTATTAAATGCCGGTTACCGTGCAGGACGTTATCATGCTGGTTTAACTGATTTGGAGAGGCATGAAACACAGGAAGCCTTTTTATTTGATGAGATTAATATTGTTGTAGCTACCAATGCCTTTGGCATGGGGATTGATAAATCAAATGTTCATTTTGTAATACATTATAATATGCCGAAAAATATAGAATCATATTATCAGGAAGCAGGTAGGGCAGGTAGAGATGGTGAACCCAGTGAATGTATTTTATTATATTCTTCTGGAGACAGTCATATTCAGAGATTTCTAATTGAGCAAAATGAAGTTTCCCCTGCTAGAGAACAGAAACAGCTGGAGAAACTACAGAAGATGATTGACTACTGTCATACCTCACAATGTCTGCGTGCTTATATTCTAAATTATTTTGGAGATAAAAATGTTGCTAAAAGTTGTGCCAACTGTAGTAACTGTAATGATGATAGAGAATTAGTAGATATAAGCAAAGAGGCACAGAAAATACTATCCTGTGTATATCGTCTAGAACAAAGTTGGGGGATTACTACTGTTGCTCAGGTCTTGGCTGGTTCCAGGAGTAAAAAAATATTGCAAAATAATTTTGATAAACTGTCAACCTATGATATCATGCCTTCTTATACAATTAAAGAGATTAAGGATATGATTAATATGCTGGCCGCGGATAATTATTTAAAGATAACTGAAGGTAAATACCCTGTAGTCCAATTAAATGAACGTTCCTATCGGGTATTAAAGGGTAATGAAAGTGTTGAACAGAGGGTAGAAAAGAAAGCACATAAGATTAGTCTTGATGACCCTCTCTTTGAGATTTTAAAAGAGTTGCGCAGGGAAATTGCTAAAGAAGAGGGTATTCCACCATATATAATTTTTCATGACAGTACTCTAAGGGAGATGAGCCGCTATTACCCTGTTAAAAAAGGAGTTATGCTTAAGATAACAGGTGTTGGGGAGCTTAAGTTTGCTAAATATGGTGAGCGTTTTATGGAGGCTATCAGGATGTATGTAACAGAAAATGGTCTGGAAGATCAGGTGAACAGGGTAAAAGTTAAACAATCGTCCAGCACCAGAAATAGTCATTTGCTGAGCTATAAATTATTTAAAGCAGGTAAGGGGATTAAAGATATTGCTGAAGAACGTGAATTATCTACTAATACGATTGAAAACCATATTTTTAGGTGTTATAAGGAAGGTTTAGACATTGATATAGACTTTTTAATCCCGGATGAATATGAGGATAAGATAACTGCTGCTGTTGAAGAACAGGGTAGTGATAGACTTAAACCAATCAAAGAGGTTTTACCTGATGAAGTAAGTTATACTGCTATTAAAGCAGTTCTTTGTAAGCAAACAAGGGAATAATTCTTATAAAAAAATATCAAATTTGCAGGATTTTTGTTGTCTATCTTTAACTATTAATAAATAGATTTGAAATTAGAGAGAAAGTCTTTAGATAAATAATTATTTATAAAGGGAGGACTATTTTTGTCTGACGAAAAGGAAAATATAAAGAAAGCAGAAGAAGTAGTTAATAAAGGTAATGGTGAAGACAATGAAAAAGATAATAGTATTGATTATGTACCAGAGGGTAAAGGTATGGCAGACCATGTTCGAATGTATTTAAAGGGGATTGGAAAAGTAGATCTGTTGAGTGCTGAAGAGGAAGTAGAGCTTGCCCAAAGGATAGAACAGGGTGATGAGCAGGCTAAACAGCGGCTGGTTGAAGCCAATTTACGCCTGGTTGTGAGTATAGCTAAAAAATACCTCGGCAGGGGTATGCAGTTCCTTGATTTAATCCAGGAGGGTAATATGGGATTAATGAAAGCTGTGGAAAAGTTTGATTATACCAAGGGTTATAAATTTAGTACATATGCTACCTGGTGGATACGTCAAGCAATAACCCGTTCTATTGCTGATCAGGGTAGAACAATCAGGGTACCTGTCCATATGGTAGAGAAGATTAATAAATTAATAAGGGTTTCCAGGAGATTATTTCAGGAAAAGGGTAGGGAAGCAACACCAGAAGAGATAGGTAAGGAGTTAGATCTTTCACCTGATAAGGTAAGAGAGATACAAAAAATTTCCAAGGAAGCTATTTCATTGGAAACACCAATTGGTGAGGAAGAAGATAGTAATCTTGGTGATTTTATAAAAGATGAAGAAGCTGTTGAGCCAGATATAAGTGCTTCAAATACCTTATTAAAAGAACAATTAAATGATGTATTAGATACCCTGTCACATAGGGAAAAAAGAATACTGGAGCTGCGTTTTGGTATTGCAGATGCAAGGGATAGAACCCTGGAAGAAGTAGGTAGAGAGTTTGGAGTTACCAGGGAAAGGATTAGACAGATTGAGGCCAAAGCCCTGCGCAAATTAAGACATCCTACCAGGAGTCGCAAACTAAAGGATTATGTTGAGTAAAAACAAGATACTATTTTCCGATATTTATTTCCTGACTGTTCACTGGTCAGGGCTTTTTAATTTGTTTTTTGTGGGTTTTATGACAAGAATATAATTAAATGCATATAATAAAAGGGTGTTCGAATATTTACTTCGGGAGTGGATATGATCATGTTAGCTGAGAAGGATAGATATAGTGCTGGTAGAAAGGCCAGTTTTATTAGTTTGTTGATTAATATTTTATTATCTACAATTAAAATATCTGCTGGTTTTGCCTTTGCTAGTAAGGCTCTAATAGCTGATGGTTTACACTCAGTATCTGATATGGCCTCAACCATAGTTATTCTGATTAGTATCAAGGTTTCTCAGTCACCTGCTGATAAAAGACATCCTTATGGGCATGGGAAGGCTGAACAGATTGGTACTACTATACTGGGGTTTATCTTGTTATTTACCGGGTTAATGTTAATTGAAGATACAGTAGTGAATATTTTTTCTGGTAAAATAGCTATTCCTGGTGAAATAACCCTCTGGGTTGCAGTACTTTCAATTTTTACTAAAGAAGGTCTTTATCAGTATACAGTTAAAATAGGTAAAAAAATAAATAGTAAAGGGCTTATTGCTGATGCCCATCATCACCGTTCAGATGCCCTATCATCTATTGCAGCTCTAATTGGTATCACAGGGGCAAGACTGGGATATCCCATCTTTGACCCACTGGCAGGTTTGTTAGTTGCTGTCTTTATTGTCAAAATAGGTATTGGAATCTTAAATGAATCAATCAATGAACTTATGGACGGTACACCTGACCAGGAAAAAATTGCTGAATATAGAGAGATTGCACGAACTGTTCAGGGTGTTAAAGGGGTAGGCCAGATAAAACTCCGGTCTTATGGCTCTAAAGTGATTATTGACCTTGATGTTGCAGTAGAACAGGAGTTATCGGTTATTGAGGGACATCGAGTAGCAACTGATGTAAGTGATAAACTCAGAGAGATGGATGCCAATGTTAAAGATGTTCTGGTACATGTAGATCCCTGGCAGGACAAGGAAAAGCAATTAAATATTAGTAAAGGTGAGTAATGTGGAGAGAATTGACAAAAAGAATTATTATCTGGATATTGCAGAAGCAGTACTGGAACGGAGTACCTGTTTAAGAAGGAGGTATGGTGCAGTAATTGTTAATAATGATGAGATAATTAGTACCGGGTATAATGGTTCTCCCAGGGGGTGTACTAATTGTAATGAAAAGGGCAGTTGTATTAGGGAAGAATTAAATATCCCCCGGGGTACCAAATACGAGCTATGTGCCAGTGTCCATGCTGAACAGAATGCACTTTTATCAGCCAGTAGAAGAGAAACTCTTGGGGCTGATTTGTATTTGGTTGGAAAGAGTGTTAAGGATAATAATCTCATTGAAAATTCAGAGCCGTGTAGTTTATGTAAGAAGCTAATTATCAATAGTGGTATAGTAAATGTATATATCAGGAACAGTAGAAAAAACTATGCTGTAATTTCTGTGCAGAGTTGGATTGATAATGAAGAACTTATCTTAGGAATCAGGGGATATTAAACTAGACAACGAAACATATTATTAGAAAATTTAAAAACAAACAGCGACTTTTATTTCTTTAATATTTACAAGATAGTTCAAATGAGATATAATAAACTACATAATACGACATTTTTCGAACTAAGACTATTGGTGATTAATTATGCGCAAAAACATAGTGAGAAATATGGTAATAATACTTATAAGTATTATAGTTTTGATGCTGGTTTATTTTTCTAATTCTTTTGAATATACAGATAAACCTGAAGCGGTCAACGGTAGACTAGATTTAAGAGGTTGGGATTGGGAAGAACAGGGTATTCTATCTTTGAATGGCCAATGGGAATTTTACTGGCAGGTCTTTTACAGGCCTAGTGATTTTATAGGGAGTAACGTAATAAAAAATAGAAGATTGATTACACTTCCCAGAGCCTGGAATAATTATCAAATTAATAAACAGAGGCTGTCAGGTGATGGTTATGCTACTTACAGATTAGTAATTGATTATGATGGTGATCAGGTGCTAGGAATTAAAATTCCGCGGATCTTTACCTCCTATAAGCTCTGGATTAATGGTGAAGTAATTGCTTCGGCTGGTAAGGTAGCATTAAATAAACAACAAATGGTTCCTCAATATTTACCTCAAGTGAAATATTTTAAACCGGAAACAGATAGTATTGAGCTGCTTATTCAGGCAGCTAATTTTAAACATCGTAGTGGAGGGATTCTGGAAAGTCTTCAGATAGGGTCTGCATCACAAATCAGTAAATTACATAGTAAGAACTTAGCGTTTGAACTTTTTTTATTTGGTAGTTTATTTATTATTGGATTTTATCATCTTGCACTTTTTATATTTAGGACAAAAGATAGGTCTACCCTTTGTTTTGGGATATATTCATTATTAATTAGTTTTAGAACCCTACTGGTTGGGGAAATATATTTTATTAAAATTTTTCCTAAATTCAACTGGGAATTAGCCCATAATATACAAACCCTATCGTATTACTTAGGGGTACCCTTAGTATTATTATTTTTAGAAAACATTTATCCTGATGATGTGTCCAGAAAAATAAACAAATTTATCCAGATGTTTGCAGCGGTTTTTGTTCTGTTGGTATTACTAACACCAGTCAGGGTATTTACCTTTTTTAATCCTATTTATCAAGTTTTTTCAATTATTGTATTTTTATATGTCCTTTATTTTGTAGCCATTATCTGTTATCGAAGTAGGGAAGGTGCTTATTTTATAGGGGTTGGTGTAATAATTCTTATTTTATGTACCCTTAATGATATTATTTTTTTGAGTATTATTCTGGCAGATAACGGTAAGCACTTTTTGAGAAACTTTGTTAGTAGGGGTAATTTATCTTCCTGGGGTTTATTAATATTTGTATTTGCTCAATCATTGGTCCTGGCCAGGAAATTTTCTGAAAGTTTTTCCAGGGTAGAATTGTTAAAAGATAAACTTCAAATAATAAATGCTAATCTGGAAGAAAAGGTTGAAGAAAGGACTCTTGCTTTACAGAAATCAAAAGAGGAGTTAAATAGGTCTTATCTAGCTGTTTCCAGGTCAGAAAAATCTCTACAGGATTTAATACAAAATATATCACACGACTTTCGAACACCTTTATCTGCAATTAAGGGGTATGCAAATACTATACTAGATGGGATAATAAAAAAACCTGCTCTACAAGAAAAATATTTAAGACGGATTATTGATAAGATAAATTATTTAAATCATATGGTACAGGAATTATTTGATTTATCTCAACTACAGGCCCGACAATCAAAACTAACATTAAGCAGGATTCCTGTCATTTCATTGATAGAAAACCTGGCTGAAAAGTACAATTTTGATATGAAAGATAAGGATATAGTTTTTGTCTTTCATTACCCATCTGAATGTCAAAATGATACTGGCTTAGAATTTTTGCATGTAATGGTAGATATTGGAAAATTAGAACGGGTTTTTATAAATCTATTAAATAATGCGCTTAAATATACAACTGAAGGTAGTAATATTGATCTTTATTTTAATATTAGTAGTGATAGAAGAAAACTTCTGGTAGAGGTTTCAGATACAGGTATTGGTATTCCACAGGTTGATTTGCCGTATATTTTCGAACGATTCTACCGGGTATCAAAGGCAAGAGGATCGTCCAATAGTAGTGGCTTAGGCCTTGCTATTGTCAAGGAAATTGTTGAATATCATGATGGGGAGATATGGGTTGAAAGTGAGCTTGATAAGGGAAGCAGTTTTTTCTTTACACTCCCTATTTATAAAACTAAGGAATAAATATTGCTTATATACAATAGAGGCTTAGGAGGTATAAATAATGTCAGGGGAGACTATTTTAATTGTTGATGATGATGAGGATATCAGAGAAATTATTTCTATATATCTGGAAAACGAAGGATATCACGTGATTTTGGCTGCAGATGGTAAAGAAGCATTAAATTATGTTTTTTCTGTTAAGCTTGATTTGATAATCCTGGATATGATGTTGCCTGGCCTTGATGGAATAGAAGTTTGTCAGGAATTACGAAAGGAAGTATCTACTCCAGTTATCTTTCTAAGCTGTAAATCTACATCTGATGATAAAACTATGGGTTTGATGGCTGGTGGTGATGATTATATGAGTAAACCCTTTGATACAGGAGAGCTAATAGCCAGGGTTAAGGCTCATCTGCGGAGAAATAGAATGCTAAGACAAGTTGAAACAGATAATACCTTTGAAAGACTGATATTCTTTCCTGGGCTGACAATTGATCTGGATAGTCACACTGTATTGTTAGAGGGAGAAGAGGTTGCTTTTTCACCCAAGGAATTTCAATTACTTGTGCTATTGACTCAAAATCCAGATATTGTATTCAGTAGTGAAGAGTTATATCAAAAACTCTGGGGTGCAGAGAGTTTAGGTGATTATCGGACTTTGATGGTCCATATTAGTAAAGTTCGCAAAAAAATAAAACAGAATTCTGATAAATCTATATCTATTCAAACTATTAAAGGTGTTGGTTATAAATTTTGTACAGGGTAAGATATTATTGTAAACACAATGAGAGATAGCTTCGGCTATCTTTTTTTTTGAATATATATAAAAGTTAAGGATTTTTTAAGGTTGTATTAACAGACTATATTGTCGATTTATGATAGAATTTACCTATAATACAATAGGTAATTTTAACTAGTATCAGATTTTAAGGAGGGATAAAAGTGGTAGTTAAAGAAATTCATTATGATTATGAAGAAAATTTAAGTTTGGATTACATACGTTCTTTTATTTCTATCATATTAATTGTTTTTATTATCTTAAATAATTGTTTTGGCTTGGTAATAAGTGCTGCCTATGCCCAGGAAATTATCACTGATGGGAATACAGCTACGGATGTTAGTGTTGATGGTAATATTACTAAAATAACCACTTCAACAATTAGTGACCAAAATGCCTTTAATTCCTTTGATAAGTTTAGTATAGACAGTGGGAATATTGTTAATATGTATCTCCCTGGAGGCACATCAAATCTTATTAATCTGGTTCATGCTGATAAATCTTACATATATGGAATGTTAAATTCAATAAAAAATGGTGAGATTGGAGGGAATCTATATTTTCTTAATCCTCACGGAATTATGGTTGGAGAAGGGGCTACAATTAATGTTGGTTCCCTTACTGCTGTAACCCCTACCCATGATTTTATGGATGGTTTTTTTGAATCGAAATTTAGTCCCTCTGCTGAGGCAGTTGCTGAACTTATGGCTGGAAATATACCACTAAATGCAAATGGTACAATATCAATTGATGGGGATATTAATGCTATCAGAGATATAAATTTATCTTCGGGAAATTTTAATAATACAGGTGTTGTAAATTCAGCTGCTGTTTTTTCTGGTGTGGAGACTGATTTTAGTGATATAGTTAATATTAATAACATAGAGAGCGGCTCAGAAATTGAAGTAAATGAAAATGGGAATATTGAGATTGTAGCTGTTAATGATGCTGATAATTCTGGTATAATTGCATCAGAAGGTGATGACAGTCTTGCTGGTGGTAATATAAATATAAGTGCTGGTAGTATTAATATGAATGATGGTTCATGGGTATCTGTGCGTGGTTATAATCCAGGTGATATTTTAATAAAAGCAGTGCAAAGCAATGGAGGTACAGCTTCTATTAACTTAAATAATGCCTATTTGACAGGTAATAATATTACTTTAGATGCCAGTTCAGAACTAATAAATTCTTCACTATTTGGTGTAGTATCTGATCAAACAATAGCAGAGATAAATGTTAATTCCACTGATATAGAGGCAGCAGGCAATTTATTTTTAAGTAGTAAGACATATCTTAAAAGTTCTGTAACTACACCAGATTTACAAAATATTACAACTGCTGATGCAGCAGTGGCTATCTCTAATTTAACAAGTAATGCTTTAGTTAAAATTGGGGGAACTGTTGATGCCCAATCCACTTTGAATGTAGGTGGTAACCTGGAATTATCTGCCGAAAATGATGTGATTGTTAATTCTCTGGCAGATGCCTCTGGTAGTAATACAAATAAATTGGGAGCTGCTGTGGCAGTTTCCAATATAGACACTCAGACTAAGGCTCAGATAAGTAGTAATGTAAATATTAATAATAATCCTGATACAGTTATGATTAAAGCATTTTCAAATAATAATATTAATACAACTGCAATAGCATCTTCTCAAGGTGTAGACCAGGATGGAGCCCCTATTGGTGAAACAAGTAAGGCAGAAGAAAAGCTCACAGAATATCAGGATGAGGCCAGTACCAGTGAAGGAAGTGTAAATGTTGCAGCAGCAGTTGCCATCAGTGATATTAATAATGAAACTGAAGCTTCTATTAGTGGTGATACATCTACAGATGTTACAGGTAAAGTAAGTATTATTAGTAATTCGATTAATGATTCGAATGTTACGGCTGATGGCAGTACAGTTAATGGTGGAGATACAGCAATAGGTGCTGCCGTTGGTGTAAATGTAGTTGATTCGTCCAATAAAGCGGTTAGTGACAGGAAATTAAATGCTGGTGCTGTGGAGGTAACTGCCGGAATGAATGATTATTCTGCTGTAGGTGCTCCACAGACAACAAGTAATTTCAGTACAAATGTTACTTCTGGTGCAGCTGGTGGTAATCTTGGTATAGCAGGTGGACTGGCGGTTAATGTTATAGATCAGACAAGCCATGCTCTGGTTCAAAATAATCTGAAACTTAATAATGGTGATCTTATTATAAATGCTGTTAATAATACAGAACAGATAGCAACTTCTCTTCCGGTTGAAGATAACACCAGTGGAGATAGTGTTGGAGTAGGTGCTGCAGTTGCCATTAATATAGCAAAAAATAATCAGGCCCTGGCCAAAATCGCTACCGGGGCTGCTATTACTGACGGAAATAAGATATCTCTAAATGCTTCTGGAACTCACCTGGTAGAAACAACAGCAGAGGCAGGGGTAGCCGGTGGAACAGCAATCACACCGGTTGTGGCCTTATCAGTTATTAAAAATTCCAGTATTGCTGAAATAAGTGATAATAGTCAGGCTCTGGATATTACAGGGGATTTGATAATAAATGCTAAAAATAGCAGTGAGGTTTTGACTACAGCAATTGGCTCGACAGAGGGTGAAACTACAGCTATAGGTGCATCAATTGCTGCGACTTTACTTGAAGATAATACTGAGGCTTCTCTGGCCAGGAATGTTGCTGGAAGTAATAATGTAAACATAACAGCAGAGAATCAGTCAATGTCAGAGAGTAGTTCATCAGCCAGTGCTTCTGGAGGAAAGGGTGAAGAAAATGGAGCCCCGGCTGATGGTGAGGATGTCAATCAAAAGATAGATGATGAGCTAAGTTATGGTCAGGACAAGCAGGGTAAAACAGAGGTTGAAAAAACAGAGGCAGCTTCTGCTGAGACCAGTGAGGGGACAGTCAGTGTAGCAGCTGCAATTTCAGCAAATATGGCTGATTCTAATGCAACTGCGAAAATAACTGATGGAACAGATCTTACAGCATTAGGAGATCTTAGCTTAAATTCTAAGATTCAGACAGATGCAGCTGCCATTGCTGATGGAAGTGCAGTAGATAGTACTACCAAAGTTGGTGTAGGTGCAGCAGTGGCTTTAAACAAAGTTAATTCAAATAATAGCACATACCTGGGTAATGGGATTTTCAACATTGGTTCACTTACCCTACAGTCTCAAATGTCAGTTATTTCACCTGAAAAGACAGGGGATGACCCGGATGAAGTCAACGAGTTTGTTGCTGAAGCCACCTCTGGTGCAGGTGCCGCTAATGTCGGTATAGCTGGAGGGCTTGCAGTCAATTTAATTAATAATAATAGTATGGCTAAAATTGGACAGGCCAGTACTGTCAATATAATTAATAATGATACGGTTTCAGGAAATCTGATTCTTGATACAGAAAATAATTCTTCCAGTACAGCCAGGGCACTACCTGCTGGAGATGGGGTCAGTGCTGATAGTGTAGGTATCGGTGCCTCAGTGGCCATGAATATTGTTAATAATAATACATTAGCTCAGGTATTAGATGGAGCAGTTATTACAGGAGTAAATAATGTAGGATTAAATGTTACAGGTAATCATGAAATAGGGACAATGGCAGAAGCGGGAGCAGCCGGTAGAACAGCAGTAACACCAGTTGTTGCCTTAACTGTTGCAGATAATAAAACTACTGCTAGCTTAGGGACAAGTGCCAGTACATTATCATTAGCAGGTAATCTTAATCTTACAGCAGATAATCAGGGGGTTTCAATAACAGAAGCAAAAGGTAATACTGAAGGTAGTAATGTAGCTATAGGTGCTTCCCTGGCCGTCTCGGTTGTTGATGACAGGGCAGAGGCCACAACAGATAGAGATATCAATGCCGGCGGCAGTGTTACTCTTAAAGCAGAGAATGCCGGGAGCAGTAGTTCTACGGCTGAAGCCAGTGCTAAAGGTGGAGCGGAAGACGATGGTACAAGTACTATTGATAGTAAAGTAGCAGAACAGACAGATTACGGCCAGACTAAACAGGGCAAGACAGATGCCGAGAAAACAGATGCTGGTTCAGCAGAGACCAGTGAAGGGGCGGTCAGTGTAGCAGCAGCAGTAGCCTCAAATACTGCCGAGTCTACTGCTAAGGCTTCAGTAAATGATGGAGTAAATATCACAAGTGGTGGAGAATTAACAGTCAGTGCAGCCAATAATACAGATGCAGCAGCTGCAGCTACAGGTAGTGCAGTAGATAGTACTACTAATGTAGGGGTAGGGGCTGCAGTAGCAGTAAATAAAGCAACATCTACCAATACAGCTTATCTGGGTAATGGAACACATGAAGTTAATGGGCTGACAGTAGAGGCTATAATGAATAATACCGGAACAGATACAGAACCGGAGAAGACCGGTGTCTTTACAGCAGAGGCAACCTCAGGCGCAGGTGCCGGTAATGTAGGGGTAGCCGGTTCACTGGGACTTAATTTGATAGATAATAGTAGTCAGGCGCTAGTTAACAGTGGGGCAAGTACTACTCTTAATAATAATGATCTTAATCTAAGGGCAGAAAATAATTCTATCAGTATAGCAGCAGCTTTACCTGATGGTGATGGTGCTACTGGTGATAGTGTTGGTGTAGGTGCATCAGTGGCTATGAATATTGTTAATAATAGTGCATTGGCTCAGGTGCTGGATGGAGCAGTGATTATAGATGCAGGGAATGTAGAAATTAGTGCTTCAGGTAATCATGAAATAGAGACAGTGGCGGAAGCAGGTGCAGCGGGTGGTATAGCAACTACACCAGTTGTGGCCCTGTCAACAGTTGATAATATAAGTACAGCCAGTTTAGGAATTGGTGATCTTTTATCCATGACAGGTAACTTAAATGTTACGGCAGATAATCAGGGAAGTGTCACAACAGAGGCAATTGGAAATACAGAAGGTAATGTGGCGGTGGGTGCTTCAGCAGCAGTAACAGTTGTTAATGATAGGGCAGAAGTCACCACAGATAGAGATATTAATGCTGGCGGCAGTGTTACTCTCAAAGCAGAGAATGCCGGGAGCAGTAGTTCTACCGCTGAAGCCAGTGCAGAAGGTGCAGAAAAAGAAGAAGGTAATGATGTTAATTCTAAAGTGACCGAGTTGACAGATTTCGGTCAGGATAAACAGGGCAAGACAGATGCCGAGAAAACAGATGCTGGTTCAGCAGAGACCAGTGAAGGTAAAGTCAGTGTGGCAGCAGCAGTAGCCTCAAATAATGCTAAATCTACTGCTAATGCTTTTGTAAATAATGGTGTTGATATTACAAGTGGCGGAAAATTAACAGTCAGTGCAGCTAATAATACAGATGCAGCAGCAACAGCTATAGGAAGTACAGTAAATAGTGAAATAGGTGTAGGTGCTGCAGTAGCGGTTAATAATGCGGATTCAACTAATTATGCCTATCTGGGTAATGGAACACATGAAGTTAATGGACTGACAGTAGAGGCTATAATGAATAATACAGGAACAGATACAGAGCCGGAGAAGACCAGTGTCTTTACAGCAGAGGCAAGCTCAGGCGCAGGTGCCAGTAATGTAGGGGTAGCCGGTTCACTGGGACTTAATTTGATAGATAATAGTAGTCAGGCGCTAGTTAACAGTGGGGCTAATATAGATCTTGCCAGTAATGAGAATGGAGTAGACGTCTACCATGATCTAAATATAACAGCTGAGAATAGATCAACTTCTATAGCTAAAGCATTACCGGAAGAAGCTGGAGCCAGTGGTGATGGTGTAGGTGTAGGAGCCTCAGTGGCAATCAATACACTTACTGAATCTACTATTGCCAGCTACAGTAATCCAGTACCTGTCTCTAATTTATTGGGTGGGGATGTTCTGGGTGAAGATATTGTTTTAGATGATGGTACTGTCCTGAAAACTGGGACTGTTTTAACAGCTGGCCAGATTACGGATATAAAGGCAACAGGAATCAATTCCCTACAGATTAGGCCTGATAACACAAAAGGAATAGTTGGAGTTAAAAACTTAAATATTGCAGCACATTCAAGGAGTATTACAGAAACAAGGGCTAAAGCAGGTGCCCAGGGTGGTGTAGCTGTTGATGCTGTTGTTGCACTGGCAACACTACAGCAGACAACACAGGCCACAATCGGGGCTGGAAGTGAAATTACCAGCAGTGGAGATATTAATCTCAATGCCAGTAACATAGGGGATAATTTAGCCCGGGCAATCGGAGATACCGAGTCCGGAAATGTAGGTGTTGGGGCTTCAGCAGCGGTTATTTTAAGTAATAGTTCATTAAATGCCGGAAATAGAGTAGATAGTGGAACATCCCTTGTTAAAGCAACTATCGCCCGGGATATTGATGCTGGAGGAAGTATAGGGATAAGTGCTGAGGCAGACCGGAGATATGAAGCTGTAGCTGAAGCAGGTGCTGGAGGGGCAAAATCTGAAGATGAGCTTGCTGCTGATTCTTCTAATACCAGTACCCAGACCCTTAAACAGAATAAAGATTCACAGAAAGGTACTGATAAAGCAGTTGAAGATGGAGGAGATAGTACTGCCAAACCGGGTACACTTTCAGCTGCCGCTGCTGTTGGTTTGTCATATATTAATGATGATGTTAAGGCAGGAATTATTGGTGGTAGTGTGAATAATCCACGCAGTGTTACAGCCGGTGGAGATATAGATATAAGAGCCAGCAATCTATCCAATTTTAGTTCTAAAGGTAGTGGTAAAGCTGTTGGTAGTATTGATGGGCTTTCAAAAGTAGGAATTGGAGTTGGAGTTGGAATCAGTGTTACCCGGAATAATACTACAGCCATGATTGGCAGTAATAGTATGATTAATCAAGCAGGAGATATTACTCTAAATACAATTAGCAGGCAGAATACGAATGACAGGGAGTTAGAGTATATTACAGACCTAGAGCCTGGTGAAGTTCTGGCTGATGATATTAATTCTAATGGAATAAATCTGACAGCAGGAACTGTATTGACAGCTGCAGATATTAGCAACTTAAAGACAGCAGGTGTATATAGTCTCTATCTGAAGACCAGCAAAAATCTCAAGTCAGTTCAGGACCTGGAAGCAGGCCAGGTTGTGGCCGAAACAGTTGGGATGAACGGAGTCCGTCTGGACCAGGAAATAGCCTTAACCACAGATAATATTGCTTCCTGGCAGACAGATAATAATATTGGTGGTTTTGATATAAAGACAGTTGATATTAAAGTTACAAAGAATACTACAGACTTAGCTGCCGGTGATGTTGTTGCTGATGATTTCAGTTCAGGTGAAATTAGTTTTAAAGCTGGGACAGAGCTTACTGCAGAAGATATCACTGCCCTGCAGGATGCTGGAATTAGTTCTTTAAAAATTAGAGAAGAAAAACAGGCATCTGATTTAGCTGCTGGTGATACTATAGATGGAGTATATTTAGAGAATCTTACTACAGGTGCTGAATTGACAGAGCAAGAGATTATGGTACTACAGGATAAAGGGGAATCTGGCAACATTTATGTTGAAAGTAGTAATCAATTTGCAGCTGAAGGGATTGCTGGAGCCGGGGCTCTGAAAGTAGGAGTAGCGGGTTCACTGGCAGTAACTGATTCAGAAAATATTAGCCAGGCCTATTTAGGGAATAATATGACGACCAGTCAGACTGCAGGTGATATCGGTGCTATTAAGATCAATGTTGATAATACCAGTAGACTGGCAAATAAAGCCTGGAGTGCGGCATTTGGAGGAATGGTTGGTGTAGGTGCTTCGATTGCTACCCTTTCTTCTGATAATAGGTATCGGGCTTATGTAGGAGAAAACAGTGATTTGAATACAGCAAGTTTAACTATCCAGGCCCTGAATAATAAAGTGAGTGGTGAAGTTCCCTTTGAATATAATGGTTTTGACAGTCTTGACCTGCGGGCTTTAATGGGTGAGAATAATTATTACACAGAGGCAGTGGCCGGTAGTGGTGGTGGAAGTGTTGCTGTTACAGGTTCTTTTGCCATTAATACAATCAAAGATGAAACGACTTCTATTGTAAAATCAGGAACAGAGATTACGACTACTGGTAAAGTAAAACTTGAAAGTAGTAATGATACCACATCCAAATCAGCTACAGGGAGTGTAGCAGCAAGTCAGAGTACAGGGGTTGGACTTGCCAGTGCTAACTATCTTAATCAGACTATAACTTCCAGTTTGATTGAAACTGGCAGCCGGATAACAGGGTCCAGTCAGGTAAATGTTTCAGCTGAGGGCAGACAGGAGGTCGCTGTCTTTGGAATCAGTGCTGCAGCTGCCAGTACTGCCGGGATATCAGGGGTAGCTACTACTCTAAACTCTGACAGTAGGGTTACTGCGGCTGTTAAGGATGATATCACTACAAGAGGGAATGTGGATATTAGTGCCTATAATGAGATTGATGAAATAAATATTGCCGGTGGAGCAGCCGGTGGTGGTTCAGCAGGGGTTGGAGCAGCTGTCAATATTAACAATATAAATAATCAGACCAGGGCCTATCTTGGTCAGAATCTGGTTGTTTATGATACAGCAAATATTAATATTAAGGCTGATAGTATTGAAAAACTGGAGACTATGGCTGTTGGTGGTGCTGTTGGTGGTACATTTGCCGGGGCAGGCTCAGATCTTAATAATGAAGTAAAAGGGATAACTGAGGCCTATATCGGCCAGGGTTCAGTAGTTAATGCTGCTAATAATATCAGTGTTCTGGCAAGTGATACCACTACAGTAGATAGTGATACAGGGTCATTGGCTATTGCAGGTAGTGTGGCTTTAGGTGGTTCATATAGTTCACTTAATGTGGGTAATACAGTTAAATCTTATCTTGGTGATGATGTTATCATAGATACAGACGGAAATCTATCTATAGATGCTGTAAGTAATAACAAAATAGAAGCATCTTCCCTGGGGGGAGGAGCTGGTGTTGGTATTGCTGGTCTGGGTGCTACTTATCTCAAAATTGAAGATAAGACCCTGACCACAGCTTACCTGGGTAATCAGACTGAGATTAAAAGCGCTGATGAAGTCAATATTACAGCAGATTCAGACTGGACTGGACTGGATTCCAATGAACAGGTAGTTGCTGAGGCCCTGGGTGCTGGAGCAGGGATATATGCAGGTATAGGTGCTGCTGTAGCTGATATTATAGTAAAAGGACAGACAAAAGCTTATTTAAATAATAATGTAAAGATTGGCCAGACTGCAGGTAAATCCGTAGAAAAACTTTCTGTTGAAGCGGATTCTAAGCGTGGGGTTAAGACTCATACAATGGCCGGGGCTGGTGGGATCGGTGCAGGAGCCGGTTCACTGGCTACAACAGAAATAGTTGAAAATACAGCAGAAGTGCAGGGTTATAAGACAGAGGCCTATGTCGGTAGTAATGCTCAAATAACTACCAGTGGAGATATTGCCGTCAGGGCTGTAGATATGATAGATGCTGATGCAGTAGCAGATGCTATCAGTGTTGGTGGGGTAGCAGTGGGTGTTTCCCAGGCAACAGTAAATCTTAACCCTACTGTTAATTCTTCACTTGGTACTGGGGGTAATTATACAGCTGATAATTTATTAGTTCAGGCTATTGAAGCCCTACCTGATGATGGTACTTCAGCCTATGCAGATGCTAAAGCAGCTGGTGGAGGATTACTGGCAGCCAATGCAACATCAAGTAAAGTTATGAATAAATCAAAGATAGTGGCTACTCTGGGGGGTTTAGATATTAATGGTATAGGTACTGAGCTGAATATTAATAGTGATTTAAGACTGGCTGCAACTAATGCCTCCAGAGGACAGGCCGTTGTTAGTGGAATTCAGGCCGGTATTATAGCCGCAGGAGCCAATCTGGCTGAAGTCACTGCTAATAGTATAACAACTGCTGTACTACAGGATGGAACCAGTGGTAATATTGATGGTACCCTTACTATTGATGCCACCGGTGATGAAGAACTATATTCTGAAGCTAAATCAGGTAGTGCTGGTGGGGTTACCGGGGCAGCCGCCACAGCCAAAACAAATAGCACCTCACAGACAACAGCAGAATTAAATGGAGCCAGCTCAACTAATCCTTTAAAAGCTAACAGTATTGTCCTGGATGCTGATCATACTACAACTTTTAATGGAAAGAGCAATAGTGTAAATGCTGCAGTAATTGGTGGTAGTGGGGCCGTTGTTGAACATAACATAGATTCTACTGTCAATACAATTATCAGTGATGGAGTCAACCTGGAAACTTATGACCTTGATGTCCAGGCCCGTAATATCAGCCGTAAACCCTGGTTGGTGAGTGATGATGGAAGTAAAGAGTTTAATGCTGAAGCAGGGTCAGGTGGTTTATTAAATGGTACAGCTTCCAGCAGTATTTCAGATATTAAGCATATCAGCCAGGTTATAATTGGTGATAATTCAGATATTAATATTGTAGGAGACCGTGAGAATTCAGGAGGCACAAATTTCCGGGCAGTTAATGATATTGAAGCAAGGGATAAGACTAAACTTGATGCTGGTGGTAGTATTAATATTGCCCGGTCTGAATCTCAGATAAGGGTAAATCAGAGTGATGCCAAAGTCATTATGGGAAATGGTGCTGATATCGACACAGTTGGACCAGTAAACATGTCGGCTTTAACTATGGCTGATATTGAAGTTAATACCAGTTCCAAGACATATGGTTATGCGGGGGCAGCACAGGGTAAAACAAGGTCTGAGATAAATACAGATAATCTGGTTTCTATAGGTAGTAATGCAGATATTCGATCTGATGGTGATATTAATTTATTCGCTGGACGTGATGCTGATGGCCAGCGTAATAATATAAAATCAGTGGCTCGAACAGATTTATTTAATAAAACTGCTTTACCGATTGAGACTGACCCTATAGCTGATGCCATCATTAATCAGGATAATCAAATTAATATTTTGACTGGTTCTCAGTTGAGGAGTGCTGAAGATATCAGTTTACTTACTGATAAAGGAGCAACCATGGCAGATGGTCAGGGAACAGGTAAAGATTTATATAGGCAACTGGCAGAAAATGTAGCAAATGGTTTTAAGAAGATTGTTGGAGGCGAGGAAGTCTCTCTGGAAATTAAGGGTGGTTCCAGTAGTGATGATGCAAGTACAGCAGTAACAGTTGATGGACTTATCCGCGCAGGTCTTAGAAATAAACTTTATCTAGAATTTGATGGTGCTGGAAATGTAGTTAATCAGAGTGATGGAGTGAATTATTATCTGACTGACGAAAATCTGGTCTCTAATATGTTTGATAGATTGGAAGAACTGAAAAAACTCCGCATAGCATATTATAGTGATCAGGATGCCCGGGCAGCCTATGATGCAGAGATTAGTTTTCTGGAACAAAGAATGCTCAGAATGGGCTATGCCGCCAAAGATGAAGCTACAAATGATATATATCCCAGCAAAAATGTTCCGGTTTCATTTATAAATGTTGAAGACATTAAGGCACGTGGGGGAAATATAAATATTACAGCCGATAATTTGACAGGTAGTGGTGCTCTAAAAGCACCAAGTGATACAGAGATTAGTATTATTAATAACAGTGATAAATTTCTGCGGGTAAACAAGTTAACTATCTCAGATAAGGGTGGTCATGTTTACTTTAATGAGGCGGCAGTTATTGCTTCAACAGATATTAAAAATAGTAATCTTGATTCAGGAAAAGCAGTTGGAATTAATGTAGAGGCTGCCGGTAGTTCTGCGGTAACCCCTAAAATAAGAGTAGGAAACACATATAATCCACTGGACAATAATCCTGCTCCAAATATTGAAGTAGTAGGTGATATAACAAACTTTACTGGTGAAGTAAATATAAGCAATGAGGCTGGGAGTATTAATATTAAGGGTATGGACGGTAAGACAGCCCCTAATATTGTGGCAAATACAGTTAATTTAAGTGCCGGGCAGGATATCTCTCAATCTTATGTAGATGGGTTCCAGCATATCGGTGGTGACCCAAAATCCAGATGGGCTACAATATCTGATGGTTTCCCGTTTGATTATAGTCATAATGAGCTTCCGGCTTCTGCCGGTTCCCTCATAGCCGGTAATAATGTTTATCTCAGTGCCCGTTATCTTAATATTAATGGTAAGATTCAGAGTGGTATACCTGACTGGGAGGTGACTCTGGAAAATCTGGAAGGACAGATAGATAACTATAGGAGTCAATGGTATCAGGACGGCAGGCCTAATATGTCTGACCCAGGTAATCTACTGAAATATCAATTATCCGGTTTTTCCGGTGACCCTACAGGTAGGATTAAAGCTTACTATAATCCAGAAACTGACCGGATTGTGCTGGATGGTGTTAAAGTCCAGGGGGGATATGTTGAACTCTATGGAGAAATTTTAAACACTGGTGGTTCAAATGGTCAGATAGATGTAATGGATGGATATGGCAGAATTAATGTGACAAATAATACCCAATATGACCTTGTAATTAATGGCCTTGATACTGGTAATGATATTGCTGGGCTTATTAGGATTACAGATACAGCTAAAAGGTATAATATTAATGGTGAGGATGTACCTATAACAACAGAGTATGAGAGGATTAATGGCACCGTACGTCAGCGTACACTTGCCAAATATGACCAGGATAATGATGGGGTTTCAGAGGAATATTTAATAGGAAATTCATGGGGCACTGCCCGTCAATCCAGTTATCAACCAGAAGAAGGACTGCGTTATGTCTGGACCAGGGGACAGGATGGTAGTAAATATAAGATTGGTACCAGTTGGGATGACTCGTATTTAGGCTTCATTGATGGAGCTGAAGGGGATTATGATAAATGGGAAGAGAAAATGGATGATACTATAGTAGATTTACCTGGTGGAGAATATACTGATACACTTGGACAGGATTCATATTACCAATATAGATATGATAGATATGAAACCGGTGATTTCTCATTAGTTGATCATGATACATGGGAAGAATCTACCTGGTGGGGTAAAAAGACCTACTATGTACGTGATACCTATAAACAGGATATCAGTGATGTTTATACCCATTCCTTAAAAGCAGACCACACTATCGGGATTAATTTTATTGGTCATGATCAGGGAGAGGTCAATGTTTCCAGCCCCAATGCTGATGTCATATTAGATAATTCTGTAAGTAATACCGGGGGTAATGTTAATATATCAACAACATCTGGGTCAATTACTCAAAGCTCAGAAAGGTCAATAATTACAGGTCAGAATATTAATCTGTCAGCAACTGATGGTATTGGTAGTGATTTACAGTCTGTTGCAGTTAATCTGGACGGAAATAGTGGTTCACTGACAGCTGAGACCAATCAAAATAATATAAATATTAGTAGTATTAGTGGTGAACTGCGTATAAACAATATTGCTACTGGACAGGGAAATGTAAAACTCAGTGCAGAGGGGAATATAGTCCAGGCAGCATCTGGTAATAGTGCAGTGGTTACTGGTAACCGACTGGAATTATTTTCTGAAACTGGTTCGATTGGAACTGATAGTCAGGCATTAAATGTTCAAATTGGTACTGATGAGCTGGCTGGTCTGAAGGCAACTGCTAATAATAATATTTCAGTACGTCAGGTTCAGGGGGATTTCAGGTTAATAAGTGTAGAATCCCTGGGGGGAGATGTGAGCCTGGAGGCAGAAAATGGAACCTTAATTGACGGAAATACCAATGAAACAAGGGATGAGAGGACAATTGACCAACTGGAAAATCTCTGGGATGATATGCTTTTAACTGGAACCGATGCTGATCAGAGTGCCCAGAAAACTATAACTGCCTATAGACAATCTAAAGAACAGGATTATCAGAAATACTGGCAGATGCGTAATTTAAAAGCTGAACTTGATGAAAATGGTAATATTAAATATGATACAGAAGGTAATATTATATACCAATATGATGCCTATGACCCCAATAAATATATTGATGAAACAAAACAGGCAGAATATGATCAGTTACATCAGCAGTTTAAAGAAACCACCTATTCTTCTGAATGGGCATATACCTTGACTGATGCTGAGAGAAATGATCTTACCCAGGGATACTCCTGGACTAAAGGACAACTGGAAAGCAGCCTCAGCAGGGGAATCCTCTTTAAACAGACAACAAGTACAGATACAAGTATTGAAGAAGCAAATATTATAGGACATAATGTTACATTATTGGCTAATTCAGGTAGTGTTGGTACAGATGAAGGCAGGCTTGTTATCGATGGTAATATTGGCACACTAACTGAGACAGAAAGACTGGCCCTGGCTGCGGCAGAGGCTGATGATGTAGGAGTTGATAATACAAATAATCTTATTACTGTACTGAAAAGGGAATCAGTTGATGTAGATGCTACAGGAGAAATAAAGGTTGAAGCACAGGACCATGTATATCTGGGTTCTGAAAGCCCACTCTATGTTAAGACTGTTAATAGTGAGGGGTCGATCAGAATTAAGGGTAAGGATGGGTTATATAATGTGGCTACAGCAGGTCAGGCAGCAATTCAGGGAGGTAGAACGATTCTGGAAGGTGGAAATGGTGGCATAGGGACAGAGATTAATCCCCTGACAACTGATTTGAATGCAGATGCAGAACTAACTGCCCGTGCCAGTCAGATCTATCTCAATGAGTTAAATGGTAACCTTAATATTGCTGAAATATATGCTAAAAATGATGTTTTTCTCAATACTGCAGGTTCAATTCTTGATAAAAGTGGTCTACGGCCACAGGCCCTGGAAGGTGGGAATATTGACCTTGCTGCCCTTACAGGAACTATTGGTACTACATTAAATCCTCTGGTAGTAACTGTTGGAACATCTGGACAATTAAATGCCTCTACAATTACTACAGGTAAGGGTATATACCTGTCAAGTGATGCAAATGTCTTTAACCTGGGTCAGATAGATTCTGGAGGTAATTTAAGAGCAGATGCTAATCATGGGTTAATTAGAGTGAGGGATAATATTATTACTGATGATGAAATAGAGTTAACTGCATTAACAGATTTAGAATTTGATTTCACTGGGAGTCTTGAAAGTAATAGTTTTGTTGATTTATCAGCAAATATCATTACAATGATAGATGGTTCACTAGTAAAAGGCGGTACTGCCGGGATAACATTAAATTCTGATAATACGGTTCAGTTGAGTAAGCTGCAAAGCAGTGGGGATATTTCGGTTACAGCTGGGACAAATATTATTCAAACCGCGAATGGTGCAATAAGTGCTGGTACTTTAAGTACTAACAGTGCAGGTCAACAACTGCTTACAGGGAACAACACAGTCAAAAACTTTACAGCAGTAAATAGTGGTAGTGGTCAGATAGAGCTACACAATGAAGAAGTATTAACTATTAATGATATTGACCAGACAACAGCAGGTGGTAATGTAATAATAGATAATATCGGAGCAGTTGAGATAAATGGTGAGATTAAGACTGCAGATGGGCTTAATTTAATATCCACTTCCAGTATTACAGAGACTGAGACAGGCAGGATAGTAGATGCCTTACTTCTTAGTACTAATAGTGCAGGTCAACAACTGCTTACAGGGAATAATACAGTCAAAAACTTTACAGCTGTAAATAGTGGTCCAGGTAAGGTAGTACTAAATAATACAATCAGTCAACTGGAAGTAGCTGGTGTTGAGAATAAAGCAGGTATAGAGATTAGTAATAATGGTAATCTGCTTACAACCGGTCTACTTACTACTGATACTGGTACCATTATGCTGGATGCCAGTAATGGGGAGTTGAAAATTTCAGATATAATTAATAATACCACTGGAGATATAACTACAATATCTACAGGGAATACCATTATCGATAGTATGTTAACTACACCTGGTACTGTAAGGTTAACTGCAGGTGGGCAAATAACTGAAACCATAAATGGACAGGTAAATAATGCCTCTGTTTTAAGTACTAACAGTGCCGGCCAACAGATGCTTACAGGGAATAACACAGTCAAAAACTTTACAGCAGTAAATAGTGGTAGTGGTCAGATAGAGCTACACAATGAAGAAGTATTAACTATTAATGATATTGACCAGACAACAGCTGGTGGTAATGTAATAATAGATAATATCGGAGCAGTTGAGATTAATGGTGAGATTAAGACTGCAGATGAGCTTAATTTAATATCCACTTCCAGTATTACAGAGACTGAAACAGGCAGGATAGTAGATGCCTTACTTCTTAGTACTAATAGTGCAGGTCAACAACTGCTTACAGGGAACAACACAGTCAAAAACTTTACAGCTGTAAATAGTGGTACAGGTAAGGTAGTACTAAATAATACAATCAGTCAACTGGAAGTAGCTGGTGTTGAGAATAAAGCAGATATAGAGATTAGTAATAATGGTAATCTGCTTACAACCGGTCTACTTACTACTGATACTGGTACCATTATGCTGGATGCCAGTAATGGGGAGTTGAAAATTTCAGATATAATTAATAATACCACTGGAGATATAACTACAATATCTACAGGGAATACCATTATCGATAGTATGTTAACTACACCTGGTACTGTAAGGTTAACTGTAGGTGGGCAAATAACTGAAACCATAAATGGACAGGTAAATAATGCCTCTGTTTTAAGTACTAACAGTGCAGGTCAACAACTGCTTACAGGGAACAACACAGTCAAAAACTTTACAGCAGTAAATAGTGGTAGTGGTCAGATAGAGCTACACAATGAAGAAGTATTAACTATTAATGATATTGACCAGACAACAGCAGGTGGTAATGTAATAATAGATAATATCGGAGCAGTTGAGATAAATGGTGAGATTAAGACTGCAGATGGGCTTAATTTAAGCTCCACTTCCAGTATTACAGAGACTGAGACAGGCAGGATAGTAGATGCCTTACTTCTTAGTACTAATAGTGCAGGTCAACAACTGCTTACAGGGAATAATACAGTCAAAAACTTTACAGCTGTAAATAGTGGTCCAGGTAAGGTAGTACTAAATAATACAATCAGTCAACTGGAAGTAGCTGGTGTTGAGAATAAAGCAGGTATAGAGATTAGTAATAATGGTAATCTGCTTACAACCGGTCTACTTACTACTGATACTGGTACCATTATGCTGGATGCCAGTAATGGGGAGTTGAAAATTTCAGATATAATTAATAATACCACTGGAGATATAACTACAATATCTACAGGGAATACCATTATCGATAGTATGTTAACTACACCTGGTACTGTAAGGTTAACTGCAGGTGGGCAAATAACTGAAACCATAAATGGACAGGTAAATAATGCCTCTGTTTTAAGTACTAACAGTGCCGGCCAACAGATGCTTACAGGGAATAACACAGTCAAAAACTTTACAGCAGTAAATAGTGGTACAGGTAAGGTAGTACTAAACAATACAATCAGTCAACTGGAAGTAGCTGGTGTTGAGAATAAAGCAGGTATAGAGATTAGTAATAATGGTAATCTGCTTACAACTGGTCTACTTACTACTGATACTGGTACCATTATGCTGGATGCCAGTAATGGGGAGTTGAAAATTTCAGATATAATTAATAATACTACTGGAGATATAACTACAATATCTTCAGGAAATACCATTATCGATAGTATGTTAACTACACCTGGTACTGTACGGTTAACTGCAGGTGGGCAAATAACTGAAACCATAAATGGACAGGTAAATAATGCCTCTGTTTTAAGTACTAACAGTGCCGGCCAACAGATGCTTACAGGGAATAACACAGTCAAAAACTTTACAGCAGTAAATAGTGGTAGTGGTCAGATAGAGCTACACAATGAAGAAGTATTAACTATTAATGATATTGACCAGAAAACAGCAGGTGGAAATGTAGTAATAGATAATGTTGGGGCAGTT
Source organism: Halocella sp. SP3-1 (assembly GCF_003953885.1). Classification (GTDB taxonomy): domain Bacteria; phylum Bacillota; class Halanaerobiia; order Halanaerobiales; family DTU029; genus Iocasia; species Iocasia fonsfrigidae. The sequence goes on along the minus strand of NZ_CP032760.1, from coordinate 3,200,637 downwards.
GAGATAAATGGTGAGATTAAGACTGCAGATGAGGTTAATTTAAGCTCCAGTTCCAATATTACAGAGACTGAAACAGGCAGGATAGTAAATGCCTCTGTTTTAAGTACTAACAGTGCCGGCCAACAGCTGCTTACAGGGAATAACACAGTCAAAAACTTTACAGCTGTAAATAGTGGTCCAGGTAAAGTAGTACTAAATAATACAATCAGTCAACTGGAAGTAGCTGGTGTTGAGAATAAAGCAGGTATAGAGATTAGTAATAATGGTAATCTGCTTACAACTGGTTTGCTTACTACTGATACTGGTACCATTATGCTGGATGCCAGTAATGGGGAATTGAAAATTACAGATATAATTAACAATACCACTGGGGATATAACTACTATATCTTCAGGAAATACCATTATTGATAGTATGTTAACTACACCTGGTACTGTAAGGTTAACTGCAGGTGGACAAATAACTGAAACCATAAATGGACAGGTAAGTATGGCAGCTGCCTTAAGTACTAATAGTGCAGGTCAACAGCTGCTGACAGGAAATAATACAGTCAAAAGCTTTACAGCCGTAAATAGTGGTAGTGGTCAGATAGAACTACACAATGAAGAAGTATTAACTATTAATGATATTGACCAGAAAACAGCAGGTGGAAATGTAATAATAGATAATGTTGGGGCAGTTGAGATAAATGGTGAGATTAAGACTGCAGATGAGGTTAATTTAAGCTCCAGCTCCAGTATTACAGAGACTGAAACAGGCAGGATAGTAAATGCCTCACTTCTTAGTACTAATAGTGCTGATAAGCAGTTGCTGACCGGGAACAACACAGTCAAAAACTTTACAGCTGTAAATAGTGGTAGTGGTCAGATAGAACTACACAATGAAGAAGTATTAACTATTAATGATATTGACCAGAAAACAGCAGGTGGTAATGTAATAATAGATAATGTTGGGGCAGTTGGGATAAATGGTGAGATTAAGACTGCAGATGAGGTTAATTTAAGCTCCAGCTCCAGTATTACAGAGACTGAAACAGGCAGGATAGTAAATGCCTCACTTCTTAGTACTAATAGTGTTGATAAGCAGTTGCTGACCGGAAATAATACAGTCAAAAGCTTTACAGCCGTAAATAGTGGTAGTGGTCAGATAGAACTACACAATGAAGAAGTATTAACTATTAATGATATTGACCAGAAAACAGCAGGTGGAAATGTAATAATAGATAATGTTGGGGCAGTTGAGATAAATGGTGAGATTAAGACTGCAGATGAGGTTAATTTAAGCTCCAGCTCCAGTATTACAGAGACTGGGACAGGCAGGATAGTAAATGCCTCTGTCTTAAGTACGGATAGTGTTGCTGGACAACTCCTTAATGGTAATAACAAATTTGAAAGCTTTACGGCAGTTAATAGTGCTAATGGCAATATAGAATTATATAACAATGAATCACTTTTTATATCAAATATCAGTCAGTTAGCCAAGGCAGATGTAGTGGTAAATAATAGTCATGATGTTATAGTCAATAAAATAAAGGCAGTAGAAGGGAGTACTGTATTAAATGCTAATGGCTCTATCTTAAGTGCTGATGATGAATCTATTTCGAGTAATATAGCTGCTATTAATATAGGATTAACTGCACAGTCAGGTACTATTGGTCAGGAATCAAATTACTTCAAAATAGACTCCTCCAATTCTCAAGATGGTTCAGTTGCTGTTACAGCAGAACAGGGAATTTATCTTGAGGAAGTAATGGGAGATCTTAATGTAGATCAAATCAGGGCACGTGGCGATATCTATATAATTGCAGAACAGTCAATATTAAATCAGAACACTAATGATGAGGTTAATTTTGAGGGAGAAAATGTTGATTTGGTAGCTGCTAATGGCTCTATTGGAGAATTTGGCAATCGAGTTGTAGCCGGTTCAGCTGGTAAACTCGATATGTATGCTTATCAGGGTATACATTTGGAAATGGCTTCTGGTGATGTATTTCTTAAATATGATGGTGACCTCGTTTCTGACCTGATAGAGGCTGAAAATGGTTCAATTGATTTGTATGTCCCTGAAGGAGATATTACTGTAAAAAAGATTATGTCACCAGAGATAGTTCTGCTGGAAACATCTGGTAATGTATTATTAGGGAGATTAGATGCAAGTGTATTTGAGTCTTTACTTTATTCAGTAGATACAGACTTAAATGTAGATGAAGCATATGTAGCAAGAAAAGTTAATACAAAAGCTGATAACCAGTTTTTCAGAAAACTTGTTCACAGTGGCCCTGAAGATATAAATATATCTATTAATGGGGGTAGTAAAACTATGGCCAATAATGTTCAGATAGAGACATACTCTGATAATGATATTATATTTGATGAGTTGAATGCAGATATTGCTAGGATTAATGGTCATGTGGATAATATGAGGTTTTTAGATAATATAATTGGGACTAAGGCTAAAATCAATAATGATTACTATAGTGTAATGGTTGATAATATAAGGAAAACTTTATATGACAGTGATCTTCAGCTTTATCCCGAAGGCAAACCATTTTATCTACATTTAAGAGGGGATAGAAAAATGTTAACAGATGCCTATATTGTCAATTATGACCCTGATTTTATTCAGAATGAATTTAGTACAGAAAATAGTATTACCAGAATTACAGAGAAAATGGCTCCTATAATAGGTGAAAAATCTATTGTCAGTAATGGCTATTATAATTACCCTGAACCTGTTTATTATTTAATAGATACTGATGGGAATTTAGTGATTGGGGTAGAGTATAACGAGGATGATATAGATTAATTGAGATTATTTAATTTAGGGAGTTGACAAAATATGGCCAAAAAAATAGTAGTTTTTCTTATATGTATAATACTTGTAAACATTGCAATTGGCCAGGCTGAGGATATTTATATTGATAAAATAGTGACAGATGATTCTAAAATATTATCATCAGCTGTGATAGAGGATATAATTGCTGCTTTTGAAGGAAAAAAAATTGATATGAAGGTTTTGCAGGGTCTTGTGAAGAAAATAAATGACCTTTATATAGAAAAGGGTTATATTACTGCCCGGGCTATTCTTCCACCACAGGAAATCAAGAATGGTATTGTGAGGATTAAATTAGTGGAAGGCCGGGTGGGAGAAATATTAATAGAAAATAATGAAAATACCAGGGATAGCTTTTTTTTAAAAAGAATTAGTTTGAAATCAGATGATCTTATTAAATTGGATAGTCTTGAAAGGAATATAAACTACTTTAATAGGACAAATGACGTGCAGATTTCGGCTAAATTAAAATCTGGGAAAAAATTTGCAGAAACAGATATAGTTTTTAATGTAAAGGAACCAGATAATATACAGACAATTATTTTTTGTGATAATGGTGGCCGTAATGAAACGGGGGAATGGCGTACTGGTATGGCCTTTACTGATAAAAGTCTATTTAGATATCGTGACAGATTTAATATCAATTTAATAGCTACAGAAGGAAGTACTGCTGGAGCTGTATCCTATAATTTTCCACTAAATATATCTGGTACAAGGCTAAGTATGGGATACAATAAAAATCAGACAGATATTATCTCAGGGGAATTTAAGGATATTGATATAGATGGAGATTTTACTGATTTAAATATTAGTATTAATCATCCCCTGAGAATTGATTTAAAAAAGAAAGTATATGGCTATTTAGAACTACATAATACAGAATCAGGCACCATGTTTTCAGGGGTAGAATTATTAAGGACAAGATTACAGAGTTTTGTTCTCGGGGTTTCCACTCAATTTATTGATAAAAAGGGGGTATGGGTTATTAATCATGATTTGACACATACCCGATCCGATACTGACAAAAGATTTTTAAAATATAATGGGACTTTTCTTAGACAGCAAAGATTTAAATGGGAAAGTATATTACAATTCAAAGGATTAGTTCAGTATTCAAAAGATGATTTGCTTCCATCACCTGACCAATTCCAGTTAGGAGGTATGTCAACAGTACGGGGTTACCCTGGAGGAAAACTGTCAGGGGATAAGGGATATTTATTAAGTCTTCAATTGATGAAACCATTAACTAAAAAAATAGAAGGGATTATTTTCATTGATCATGGTGGTGTTTTTCCTTATAAAGGTAATGATGAAGGAATTAGTGATAAAGATTTTATAAGCTCTATAGGTATAGGAGCAAATATTAATTTTCTTAAAAACTCTTCAGGAAAATTTATATATGGAAAGCCAATTAAATCAGGGGAAGAAGCCAATTTTCATATTTTTATACAGCAGAATTTTTGAAGATTGTAAATATGAATAATCAGGGTAAGACTAAGTTTTAAATATTGTATAATCAGAAAAATAGTGATATAGGTATTTAGTAGGAGGCTGATTAAATGTTAAAGGTGTTTCGTAAGAAATCATCTAATTTTTTCTACCTTGTTTTAGAGGAGATATTTTATTATACTGCTAATCCTTTCTTTGAATCTGGTTCAGTTCTTCCTGTTTTTATAGATATGTTGACTAATAATATGAATCTTGCTGCCCTGGCAGCAACTTTAAGGAATCTACTTTTTATTATCCCCCAGATTATGATGGGTTATTATGCCTTTAAGATTAAGAAATATCCCAGGTTTATGACATATGCCAGTCTTTTCTTTAGGTTATTTATATTTGTTTTTTTGTTTATATATTTTATTTATGATGTATCATTACAAACGGTTATTGGCTTTTTATTATTGTGTTCTTTTTTAGGACTGGCTGATGGAATAATAAATGTCCCCTGGTTAGACCTGATTGGGGGTAGTATCAGAGAGAGTGACAGGGGCAAATTATTTTCGTATATATTGTTTCTAGGTGGTCTGGGAGGAGCCCTGGCAGGGATAATAATAAAATTGATTTTACATAATGCTATTTTGCTTACCCAAACAAAATTTTTAATTATCTTTGGTCTTGGTGGTTTGTTTTTTATTCTTTCATCACTTACCTTTGCTAAAATGGAAGATTATCAAAGGGGAAAGAAAGCGCCAGAAGAGAGTTTTATAGTATTTTTAAAGAAAATGCCTCAATATTTTATGGCAAATAAGAATTATATCTATGTCATGATTACCTTAATTCTTAATTATAGTAGTTTTCTTGCTCTGCCTTTATACATAGTATTTGCCAGGAGGTTAATGGTTTTAGATGATTATTCAATAGGAATATTAATAAGCTATCAGGTTTTAGGGACAGTAATTGGTGGTGGAATGTGGGGTTTGATCAGTCATTACTTTACAAATAGATTGTCTATTCAAACTGTAGTTATTACCAATATTTTAATACCTATATTATCATTATTTACTTTTGTTCCAGGACTTAATATGCTACATTTTACCTTGTGGAAAATTATTTGTTTTGCCTCTGGTGCTGCCATAGTAGGCTGGCCTGGTTTTATGAATTATATTATTTCAGTTGTACCTGATAATAAAAGGGCAGTTTATATTGGAATGACAAATACAATATCATTACCAATGACTTTTCTTACATTACTAGGGAGTTTATTGGCAAATTATTATAATATAAGATTTATTCTTATATTAGTAGTATTTTTTTGTTTTCTTGCCTTGCTATTTTCATTTGCTTTAGAAAAAAGATAAATATTAAAAGAATAGTGTTGTATGATAAGACCAGGTAGTATTTTAGCTGTTATTTTGGTCTTTTTTTTATTTAATAGAGTAAAATAGGTATTTAAATAACATTATGTTTAATACTATTAATAACAGTTTATATACGAATGGAGGAAAAACATGTCAAATAATATGAAAACAATGGATGGCAATGAAGCTGCAGCATATGTTTCATACGCCTTTACAGATGTGGCGGCTATTTATCCTATTACACCATCATCACCTATGGCAGAAAAGGTAGACTTGTGGTCAGCCCAGGGTAAAAAAAACCTATTTGGACAGCAGGTCAGGGTAACTGAGATGCAGTCAGAAGCTGGAGCGGCAGGTGCGGTACACGGCTCTCTACAGGGAGGTGCTCTGACAACTACCTATACAGCCTCACAGGGTTTACTGCTTATGATACCAAATATGTATAAAATTTCAGGTGAGTTTTTACCAGGGGTATTTCATGTAAGTGCCAGGGTTGTTGCCACCCATGCCTTGTCAATTTTTGGTGAACATTCAGATGTAATGGCAACCAGACAGACTGGTTTTGCTATCCTTTCATCCAGTAGTGTCCAGGAGGTAATGGACCTGGGTGGAATAGCACATTTAGCTGCTATCAAGTCCAGAATACCTTTCTTGCATTTTTTTGATGGGTTCCGTACTTCACATGAAATCAATAAAGTAGATGTTATCGAATACGAAGACTTTGCTAAGATAATTGATTATGAGGCAGTACAGTCTTTCAGGGATAATTCCTTAAACCCGGACAGGCCTGTTTTAAGGGGAACTGCTCAAAATCCTGACCTTTACTTTCAACAGAGGGAATCAGGTAATAGGTTTTATGAGGTTCTACCTGATATTGTAGAGGAATATATGCAGGAGATTAATAAAATAACTGATAGGGACTATCACCCTTTTAACTACTATGGTGCTGAAGATGCTGAATATGTTGTCATAGCAATGGCTTCAGGCTGTAATGTCATAGAAGAGGTAGTTGATTATTTAATGAAGCAGGGTGAAAAAGTAGGGATGATTAAGGTTCACCTCTATAGACCTTTTTCCTCAAAATACTTTTTTAAAGTATTACCTGAAACGGTTAGGAAGATAGCTGTTTTAGATCGAACTAAAGAACCTGGTGCCCCTGGTGAACCATTATATGAAGATCTAAAAGCTTTATTTTACGGTAGTGCTGAACAACCGGTTATTATTGGTGGGCGTTATGGTTTAGGGCAAAAAGATGTCAGGCCTTCACAGATAATTTCAGTATTTGATAATCTGAAGTCAAATGACTCTAAGGATCACTTTACAATTGGGATAGTTGATGACCTTACAGATAGTTCTCTGCCTGAAACTGATGTGGTTGATACTTCACCTAAAAACACTGTTAGTTGTAGGTTGTGGGGACTTGGCTCTGACGGGACAGTAGGTGCCAATAAGATGGCTATTAAGATTATCGGTGATAGGACTGATTTATATGCCCAGGGATATTTTGCTTATGACAGTAAAAAATCTGGTGGTACTACAATTTCACACTTGAGGTTTGGTGATAGTCCAATCAAATCTTCCTATCTTGTCTATAATGCAGATTATATAGCCTGTCATAACAAATCATTTATCTATCATTACGATATATTACAGGGGTTAAAAGACAATGGCACCTTTGTACTAAACTGTCCCTGGAGTCAGGATGAACTTGATGAAAAACTCCCAGCAGTTATCAAAAGGTATCTTGTAGATAATAATATTGATTTCTATATTATTGATGCAGTAAGTGTTGCCCAGGGAGTTGGTCTCAGTAACCGAATTAATATGGTTATGCAGACTGTTTTCTTTAAGTTGACTGATGTTATTTCAATAGATAAGGCTATACAATACCTTAAGGAATTTATAGATAAGACCTATGGAAAGAAAGGTCAAAAGATTGTTGATATGAACTATAAGGCTGTAGATATGGCCCTGGAACATCTTGTTAAAGTTGAATTACCAGCAGAATGGAAGGAAATTAAAGGCCAGAAAGAAGAATATCCGTTTAAAGATGAACCGCAGTTTATGAAAGAAATCAAAAGGCCTGCTGCCAGGAGAGAAGGGGATGAATTACCTGTCAGTGTCTTTAAAGGCATGGAAGATGGTACATTTCCACTGGGCACAAGTGCTTATGAAAAACGTGGTATAGCAGTAATGGTTCCCCAGTGGCAGACAGAAAATTGTATTCAGTGTAATCAGTGTTCCTATGTCTGTCCACATGCAGTAATTCGTCCTTTTTTACTGGATGAAGAGGAAAAAGAAAATGCCCCTGATACATTGGAAACTAAAGAGGCCGTGGGTAAAGGGGTTAAGGGTTATCACTATCGTATTCAGGTAAGTACCCTTGATTGTACTGGTTGTGCCAATTGTGCTGATATTTGTCCGGCACCTGACAAGGCCCTGGTGATGGTAAATGCTGAAGAGGAAATACCCAGACAGGTAGAAAACTGGGAGTATCTTGCCAATAATGTTAGCTATAAGGATAAGCTGATGAAAAAAACAACTGTCAAGGGTAGTCAATTTGCTAAACCATTACTTGAGTTTCATGGTGCCTGTCCAGGTTGTGGTGAACCTGCCTATACAATACTTGCTACCCAACTATTTGGGGACAGGATGTTAATTGCTAACGCAACAGGTTGTTCTTCTATCTGGAGTGCCAGTGAGACATCAATACCATATACCACTACCAGGGAAGGTAAAGGACCTGCCTGGGCAAACTCATTATTTGAGGACAATGCTGAATTTGGATTTGGTATGTATCTAGCAGTAAGCCAGCTTAGGGAAAGGCTTAAGAACCTGATGACTGAAGGAATCAGTTCAGACCTGAATGAAGAATGTAAAAAGGTTTTTCAGGAATGGATAGATAAAATGAATGATGGAGAGGGTTCTAAAGAGGCAAGCAGTAGACTCCTTTCAGTGATAAGTGCTGATCAATATTCAAATCATAAACTTATTCAGGAAATACTAAACCATAGAGACTATTTGGTTAAGAAATCACAGTGGATTATTGGTGGGGATGGTTGGGCCTATGATATAGGCTATGGTGGCCTCGACCATGTCTTAGCATCAGGAGAAGATGTAAATGTATTGGTTTATGATACAGAGGTTTATTCTAATACAGGTGGCCAATCATCTAAAGCAACACCAACAGCTGCTGCAGCCAAATTTGCTGCTTCAGGCAAACGGACAAAGAAGAAAGACCTAGGAATGATGGCCATCAGTTATGGATATGTCTATGTTGCCCAGATAGCTATGGGGGCCAATATGAATCAAACTATCAGGGCTATTACAGAGGCTGAAAGCTATGATGGACCCTCCTTAATTATAGCTTATTCTCCCTGTGTCAGCCACGGTATTAAGACAGGTATGGGTAAGTCTGTAGCTCAGGAAAAGAGGGCAGTAGAGACAGGATACTGGCATCTCTATAGGTATAACCCATTATTAAAAGAGGAAGGTAAAAATCCCTTTATTCTTGATTCCAAAGAACCAGCTGGTTCTCTTCATGATTTTATGATGTCAGAGATACGCTTTACCCAGATACAAAATACCTTCCCGGAAATTGCTGAGGAATTATTTGCTAAGGCCGAAAGAGATGCTACAGAGAGATATAATAATTACAAAAGATTAGCAGAAATGCAGTATAATTAAGGATATTATAATAGCAGCGGCTTAAATGACCGCTGCTATTATAATGAATAAGGCACTTAATAATTATTTTTCGTTTTCATCAACATATTCTTTAGCCTGTTCAACCCCCAGATAAGCTGGGTTAAATACCCGGCCACTCCCCTGAAGGCCCTCAATATTTATCCAGGCTGCAGTCTGATGATTTTCAATGGGCATTTCGTTCATTTTTTCTTTAAAGTGATTATTATTTACCTCTATAGGCTATCCCCCCTTATAGTGCCTTGATATTATTATTTCACTAAATATCAAAATATAACTTTTAAAATATCCCAAATTATATTATTTGTCTAAGATTTATTATCATAGTCATTTTTTTAAATTTTAGACATATTTTATTAAAGGGATAGGATAAAATTTTATAGAGGGGGTTATAGAAGTGGATAATTCTTTGAAGTATACTTTACTGGTAGAGATTAGTAGAGAGATGTCCCAGAGAGATTTAAGATTAAGTAAGATGTTTTTGCAAAAAATGGTTTTCTTATTACAGGCTTTATATTCGTTTCCAACTGCTTATGAGTTTAAATTATATACCTATGGGCCTTATTCGATAGAGCTGATCAATGATCTTGATTATTTATTTGCTACTGATTTTCTGGTAATTGATTATATTCAGGAAGGGGAATATATAGGTTCAAGTATAACACCGGGTATTAAGTATAGTAAAGTGATTAGCTGTGATGAAGAATCTATAGCTAAATATAGAGAGAAAATTTCGTTAGTTATAGATCTTTTTGGCAATTATACAGAAAAAGAATTAGAACTAAGGGCAGCTCTGGTCTTTCTCTTAAATGAGTCTCAAGACCTGTCTATAACCCGGTTAGTAGAAAAAGTTCAGGAGAAAAAACCTTATTTTACTAAAGAGGAGATTAAGAATGCTTATAATGATTTAATTGATATGGATATTTTGAACTAGTCCTATTATTAATTTAAGGCCTCTGGTCCAAAGCTATGAGGTAAAATTTCATCAAGACTGTATTCTCTAAAGTCATTTTCTGAAGCAGCAACAATGATTTTGAGATTATTGCTGAATTCTCTCATTACCTGGCGGCACACACCACAGGGAGCAGAATTAGAAATATCTATTTTTTTACCTGTTTTACCACCTATGATAGCAATTGCTGTAAAGTCTGTTTCCCCTTCAGAGACAGCTTTGAAGATTGCAGTTCTTTCAGCACAAATAGTTGGGGTGAAGGATGCTGATTCAATATTACATCCTTGAAAAATTCTGCCGCTTTTAGTGAGTAGGGCAGCCCCAACCTTAAAATTAGAATATGGTGCATAGGCATTTTTACGGGCTTCAATAGCCCTTTTGATAAGTAATTTTTTATTATTTTTATCCATAGATAATCCTCCCGAATTTATAATAGATTAGATGTTTATTCCCAGGTGAAAGAGTAGATAAACACCAAGAAAATAGACAATGCTAATGAAGAGTGTATCCCAACCAATAGAAAATACGGTCCTTTTTGATCGATAGAAGAGTCCTATTAAGGCAATAGCACTCATGATTAAACCAATAAGGGCGGTTATTATATGTAGGACACTTACAGCTGATAGAACAGGTGCTTTTGTATAAAACAGGTCTGCAAAAAAGACAATAATCATATTAAAGATATTACTACCAAAGACATTACCTATGGCCATATTATAGGCATTTATCCTGATGGCAGCGATTGTTGCTACCAATTCAGGGAGTGAAGTGGCTGCAGCGATTAGAATACTACCGATAAATGTTTTATCAATACCAGTCACGGTAGAGATCTTATCTCCAGTTAGTGTTAATTGAATACCGGCAAAGATAATAACTACAGCACTAAGGGAGAATCCTATTAAGGCCTTTTTTAATTTTATATGGCCATACAGCTCTTTTTCCATCTCGTCTTTATCAAGGGGATTTTTTTTATCATAACGAAAAATTAATTTTACCCCAAAAAGGTAAGTGAAGACAATAATTATGCTTTCCAGACCAATACTGGAGATTGTAAAATTAAAGGATGTAAAGTGATAGACCATAATACTAAAGGCTACAATACCAGATAAGAGTATACCCAGTAGTCCAGATAGTATATGACTGTATTTCACCTTTAACATAAGTGGTCCCTGACCGTGAAGCAAATCGGCAATAGCCAGTATCATAAGGTTAAAGGTATTACTACCAAAGACATTTCCAATGGCTATATCAGGGACAGCAACTAAAGAAGAGGTTATTGATGTAACCAGTTCTGGTAATGAAGTTGCCAGTGCAAGGAGTATCCCTCCGATAAGGGCCTGTCCTAGTCCTGTTTTCTCGGCAATAATATCACCAAATTTAGATAGATATGTACCAGATATAATGATTAGTCCCGCTATAATAATAAATTTAAGCCACAGGTAAAACAGAAGATCATCCCTTTCTAGACAATTTAATCTCTATAAAAATAATTTTATTATAAAAGAGGAAAATTAGCAAGACGGTTTTAAAAAAAGAGAGTGTGACAAACGAACCGTCCCCTTGTCACTCATATTTTTCTTGACAGATGGTATTTTATGTGTTAAGATAAATAACAATTAAATAAAAGAACCTATCAAGAGTGGTAGAGGGACTGGCCCGATGAAACCCGGCAACCAGCAATAGTTTTAATTGTGTGGTGCTAATTCCAGCAGGTAAAAACCTGATAGATAGGAAAAAGGTGACTTTTTCTCTATTAGGAGAAAAAGTTTTTTTATTACTACAGGGGTTATTTTTGAGCAAATCAGGCTGATATATTCACTTGTTCAAGAACAGGAAGGTTATAAATTTTAGGAGGTATTAATAATCGTGAATAATAATGAATTAGGTTTTGATACACTATCAATCCATGGTGGACAGGAAGCGGATCCTACAACTGGTGCTAGGGCAGTACCGATTTATCAGACTACTTCCTTTGTATTTGAAGACACTGATCAGGCGGCACGTTTATTTGGACTGGAGGAAGAGGGTAATATCTATTCACGTATCGGGAATCCTACTACTGATGTCCTGGAAAAGAGGATAGCTGCCCTTGAAGGGGGAATAGGTGCCCTGGCTGTTTCTTCGGGACAGGCGGCTGCGACATTAGCAGTACTCAATATCGCCAGACAGGGGGATGAGATTGTAAGTGGTAGTTCTATCTATGGTGGTACCTATAATCTTTTTAAACATACCCTGCCTAAACTGGGTATTAAGGTCAGCTTTGCCGATGCCAGTAACCCAGACAGTTTTAAGGAGAAGATTAATGAAAAGACCAGGGCTCTTTATGTTGAAACCATAGGTAACCCTGAACTTGTAGTACCAGATATAGAAGAGATTGCCAGGGTAGCCCATCAAGCAGGGATTCCTTTAATTATGGATAATACCTTTGCAACACCATATTTGTGTAGGCCATTTGATTATGGGGCTGATATTGTCTTACATTCTACGACCAAATTTATTGGTGGACATGGTACATCAATAGGTGGTGTCATAGTTGACAGTGGTAATTTTGACTGGGGTAATGGTAAGTTTCCTGAACTGGTTGAACCAGATCCCAGCTATCATGGCCTTAGATATCAGGAGCAATTTGCTGAGGCTGCTTATATTGGTAAAGCACGGGTACAGCTTTTAAGGGACCTGGGCAGTTGTATAAGCCCTTTCAATTCTTTCCTGCTCTTACAGGGGTTAGAGACACTTAGTTTGAGGATGGAGAGGCATTGTCAAAATGCAGCAGGGGTAGTTGAGTTTTTACAGAACAATTCGAAGGTGGGCTGGGTAAAATATCCTTCAACAGTAGAACATGATACACATGCTAATACAGCTAGATATCTTAAAAAGGGTTCTGGTGGTATACTTACCTTTGGTATTAAGGGTGGTATCGAGAACGGTAAAAGGTTTATTGAAAGTCTGCAACTGGTATCACACCTGGCCAATGTTGGTGATACCAGGACACTGGCTATTCATCCGGCCAGTACAACACACCAGCAGTTAAGTGAAGAAGAACAGCAGGCATCAGGAGTAAGACCTGATATGATTCGATTATCAGTTGGTCTAGAAGACCTAGAGGATATTGTAAATGACATTGACCAGGCACTTAATAAAGCATTTAAATAATTCGGGGGGTGGTAAAATGCCTATTAAGGTTCCAGATGATTTACCAGCAGTTGATATATTACAGAAGGAAAACATATTTGTTATGACTGAAAAGAGGGCCATTCATCAGGATATCAGGTCCCTAAAAATTGCTATTTTAAATCTAATGCCGACCAAGGTAGAGACGGAGAGTCAAATACTGCGACTTTTAGGTAATACCCCTTTACAGGTTGATATTGTCCTACTCCATCCTGAAACATATCAACCGTCAAATACATCCCCTGAACATCTGGCGAATTTTTATCATACTTTTTCTGATATAAAGGGAGATAAGTTTGACGGCATGATTATTACCGGGGCACCAGTAGAAAAGATGGATTTTGATGAGGTGGATTACTGGGATGAACTTAAGGAGATTATGAAGTGGAGTAGGCATAATGTTTTCTCTACACTCCATATCTGCTGGGGAGCCCAGGCTGGTTTATACTATCACTATAGAATTAATAAACAACCCTTAGATAAAAAACTTTCAGGTATTTTTAAACATACTATTAATAGCAAGAACAGCAGATTATTAAGGGGATTTGATGACCTGTTTTTAGCCCCTCATTCAAGGTATACTGGTGTTGATAGAGAAGGTATTTTAGTTAATGATGACCTGGAGGTACTGGCAGAATCCAGGGAGGCAGGTGTTTATATTGTGGCCGGGAAAAGTGGTCGGCAGATTTTTGTAACTGGTCATCCTGAGTATGATATTAATACACTGCAAAAGGAGTACTTAAGGGATAAACACAGGGGGTTAAATATAGAGATACCTGCAAATTATTTCCCTGCTGATAATCCTGAAGAAGCTCCTTTAATGACCTGGAGGAGTCATGCCAGCCTATTATATACTAACTGGTTGAATTATTATGTTTACCAGGAAACACCATATGACCTTCAGTCAATTAATTAATAGAAATAGATTTTTAAGTAAAAGGCATGGTCTTAATAGATTATGCCTTTTTTTATCTAATCATTTCAAGCAGGTTTTTTTCGATTTATGGGGAATAAATATAGGAGAAGGAGTGATTAGTTTGGGTAAGAGATTGTTTTTGTTAGACGGACATAGTCTGGCTCATCGGGCTTTTTATGCCCTGCCTTTACTACAGAATTCTGAGGGTGAATATACTAATGCAGTATTTGGTTTTGCCAGGATGTTATTTAAGCTTATTGATGATGAAAAACCTGACCTTATGTTGGTTGCTTTTGATAAAAAAGCCCCTACATTTCGTCATGAAGAATATGAAGATTATAAGGCCAACCGCAAGAAGATGCCTGATGAACTAAGTCCACAGATTTCATTAATTAAGAAACTACTTGAGTATTTGAAGATACCAATTCTATCACTTGAAGGGTATGAAGCAGATGATGTGATCGGAACCCTGGCCGTGATGGGGGATAAAGAGGGTATGGAGGTCAAGATAGTTACTGGTGATCGAGATTCATTACAACTGGTAAATGCTCATATTAATGTCCTGTATACCCGTAAGGGTATAAGTGATATAGTGGAATATAATCAAGAGAAAATAGAGGAACGATATGGTTTGTCACCCAGTCAGTTGATTGATATGAAGGGTTTAATGGGTGATAGTTCTGATAATATTCCTGGTGTTCCGGGTATTGGAGAGAAAACAGCTATTAAACTACTTAAAGAATTTGCTGATCTTGAGAATATTTTAGCAAATATAGCAAAGGTTTCTGGTAAGAAACGCAAAGAAAATTTAAGTAATTATGCTGAGCAGGCCCGCCTAAGTAAAAGGCTGGGAGAGATTGTGGTAGATGTCCCTTTAAAAATAGATTTTGCAGATTGTAAGTTAGAAGCTCCGGTAGAAGGGGATATAGTTCCTTTCCTGGAGAGGCTTGAATTTACTAGCTTAATTGATAGATTTAAAACAACAAAAAAGCTGATGGATAATGATATACAAATAAAGGATATTAGTAATGCAAAGGAACTGGACAGCTTACTTGAGATATTAAATGATTCTAAAGAGATTGCTTTGGAGGTTTTATTGGAGGATGATGAGCACCCGGTAAGTTCCGGAATAGAAGAAATTTTGCTGGGTGTTGAGAAAGAAGTATATGCTGTTGCTGAAGAACTCCTGGATAAGTTGAAAGATTTTTTTAATGATAGTAAAATAAAAAAGGATATTTTACATGCCAAAGAGACTATGATTGCCTTGAAAAAAAAGGGTATAGAATTAGCAGGTCTTAGTTTTGACCCCTTGCTGGCAGCATATTTATTGAAGCCTTCTGATAAATTACCTTCTTTAGAGGAACAAATAAAGCTAGAATTAAACCTAGAGATGGCACAGGATTTAAGTGTTCAAAAGAGGTCAGCTCTTTTACTGGCTAATCTTCCAGAGATTAAAACACACCTGATTAAGCGTTTAGAGGTGACAAATTTGCTTGCTATGTATCAGGATATAGAACTGCCTTTGATTAAGGTCCTGGCTGAAATGGAGATTAACGGTATTGCCTTGGATAAGGACTATCTTGCCGAATTGTCTTTACGCTGGGGAAAAGAGCTGGCCGATATAACAGAAAAAATCTACAGCTTATCTGGTGTAGAGTTTAATATTAATTCACCTAAACAGTTAGGTGAGGTTCTCTTTGATGAGATTGGGCTGCCGGTTATTAAAAAAACCAAAACAGGATATTCTACCAGTGCAGAGGTGCTTGATAAATTAGAGAATAAACATGAGATTATACCTTTGATTAAAAACTACCGTCAGTTAATGAAATTAAAGTCTACTTATGTTGATGCCTTACCACCATTAGTTAATCCGGAAACAGGCCGGGTTCACACCAGTTTCAATCAGATGATTACTGCTACAGGCAGATTAAGCAGTACAGAACCTAATCTACAGAATATACCGATTAGAACCGAGGAAGGTCGGGAGATACGTAAGGCCTTTATTCCGGCGGAAGGAAGGGTATTGCTGGCTGTTGATTATTCTCAGGTTGAATTGCGAGTACTGGCCCATATTAGTGGGGATAAAAATATGCTCAAGGCCTTTAAGGAAGCTGAGGATATTCACCAGCAGACAGCTAGTGAAATTTTTGGGGTTGAAGCCGGGGAGGTTACTCCCAATATGAGGAGGGAGGCTAAGGTTATTAATTTTGGTATAGCCTATGGCATGAGCCCCTATGGTTTAGCGCGAGACCTAAATATTGGTCGCCGGGAAGCAGAAGACTATATTAAGAGATATTTTGAGAGGTTCCCTGGTGTAAAAGAATATATGAATCAGGTTAAGGAAAAAGCCAAAAGGGATGGCTATGTAACTACCATTTTTGACAGGCGCCGTTATATCCCTGAAATAAAGAGCCGCAATTTTCACCGACGTTCATTTGCTGAGAGAATGGCCATAAATACCCCAATACAGGGTAGTGCGGCAGACATTATGAAACTGGCTATGCTCAGGGTTTATGAATCTTTGAAAAAAGAATCATATCAATCCCGCATTTTACTCCAGGTCCATGATGAACTGGTTCTAGAAGTACCCCATAAAGAATTATCAACTGTTGCTAAAATGGTCAAAGGGGAGATGGAAAATGCAGTTGAATTGACTGTTCCTTTAATTGCCGATATTCAGGTTGGTGAGAACTGGAGAGATAAAAAAGATTATCACTTAGAATAGATGAGGTGTTATTATTGCCGGAACTTCCAGAAGTAGAGACGATTGTGCAGGGATTAAGTAAGGTTATTATAGGAAAAGAAATAATGGAGATAATTATTCGTGAAGAAAAAATAATAGCTTATCCTTCAAGTTCAGATTTCAGGAAACAATTGATTAATAAAAAGATTATTGGGATAAGAAGGCGGGGTAAGTACATTCTAATTATGATTGAGGATGAGTTGACACTGGTTATTCACTTGAGAATGACCGGGAAATTATTCCTTAAACCCTCTGATCTCACCTTTGATAAACACAGCCATATAATCTTTAGATTAGATAATGCTATAGATCTGAGGTTTAATAATGTAAGGAAATTTGGTCGAATGTATCTGGTAGATGATAATAGCTGGGAAAGGGCAGGGGGGCTAGATAAACTTGGTCCTGAACCATTAGATGATGATTTTACCCTGGGTGATTTCCATAAAATGTTAGAGAAGAGGAAGGGCAATATTAAGGCCTTACTCCTTAACCAGTCCTTTTTGGCTGGATTGGGGAATATCTATGTGGATGAAGCCCTTTTCAGGGCAGGTATACTTCCCTTTAGAAGGACAGATACCCTTAAAAATAGGGAAATTGAAAGACTGTATAAGGGAATAAGAAATGTGCTTAAAATGGGTATTAAGTATGGGGGGACATCATTTAGAGACTACCGTAATGCCCGGGGAGAAAAAGGTAGTTTTCAGGAAAAATTGCTGGTTTATCAGCGGGAAGGGAAGGAATGCCCTGTTTGTGGAGAAGAGATAGTAAAGGAGAAAGTGGCAGGGAGGGGGACCCATTTTTGTCCCCATTGTCAGAAATAGTTTTAAATGAGTAACCATCTAGCAGTCTTTTTCATATAATAATAAGGTATCTTGAGTATGGGGAGGCTGATATAGATGGGTTTACCTCTTGAATGGTCAGTGATTCTCCTGGCAATGGCCATCAGTATAGATGGTTTTACTGTTGGAGTTACTTATGGACTGCGGGGCATAAAAATAGGCCTTATTCCTTTATTAATCATTAGTGGTATTTCTTCTATTTCAATATATTTAAGTAGTTGCCTTGGTGAAGGGATTGCTGGCTATCTTGATGAAAAGACAGCCAGCTATTTAGGGAGTATAATCTTAATATTTATAGGAATCTGGCTTGTTTATTCTGTTTTTTTAAATTATAATAATAAAAAAAGGGATTTGCTTAAACAAAAAGAAGTAATAATATTTTCCATAAGGGTTAAAGTATTAGGGATTATTATTAAAATCCTGAAAGACCCGGAAGAAGCAGACCTGGATAGGTCAGGTAGTATAAATATTTCAGAGGCTTTTTTCCTGGGGCTGGCCCTGGCTCTTGATGCCCTTGGGGCAGGGTTGGGTGCAGGTATGTCTGGCATAACTGGTATAATTATACCAGTTATAATAGGACTGATTAGCCTTAGTTTTGTTAGTATTGGTTTCTTGCTTGCCAGGAAATTAGGGGATATTTTACCTGATAAGTTTGAACTGATACCAGGTTTTATAATTATTCTGCTGGGTATAATAAAGCTTTTTTAAGGAGGGTTCAGATGTTATTAGGTTTGACCGGTGGTATTGCTTCTGGTAAATCTACTGTTTCTGGGATACTAAAAGAATTAGGAGCAGTAATTATTGACGCTGATAAAATTGCCCACCAATCAATGAAATACGGTACCAGGGCCTGGGAGATGATTGTTGAAACCTTTGGTCAGTATATTCAAAATGATGATGGAAGTATCAATCGAAGAAGGCTTGCTGGGTTAGTTTTTAATGACCAGCAAAAGAAAAAAGAGTTAGAATCCATTACCCATCCTATAATCATTTCGGAAATTAAAAATATGGTAAATTCTCTTGCTGACAATGAAGTAATTGTCATTGATGCCCCATTACTTTTTGAAGTCGGCCTTGATGAGCTGGTTGATTGTGTTTGGGTAGTATATACCTCCCGTGATATCCAACTTGAACGCCTTAAGGAAAGGGATAGTTTAACTACTGATGAGGCGGTATCCCGCATAGAGGCCCAGCTTTCTATAAAGGAAAAATGCCAGATGGCAGATTTTGTAATAGACAACAATGGAGGTATTAGGGAATTAAAACAGAAAATAATCAAATTATGGAGTGATCTGAATGAAAATCAAAAGAATAGCTTTAATTGCACATGATGAGAAGAAATCAGTTATGATTGAATTTGCCAAAAAGAATCGCGATTTATTAAGGGAATGTGATCTGGTAGCTACTGGTACAACAGGTAAATTAATAAATGAGGAGGTGGGTCTACCAGTTGAACGTATGGAATCAGGTCCTCTCGGTGGTGATCAGATGATCGGGGCTGAGATAGCTAAAGAAAGGGTTGATGGTGTAATCTTCTTGAGGGATCCCCTGACAGCCCAGCCGCATGAACCAGATATAACTGCTTTATTGCGTGTATGTGACGTACATAATACACCTCTGGCAACTAATGTAGCGACAGCAGATATTATACTCCATGGTATTATCGAAAAAGAATAGAAATAACTGTAATATAAAAAGGAAGATAATAATATAATATAAATAAATAGAGTTTATTATGGAGGAGAAGTTGTGCTTGAGAGAATTCAGGATATAAAAAAGGCTGTAATTATATTCCTTTTATTAGTGACTATTTTATTTGTTCTTTTTCAACTGGACTGGTTCTGGAAGATTATATATCCCTTAAATTATGAAGAAATTATTATTGAGAATTCTTTAAGATATAATTTAGATCCAGATCTTGTTTCTGCACTGGTATATGTAGAAAGCAGGTATGATCCTGATGCCAGGTCTCATAAGGGAGCTAGAGGGTTAATGCAGATAATGCCGGATACCGGCAGCTGGATTGCTCAACAGTTAAATAGGGATGAAGGTTATAGTGATGATCAATTATACATACCGGAAGTTAATATTGAGTTCGGTAGTTGGTATTTAAATAGTCTAAATAAGGAGTTTAATAATGAACTCATTCTTGTTCTGGCTGCCTACAATGCCGGTCGGGGTAATGTGAAGAGATGGCTGGAAGGTGAATGGACTAATCTGGATCTGGATAAATTACCCTATCAGGAAACAAGAGAATATGTAAAACAAATTCTTATTGTTTATAAACACTATAAACGATTATATAATATGGATAATTATAAGAATGATTTTCTAAGTTTATATCCTGGGTTGATTTGTAAAATTTGGAATAGATAATTGACTTTATTAAAAAATTATTATATAATATTATGCGTTGATAACTAACACAGGTCATTAATAAATATTAAACACTGCTTAATATTTATAACTTGTGTTAGTTTGTGTAGAAACATATTGAGATAAGTTTTAGGCGATTTGTGTTACTTAATAAATATTTAGTAATAAGTCAAATAATATACTTACAGTGTATGTTCGAAAAGTAATAAACAGAGGATTATATATATCCCTAAGCGAAGTTAAGGTGCAACCTTAAACTGTTCTTGTGGGCTCAAGTCAAATACGGAGTACCTGTGGTGCAAGTCGATTTGTTAGTACTGGCCTCAGCATTGCGTTTAAAATGGAAGAGGGCAGTGAGTGAAGGGATATATAATCCCCGTCGGTATATTCTGATACTTTTCGAACAGATTCTTACATATAGTATATTTTAATTTCTAAAAAAATGCTCATGGTAATTTGCTTCTAGGGGGGTTTTTGGACAAGCGTGGTATACGTATATCAAAATAATTTAAATAAGGAGGAAGGATTTAATGAACAAAAAGCTGATTATAACATTAGTTATTCTTGCATTGGTAATTGTAGGTGTGTTGTTTTATTCTAATCAACCGGCACCAGAAACAAAGAAGGAAGAGGTGTCAGTTTCTAACCCTGATACGATTACAAAGGTTAATATGGGTACTATTGATAGCCTTGACCCACATTATCAGTATGATGAACGCAGCCAGGAGATCTATGTTAATATCTATGAAAACTTGATTAGCTTTAAACAGGGGGATATGACTAAATTTGAACCGATGTTGGCAACTAAGGTTCCTTCTGATCAAAATGGTTTAATCCAGGATAAGGGGACAAGCTATGTTTTTCCTATTAGAGAGGATGTTAAGTTTCATGAGGGTGGAACACTTACACCAGAAGATATTCGATACAGTTTCCTGAGAAGTCTTATTCATGACCGTGAAGGTGGTCCTTTATGGATGTTATATGACCCCTTATTTGGGGTAGGTGGACTGGCAGATATCACGAAAGAGCTTGTTGGGGTAGAAGACCCTAAAACATTGACAGCAGAACAGTCCAGAGAGGTTTATAATTATCTGGCCAGAACCATAGAAGTAGATGGTCAGAATGTAATATTCCATTTACCGAAACCATATCCCCCATTCTTGAGTATTATTTGTCATGATAATGGTCTAACAGCAATTATGGATAAAGAATGGGCTATTGAACAGGGCGGTTGGGACGGCAGTCCAGAGACAATCGCTAAATATCACGACCCAACCAAAGAGGTTGATCCATTTTACGATAAAACCAATGGAACTGGTCCTTTTAAACTAGAGAACTGGGTTAAAGGGGAAAGCATTACCTTAAAGAAGAATGATGACTATTGGCGTGCCCCTGCTAAGGTTGAAAATGTAGTTATTAAGATGATTGATGAATGGTCTACCCGTAAGTTGATGTTACAACGTGGTGATGCTGATATAGTATATGTCGATAATCAGTACCTTGACCAGGCAAGGGAGCTGGACAATGTCAAGATTATTTCTGGTCTGCCCCGGCCTTATACTGGAGTTGGATTAATGAACTGGGATATTGTAAGTGAAGGTAATCCAGATGTTCATAGTGGTAAACTTGATGGTAAGGGTATACCAGCCGATTTCTTTAGTGATCTTCATGTTAGAAAAGGTTTTGTTTATGCTATGAACTATCAGGCCTTTGTTGCTGAGGTGATGAAGGGTGAGGGTCAGCAGTCGCGTGGTCCAATACCTGAGGGATTTCTTGGTTTTGATGAAGATTCTGATCTATATAGTATGGATTTGGATAAAGCAACAGAGGAATTTAAACAGGCCTTTGATGGTGAACTATGGGATAAAGGCTTTGAAATAACTATCCTTTATAATTCAGGTAATGATATGAGAAAGGCTGCTGTTGATATGCTTAAGAGCAGTATAGAGGGTATTAATGATAAGTTTAAGGTACATGTTCGTGGAGTCCAGTGGGCTACTTACCTTGATAAATTGATTGCTGGTAAATTTACACTTGGTTTTATTGGTTGGGGTGCTGATTTTGCTGATTCACATAATTTTGCAGTGCCTTTTATGAGGAGTGATGGAACCTATGGGGCTTTCAAGGGGGAAAATTATGCTAAATTCGCCAAAGACCAGGAGGTTGATGAATTGATTACCAGGGCTGCTGAGTTAACTGACCCAGTAGAAAGGGAGAAAATCTATCAAGAGTTACAACAGCTCTGTTATGATTATGCAACTGATATTTATCTCTACCAACCGGCAGCCCATCTTGTAATGCGTGATTGGGTATCAGGTTGGGAATATGACCCTATTATTCATGATGGGGTGAATTTCTATTATCTTGATAAATAGAATTATATAGTATAGCTTAGTAATTAGACTAATAATAGATGAATTATCAGGAGGGGGGGTATACTCCCTCCTGATACCTATAAAAAATAAAGATAAATTAAAATTAGTATGAATAAGAAAGGGATGTAAGATGTTATCATATATTACTAGAAGATTATTGATGCTTCCAATTATATTATTGGGGGTAAGCTTATTGATATTTAGTATGATAATGATGCTCAGTCCTTATGAGAGATTGAGTACATATATCAAAGACCCTGCACAACTTAAAGGTATTGATGATGTAGATAAATTAGTGGTCAAGTATGGACTTAATGATCCGTGGTATAAACAGTATGGCCGTTGGATAGGTAGTGTAGTTAAGGGGGATTTTGGCTGGTCTGAATCTGGCGGGGCACCGGTTACTCAGGCTATTAAAGACCGTTTTCCGGCAACTGCTGAATTGGCCTTATTCGCTTTATTTCCTGTTATCTTAGGTGGTATTTTTCTAGGAATATTTGCCGCAGTTCATCATAATGATAAATGGGACCATATAAGTAGAATCCTTGCTGTTGTCTGGTGGTCAATCCCTACCTTTGTTTTTGGACTTATTATTTTAATGATTTTTTATGGAACCCTTGGGTGGTTCCCACCTGGGAGATTAGATAATTGGGCGATGGCAGTTGTCCAGTCAGCTGATTTTGTGAATTATACTGACTTTTATGTGCTTGACGGGATTCTTAATTTGGATTTTGCTGTTGTTTTTAATGCTATAAGGCACCTAATTGCACCAGTTACTACTTTAGCTATTCTTTGGTGGGCTTTTATTATGAGAATAACCAGGTCTAGTATGTTAGAGACCTTACGTAAAGATTATATTAGGACTGCCCGGGCCAAAGGGCTTAATGACAATGTGGTAGTATATAAACATGCTGTAAGAAATGGATTGATTCCGGTTGTTACTGTAGCAGGTCAGATGGTTTTGGGGTTAATGGGTGGTCTTGTTATAACTGAGAGTATCTTTAATATCAGGGGTTTAGGCCATTTTATGGCCCAGGCAGCCCAACAGCTAGATTACCCTGCTGTTCTAGGAGGGGCTATGTATTTTGGAGTACTTTTAATAGTCATAAATCTCTGTGTAGACCTTTCTTACGCACTTATTGACCCAAGAATAAGATTGGAGTGATTATAATTGGACTGGCAAGAGGTTTTCAGGAGATTAGTAAAAAATAAAATATCATTGATCGGTTTAATAATTATATTGTTTTTTGTAATAATTGCTACTTTTGCACCTTTTATTGCTCCAGCAGAAGATAGTGATGAACCCTATTTAATACCACGTGCTGGGTGGGCTTTTGAACCACAACCTCCTAGTAAGGAACACATTTTTGGTACTGCTGAAGGTCAGTATGATATCTATTATGGTATTATTTGGGGGACAAGAACGGCCTTCAGGATAGGTTTTGTTGTGGTAGGTATAAGTACCTTATTGGGCATCATTGTAGGTACAATTGCTGCTTATTATGGTGGGTGGATTGATGAAATTATGATGAGGATTACTGATGTTTTTATGTCAATACCTTTTATGGTAGCTGCTATTGTAATGACTACTATACTTGGCCAGGGTATAACAAATATGATGATTGCCTTAATAACATTTGGCTGGATGAATACTGCCCGTTTGATGAGATCGCAGGTTTTATCTATTAAGAGTGAAGAATTTGTAGTTGCTGCTAATGCCTTAGGGGCTAATGATTTTAGAATAATATTTAGGCATATTATTTTTAATACTATTTTCCCCGTAGTCATCCAGGCATCAATGAGAATGGGCTCAATGGTAATAACGGCTTCATCACTTAGTTTTCTGGGAATAGGAGCACCAGAGGGTTATGCTGATTGGGGGCAGATGATATCTTTTGCTCGTAATTGGATCTTAGGTGGTCAGGGTAATGCATTAAATTATTGGTTTACAGTAATAATTCCCGGCACAGCGATTACCCTTTTTTGCTTATCGTGGAATTTAATAGGTGATGCATTCCGGGATATACTTGACCCTAAATTACAAAACTAAGGTGAAAGAAGGTGTATTTACTTGTCTAAAGAAAAATTACTTGAAATGAAGAGATTGAAAACCTACTTTTATACAGAACAGGGGGTTTCTAAAGCCGTAGATGGGGTAGACTTTGAGATATACCCTGGCGAGACTCTGGGTATTGTTGGTGAATCAGGTTGTGGAAAGAGTGTTACCTCTTTATCAATTATGCGTTTGGTTCCTGAACCTCCGGGAAAGATAATCGATGGGAATATATTTTTTAAGGGAAGCGATCTAACTAAATTAAGTCAGGCTGAGATGAGAGAGATTAGGGGAAATGAGATATCTATGATTTTTCAAGAACCTATGACTTCACTTAATCCTGTATTTACAATAGGGGAGCAGATCTCTGAGGTGGTTATACTTCATCAAAAGGTTTCCAAAGAAGAGGCGAGGGAACACTCGGTGGAGATGTTAAGAAAGGTCGGCATACCATTACCAGAACAAAGAATTAGTGAATATCCTCATCAACTAAGTGGTGGTATGAGGCAGAGGGTAATGATCGCGATGGCTCTTTCCTGTGACCCGGCATTATTAATTGCCGATGAACCGACAACTGCTCTTGATGTAACGATTCAGGCCCAAATACTGGATTTGATGAATGACTTGAAAGATAAATTTGAGATGTCCATTATGATGATTACTCATGATTTAGGTGTAATTGCTGAAGTATCAGATCGGGTTGCTGTAATGTATGCCGGTAAAGTTGTTGAATATACAGATGTTAATACAATCTTTGCTAATCCACAACACCCTTATACCTGGGGACTTCTTAATTCAGTACCTCGTTTGGATAAAAAAGTTGCTAGATTAACTACTATATCGGGTATAGTGCCGAGCCCTTATGATTTTCCAGAGGGATGTAAGTATAATACAAGATGCCCCCTGGCTGATGATAAATGTTTAGCTGCTGAACCAGAGATGAGGGTGACTGAAGATGGGCATCAGGTAAGGTGCTGGCATTTAGATAGATTAGGAGAACTGAGTGACCAAACTGAATTAGCATAAACAAATATATTCTTACTGGAGGTGAGAGTCTTGGCATTAGAGGAAAAAAAGTTACTCGAAATAAATAATCTAAAGAAGTATTTTCCTGTTAAAGCAGGTGTTTTTAAAAAAACAGTAGCTTATGTTAAGGCTGTTGATGATATAAGTTTTTTTATTAAGAAAGGCGAGACACTTGGTTTGGTTGGTGAGTCAGGTTGTGGTAAATCAACAGCAGGGGCCACTATTTTGCGTCTCCTTGAAGCAACAGCAGGGGAGGTTATATTTGATGGAAGAGATATTTTATCCTTAAACAAAGGTAAATTACGTGAAATTCGTAAAGAGATGCAGATCATTTTCCAAGACCCTTATGCATCTTTAAATCCACGAATGACAGTTGCTGATATAGTTGGTGAACCATTAGATATCCATAATTTAGTTAAAAATAAGCAAGAAAAATATGAAAGAGTTAGTCAGTTGATGAATAATGTTGGTCTAACCGTAGAACAGATGAAGCGTTATCCACATGAATTTAGTGGTGGACAGAGACAAAGGATTGGTATAGCCAGGGCATTGGCAGTAAATCCCAAATTAATAATTGCTGATGAACCAGTTTCGGCTTTAGATGTCTCTGTTCAGGCACAGGTTATCAATATTTTACAGGATTTACAACAGGAATATGGGTTAACTTATCTTTTTATTGCCCATGATTTGAGTGTGGTAAAACATATTAGTGATCGAGTTGCTGTTATGTATTTGGGTAAAATTGTAGAAATGACCGATAAAGATGAAATATATCTAAACCCCCTACACCCATATACCCAGTCACTATTATCTGCCATACCGATACCTGATCCGAGTTTTAAAAAAGAACGTATTATTCTTGAAGGTGATGTACCAAGTCCTGTAGATCCCCCTACTGGTTGTCGTTTTCACCCGCGTTGTCCTAAAGCAATAGACCTATGTAGTAGTAAAGAACCTGAGTTTAAAGATTATGGAAATGGACATTATGTTGCTTGTCATCTATTGGATTAGTATAGTAGTTAGTATTAGAGTAAGAAGGGACTCTAACTTTTTTGTCCTTTTATAAAATAATTAATAGGGGATGAGTTGATGAGTAATTATCAGTGGAAAACGAAAAAAGAAATTATTGTGGAGAATGCGCATAAAGACCCGTTTCTTAAAATAGAAGACCTGGCTAAAATGGCTAAAACAACATCTCGTTATGTGCGGACGATTTTATCAGAATCTGATATTTCCTTGATGAAACTTAGAAAAGATTATGCCAGGAAAGTGGAAAATATGAATATTGCGGTAAAAGATAAGTTGTTCTTCTATCATTTAACCCGTTTTCCTTATCAAAATAATGTTAAATCAATATTGACTGATAAGCTGTATCTAAACAATAGTGCTGATTTATCTGAACTGGGAGTCAATATAAAAGAGGACTATAGCTATTATTCCTTTTTACATATTATTAAAGATACTCCCTGGTCTGTATGTACTTTGTTTATAAAAAAGGATAAAATAATAGATGGGGAGATTTTGCATAGTTTTAATGACCTTGTTGATTTATTATGTTATGAAGTTAAGGAATCAGGGATTGAAATATCGGATCTGATAATTGATATTGAAATAGCTAATGGGCAGATAGCTGACAGTATTAATATTACACCTTTAGTACCTATCTACCGGGTTAAACAAACCTTGGGTAGTAGTGATAGTGTTTATGCAGTGATGTTGGCTTATTTTGATACCAGGCAGGTGAGTTTGAATGTTTCTCCTAATAGGGGCCTTATTTTAAAGAAAAAAGAGATGGCAGTTTAATCCAAATTCAAAAATCTTACCTCAGTTTGTTTTTAGATGTATAATTTTAAGTTGAATGGTTTATAATATGAGTAAACAAAAACCTTTAACTGAGGGGGGATTTTTTAGTGGCAGTTGATGAATTAACCAAAAAAGAGCAGATTATTAATTTTGCTCAGAGTGATCCATTTTTAAAGATTAGTGATATTGCAGAATGTGTACAGACTACTCCGCGGTATGTAAGGACTATTTTATCAGAAGCCAATATTTCATTGATGAAATTACGGGAGAAATATGCCCGTAATATGGAACAGAGGTTAAAAAATGATGAACACAGTGAATTACAGGCGAAAGTAAGTCTCAGGGAGGAATATAGTTATAATAATCTGAATACTGGTAATATTGAGATTGAAGAGGCTGATGAAAATGACTATCCCAGTATTGAAAGGATTGGACAAGGTGATGAACTGGTAAAGATATATCAGGTTCAGTATGTAGATGATAATCCCTATTGTGTACATGAACTGATAACCTTTATGGAAAAAGAGCTTAATCAAGAGAGGATTGAAAATCTGGAATCAATCTATGATTTGTTGGGAAGAAAGGGTATAAATCATCTTCAATTCATGAATAACATTATTACTGTAGAGAGTCCTAAAGAAATTATAAAGCGTTTTTTCCAGGATAATGGGAATGTACTGCTAAGTGAAAGAACAGTTTTATTAAATAAGATACCAATTGGAATTGAAAAGATTTATATTCGGACAGAC
Organism: Halocella sp. SP3-1; assembly: GCF_003953885.1. Taxonomy (GTDB): domain Bacteria; phylum Bacillota; class Halanaerobiia; order Halanaerobiales; family DTU029; genus Iocasia; species Iocasia fonsfrigidae. Next base: position 3,172,299 of record NZ_CP032760.1, on the reverse strand, counting down.
CTTACTCAGATGGAGTTTGCCGGTGAGATTGTAATTTAGTATTTGAGCAGAAAAGTTGACAAGTTGAGGGCAATTTCGTATAATTATATTAAGAAAAATCAAATGACCTCGTATAACTGTGAAAATATGGTTCACAAGTTTCTACCGGAGAGCCGTAAACTATCCGAACTACGGGGGGAGTGCACCTAGGGTTCCGCTCTATGAAATTCTTACAGGGGACTGGTCCGAGGGGTGCAGGTTCCACAGTTGACTGTGGGATTACACCGTATGGATAAAAGCCTGGGCGGGTAGGTTCCTTCGTGCAATTATGTACAGGGAAGCTACCCACCAGGCTTTTTTATCTGGGTTAAAAAACTCAAGTCATTACCCAGATGGTTTAATTTATCAAGGGGGTACAATAATGCTGGAAAATCTTTTTAAGCTGAAGGAAAATGGTACGGATGTGAAGACAGAGGTTGTGGCCGGATTTACAACATTTATGACAATGGCTTACATAATTATAGTAAATCCTAACATTTTATCTGCTGCTGGAATGCCTTTTAATGGCGTGTTTATTGCTACGATAGCCGGTATAATTCTTGGTACATTAGCAATGGCTTTTTTAACAAATTATCCTTTTGCACTGGCATCTGGTATGGGTTTAAATGCTTTTTTTGCTTTTTATGTTTGTGGGGCACTTGGAGTTAGCTGGCAAATTGCTCTGGGCCTAATCTTTATTGAAGGTATATTATTTATTATCTTAAGTATACTTCCTGTTAGAGAGATGATTGTAAATTCTATTCCCATGGGATTGAAATCAGGTATAAGTGCAGGGATAGGATTGTTTATTGCTTTTATAGGTTTACAGGGTGCTGGAATTATTATTAGTGATGAGGCTACTTTAATTGCCTTGACACCAAATCTTTTATCGGGTGCTGCTTTAGTGGCAGTTATAGGACTGGTAATTACTGGTATATTGATGGCCAGGGGTGTTAAGGGTTCTATTTTTATAGGAATTATTTTAACTACTGTTATTGCCTGGATATTGACTGCACGTGGCTTGATTGAAGGTGTTGTGGATATTGGAGCGGCAGGTATTTTTGAACTGCCAAGTGTTAGTGATTGGGCAGAAATTTTCGGGCAGTTAGATATTGCTGGGGCCTTTAATATTAGTTTTATTGGTATTTTACTAACTTTCTTATTTGTAGATATGTTTGATACTGCCGGTACTCTTATTGGTGTTAGTCAGCAGGCTGGTTATCTGGATGATGAGGGTAATTTACCAAAAGCAAGTAAGGCCTTACTTGCTGATGCTATTGGCACCACAGGTGGCGCATTATTTGGGACAAGTACTGTTACAACATATGTTGAATCTGCTTCTGGTGTAGCTGATGGTGGTCGTACCGGTTTAACAGGTGTAGTTGTTTCTATTTTATTCTTTTTATCATTGTTTTTTCTCCCGTTGGTTAAGATGATTCCTGGGGCTGCAACAGCACCTGCCCTGATAATTGTAGGAACAATGATGATTTCAAATATTACTAAGATTGATTGGGATGATTTTACTGAGGTATTACCTGCTTTTATGACCATGATAATTATGCCTCTGGCCTATTCAATATCAGATGGTATTGCCTTTGGTTTTATTACTTATCCACTTATTAAATTATTTACTGGTAAGGGTAAAGAGGTTCACTGGTTAGTATATGTTTTAGGTATTGTCTTTTTGGCCTATTTTATCTGGCTTTAAAGATATTATTTTAAATTATTCCTGGGAAAACATCTAAATATAGTTTTTAAATAATATAAAAGAGGATATTTGCCGGAAGTCTAGAATATATAATTAATAGCTGATTTTTATCTCTTTAATTTTTTACATACAAAAAAGGGGGGAGATTTGATGCTTGAATTAATTGGGGCAGTTGTTGTGGTTTGGGCATTAGTTTACTTTTTAAATAATGCAACTCCATAATTTTTATATTATTTTTAAAGAGTAGACTGGGGGAGATAACTTATTAATAGGTTATTTTTCCCAGTTTTTTTGATATAGCTGTTTTGTTCTAATGTATTTTTACTATATACTCATAAAAAGGATGAGAATGAGAATGGTGGGAATTATATGGAGTATTATAAAAAAGGATTTTTATGAATCTATTAGAAATAAAACTATATTGATAGTGATTTTACTGCCGATACTGGCATCATTATTATTTACAGTAATTGATAATCAGAGCGCAGATAAGAATTTTAATATAGGAATCAGTGGAGACAAAGGGTTTGAAATAGGGCATTTTATAGAAGATAATCTTATTAATTTTATCCCACATAGCTATGAACAGGTTACGGCAGGCAGGAGAGCAATTGAGGAGGGTTCTCTGGATGCCCTATTAGTAATAAATGATCAAGAAAGTAAAGATTATCTCCTGTATTTATCAGGCCAGCATGGACTGACATATCTTTTTATCAAAGATAGTGTTGAGGAAATACTGGAATCATATCATGGGGTAAAAAAGCCGTTTAAGTTTACTGTAAGAAGTATTAATAATCCTGCTACTCGCCTATCTTTTTTACCTATCTGGCTTACCATTACGATTACAATGATTGGTGTTTTAATAATTTCTGGTAATTTTGCTGAAGAGAAAGAGAATAAAACGATGGAGGCGATGATGATTACTCCAGCCAGTAGTCTCAGCATATTTCTGGCCAAGGGTATTTATGGTCTTATCTTAAGTTCATTAACCGTTTTCTTAATGTGCATTCTAAATGGGGTTATATTTATTAACTGGATTATTCTTTTTGTATTTATCATTACTATTTTATCAGCATCAGCCTGTTTTACTGCAATTGGTCTTTTAATTGGTATTATAACAACATCACAGTCTTCTGCCAGGTCGATTGGGACATTAGTTTATTTTCCCCTGTTATTTCCAACATTAATCTATGATCTAACTGAATTTACCAGGATCCTGGCAGGTTTATTTCCTACTTATTATTTATTTAAAGCCTTGGAAAGGATACTGTTATATCCTAAAAATATAAGCGGTCTCTTTGGAGATGTATATATTTTGTTAGGATTTGCTGTAATATTTTCAATACTGGCTTATTTTATATTTAAAGGGGTGAAAAACTAGCATGGGATTGAGCAGGGAAAAAACTACATTTATACTTACTATAGTTATTATGTTTGTAGTAATACCCGTTTTACCTACTACAGTAAATGCAGTGGGAAGTAATGAAATAGCTGATTTTGTTGGTGAGGTCTATCAAGTATATATGGCCAAGGATTTTGCTGCTGTCTATAAGTACCTACACCCTGATATCAAGGGAATAATGTCAGATGAAGACTATATTAATTTTCAGGAGGAGACTAGTAATAAACACAAGATGTCCATCTCTCAGGTTCAAGTCAAGGGTGTTAAGTCTTTAGATAAAATCCCAGGGGAATTTGAGGAATATCTTAGTAAGACAGATGAGCAGGATTATTATAGTGTCTCAATAAGCTATTTGCTTTCTTATTATCTGGGAAAAGAAAGGGAACGTGAGGTTGAAAAGGATGTCTATCTCTGTCTTGAAGGAGATAATTTATATCTCCTGTGGGACCCGGCAGTGGTTGAGTAGGGGGATGATAATAAGTGCCTAATTTATATGATATAGAAGTAAAAAATATAAGTAAAATATATAAAAAAACAACTGCTGTAGAAGATATTTCATTACAGGTCAAGAAGGGTGAGGTTTTTGGTTTTTTGGGTCCTAATGGGGCGGGTAAAACAACGACTATTAGAATAATGACCGGTCTTCTGCCGGCCAGTTCAGGTTGCTGTAAGGTTCTAGGTGAGGAGATAAGTGGGGTTGATAGTGATTTTTATAGAAAGATAGGTATTGTTTTTGAAAATAATAATCTTTATATGAGATTATCAGGAGAAAAGAACCTCAGGTTTTTTGCCAGTATGTATCAACTTGATAATGATATAGTTTATCATCTATTAGAGAAATTTGCCCTACTTGATGCTGCTAAAAGACCGGTAAAAAGTTATTCCAAGGGTATGAAACAGAGACTGCTTATCTGCCGTGCTTTACTCCATGACCCTAAGCTTTTAATACTTGATGAACCAACCAGTGGTCTTGACCCTATGTCTGTTGAAATTATCCATCAGGCAATAGAGGAATTTAGGGATACTGGAAAGACTGTGTTTTTAAGTACACATTATATGGAAGAGGCTGACAGCTTATGTGACCGTCTTGCTTTCATTAATAAAGGTAGTTTAATTGCAGTAGAAAGACCAGTGGTTTTAAAGGAAAGGTATGGGGAGTCATATATAGAAATTAAGGTATTATTAGATAAAGGGCAAGAATCTGCTGAGATGTTTGAAGAAATAATTAATCAGGATGACATCTTAGAATTGGATGATAACATAATGACTATAAAATTATCACTTATTAATAATGACGTAGGTCTAAGATTAGATAAAATACGTTCAAAGTCAAAGGTATTGAGTATCCATTCCCGGGAAGCGACTCTTCATGATGTTTTTATGAGATTAACAACTTTATCTTAATAATTAGTAATTTTTTGTATATACTATAGCATATATTAAGTAATATCTTGTAAAATATAAATTTTAATGATATAATGTTTTATGTGATAATAGTTATTATTAGTGGAAATGTTGTTTTGAAGACTCTTAAAGATTGCGGATAACTTTGAAGACCGACAAATATATTTACTTCCCTTGTCGTGCACCACAGGTACTCCGTATTTAAGCAGAGCGCACAAGAACAGTTTGAGGTTGCGCTGCGGTGTCCTACCTCCGCTTACTGTCGAGAAATTGTCTTCCGGCGTCCATGCCTCCAGCCAATTTCTAGAGTCGTCCAGTAAATATATTGGTCTGGTTTATGATAAGTAGTTAACTTTGTGTGAAAAGTGGTTCTAAGAAAAAATTAATAATTAGTGATTAAGTCCAGATGGCCGTTAGGCCACCACTTTGTTCTTTGATGCAAATGATTTGCAAAAAGTAAACAAGGCAAAAATAATAATTTATATATAGAAATAAATATTTTAATTTAAGTCTAGATATATATATATTAAAGAAAGGGTGTTAAAATATGAGGAAAATAGCTAGGATTTTTGTTTTGTTGTTTGTAGTGGTAATAATCTTTGTTTCAGGTACTGCTTGTCAAGTCAGTGGGGAAAGTGATAAACTTGCAGTGGCGGTGTCAATTGTTCCAGAAGCTACTTTTGTTAAAGCCGTGGCTGGGGAACTACTTGATGTTGTAACTATGATTCCTCCAGGAAACAGCCCGGCAAATTATTCGCCTTCACCCAAAGAATTAACTAAATTTAGTGATTCCGGTATCTATTTTGCTATGGGGGTGCCGGCAGACATGACAAATATTTTAGCAAAAGCAGAGGAGATTAACCCTGATATTAAGGTAGTTAAGCTTTTTGCAGAGCTTAATGAGGTATATCCTGACCGAGAGTTTTCTCCAGGCAAAAGGGACCCCCATATCTGGTTATCACCAAAAAGGGCTAAGATAATGGTCAGGATTATTGCCAGGGAACTGGCAGAGATTGATGAAAAAAATCGAGATGTTTATCAAAAAAATGCTGGTGAGTATATTAATAAACTTAATGAATTAGACCAAGAAATTAGTAATTCACTATCAAAGCTAAAAAATAAGACTTTTATTGTTTATCACCCCGCTTTTGGTTATTTTGCTGATGACTATGGACTGGAAATGCTGGCTATAGAGGAAGAAGGAAAAGAGGCTACCCCCAGAAGGGTCCAGAAAATAATTGATCTAGCGAAAAAAGAAAATATTAAAGCAATTTTCTATCAGGCAGAGATAGATAGTAGGCAGTCTCAGGCTATAGCCGAAGAGATTGGTGGAAAAACAATTCAAGTTGACCCTCTTGCAGCTGATTACATAAAAAATCTACAAAAAACAGCTGAGGTTTTTAATGATATCCTTAATTAAGGAGGGCTTTTATGAAGGCCATCGAAGTAAGTGATGTAAGTGTATATTATGATAATGTTTGTGCAATAAGGGATGTTAACCTTGAGATTAGTGAGAATGAATTTCTGGCGATTATTGGACCTAATGGTGCAGGTAAAAGCACATTATTAAAAGTAATACTGGGTCTTATTAGACCGGTAAATGGACAAGTAAAGGTTTTTGGAAACAGTATCAAAAAAAGAGAAAAATTAATCGGTTATGTACCTCAGGCAGTAGAATTTGATAGGAATTTCCCTATCAGTGTTCGGGATGTTATCCTGATGGGGCGCTTAAGGAGTAATTTTACTTTCTTTCACAGTTATTCTAAAGAAGATGTCCAAAAGGCTGTTGATATTATGGATAGATTGGAATTAGCTGATCTTAAGGAAAGGCAGATCGGGCAATTATCAAGTGGGCAGTTACAGAGGGTTTTAATTGCTCGTGCACTGGCAGTAGAGCCAAAAATTATGTTGCTTGATGAACCAACAGCAAGTGTTGATCTTAATTCCAGAAATAAGATTTATTCTATCTTAAATGATCTCAAGAAAGAGATGACTATTGTTGCTGTAACCCATGATATGGCAGCAATCTCTACCTATTTTGATAGTGTTGCCTGTTTAAATAAAGACCTGCACTACCATGGTGATAAAGAACTTGAAGAAGCGGCTCTGAAAAAGGTTTACGGATGCCCTATAGAATTGATTGCCCACGGAGTACCACATCGAGTTTTCAGGGCCCATGAGGAGTGATATAATGATTAAGGCCTTTATGGAATACACTTTTTTGCAAAATGCAGTTTTTAGTGCACTACTGGCCAGTATTATTTGTGGAATTATCGGGACGATTATTATAGAAGAGAAATTAGTAATGATGAGTGGAGGGATAGCCCATACTTCATTTGGAGGTATTGGCCTGGGCTATTTTTTAGAAATAGAGCCTATTATTGGGGCGCTTTTCTTTTCTATCCTGGCTGCTATTGGGCTAATTACTATTAGGAGGAAAATAAAAGTTAATTCAGATACATTAATGGGAATTTTCTGGGCTATGGGTATGGCTTTAGGTATTTTGTTTATAGCCTTTACACCTGGCTATCCCCCGGATATATCATCTTATTTATTTGGTAATATCCTGACAGTAACCAGTTTTGATATAAAAATTATTCTTATTTTTACGATAGTGTTGGTTTTTACAATCTCAGCTCTATTTAATTACTGGAAGGCATATTTATTTGATAGTCAATTTTCTTCTGTAATTGGAATTAAAACGAAATTATTAGAATATCTTCTTTTTATATTAATAGCCTTAGCTATTGTTGCTTTAATCAGGGTGGTCGGTATAATACTGGTGATTGCTTTATTAACCGCTCCTCCGGCTATTGCTAAATTATTTTCTTATGATTTAAAAAAGATGATCTTTTATGCTATTTTTTTTAGTATGTTTTTCTCATTAGCAGGTTTATGGATTTCCTATCAATTTAATATTTCTTCTGGGGCTTCAATAGTTTTACTTGCTGGATTTAGTTATTTTATTGCAGTGCTCATTAGTAAAAGAACAGCCGGTTTAAAAACTTATTCATAGGGGGATTTCTATGAGTAATTCTATAGATTGGGAAAATTTTTTAAAAGAAAAGGGAATCAGGGTTACCAGGCAGCGTATTGCTATTCTGGGGGTGCTTGATAATAGTTCAAAGCCGGTATCGGCTCGAGGTATTTTTGATGAGCTTGCTGCCAAATATCCTGGTATCCGTCTTTCGACTATCTACCGCAATTTAAATCATTTTACTGCTAAAAATATGGTAAAGATGATGGAATTAAACATTGAAAAGAAAGAGAGTTACTATGAATTAAAGAACAGGGGGCATCATCATCATATGATCTGTCTGGAATGTGGGGAAATACTTCCCCTGGAATGTCCTCTGAAAAACTATCTTCTTGAGTTGAGTTCTAAGACAGGCTATAAGATTATAGACCATAGAGTAAAACTATATGGTCTTTGTCCTGCCTGTAGTAAGGAGGAAGGATAATAGTGAAACGAGATTTTACACAGGGTGTTGAGATGTCACATCAGCTTTTAAAGCAACATGTTAAGGAAGGTGAGACGGTAATAGATGCTACTGCTGGAAATGGATATGATACTTTGTTTCTGGCTGAATTAGTTGGAAACAGTGGTAATGTATATTCCTTTGATATTCAGCAAGAGGCGATTGATAATACGAGGGAACGATTGCGACTGGTCAGGATGGGGGATAGAGTGAGGCTTTGTCATACCGGTCATGAAAATATTCTGGATATGGTTAGTGAAGAGGTAGGGGCAATTATCTTTAACCTGGGATACAGGCCTGGTGGGAAGAAAGATATAAAAACCAGACCTGAAACGAGTCTGACTGCTCTTAAAAGTGGTTTAACATTACTTAAGAAAAGTGGTATTATAGTAATAGTAATCTATACTGGACATAAGGGTGGAAAAACTGAAAGGGAAATACTCCTGAACTATTCTGCTGGATTAAACCAGGATAAGTATAATGTCTTATACTATCATTTTATTAATCAGGACTGTTCTCCTGAAGTATTAGCAATAAAAAAAAGATAAGGGGTTTTCTATGGGTGTTTATTATAAATATTCGGCATATTTAAGGAAAAAACATGGAGAAAAGACATATAAGCTACCAGTTAATTTATCACTGACCTGTCCCAATAGAGACGGTTTTCTCGGCAGGACTGGTTGTAGTTTTTGTGGTGAAGATGCCGGGGCACATGAAAGCCTGACAGGGGATTTATCTGTTAGTAAACAGCTTTTAAAAAACAGGGAATATATTGGCAGTCGGTATGGTGCTAAGAAATTTATTGCCTATTTTCAGAACTACTCTAATACATATCTGCCCCTTACTAAATTAAAAGAATATCTCCAGGAGGTTTTTGCGATTGAAGGCATTGTTGAGATAGTTCTTTCTACCAGACCTGATTGTATCAATAAAAGGTATATTGAGGGGATAAAGGAAGTAATAAATAGGAATAATCCAGCAGTAGGACTTTCTTTTGAACTAGGGCTTCAGACGGTGAATTATCATACACTAAAGGGAATTAACCGTGGCCACACCCTGGCTGAGTTTATTGAAGCAGTTATTTTAGCAAGGGATTTTAATATTCCTGTTGGAACACATTTGATTTTGAACCTGCCTGGTGACAATGACTGTGATGTTATTGAAAATGCCAAGATAGTGTCTGCCCTGGGGGTTGCTAATGTAAAACTCCATGCCCTTTATATCAGAGAAGGTACTACTCTAGCTAGAGAATATCAGGAGGGTAATCTGGAGTTAATCACCCTGGATGAATATATAGCCAGGGTGATTGAGTTTCTGCAGTATTTAAGTCCAGACATTGCTGTACAGCGCTTACTGGGCAGGGCACCTGAAGAAGGAACCCTGTTTGTTAACTGGGATTACAGCTGGTGGAAGATTCATGATATGATTATTAAGAAGATGAAGCAAAAGGGGCTTAAGCAAGGTGATAAATTTGATTATTTAGGGGGCAAGGCCTTAAGGGGGATGAGAGATTGCAGAGAATAAGCTTTATTCATGCAGCAGACCTGCATTTAGGCAGCACAATAAATATAGGCGGTAAGGGTCCAGCAGAGCTGGAAGAAATATTTACACAGGCAGTCTTTAAAGCCTATGAAAATATTTGTGACTATGCCCTGGAATATAGTGTTGATTTTGTATTATTGAGTGGTGATATATATGACCGAGAAAACCGTTCTGTACTGGCCAACCATTTTTTTAATAAACAGTGTAAGCGTTTAGCGAAAAAAGGAATTCCGGTCCTACTTATTGCTGGCAACCATGACCCTTTAAATGAGGATAATGAGTTAATTAATAGTCCTGATAATGTTTATATCTTCAGTAGCCGTCAGGTTGATAGCAGAGAGATTTATAATGATAAAGATGAGTTAATTGCCCAGGTATCAGGTTGTTCATATAGGGGTAAGGCGGATTCGCGCCGGCTTTATCGGGATTATGAGACAATACCAGGTATTTGGAATATTGCTTTGTTACATACCCAGTTAGACCCTGATAATATCAACTATATGCCCTGCTCATTGGAGGATTTGTTGGCCAGAGGTGATATTCACTACTGGGCTTTAGGGCATATACATCAGGCTAGAATAATAAATAGATCTATCAATAGGGCAGTAGCTTATCCTGGCATTCCACAGGGAAGAGATGCTGGTGAAGCTGGTATTAAAGGGGCACTACTGGTAGAGTTAATACCTGACTGCCAACCGGTAATAAGCTTTTTGCCAACCTCTAAGATTATTTATCAAAAAAAAGAAATATCTATTAATAGTATTGCTAATGGTAATTTTTCTGACCTGAAAAGGCTGATAAATAACAAGGCTAAAGAATTAATAAAAATTAATAATAATATTAATCTTAATTGTGATCAGGTTGAACCATTAAAAGAATTAGAGGGTATTATTGTTGATTGGGTTTTGACGGGAAGAGGAGAGCTAAGTGAATTAATAAAAGGGCAGAGGGATGAATTGGGGTCTTTTCTGCTTGATAGTCTACAAAAGGAATTCCTCTCAAGAAAACCCTTTATCTGGACTAGAAAGATTACTGATCATACTGGTAAATTACTTGATGAGGGTTTGTTAGGGGATAGTCCTATTTTTAAGGAAATAGAAGATGTAATTGCTGTTTTGAAGAATAAACAGGGTCTCAAGGATGAACTGCTGTCAGAGTTTGGTTTTATATGGACTGATAAATCTGACCGGGAGGATAGCAAAGCTGCTAGTTTTCAACTGGATGATCAAAAATTATATGATCTTATTGATTATGCCAAGGGGTTGATTATTGAAGAATTACTGGAAAGGCGTGAAAGGGCTTGAATATAAAGAGCTTATTTATTAAGGATTTTGGTATATTTTATAATGAATTAATTGAGGATATATCCCCTGGACTGCTTGTAATAGGTGGATATAACCGTTCAGGGAAGACGAGTTTTCTGGAGTTGTTAAGGTATATTGGCTATGGTTTTCCCCGTAACAATGATTTTATTCCAGCCCGTCAGAAACATGAACTTGAAGCGGTTGTTCAGACCAGTAATAGGGAAGAATTCAGCTTAAACCTAAAGGGATTTGCTGAACCAGTTGTAAGTGTTATCAAGGGAGAAAGAAAGATAGATTCTGCAGTAGAATTATATAATGGCCTTGATTTTTTTACATATCAACAGTTGTTTACTATCAGCCTGGATGAATTGCAATCCAGGAATACAGGATTAGCTAAAAAGGAATTGAAGAGATTAAATTCTATTCTTCTGGGAGCTGGATTAAAAGAGCTGCTACTCTTACCACAGATAGAGGATTATTTTGCAAAAAATGCCGAGAAGATTGGCGGGAAAAATGGGGACCCTGGAGTAAAGGATTTTAAGCCCTATTATCAGCAGATAGAGCAGGGGATTGAAATGAAACGTGCTGCCTCAGCCCAGGTTAAAGATTATTATCAAAAAAAAGAACTGCTGCTGGAGACTGGCTCTAAAATAGAAGATATTAGGAAAGAAATATCAGTGTTAGAGAAAGGGGTTAATCGGCTTGATCTCTTAAAAAATCACTATGAAATCTGTAGTCAGCTCAATAAACTGGAGAGTAAACTCCAGAGTTTAAAGTATGATGAATACCTGACTCTTGCTAAACAGGCTTATCCAGAGAGAGCCAGGGAAATTTTAAAAAGATACCATCAGCTCAGGGAAAAAAGGGAAGGACAGCTTTTAACATTAAAGCAGGAGATAGGGATTAAACATATTAATCTATTAAAGAATAAGTTTATTAAATACCAGGATAAAATAAAGTTTTTTCATCACAGAATTACTGGTTTGTCTGAACAGGTCAAATATTATCGTGAGAATCTGAACAGGGTAATCGTGGAAGAGGAGAAACTGGAGAGGGCTATTACCAGTTTTAATGAAGAGTGGGTAGATGGTTTTAAAATTATAGATAATATCAAGATAGATGAAATAAACTACCTTAATTTACAGGATGACCTTGAGGAATATAATAGATTAAGGCTATCTTATCAGCAGGAAAGGGAAAGGCTAGATGTATTAGTAGAGAAGGGGAGACAGTTGGAGCAGAAACTGACTTCACTAAAGACAAGTAATCCCGGTAAAAATCTAAGCTTGTATTTCATTTTCTCAATAGTTTGTCTGTTAAGTGGAATAGGTCTGTCCTTTTTAAGAACTATTTATATCAGCATTAGTTTCCTTGGTACAGTTGGTATTGGAATATATAGTCTTTATATCTATACCCTGGATAGGGATAGGATTAATCTTAAAAAAATAATTTCTAATGAACTGGAGGATGTCAAAAATGGGATCTTGTCCAGTAAAAATAAAATAGGAGACTATAAAACAAGCTTAATGCCACTGCAAAAAATGCTTAATAGATACAGAACAATTCTGGGCTTAGATCAAGAGGCTTCACCTCATTTATTGAGAGAAAATTTTCGACAGGTTCAGGGTTTTAAAGATAAACTGAAAGGGATAAGACAGCAGAGGGAAGGACTTAATAGTAATAAGATTGAAATAGAAAAAAGGCTGGGTGGACTTCTAAATATTCTCAAGGAGTTTAATGAAATAGTATCTTTAAACATGATGACATCAGGAGATGAGCTCCTTCAGCAATATGATATGATAGTCTCTTTATTTGAGGAATTAGTTCAGGCCTTGGATAGGTTCATGTTGTTATCAGGTTATGAAGATAAATTGTCTGATCTTAGACAGGAGACTATCTGTTTATATGAAGAAAGTGGTTTTAATCTGAGGGATAAAAAGCAAGAAACAGCTAGTTTATTGGAAGACTATTTAAGATGGGCTAAAAAAATGGAAGAATACCAGGCAGTTAAAAAGGAATATGAGCAGTTAATAAGACAACTGGGGAGTGCTCTTAATACAGAATTGATCCGGGAGTCAATGGGGGTAACTGATGATAGTATGTTAGATTCCTTCAGGGGATTCTATAATAGCTATATTTCCTTGGAAGATGTGGAAGAAGATTACCAAAATAAACGACAGGAATTAAATTTAGCCAGGGATCGATTAAATAAACTAAGAGATAAGAAACAAATACTTAAGCAGGAATTAAAGGAATTAGCTACAGATGACAAACTAAGACAGGCTTCCTCTATCATTGATAAGGCCAGACAGGAATTGGGTGTTATAGCAGAGGAATATGCTGTCAATAAGGCTGCTGCTTTTATATTAAAAAGGGCTAGAGAAGGGGTTATTAAGAGGGTAAAGGATGATCTGCTGGCTGATGCTAGTAAATACTTCAAAAGGATTACCAGGGGTAAATACCGGAGAATTTTACCGGCCGAAGAGGTTCTTGATAATGATTTTCAGGCCCAGTTAGCAGATGGAAGTATACAGGGCGGTATTAAGGAATTAAGCCGGGGTACTGTTGAACAACTTTTTCTGGCAGTACGGTTAAATAGAATTAAAGGAATAAGTCCTCCCCTGCCAGTAATTATTGATGATAGTTTTGTGAATTTCGATAGCTTTCACCTTCAGGAAACACTTGTTTTAATTCAGGAATTAGCAGAAACACATCAGGTCTTTCTCTTGACCTGCCATCCTCATCTGGTAAAACTAATCAAGGATAATGATTCAAATACACAGTTCTGGAAATTAGATGATGGTAGATTCAATAATACTAGTCAAGAGAAATTAATAGATTTTCTTACTGCTGGAATTAATAAGTAGCCTAAAAAATATGATTTTTAAAAGTTAGTAGGGAATTTAAACTTTTTATAGAATTAAATAAGTATAGGGTAATTAAGTTATATTAATTATAATGGTTTAGTAATAAGTACTTCTAACATACGAGGGGGTTAGATAATGAATAAGAAGATTAACTGGGGTATTATTGGTACTGGTAATATTGCCCACCAATTTGCAGAGGGTCTTAGTATTTTACCAGATGTTAATATTGCCGGGGTTGCATCACGTTCTGAAGAAAGGGCTAAAGAATTTGCGGATTGTTTTAATATTCAGCATTCCTATAGTAGTTATCAGGAACTTGTTCTGGAGCAGGGGATTGATGTTATCTATATTGCTACACCTCATACATATCATAAAGATAATACAATAATGTGTCTTAAGGCTGGTAAACCTGTGCTTTGTGAAAAACCATTTGCAGTAAATCTGACAGAGGCTGAAGAAATGGTATCTCTGGCAAGGTCAAAAAATATTTTTTTGATGGAAGCAATGTGGACCCGTTATTTCCCGGTCATGGAAAAGGTGAGGGAATGGTTAGCTGAAGGTTTGATTGGTGAGGTTAAATGGTTGGAGGCTGATTTTGGAATTAATAAACCAGTAAAACCGTCCGGGCGTCTCTATAACCTGGAACTAGGTGGAGGGGCTCTACTTGATGTCGGTATTTATCCAGTTTCTCTGGCTTCTATGGTTTTTGGCAGACAACCATCGAGTATTAAAGCTGCAGCAGAAATTGGTGAGACTGGTGTTGATGAACAGACTGCTGTTATTTTTAAATACAAACAGGGAAAGATGGCTCAATTATCCTGTGCTATTCGGACCAAGACCAGAGAAGAGGCCTGTATAACCGGGACCAGGGGTTATATTGTTATTCCTGAATTTCACAGCCCTTCATCTGCCAGAGTATACCGTGAAGGAAAGGTTATTAAGGAATTTGAGCAACCTCTGGAAGGAAATGGTTTAAATTATGAGGCGGCTGAGGTTAATAAATATTTGAGGTCAGGTAAGAAGGAGAGTGCTGTCATGCCCCTCAAAGAAAGCCTGAATGTTATGGAAACTCTTGATAAAATACGTGATAAGATTAATTTGAGATATCCAGCTGATAAATAATAAAAAGCGTCTCTTAATTTATAAGAGGCGCTTTATTGGTATTTTTTTTGTTTTTATTCATAAACTAATGCCAGGCTCAGGATTTGCTTATAAAAAACGAGGTGATTTTTTGGAAGAAAATAAAGCTAAAATTAATGATATTGCTGTAGTAGGGTGTGGGCCAGCAGGATTATCAGCAGCAGTAAATATTTCTATTAGAAAAAAGTCCTTGCTCCTCCTGGGAGCAGAGATTTGTAGTCCTAAGTTATACCGGGCAGAAAAAGTCAATAATTATTTAGGTTATTATAATCTAAGTGGAGAGGAATTGATGAAAAAATTTATTGCTCATATAGCAGAGATGGGGATAGATATAAGGCGTTCCCGGATAGATAATATTTATCTACAGGATGATTATTATACACTTGCCTCCAGAGATAAGACTTATCATGCCTATACTTTAGTACTGGCGCCGGGGGTTAGTAACAATAAATATTTACCCGGGGAAGAGGATTTGCTTGGTAGTGGTGTTAGTTATTGTGCTACTTGTGATGGGTCATTATACAGAAATAAGGATGTAGCTGTAATTGCCTATACAGAAGAAGGGATAGAAGAGAGTGAATACCTGGCTGAAATAGTGGATACTGTATATTTTATTCCACAGTTTGACTTTGAAGATGGTTTTAATATCTCCAATATTAAGACAATTAAGGACAGTCCCTTAGGTATTGAAGGTGATGTCAGGGTAGAGGGTTTAAGGCTAAAAAAACAGACAATAGACCTTGATGGGGTTTTTATCTTACGGGAAGTAACCCCTGCTGATAAGTTATTATATGGGCTTGCTTTAGATGAAAAAGGGCATATTAAAGTAGATGAGAATATGGCTTCTAATTTACCCGGTGTTTATGCTGCCGGTGATTGTACAGGCACACCATATCAATTGGCCAGGGCTGTTGGACAGGGACAGGTAGCTGGCTTAAATGCAGTTACTTATGTACATAGGAAGAAAAGAGATACTTTGAGTGTAGGTAGCTATTAGGCCACTTTGTTCAGGTATAGGAAATTATGTAATTTTAAAATTGTGGATAACTTTAAAGACCGACCAATATATTTACTTACCTTGTCGTGCACTATGGCGTCCTGCCTTCGTTTACTGTCGAGAAATTGTCTTCCGGCTCACTGACTCTTCTTTTTATAACGCATGGTCGAGTCAGTATCAGGCTATCGAGGCCAAGTTCCATGCCTCCAGACAATTTCTAGATTTGTCCAGTAAATATATTGGTCTGGTTTATTATAATGAGTAGTTAACTTTGAGTGAAAAGTGGTTCTAAGAAAAAATTAATAATTAGTGATTTAGTCTGGGTGGCGTAGCCATTTTGTTCAGCTTAGTGGGCTTGCTTAATTGTGTTAGATAATATAGTTTATTATATTATCATAAAATTATATAAAAAATTGACGAAATATAAAGGAATATATTTTTTTTTATATAATTTAAATATAGGAGATAATTTTTGGATGGGAATTTTTTTGTTTTACTTTTCCTTATTGGTTATAATAGTAATAGGCAAAAACAGATAAAATACAATATTATTTTAAGCTATACAGATTACATAAATAAAAGGAGGGTTATCATGGGAATAAGGAGAATGGCATATCGTTTGCCTGAGATTAAGTATAACAAAGTTGAGAAAAAATTAGCAGAACAGGGAATAGAATTTGATGAATTCTTGGATAGGACTATAGAGCTGTATTTGAATGAAAAACTTGATCCCAAACTTGATTCTGAAGGATGGGGGAGATGGATGGAAGAAAACAATTAGCTGTTAATAGGGAGGTTTTTTTATGAGGATGAAACGATCCATGTATAAGCTGGATAAAGAAAAGCACAGAAAACTTATGAAGAAATTAATCGATGATGGAATGAGTTTTAACGAATTTCTTGATCGGATAATCTATATGTATCTTGAGGGGAAATATACACTGGATTAATTATTAACTTTTTGAATACAGTTAAGTATGGAGGACATACAAATGGATGAGAAAATAGCATTAGTAACTGATAGCACCTGTGATTTACCTAAAGATATTCTGGATAAACTTAATATTAATTTTTTTCCATTAAAAATAATATATAAGGAAGCGGAATATAGCGATAGGATAGATATTGATCCAGCTACTATTTATAAAAAATTCAAAGAAGAGATACCGGGTACATCAATGCCTGGTATAAGTGAAATGAAAGAAAAATATTTAGAACTAAAAGAAAAAGGCTTTACACATATTATTGCAGTTCATCTCTCAGCTGGTCTTAGTTCTACATATGATATGAGTATGGTTTTAAAAGAACAGTTAAAAGATTTAATTACGATAGAAGTTATTGATTCTAAACTATTATCTATGGGTTTAGGTAGACTGGTTTTGTATGCTCGGGAGATAATTGATAAGGAAGGAATAGGATTTAAAGAGATAGTAAATTGTATTAAAAATAAGGTAAATGATATTGAGCTTTATTTTGTGGTAAAGACCTTAAAATACCTTAAAGAAGGGGGGCGTATAGGTAAAATTAGGGGTACAATAGGTGAACTATTTAATATAAAACCTATTATTTCCATTGATAAAGATGGTGAATATTATACCTTTGATAAATCACGTAGTAGGAAGTCATCCCTGAATAAATTATATAAACTGGCTAAAAAGAAGATAATAAAAGGTATGTGTTATGTAGATGTGATGCATGCAGATGCAGCAATAGAAGCCAGGGAACTCCTTGATAGGCTTAAAGGATTAAAGAATATCAAAGGTATTTTTTTGGGGGAAATAAGTCCAGCTATGGCTGTTCATGCAGGACCTGGGTTAATTGGGGTATGTATTACAAGTACAGAGTAAAAATATAAAAGACCACAGGGTTTTTGATTTCCTGTGGCCGTTTATTTATTTTGTCTCTGTACTGCTAGGATTATTTTCTAGAACAGATGAAATTGTTTGATTAACTGATTCCATTACTTTATTAAATTTCTGCTGGGCCTCCATAAATTCCTTCACCTTTTCATTGGCCTGCATTTTAACCTGGATGTTTTGTAGTTCTTTCTGTTGTTCTTCTGTAATTCCCTTACCATTGGACTGGGCCATCTGTAAGCGCCTTTGTTTAGTACTGAACTCATTTAGTAGTGTTTTGGCATTTTCATCTTCATACATAGCTGTCTCACTTGTTTTAAGTTCTTTATATTCGCTGGAATCTACTATTTCTTCACCAAGTGATTTGGCTTTTTCTAAAATTGACATTAATAGTTCACCTCATTTATTTATTTATACCCTTACGTCTGTTAATGTTAACATTTTAAAAGTTGTCTGTCAAATCAAGGGTTAAGCGTTTTGGAATAAACTGGAATTATAATAAATTTAATTTGACAAATAATAGATAACATGTTATATTATTAGCGCTGGGTAATAAAAATATAGCAGTAATTTACCCAGGATAGAACATAGGAGGAATATATTTAATGATTTACAATGGTAAAGTAAAATGGTTTGATGGCAAAAAGGGTTTTGGATTTATTGAAAGAGATGAAGGAGATGACGTTTTTGTACATTTTTCTGCTATACAGCAGGAAGGCTTTAAAAATTTAGAAGAGGGTCAAGAAGTTGAATTTGAGATTGTTGAAGGGGATCGCGGACCACAGGCAGCAAATGTTGTTGCTCTATAAAAAGAAAATACTATAAATATAGTAATTTAACCCTGGCCTACTTATTAAAAAGTAGTCAGGGTTTTTTCTGAATCTGGATTTATTTATTCTTATTGTATTTAATCCGGTCTTTTTCATTCAGGATTTTTTTTCTTAATCTTATAGCATCAGGTGTTATTTCTACTAATTCATCATTATTGATAAATTCCAAGGCCTCTTCCAGAGTAAATGTTCTAGGTGGTGAAAGGTTAAGGGCATCATCAGAACCGGCGGCCCTTGTATTAGTTAGTTTTTTGTTTTTGCAGGGGTTTACAGTAAGGTCATTATTCCGGTTGTTCATTCCAATTATCATTCCTTCATATACTTTGGTGCCGGCCTTGATAAACATAGTACCCCGTTCACTTAGGTTATATAGGGAATAAGCCATAGCTGTTCCGTTATTTTGTGATATTAAAACCCCATTTAACCTCTCAGCTATATCTCCTTTGTATTTTTCATATTTTTCAAATGAACGTATTAGGGTTCCTTCACCACTGGTATCATTAATAAATTCACTTTTAAAACCGATCAAGCCTCTTGTAGGGACAAGATATTCCAGTTTTACATAGTCATTTTCTATTTTCATAGACTGCATAATCCCTTTTCTTTGATTAAGTTTTGAAATTACTGTCCCGGAGTATTTCTCTGGAACATCAATATTAACTTTTTCCACAGGTTCCTGTACCTGACCGTTATCATTATGCATTAAAACCTCTGGTTTTGAGACAGAGATCTCATAACCCTCCCGGCGCATTTTTTCTAAAAGGATAGAGAGGTGTAGCTCCCCACGGCCGGAGACTTTAAAGGATTCTGTGTTTGATTGTTGTTCTACCTTTAATCCCATATTTACTTCCAGTTCTTTATCCAGCCTTGCTTTAAGGTGTCTGGTAGTCAAAAATTTTCCGCTCTGCCCGGCAAAAGGTGAGTCATTGATAAAAAAATTCATTGATAGAGTAGGTTCTTCTATTTTAATCATCTCCATAGGTAATACCTCTCCAGGGTTACATACTGTTTCACCAATTGATATATCATCAATACCTGCCAGAGCAACTATATCTCCACTATAAGCCTTTTCTACAGCTGTTTGTTTTAGCCCTTCATAAACAAATAATTGATTAATCTTACTATCTTTTATACTGTTATCTCTTTTTGAGATCTTAACTGACTGACCAGTTTTGATAGTTCCCTGATATATCCTTCCAATACCAATTCTACCTAAGTAATCATCATAGGCCAGGTCATATATTTGTAATTGAAGTGGTTTTTCATCATTATCTGGATAGGTATTGATATTATCCAGAATTGTTTCAAATAATGGTGTTAAATCATCATTTGTGTCATTAATACTTTTTCGAGCAATACCATCTTTGGCAACTCCATAAACTGTGGGGAAATCTAATTGTTCATCACTTGCCTTCAGGTCTATAAAGAGATCCAGTACCATATCTTCAACTTCCTGAGCTCTGGCATTTTTTTTATCCATTTTATTGATAAATAAAATTGGTCTAATTCCCAGTTCAAGGCATTTCTTTAAAACAAAGCGGGTCTGGGGCATTGGCCCTTCACTTGAATCAACTATAAGAATAGCAGTATCTACTGCTTTAATAACCCTTTCTACTTCAGAAGAAAAATCAGCATGTCCAGGTGTATCTACAATATTTATCTTGTAGTCCTTATATTCTATGGAACAATTCTTAGAGTAGATAGTAATACCGCGCTCCCTTTCTAATTCATTATTATCCATTACACAGTCTAAAACCTCTTCGTTTTCTCTAAAAACACCACTTTGAGTTAAGAAAGCATCAACTAGAGTGGATTTCCCTGCATCTACATGAGCAATTACAGCTAAATTAATAATTTTTTTCTTTTTTGGCATATTTTATTTCCTTTCTTTCTAAGAATACCTGTTTATTTTATACTTATTTTAATAAATAATCAAATACTTCTTTCTTGACATAAAGAATTTACTATAGTATAATAAAAACAATAATTATTACTAATAAACAATAATTATTATAATTTTAGTACATATGGAGGTATTTTAATGACAAAACTAAGAGAACTTTATAAGTGTGATGTTTGTGGAAATGTAGTAGAGATTACACATGAGGGTGCTCCAGCATTGGTTTGTTGTGGGGAAGATATGAAGAAATTGATTCCTAAAACTGAGGATACAGGTGGTGAAAAACACCTACCTGTTTTAGAAGAAACACACAATGGTATCTTAGTAAAGGTAGGTGATATAGCCCATCCAATGGAAGATGAACATTTTATTAAATTTATTGAAGTCTTAACAGGTGATAAAGTAATTCGGGCAGAATTAAAGCCGGGTAATAATCCGGAGGCTGAGTTTAAGATTGATAAATCTGAGGTTAAGGCTGTCAGGGAGTATTGTACAATACATGGCCTGTGGGAAAATAAATAGATTTAACTGTTAAAGAGGAGGCATTTATGTCTCTTCTTTTTTATTTCAAGGAAATATGTTTTTTCTATAATTTCATAGTTATGTATTTATTTAAACTATAAATAAAATTTACTAAACAAGAAATAGACGGAATGAGTTTTTTTTTATAAATAAATATTTAAATCCAAATATTTGTTTATAATAGCACTTTATCAACTAAATTTTGATAAATATTAATTGAAATTACTAAATTATTTATAAAAGTTTACTTGACAATTTAGTTTTGTTTAGTTATAATTTAATTAAGAATTAAATAAAATTTATAAAAACTTAATTTAAGAAGGTTATTAGTCATGGAAAAAAATACGATTAAAAAAGTAAACCTTGATGATATTGCTGCTACAGCTGGTGTATCAAAAGCGACTGTTTCAAATGCCTTAAATGATAAAAAAGGGGTAAGTGAACAGACTAAAGAAGAAATTTTAAGAATTGCCAGTGATATGGGCTATAAAAAAGCAAATTCAAATAACGGCAGTAATGGTGAGAAAAAGGCGGTCAGGATTATTCTGTACAAAAAACATGGTTATGTTTATTCTGACACCCCTTTCTTTGCTAATTTAATTGAAGGTATTCAAAAGGAATGTCGGGTAGAGGATTATGAAATGATGGTTACACATCTTACAGAGGGTTTAGATGACTTTGGTAGTATTATTCAGGATATAAAGAATGATGAGTCATCAGGTTATTTAATACTGGCTACTGAAATGATTAAAGAGGATTTAGAGCAATTTAAGGTTTTGAATAAACCACTTGTTTTACTGGATAGTTATTTTAAACATGAGGATTTTGATTTTGTCTTGATAAATAATTTTGAGGCTGCTTTTAAGGCGACTAATTATTTAATTCAGCATGGTCATTCCAGAATTGGTTATTTACATAGTTCAGTCTATATTAATAACTTTTACTATAGAAAACAGGGTTTTAGAAGTACTTTACAGGAACATGGTATAGAAATAAATGAAAAATATCAATTTAACCTTGAACCTACACTGGAGGGCTCATATCGTGATATGAGTGAATTTTTAAAACACAACCCAGCCTTGCCAACTGCTTTTTTTGCAGATAATGATATTATTGCCTTTGGGGCGATGAAGGCTTTACAGGAAAAGGGGATTAAGATACCTGAAGAGGTTTCAATTATAGGGTTTGATGATATGCCTTATTGTGAGATTAGCACCCCAAAAATGACGACTGTACGGGTACCTAAGCAATACTATGGGGGTTTAGTTGTTAAAAGACTAATAGAGAAGATTAATAATAATGACCTGCAGAACCAAAAGATAGAAATAAATACTGAATTAATTGCAAGGGAGAGTGTACTAAAAAGGTAATAGCAATTATTAACTAAGGGGGATAAAATTGGCTGATGTTCAATTTTTAGCAGGGAAAGCAGCTGAGATAAGATTGAATCTTCTTAAAATGATTTTTAAGGCAAAAATGGGTCATACCGGGTCTTCTTTATCTGACACTGATATTTTAACTACCTTATATTATGATGTTATGCAGTTGAGAGTTGATGAACCTGACTGGGAAGAACGGGATAGATTTATCTTAAGTAAAGGTCATGCAGTTGAATCATATTATTGTATCCTGGCAGATATGGGTTTTATCGATAAGGAGGAACTTAATACCTTCTGTCAGTATCAGACCAGGTTAATAGGTCATCCCAATAATAAGGTAGCAGGTATTGAGATGAATACCGGTGCACTGGGTCATGGATTGTCAATAGCAGTTGGAATGGCTAAAGCAGCTAAAATGGATAATAAGGACTACAGGGTTTTTGTTTTGATGGGTGATGGTGAACAGGCAGAGGGTTCAGTGTGGGAAGCAGCCATGGCAGGGGCCCATTTTGGTCTTGATAATCTTATTGGAATTATTGACAGGAACAGACTGCAGATTACAGGAGCTACAGAAGAGGTTATGGGTATTGAGCCGTTAGTAGGAAAATGGAGGAATTTCGGCTGGCAGGTTTTGGAAATAGATGGTCATAATTATGGAGAGCTTAAAAAGTGCCTTTCATCAACACCGGTAGAGGAAGGCAAACCAACTATGATATTGGCCAATACAATCAAAGGTAAAGGTGTATCCTTTATTGAAAATAAGGCTGGCTGGCACCACCGTGTACCTTCAGCATCTGAATTAAATCAGGCTGTAGAGGAATTAAGTCCACTTATAGGGGTTGAAATTGATGGCTGAACTAGCAAATAAAGCAGCAATTTGTGATACATTAATTGATTTAGCTAAAATAGACAGAGATATTGTTGTCTTAACAAGTGATTCCAGGGGTTCGGCTTCAATGACAAAATTTGCTGATGAGCTTCCTGAGCAGTTGATAGAGGTAGGGATAGCTGAACAAAATCTGGTAGGCATAGCAGCTGGTTTGGCTGTTTCCGGTAAAAAACCCTATATTGCATCATATGCTGCTTTTTTATCCATGAGGAGTATTGAACAGATTAAAGTAGATGTGGCTTATTCAAAGACTAATGTCAAGGTTATAGGGATTAGTGGTGGCTTAAGCTATGGCCCTTTAGGTATGTCACATCATGCTGTTCAGGATATAGCAGTAATGAGGGCTATTCCTAATCTAAAGGTCATTATGCCTGCTGATAGATATGAAAGTAAGAAGATGATTGAGGTTCTGGTCAATAATGAAGACCCTGTCTATATAAGGGTAGGACGCAATCCGGTTACTGAGGTATATCAGGGTGAAGTCGATTTTGAAATTGCTAAGGGTGTTGTAATGAGAGATGGCTCTGATCTTAGTATCATTGCCTGTGGCAGGATGGTTAGAACTGCCCTGGATAGTGCAAAGGAATTGAGTAAATTGGGTATCAGCTGTCGGGTAATAAATATGCATACCTTAAAACCGCTTGATGATGAAATAGTTATTAAGTCAGCTGCAGAGACTGGTCATATTATTACCCTGGAAGAACATAGTATATATGGTGGCTTGGGTTCTGCTGTGGCAGAGGTTTTAGCACAAAACATTCCTGTATCGATGAAGATAATTGGTATTCCAGATGAACCAGCTATTGCTGGTAAACCAGAGGAAGTCTATGAGTATTATGGTTTATCTACTCCTTCTATAGTAGAAGAGGCTAAAAAACTATTAAGTAATAGTAGGTGATAATGTGAGTAAATATATCTTAACCCTTGATCAGAGTACATCAGGTTCTAAGGTGCTTCTGATTGATGAAAGCGGGGATATTGTAATAAAGAAATCTAAGCCGCATCAACAGTATTATCCACAACCTGGATGGGTAGAACATGACCCCAGGGAAATTTATAATAATATAATTTTTTTGATAGAAAATGTCTTAAGTGAAAGTAATATTGACTTAAATCAGATAGAGTCTCTGGCCATAACTAACCAGCGGGAAACAATAATGGCCTGGGACAAGAATACTGGTGAACCAGTATATAATGCTATTGTGTGGCAGTGTAATAGGACTGCAGAGGCCTGTGATAAACTGGCTAGTCCGCTTATTAATAAGAAGATAAAAGAGAAGACGGGTTTATTACTTAACCCCTATTTTTCGGCAACAAAGATTAAATGGATATTAGATAATGTTAATGTGGCCAGGGAAAAAATGGAGGATAATAACTTATTAATGGGGACTATAGATTCATGGTTAATCTGGAATTTTACCAGTGGTTCTGTACATCTAACAGATTATACTAATGCAAGTAGGACACTATTATTTAATATTAAAGAACTATCCTGGGATGAAGAACTATTAGATATCTTTGGATTGAATAAGGATATTCTTCCTGATGTAAAACCACCTGATGAGGTCTTTGCCTATACCAATTTAAACAATTTACTTCCCGGGGAAATACCTATAGTAGGGGTGATTGGGGATTCACAGGGGGCGCTTTTTGGACAAAAATGTTTTCAACCGGGTATGGCCAAGGCGACCTATGGAACCGGCACATCTGTTTTGTTAAACATTGGTAAAAAACCTGTCTTTAAAGAAAAGCTTGTCACCTCAATTGCCTGGGGTTTGAATGGGAGGGTTGATTATGCCTTTGAAGGTATTATACGTAGTTCAGGTGATACCTTAAAATGGGTAAAGGATAATCTAGGTCTTTTCCAAGATTTCCAGGAGGTTGAACCCCTGATTAGGGAAATAGCGGATAATGAGGGTGTTTATTTAGTACCTGCTTTTTCTGGCATGGGTGTTCCTTACTGGGATATGACGGCCAGAGCTGCAATTATAGGTATGACCAAAAAGACTGATAGGAGGCATATTATCAGGGCTGCGGTAGAATCTATTGCCTATCAAATTACAGATGCAATTAATCTGATGCTTGAGGAATCAGGGGTTTCTCTAAGGGTTTTAAGGGCAGATGGTGGTGCTACCAGCAATCAATTTTTAATGGAATTTCAGGCAGGATTGCTAAATAAAGAAGTAGCAGTCTCAGAGATTGCAGAATTGTCAGCCCTTGGGGCTGCGTATATTTCTGGCTTGAGTATTGGTATCTGGAAATCAATTGATGACATTAAAAACCTAAATAATAATTCCAAGACTTATCAAGCGAAAATGGATAAAACTTTGCGCAGCAAATATTATCATGGCTGGCAGACTGCTGTTAAGAGAACCTTAAATAAATAAATTTTTATAATTAATTTAAAATTTGCTTTATTTAAAAATTTATTATATTCACACTCCATTAAATAATTACTGGGAAGGGGGGCATAAAAAGTCGTTAAGTATATGGAGTAATTATTAAAAAATAGGGGGAAAAATAATGAGAAAAAGCATTGTATTATTATGTGTTGGTCTCTTGATGCTTAGTTTATTAATAGGTGTTGTTCAGGCAGAAGATAAAGGGCTGATTGTGATTATTACACCATCACATGATAATCCATTCTTTAAGACTGAGGCAGTTGCTGCAGAGGAGAAAGCTAAGGAATTAGGTTATGAAACATTGAGTCTGGTTCATGATGATTCAGTAAGTAAACAGAATGAATTATTTGACACAGCAATAGCCAGGGGTGCTGCAGCTATTATCTGTGATAATGCAGGTGCAGAGGCTACTATTGCTCCGGTTCAGAAAGCCAAGGATGCAGGTATTCCAACCTTCCTCATTGACCGGGAAATCAATGCCAGTGGTGTGGCTGTTTCTCAGATAGTTTCGAATAACTATCAGGGGGCTAAACTGGTAGGCCAAAAATTTGTAGAACTCATGGGTGAAAAAGGAAACTATGTTGAATTACTTGGTAAATCATCTGATACAAATGCCCAGGTACGTTCACAGGGTTTCCATGAAGAAATAGATCAGTATCCAGATATGAAAATGATTGCCCAGCAGAGTGCCAACTGGAGTCAGACTGAGGCCTTTACTAAAATGGAATCTATTATTCAGGCTAATAATGATATTAAGGGTGTAATTTGTGGTAATGACACTATGGCCATGGGTGCCATGGCTGCTTTGAAGGCTGCTGGTATGGGTGATGTAATTGTTGTTGGTTTTGATGGCAGTAATGATGTTGCAGAATCAATTATGAATGGTAATATCAAGGCAACAGCACTACAGCCCTGTTATTTAGGGGCCCAATTAGCAGTAGAACAGGCAGACAGATACCTTAGAACTGGTTCTACTGGTGTTCAGGAAAAACAACTACTTGATTGTACTTTAATAACTGAAGAGAATGCCCATAGACTAAAGGACTTTAAATTAAAATAACAGCTAAGTGTTTAAACTACAGGGATGATTTAATCATCCCTGTAGTAAAAAGATTTTTAATTTAATGAATTATATTACTAATAATGTGTGTTGAAAGGTATAAATAATCCCCGGCGGTATATACTGATACTTTTCGAACAGATTCTAAACAGACTCTAATAATGTAGGTGAATAATAATGAAACTTAAAAATGATTTTTCAAAGCTTATTTTACTTATTCTTTTGTTAGCTTGTTCTATGATGGTTCTAAGTTCGTGCCGTTTATGGACAGTAGTTGAACTAAACAAAGATAGTTCTTCTGAAAACGAAATAATAGTGACTATAGATGGTGAGGAAAGAGGACTGGAAAGCTATGTTGATTCTATCTGGAATGATAAAATAATTTCTTATATAAATAAAGAAGCTATTGATGTTAACTTAGTTATAAAAGAAATAGATAAGAACCTTGATGCAGCTGGTGAGAAATATGGTATTAAAGAAGCTGCTGGGAAACCGTGGAAATTCATTGTTAAAGGTAAGGGTAAAATTTTATCTGTTAATACTGAATCACGAAATGGAACAATAGATGTTGATATAGAACCATATGATGGGAAAAAGGATTTGAAGATACAGATAGGACCAGTTATTCGAGGTAGCTCGATCAGAGATTCACTTAACTATATTTCATTTAATAATTTTGGTAATCAGATAGAATATGCCAAATTTTCTACAGAAATAAATAATAAGATTAATAAGGAATTTCTGCAGAATATTAATTTTGAGGAATTAGAGGGTAGTGTAATAGATTTTCAAGGTATTTTTGTTGTCCAATCTTCTGAAATTGTTCTGACCCCTGTGAAAATAGAAGTAATAGGAGGAAGAAAATAATGAACCAAAAATTAAAGGAACAAGGGGATTACAGCAGTGAAATTTGTCTAAGTACCAGGGGGATAAAAAAAATTTATCCTGGTACAATTGCTTTAAATGATGTTGATTTTAATATATATCGGGGTAAAGTCAATGCCCTGGTTGGTGAAAATGGTGCTGGTAAATCTACCTTAATGAAGATAATTGCTGGTGTAACAAGACCTAATGAGGGTTGTATCTACCTGAATGGAGAAGAAACAACTTTTTTTAGCACCCGTGACGCTCAGCAAAAGGGAATAGGTATTATCCATCAGGAATTAAATCTGTTTGAAGACTTAACTGTTGCCCAAAATCTCTTTATGACCAGAGAGAGTGTTAAGCACGGTCTTATGCTTGATCAGAAAAAGCATTACCAAGAGACCAGGGCTGTTCTGAATAGATTGAAACAGGATATTGATCCTCAGACAAAGGTTGGTAACCTCAGGGCAGGTCAACAGCAGATTGTGGAGATAGCCAAGAGTTTATTACAGGATAACCTACATGTCTTAATAATGGATGAACCTACATCTTCATTAAGTTCATCAGAGGTTGAGATATTGTTTGAGATAATTAATGACCTTAAAAAAGAAGGGATCTCAATAGTATATATCTCACATAGATTAGAGGAGATAATAAATATTGCTGATTATATAACAGTACTGCGGGATGGTCTAAAAATAGATGAGAAAAAAGTAAGTGAGATTGATATTAGCTGGATTGTTAATAAAATGTTAGGTCGCGAGATCCTGGATATCGATATGAAACATAAGGTAAGTGATCAAGAGGTATTAAGGGCTGAATCGGTAACTCTACCTAATCCGGCAGGTGGTTATCTGGTAGACCATATTTCATTTTCTCTACATAAAGGAGAAATACTGGGTGTTTACGGCCTGCTCGGGGCTGGGAGGACAGAACTATTGGAGACCTTAATGGGGTTTCACACTGAGATAGATAATAGTATTTATTTAAAGGGAGAAAAGTGTAAAATCAGCTCGATAAGCGGCCAGATCAAACATGGATTAGCACATATTCCTGAAAACAGACAGACTGAGGGATTGGTCCCAGTATTATCTGTTA
Organism: Halocella sp. SP3-1; assembly: GCF_003953885.1. Lineage (GTDB taxonomy): Bacteria > Bacillota > Halanaerobiia > Halanaerobiales > DTU029 > Iocasia > Iocasia fonsfrigidae. The sequence goes on along the minus strand of NZ_CP032760.1, from coordinate 3,143,638 downwards.
AAAAGAATACTACTTTATCCAGTTTAGCAAAATTTTGTAGGGGCTTCCATCTGGTGGATAATGAAGTTAATAACGGTGTCAATAGAATGATTGAAGATTTAGCTATTAAAGTTGCAGACATGGATTTAACTGTTGATTCGTTGAGTGGTGGTAATCAGCAGAAAGTAGTTATAGGTAAGGGTATTTTGACAGAACCAGAGGTTTTGCTGTTAGATGAACCTACCCGGGGAATAGATGTTGGGGCCAAGGAAGATGTTTTTAGGATAATGGATGAACTGGCCTCACAGGGATTAGGGATAATATTTGTTGCTTCAGAGCTAAAACAGATTATGGCCGTATCTGATAGGGTGCTTGTTATGTCTAAAGGTAAAATAACAGGTGAATTTACCAGGGCTGAGATGACAGAGGAAAAACTTGTCAGGGCATCATCTGTTGGACATTCTGTAGAAAAATAATTAAAGAGGGAGTATATAACTATGAACATATCTTTACTTGACAATAAAAAAGGGTTATTTGGCGATATGACTCTAGGAATGCTTCTTATGAAGATGAGAACATTTATTGCTTTAATACTATTGATTATCTTTTTTAGTATTTTTGTTCCTAACTTTTTTTCAGTAACTAATGTATTTATTATGACAAAACATGTGGCCCAGTATGCATTATTAGCTATTGGGATGACCTTTGTAATTATCAGTGGTGGGATTGATTTATCAGTAGGTTCAATTGTTGGACTTTCAGCCATGATTGCCGGTGGTTTAATAAATCAGGGACTGGTCTTATCGATGTTTGGTGTAGCTATTTATTTTAATGTATTTATAATTGCCTTGATTACACTGGTTCTGGGTGTTTTAGTAGGTGCCTTTAATGGTTTTTTAATTAGCCGTTTTAATGTACCTCCTTTTATAGCAACACTGGGTACTCTTTATATTGCCAGGGGCTTTGCTATGCTCAGGTCAGGTGGTGGAACCTTCTCCAATTTGATAGGTAAAGCTGAACTAGGTAATACAGGTTTTCCAGTACTGGGTTCTGGGAGAATACTGGGTATACCAAATCAAATCTGGATATTGTTTGTTGTAGCACTGATTGCAGTCTATATCTCTAAAAAGACACCACTTGGCTGGCATATCTATGCTATAGGTGGTAATGAAAAGGCAGCCAAAATTTCTGGAATTAAGGTCAAAAAAACAAAGATGTTTGTCTATATGTTTTCTGGTTTAATGTGTGCTATTGTTGGTTTAATAGTTGCTTCAGAATTAGTTGCTTCTCACCCTGCTACAGGAGAGACCTGGGAGATGAGTGCAATAGCAGCTACAGTACTGGGTGGTACATCCCTTAGTGGTGGTATTGGTAAGATTGGTGGTACCATAGTTGGTGCTTTTGTAATAGGTATTTTAAGTGATGGATTAGTAATGATGGGTGTTTCTGAATTCTGGCAGATGGTTATTAAAGGGGTAGTAATCGTAACAGCTGTTATAGTTGATCAATTACAAAATAGGATGGAAAAGAAGGCAGCTATGCAGGTTAATGGCAAATAAAAGAATTTTAAAGAATATATGAATTTAAAACTAAAGATTAAAGATGGAGGAGTTATCTATGGATAAGATTACTTTAGGTGTGATAATTGGCAACCGGGATTTTTTTGCTGATGAGTTATGTAAGGAAGGCCGGAAAAGATTAATGCCTGTTTTAGAAGAAAACGGTATTAACCCTATCGTCCTTGATGAAGATGAGGGTGTTTACGGTAGTGTCCAGAATAGGGATGATGCCCGGAAATGCGCTGCTTTATTGAGAAAACATAGTGATGAAATTAAAGGGATTATAGTTACCCTGCCTAATTTTGGCGATGAAAAAAGTATTGTAGAAACTATTAAAATGAGCGGCCTGGACGTACCAGTACTGGTTCATGCCTTTTCTGATGATATTGAAAAACTGGATTATATCCACCGTAGAGATAGTTTTTGTGGTAAGATATCGGTCTGTAATAATTTAAGGCAGTATGGTATTAATTATACCCTGACCAGTTCACATACCATTAACCCTGATATGGAGCAGTTCCAGGATGACCTGAACAAATTTATTGGGGTATGTAATGTCTTTGATAAGATTAAAGGAGCCAGAATAGGTCTAATTGGGGCTAGACCGGCTGATTTTAATACCGTACGTTTTAGTGAAAAAATACTACAGCATAATGGAATATCTGTTGAACCTATTGGATTACTTGATTTAATGAATAAACTTCAATTTCTGGAAGACAGTGACCAGAAGGTTAAAGAGGGACTAAAGGAAATAGAGTCATATATGAATACTGATAGTGTTCCTGGGGATTCTCTGGTGAAAATGGCTAAATTACTGCTGGTCTACCGGGATTGGGTTGTTGATAATGAAATAGATGCAGTGGCTTTTCAATGCTGGGATTCCCTTCAGGGAGCGTTGGGTATCAACCCCTGTACAGTGATGAGCATCTTATCTAATGAAGGGGTGCCATCTGCTTGTGAAAGTGATGTTATGGGAGCTTTGAGTATGTATGCCCTCCAGGCTGCTTCAAAACTACCCAGTGGTATTGTAGACTGGAATAATAATTATCAGAATGACCCTGATAAAGCAGTGATCTTCCATTGTGGTAATTTTGCCAGGGATATTTACTCTTGTTCAGGTAATGAGTGTCCTAAAGTAAATTACCCTGAAATACTTGGTTCAACACTGGGACAGGAAAATACCTATGGTGCTATTGAGGGTAGGATTAAAGCTGATGAGATTAGCTTTGCCAGGGTTAGTACTGATGATACTACTGGTAAGATACAGGTTTATCTTGCTGAAGGTGAGATAACAGAAAAGTCATTAGATACATTTGGCTCCTGGGGGGTTGCCAGGGTTGCCGGTTTACAGAAGTTGATGAATTATATTTGTTCAAATGGTTTTGAACACCATGTAGCAATTAATCTCTCTTCTGTGGCTGATATACTGGAAGAGGCTTTTAATAATTACCTGGGATGGGATGTTTATAATCATAAAGGGGATAATTAAAAGTGGAAAGAGGTCATTAAAATGAAAAAAAGAGGAATTTTAAATGATGAACTTTCATATGTGCTGGCGCAGATGGGTCATACTGATAAGATAGTTATTGCTGATGCAGGTCTTCCTATTCCTGAAACTACTAAGCGAATTGACCTGGCTTTAAAACGAGGGATCCCCCGTTTTATAACTGTTCTAAAGAGTGTTTTAGAAGAACTAGTTGTTGAAAAGATAGTCCTGGCTCAGGAGATTAAGGAAAAAAGCCCTCATCTGGAGGAAGAGATACTATCTCTGCTGGATAGTAACATTAAAATTGAGTATATTAGCCACCAGGACTTCAAAGAAATAACTAAAGAGGCTAAGGCTGTAGTTAGAAGTGGAGAAACAACACCATATGCTAATATAATATTATTATCTGGTGTTAATTTTTAATATATTTATTTATATATAAATACTTCCATGAAAAAGGATCTTATTAAAAAAGATAAGGTCCTTTTATAATTTGTTTTTCCTCTTAAACCATTTTATTACTTCGAAACTTAGTAAATAAATAGCCCCTGCAGTGAAAATTAGCAGCCAGTCTGTTGTTAAAGGGGGAGTAAATTCAAGATAGGAATTTATCGGTGTATAGATAACTAGCAGAACCAGTGCGATAGAGATAATTAAAGAGTAAATCATTTTCCGATTACTAAAGAAATTACTACTGAATATTGAGCTAAATTTATACCGTCTGGACATAATATTGATAAATTGGCAGATAACAATGGTTAAATATGTTATCGTTGTGGCCCTTGGGTATAAAGGGTGTTCAGCTGTAAAATTTACTCTTCCACTAGCAAAGATGTAGTAGTTTATAAAAGCCAGTAGTCCCATAAGGAGGCCTAAAAAGCCTACTTCAAGAACAGTACTGTTATTAAGCATATGTTCATCTTTATCCCGGGGAGCTCTAATCATCAAGTCTCTGGAAGCAGGGTCAAAGGTTAGGGCAGTTAACGGTAGGATTTCTGCTAATAAGTCAATAGAGAGGATCTGAATGGCGAGGATAGGTATCGGCCAGTCCAGTAGGGTAGAAGCAATTAACCCAAAAAGAACAATAGCCAGTTCAGCACCATTGGTTGTCAGGGAAGCCAGCACTGTTTTTTTTAGATTATTATAGATGGTTCTTCCTTCTTTAATGGCCTGTACCAGTGTGGGGTAACTGTCATCGAGTAGTACAAGTTCTGCTGCTTCTTTGGAGACATCGGTACCCATTTGCCCCATGGCAACACCGATATGGGCACTTTTCAGTGCCGGGGCATCATTAACCCCATCCCCGGTAACAGCCACAATCTTATCTTGTTCTTTCAGGTTTTTGACAATACGTAGTTTGTCTTCAGGTGATACTCGGGAAAAAATTAAAGATTTATGTTTCTGCATTAGTTTTTTTAATTTGTCATCTGAAATGTCGCTTAATTCTTTACTGGTGAAAACAGGTATATCCTTTCCTGTACCTAAATTTATTTCTTCCCCAATGGCTTTAGCGGTGATAGCATGGTCTCCGGTCATGATATAGGTATCTATCTGGGCAGTATGGGCATCAGCAATTGCTTCTTTTACCCCTTCCTTAGGCGGGTCAATCATGGCGACCAGTCCGAGGAAGACAACATCCCTTTCGATTTCCTCCATCACATAGTCTTTTTCATTTGCTTCCAGTCTACGGTAGGCAATAGCAAGAACACGCATGGCATTTTTTGAGTATTTTTCATTTAATTTATTTAGCTCTTTTTTATCTTTTTCAGTAATGGTTACTTTTTTACCATCACGATAGATATGTCTTGTAATTGTGAGGATGCTATTAATAGCACCTTTCATGGTTAAGATGTTTTTATCCTCAATTTCCCTGATTGAACTCATTCTTTTACGCTTGGAATCAAAACTGAATTCATGTATTTCCGGGTTTTCTTCATCTTCATTAGGTGAACGTACACCCAGTTTAGTTGAAAGTGTTATTAAAGCAGCTTCAGTAGGATCACCTATTGGATACCAGTTAGCATGGTTTTCATCTGGTGGGTGAATTTCTGCATTAGAGGCCATTGTTGCAGCCTCAAATAAACAGGAGAGTTTTTCAATTTCTTTTTTATCCAGTGGTTTGCCATTTTGGTCAAGGATATCCCCCTCAGGTTGGTACCCCAGTCCAGTAATTTCATACTCTCTACCGTTAAACCAGACATTTTTAACAGTCATCTCGTTTTTAGTAAGGGTACCAGTTTTATCAGTAGCAATGACATTTGTTGAGCCGAGGGTTTCAGCAGAGGAGAGTTTTTTTACGACAGCATTCCTCTGGGCCAGACGGTCTACTCCCTGGGAAAGGGCTACTGTAATTTGCATAGGTAGGGCCTGAGGAACGATGGCAACTGTAATCCCTAGTCCGTAGAGCAGGGCAAAATATAGGCCCAATCCCCGGTATAGACTTATTCCAAATAAGATAAAACCAATTATTATTGCAAAAATAGCCAGTCTACTGGCTACAACCCCCAGTTCTTTTTGTAGGGGGGTCTGTGATTTATCTTCTTTTTGTGTTAAGGAGGCTATTTTTCCCATCTCTGTCTCCATACCAGTTCTAACTACTACTCCTTTAGCTGTACCAGATGCTACATTAGTCCCCAGAAAAGCCATATTAGCCTGGTCACCTAGAGAACTCTCTTCCTTAAGACAGTTACTATGTTTTTCCTGGGGTAGAGATTCACCAGTTAATGATACTTCATTAATCCTGAGATTAAAACCCTCAATAATTCTTAGGTCTGCTGGAACTTTATCCCCTTCTTCCAGAACCACGATATCACCTGGTACTATTTTTTCTTGCTTAAGTTTTTGAATATTGTTATCCCTATAGACTTTAGCAGGTGATTGAACCAGTTTATTGAGAGAAGACATGATTGCTTCAGCTTTATTTTCCTGAACAAAACCAACTATGACATTAATTATTACTATGGTAACCATAATGCCAGCATCACGGTAACTACCGATAAATATAGATAGAGCAGAGGCTACTAATAACATAATTGTTAATATATCTTTAAATTGTGAAAAGAAAAGGAGTAATTTACTACGTTCTTTTTTAACTGATAGCTTGTTTTCTCCATATTTTGTTAATCTTTTCTCAGCTTCTTTACTAGAAAGACCTTCTATAGCGGTATTTAATCTGGAAAAAATCTCTTCAATTTTCTCTTGATAATATTTCATATAATGAACACCTTCTTGTGGAAATTAGATTTACTTTGCTTATTTTACCTGTTACAATTAAGATTTATTCTAAAAATTATGTTTCCCCTGTAACAACAAGGGTTTTGTTTTTACCGAAAAAATGTTTTATAATTGTATTATGAACTAACAATTATTAGATTTTAAAAACATTAAATAAGGGGGATTAAAATGTATTATTCAGGTTTTGCAGATGAAGCTGCTGTTTCGATTAGTAGGCAAATAGAGGCGACAAAAGAATTGGAATGGAAAAATATCGAAGCAAGGAATATTGATAGTTGTAATATTACTGATATTTCTGATGAAGAGTTTGCAGAGGTCTATCAAAAACTTCAGGAAAATGGTATTAAAGTAAATTGTTTTGGCAGTACTGTAGCTAATTGGGGTAAAGACCCTAGAGATGAGCAGTCATTTAAAACTAGTATTACAGAGTTAGCAAGGGCAATTCCCAGAATGAAGAAGTTAGGCACCAGGATGATCAGGGGTATGAGTTTTGGTATTCCTAAAGACCTACCACCGGTAAATCCTGATTTAGAAGATAAGATAATTGATAGGTTGAAGATTTTAGTTAAAATGTGTGAAGAAAACGGAATTATATATGTTCATGAAAATTGTATGAACTATTTTTCCCAGTCTTATGAGCACATGAATAAATTACTTGATAGAGTGGACTCTCCATATTTTAAGATTGTTTTTGATACTGGTAATCCCTTAATGGCTGATAATAGAATAGGTAAACCTCCATATAAAAAACAGACTTCCTGGGAGGCCTATCAACAATTAAAAGACCATATTAAATATGTTCACATTAAAGATGGCCACTTTCTGAAAGATACTGATGGTATCTTTCCGGAGATGGAATATACTTTTCCAGGAGAGGGAGATGGAGAAGTAAAAAGGATAGTTAAGGACCTACTGAAAAATGGTTATGATGGTGGTTTTTCTATAGAACCACATATGGGTATGGTTTATCATGAAAATAATGATATTAGTGAAGAAGATGCTAAATATAATACCTATGTAGAATATGGAAAACGTTTTATGGAACTTATTGATGAGATACAGACGGAAATTAAGGAGGAGCTTAAACAATGAATAAGGTTAAAATTGGAATTATTAGTCTTGGTAACATGGGCAGCAGTCATGCAGTTAATATAATTAAAGGGAAGGTGAAAAATGCCCTGCTTACAGCAGTATGTGACCTTGATCAGACCAGACTTGATTGGGCCCGGGAAGAGTTGGGTAATGAAGTAGAACTTTTTAATAATACAGATGATTTTTATAGAGATGCTGATATAGAGGGGGTTATTATTGCCACCCCTCATTATCATCATCCAGCACTGGCGATTGAGGGTTTTGGACATGGTTTACATGTAATGATTGAAAAACCGGCAGGTGTTTATACTAAGGCAGTTCGTAAAATGAATGAAGTAGCGGCTAAAGCTGATAAAGTATTCTCTATTATGTATAACCAAAGGACTAGGCCTGTCTACCGGAAATTAAAGGATTTACTGGATGCAGGAGAACTTGGTGAAATCAAGAGAACTAACTGGGTAATTGATTGGTACCGTCCACAAAGTTATTATGATCATGGGGGCTGGAGGGCTACCTGGAAAGGGGAAGGTGGTGGTGTTTTATTAAACCAGGATCCACACCAGCTTGATATCTGGCAGTGGACCTGTGGTATGCCTGTAAGGGTACGTGCCTTTTCACATTTTGGTAAATATCATGATATTGAAGTAGAAGATGATGTAACTGCTTATGTGGAATATGAAAATGGTGCTACTGGTGTTTTTGTCACATCTACTGGTATCTCTCCAGAAACAAATCGTTTTGAAATTGCAGGTGACAGAGGAAAAATTATTGTTGAAGGGGATGGACTTACTTTCAGGAGGTTACGAATTCCGGAACGACAGTTTAATAAAGAATATCAGGGAGGTTTTGGACAGCCGGAATGTTGGGAATGTGAAGTATCGGTAGATGGGGATAACCCAGAACATGTTGGAATTCTAAATAACTGGATTGATGCTATTTTAAATGGTAGTAGATTAATAGCCCCTGGTGAAGAGGGAATTAATGGTTTAATGCTGTCAAATGCAATGCTTTTATCCTCCTGGACTGATGATTGGGTAGACCTGCCCATAGATGAAGACCTCTTTTATGAAAAATTACAGAAAAAAATTGCTAACTCAACCTTTAATAAAAAAACAAGCGAAAATAAGGTTCTAAATGTTGAAGGGACTTTTTAGAATTAATTTAATTAGATACTGGCTTTTTATTTATATTCAGGCATAAACATTTAAAGGGTATGAAGAAGATAAAAATATTGAGCAGCCTGATATGATAGTCATCTGTGACTAGGATATTTAATTAATATAAATCATACTTTCAATATATCATTGCAAAAGGGATAAATTTTTTATCCCTTTTGCAATTTTTATATTAAGTTTTAAGCATTGCTCTTTAAGCCGCCTTATTATCAATCTGAACTTTTTCTCCCCCTTTAATAAGGAAAGTTACTAGAGCAGTCAGGGCTGCTAGAATACCAATGATAGATGATATTGGGCCCTGGATACCAAGCCCTTCAGGGGCAATTATAATATAGGAGATAGAAACAGCGGTCATAAAGGTAGCAGGTATACTGGCTATCCAGTGAAATCTCTTGTTTAATTTTAAATAGGCTGCTCCTGCCCAGAGGGCTATCATGGCCAGTGTTTGGTTAGACCAGGCAAAATAACGCCAGATTATGCTGAAATCCATCTGGGATAGAATGATTCCAATAATAAACATTGGTATAGCCAATTTGAATCTATTGGCCTTATTGGTCTGTTCTAGCTTAAAGATATCCGCTAGGATCAGGCGTGCGCTACGAAAAGCAGTATCACCAGAACTTACAGGTAGGGCTATAACACCTAACATAGCTAATATACCGCCAAAGACTCCTAACATATTATCACTGACCAGTTTTACGATTCCGGCTGCTCCACCATTATTGGCCATGGCAGTTGCCAGGCCTTCAGTACCACCAAATAATGTCATAGCTGCTGCTGCCCAGATCAGGGCGATTACACCTTCGGCAATCATGGCACCATAGAAGGTTTTTCTACCGTGTTTTTCATTTTGTAAGCATCTAGCCATTAAAGGTGATTGGGTAGCATGAAAACCACTAATAGCTCCACAGGCTATGGTTACAAATAATAAAGGCCAGAAAGGCAATCCCTGGGGATGAAGGTTGCTTAAAGTGATTTCAGGGATATTGTAGCCGCCGATAATTAATCCTCCACCAATACCAACTGCCATAATCAATAAAGAACCACCTAAAACAGGATAAAATTTGGCAATTATCTTATCTACTGGTAAAACAGTTGCCAGGAAGTAATAGGCAATTATAATGGCCAACCAGAAATTAAGGTGGAAACCCGTCATATTAGCCAGTAATCCAGCTGGACCAGTCATGAAAACTGTTCCAACTAAAACCAGTAAGATAATGGAAAAGACTCTCATGAATTTACGGGCACCTTCTCCTAAGTATTCACCTACTATCTCTGAGATGCTGGCTCCCCCATTACGTACAGATAACATCCCTGATAGATAATCATGAACACCTCCGGCAAAGATAGACCCCAATACTATCCATAGAAATGCTGCTGGACCAAATAATGCTCCAGCAATTGCCCCAAAAATAGGACCAAGGCCGGCAATGTTTAGCAATTGAATCAAAAAAACCCTAGGCCAGTTTAATGGGACATAATCTACTGCGTCTTCTTTGAGATATGCTGGGGTTTTGTGATTTGCGTCAGCCCCAAAAACCCTTTCGACCACCTTACCATAAATCCAGTAACCAAGAATTAAGACCAGTAATGCTGTGATAAAAGATACCATAGTTATTTATCCTCCTTGAAAATATTTTGTTAACTACTTATGGAAGTTATAAATTTATTGTTAACATATGATTATTATAAAACAACTTTTAAATAAAATAATAAATTTCCGCTGAATAGTTAAAAATCGAGGTTAATTTACATTATCTGAAGATAAATAACAATGATACAAGGGAGTTTTACTGCTTATTAATTGACAATTACAAATTAATTTATTATTCTTTAAGTGTGTGTTCGAAAAAATATAAATAGGGGGATTATATATCCCTGAACGAAGTTAAGGTGCAACCTTAAACTGTTCTAGTATGGTTTGTTTAAATACGGAGTGCCTGTGGTGTTACAGTTGAGTTAAGGGATATATAATCCCTGGCGGTGAAAATTTTTTAAGTAAATAGAAATATAATAATGTATTGGAGATATATTATGACACAATTATTATTTGATTTAATTAAGAGTATGGCCGTTGTAGCAGTTGCTGCCCGGCTGCTTGTAATGGAAACCTCTTTGTTCTCCCGTTTAACTTCACGCCGTCTGCAGAAGAAATATAAATTGCTATTAATAGTTTTCTTTGGTTTGTTATCCCTATCTGGGACCTATCTAGGAATATATATCCATGGTGCTTATGCTAACATCAGGGCTATTGGTGCTGTTATTGGCGGCTTGCTCGGTGGTCCCCTGGTTGGTTTTTCAGCTGGCTTAATCGGGGGTTTACACCGTTATTTTCTGGGTGGATTTACTGCTGTTGCCTGTGCCTTATCAACAACCCTGGCAGGTCTAATAGGAGGCCTGGTTTATTACTATAGGTCCTATGATAAAATAAGCCTTCTGGAGAGTTTTGTATTAGGAGTGCTTATTGAATCATTGGAGATGCTATTGGTGGCTTATTTAAGTCAACCATTTTATGAAGCTGTTGAATTGGTAAAGATTATTGCCTTACCGATGATTACCAGTAATGCCCTGGGGATAATGTTATTTATTAATGTTCTGCATAATAATCAGAAAAAGAGGCAGGAGTTACTTGCTCTGCAGTCATATAAGGCCTTAAAGATAGCTAACCAAACAATATCTTATCTAAGAGATGGGTTAAACTATGATTCAGCACTGGAAACAGCTAGAATTATTTTAAAAATAACCGAGGTTAATGCGGTTTCAATAACAGATCGGGAAAAGATACTGGCCCATTGTGGAATGGGAGAAGACCATCATCAAGCAGGGGAGGCGATGATCACCAGGGCTACTAAAGAAGTCCTGAAAACAGCTAGGTTGACTGTTGCTGCAAGTAAAGAAGAAGTGGGTTGTCCGGTAAAAAACTGTACCTTAAAATCAGCGGTTATTGCCCCTTTAAAGCATAATAATGATGTTATTGGGGTAATTAAATTATATAAAGACCAGGAAGATAGTATTACAGAGGTAGATATAGAACTGGCCAGGGGAATATCCAGGCTTTTGTCCACACAGTTACAGATTTCTAATCTGGAGAAACAGGCTCAACTGACAACAGAGATGGAATTAAAAGCCCTTCAGGCTCAGATTAATCCCCACTTTCTTTTTAATGCCCTAAATACTATAAGCTCATTTTGTAGGACCAATCCTCAAGCAGCCAGGGGTCTTTTAATAAAACTGGCCAAGTTTTTCCGGCAGACATTAAAAGAAAATAAGGGGTCAGTAACCCTTCAGGAAGAGTTACGATCTACCTCTTATTATATTGAAATAGAAAAGGCTCGTTTTGGTTCAAAGCTGGAGATAGAAATAGAAATTGCAGATGAATTATTAAATTGTCAGATGCCTCCTTTTGTTTTGCAGCCTGTGGTGGAGAATGCCATCAAGCATGGGTTTGCTAATAAAACTGATATAGGTAAGATAACTATGACAGCTGAAAGAGCAGAACACAACTTATTGATTTATGTTCAAGATAATGGCGCTGGTATTCCAGCAGAATATATTAAAAATATTCTGCAGCCTGGTTATGGACAGGACTGTGGTATTGGTATAAGTAATGCCAATCAAAGAATTCAGAAAATCTGCGGTACAGAATATGGTATAGATATTGATAGTCAAGTAGGACAGGGGACTATAGTTAAGATTAAACTTCCTTTAAAAGTCAATTAATATTAAGTGTATGTTCGAAAAGATATAAATAGGGGATTATATTCTCTGAACGAAGTTAAGGTGCAACCTTAAACTGTTCTAGTATGGTTTGTTTAAATACGGAGTGCCTGTGGTGTTACCGTTGAGTGAAGGGATATATAATCCCCAGCGATATATACTGATACTTTTCGAACAGACTCATTAACTACTAGATGGAAGGGGTTATTTATGACTAAGATCAGGACAATTATTGCTGATGATGAATATCCAGCACGAAACGAACTGGCTTTTTTGCTGGAGAATATCAATGAAGTTGAGCTGCTTTATCAGGCCGAAAATGGTCTTGAAGCCCTGGAATATATAAAAAAAGCAGAGCCAGACTTAGTATTTTTAGATATTCAAATGCCTGGAAAAACCGGGATGGAGGTAGCCAGGGAGATAAAGGATACTAAGTTTGAGCCTGTGATAGTCTTTGTGACAGCCTATGACCAATATGCAGTAGAAGCCTTTGCAGTTAATGCGGTTGATTATTTGCTTAAACCATATGAAGAAGATAGATTGAGTGAAATCATTAAAAAGGTTAAAAAAACAATTTATAATAAGAAAATGAAAGATAAGTTAGAGGTTTTAATTGATAAGATAGCAGGTACTGAACAAAAAAGGGAAAATACAGGAATCAATAAGCTGGCTGTACAGGGTAAGCGCGGACATCTGAAATTAGTAAAATATGATGATATTGTTTTATTACACTCCAAAAGTTCCAGGATATATGCTAAAACTGTTGATGAAGAGTATGAAGTCTCGGCAACACTCTGTGAACTGGCTGAAAAGCTACAGGGGCATAAGTTTTTAAGGATACATCGCAGCTATATAATTAATTTAAATAAAGTTAAGGAGATTATCCCTTGGTTTAAGGGAAATTATCAGGTGGTAATGAATGATAAGAGGGAGACAGAGGTAGTTGTTAGCCGTTCAAAGGTAAAAGAAATTCAGAGGATTTTTAATTTGTAAATAATGGTTATTGTTTTGACAAGTCAGTAAGGTAGTATTATAATGTTAGTAATATACTACAATGATTGTTATATATAGAGATGGTGATTTTTCTTTTTGAGGAGGCACATTATTAGTGGACAAAATAAATTTAACACTACTAACTGATTTCTATGAATTAACTATGGCAAATGGATATTTAGAGAATGGTTTAGGTGATAAAATAGCCTATTTTGACATGTTTTTTAGAAAGGTTCCGGATAATGGGGGATTTGCTATTATGACCGGTGTTGAGCAGCTAATTCAATATTTTAAAAATCTTAGTTTTGATGAAAGGGATATTGAATATTTAAGGAGTAAAGGGGTATTTAGTGAAAAATTCCTGGAATATCTACAAAATTTTGAGTTTAGATGTGATGTCTGGGCTATTCCAGAAGGGACTCCAATATTTCCCAATGAACCGGTTGTAACTGTCAGAGGTCCTGTTATTGAGGCCCAGTTTGTTGAAACTATGATTTTACTGACTATAAATCATCAAAGTTTGATTGCTACCAAAGCTAATAGGATAGTAAGGGCTGCCCAGGGGCGAGCTGTTATGGAATTTGGTTCAAGGAGGGCCCATGGTTATGATGGAGCTATCTATGGGGCAAGGGCGGCATATATAGGTGGATGTGTCGGTACAGCCTGTACTATTGCTGAGAGGGAATTTAATATTCCAGCCATTGGTACTATGGCTCACAGCTGGGTTCAACTTTTTCCCTCTGAATTAGATGCCTTCAGGGCTTATGCTAGGGTTTATCCTAATAATTGTGTTTTACTTGTTGATACATATAATGTATTGAAATCAGGTATCCCTAATGCCATCAAGGTATTTAATGAAGAAATAGTACCAAAGGGGTTTAGGCCGCAAGGAATAAGGATAGATAGTGGTGATATTACCTACCTTTCCAGGGAAGCCAGGAAAGCCCTTGATGAGGCAGGATTTGAAGATTGTAAGGTTGTAGCGTCTAATTCTCTGGATGAGTACATTATCAGGGATATATTATTACAGGGTGCAGAGGTAGATCAGTTTGGTGTTGGTGAACGTTTAATAACCTCCAAATCTGAACCGGTTTTTGGTGGTGTTTATAAGCTAGTTGCTATAGAAGAAAATGGCAGGATAGTTCCCAGGATAAAATTGAGTGAAAATGTAGCCAAGATTACTAATCCTGGGTTTAAACAGGTCTGGCGTTTTTTTGATAAAGATACTGGAAAAGCGATGGCTGATATCTTAACCATGCATGATGAAATTATAGATGAAAGTAAACCCTATGAATTATTTGACCCTGAACACACCTGGAAAAGAAAGACAGTCCGAAATTTCAAGGCTAAAAGGCTTTTAAAGAAGATTTTTGATAAAGGCAGCTGTGTTTATAAATGCCCTGAACTATCAGAGGTAAAGCATTACTGTCAGCAGCAAATAGAAACTTTGTGGGATGCAGTAGTCAGGTTTGAAAACCCACATAAGTATTTCGTTGACCTTTCTGAACCTCTCTGGGAGATGAAACAGGAGCTACTGCAACAGCATTCCGCAAGGTAGAAAATTATTAAAAAGTATTAACCATACGATAGTATAATCCCCTTTTTTAAAAGGGGATTTTTTCTACATTAAATTACAAATTGCTCTTGAAAAACAGATATAAATATGCTATACTTATATTGTTAAAAAATTAACAAACAATTTTTTTAAAGCTTTGTTTTGTTAAATAAATCACAAAAGGAGATGTATAGTGTTATGAAATCTTTTTTAATACCACCAGACATTGAATTTGAGGCTGATTCGCTGGCATATTTGAAAGACCTTAAGGGTAGTCGTGCTGTTTTAGTAACAGGCGGTAGTTCTATGAAAAAATTTGGATTTCTTGATAAAACTGTTGATTACTTAAAAGAGGCCGGAATAAAATCGATAATTGTTGACGGTGTAGAACCTAATCCTTCAGTTGAAACTGTGGAAAGAGGAAAAAAAGCAATGCTTGAGTTTGAACCAGACTGGGTAATAGCAATTGGTGGGGGTTCAGCCCTTGATGCAGCTAAGATAATGTGGGCGTTTTATGAATACCCTGAACTGGAGTTTAGTGATATAATTGAAGTTGGTTCAATCCCTGAGTTAAGAAAGAAGGCTAAATTTATTGCTATTCCTTCAACAAGTGGAACTGCCTCGGAGATTACTGCCTTTTCGGTAATTACTGATAGCAAGAAAAAAATAAAATATCCTATTGTATCACCAGAAATTATTCCTGATATAGCAATTATTGATCCAGAAATACCAGCAACAATGCCTTCACATATAACTGCTAATACTGGGATGGATGTAATGGCTCATGCAGTTGAATCCTTTGTATCGACAAATGCCAGTGATTATACCGATCCATTGGCTTTAAGGGCCATTGACCTTGTCTTTAAATATTTAGCAGATGCAGTTAAAGACGGTAACGATATGACTGCTCGTGAGAAAATGCACAATGCCTCTACTATGGCTGGGATGGCTTTTTCCAATGCCTCTTTAGGGATTATTCATAGTTTGGCCCATAAGATTGGTGGGGAACTCCATATTACACATGGATTGGCAAATGCAATATTACTACCATATGTAATTGAATTTAACTATGAGGCTGCTAAAGAGAAATTTGAATATGTAGAAAGGTTTTTAGGTATTGATAGTCTAGCTGATGCTATTCGCGAATTAAACAAAAAGGTTAATATACCTGCCAGTTTTAATGATATTGACTGGATGGACTTTACAGATGATGACTTTGAAGCTGTTTTAGATAGAATGTCACAAAATGCCCTGGAAGACCCCTGTACACTTACCAATCCTGAGCAACCGACTATTGAAGACATGAAAGAGCTCTATAAGAAGTCTTTTTACGGTGAATAGTATTAAAGTAGATAGGAAAAGAGCCTTCTTAATTATGGAGGTTCTTTTCCTTTCTTTATATTATTTATTAAAAAATAAGCTTATCCAGGCCAGCCTAATTGCCTGGATATTTTATTAGTTGCCGCCATTAATAATCTGGAATACTCCTTGTTAGATGAATTCATACTGGAGTTTAGAAAAAATATTGATTCTTTACGTAGGATAGTTACTGAATCTAAACAATATAAAATGCCCTTGCCTGCCATGGAAGCAGCACTGGATTATTTTGATAGTATTTGTGCAGCAGACTTACCAGCAAACCTAATACAGGCTCAGCGTGATTATTTTGGTGCACATGGTTATCGGCACAGGGATAAAGAAGGGTTTTTTCATACAGAGTGGTAAAAATTAGATATATTACAATAATTTATTAGTTTTTAAGGTTTTACTTTTCAAAACATGGGTATCTAGTTTGGCTAGATATTCATGTTTTTTATTATAACTGCTTTACTTATACATTAGGATTACAAAAATTGTTATGAAAAAATATATTATTATATTACTGATGAGTTAGAAAAAGAGTGTTTCGACAAAACTAGATATTATTTACAAAAAAATCTATTAGTTAGCAGTAGTAAATAAGTACTATTTTTTGGAAATTGCATAAAAAGTATTTTTTTCCAATAGAAAATAGTATATAATATTAAGAAATGTAAATCTATGCATCTAAACAACTATGTTTAGAAAAAATTAAATTTAAAATGGGGGTTTTTGAGGGAAGGTGAAATGTGCGAATGGAAATAATTAGGCAAACAAACAGAACTGTACTTCTTGAGGAGGTGAATCCGGAGAAATTAGATTTAATAACCTTAATTGGTAATGTGAAAGGAGTAGAAAGTCTTGATGATGAAAAAATTAAAGAGATTAACGAACATCTATTAGTCAGGGATTTTCAGGATTTTTTAGATAAGTTTACTCCTACAATTTATTCATATTATAATGCTGCAAGTCAAAGAATTATATATACACTGGAAAGACCTGAAGGCGTACCAGAAAATAATGTATCAGAAATCCGTTTAGATCAGAATAACGATTTCTTAAAAATGTTATTTACATTAATTGATACCAAAAAAAATCAGGGCAGGAGAAATGTTGATTTTAAGTTTGAAAATGTACTTGATATGATTTCCCCTAAAAAAGTGATGGAAGATATAAAACAGGTTAGAAAGGAAATAAATTATTTATATGAAAAATATGAGAAATTGGAAGAGGAAGACCCCAAGAAATTAAAACTAGGTGACAAACTAAATGTAAAATTTGAAGAAGCCAGCCGTAATTATAATAATGTTCTAGGGATGCTGCCATTAGCAATTGAAGATGTAAAAACAAGACTTTTGCTCGGGGAGAGTCAGGACGAAGCCGAGGCTGAAGAAGTTCAAATTGGTATGTTAACAATGGGGGATGAAGGCGAATTAAAAATAGTGGAAATTTCCAAAGAAGAACAAGAAGCACTGCCTGTTTCAGTAGATGAAGAAAGGAGTGCAGCTTTAGTTGAGATTTTTGAGGAAGATTATGAGGCAATTACAGAAAATCCGACACCCTATGTAAAGGACTTAGTAACAAGGACTTTTGCTCCGATTGCTGTTACTGATAGTAATGTTGATGTTGAAAGGGAAATAGCTAATTATAATAATTATCTGGAGTTTTATAAACAATCTAAGGATAATTTTGTACAGACAGCAAAACCCTTAATAGAAAAAATATTAGGCGTAAAGATGTTTTTTGACCAGTATCAAACAGATGATAATGGCATGCGCCCTACCTTATTAGTGACTAATTGTAAAGTGGACATGATGGTAAAGACAAATAATAAACCACGAATTGATACTTATTTAAATACAGTAAATGGAAAGAATAGCTTTGAAAATACTATTTGGTTTGGTATTTTCCCTGCTGTCGAGATGGATTCAGTTGATCGTATTGAAACCAGGAGAGAGAGATTTAAAGGAACAGATAAAGATGATATGCCACCTGGTAATACTCTGGAATCGTTAACTGCTATTTTAGACTTAGCAATGAAATATAAGATTCAAATATTCTTTAACTTCCAGGCTAATGAAGCAACGACATTTAATGATATAGCAACTAAGGGAATGGACAAGTACTTAAATAAGACAGAGGTATTATTAAGGCAAAATTATAGTGAGTTTGCAATACCATGTTTACCGAATTTTAGTGTCATACCTGAAGATAAATCAGGTGTTATTTTGGATAAGAAAATGGTAAAAAGTAAAGATGGTGGTGTGGCCTTATCTCAACAAAGGGAAGATATCTTGAAATTATGGCTTAAGGGGGTTTATATTGATGCTTCATATGTTGCAGCAGGAACTGTAGCAGCTTATCAATGCCCAGATTATCTTGATAAAAATTTCAAAAATGTTACTAATATGTTCCCGGGTGTTAGATTTGACATTGAAAGTGGTGATAATGCCCTTAAGATACCTACAACACTAGCCAAAGAAATTACTGGCTTTACAAATAAGATTAAAAATACAATTAATAAGAATAATTTTGGTTTTGTATTTTCCTCTGAAAATGCACAGATGAATGGAATGACAATAAATAGAATCACTGTTTATAAGGCAAGGAGTATGGCGATTACAGAGGATGGTTTTGACTCAATATATAAGACCTTAGTTAGTACATATATAGAGAGAATTTTGAGATTCCAGACAAGTGATTTTAAACAAGATAAGATTATAAGATTTTTTAGTAATAATCCTAATAGTCAAAAGAGTATCTGGATTAATAATAAAGGGTTTGTAAATTCTGTTTTACAGACTGGGGATGATATTTCTTATGAGATTGATTTGGATAATAATGTCTGCCATTTAAATATTGTATTTAACGGTAATATTAAAAATCTTGAGGTTAATATCACTAAGAGCACTACTGCTGTAGGATAAATTGATATTTTCAAATAAAAAAGTTTACATCCTTTAGGATATATTACATAAGTATTTTAATAATGATATTAGTACAATATGACTATTGTATTAATATAAATAAATATTAAATAAAGGAGGTGAATACTATGAGTTCTAGATTAATTATCGAAAGCGCAGATGAAACAATTCAGTTGGGGTCAGATAATATCATGGCGGTAACTTATGAATCAGATACACCAGATGATTCAAATGCCAGGGCATCAGATATTGGTTCTTCTGTAATTATCAAAGGTAAAATTATAACTGCTGTAGATGGAGAAGAGGCTGATGATACTAGAAAACTTGCGATCTGGTCACTGGTTAAGGCTGAGAAAGCAGATGCATATCGAAAAGCCACTCTGGAGATCATAGCCGCTGATCAGGTGATCAGGAAAGTTTACTTCCCAAATGCATTCGTTGTTGATTATACTGAAGAATTTGATCACACTGAAGGTACTGGGAAATTTGAATTAGTGCTGAGACAGAAGAAAGATAGGAACGAACTTGTTACTATTGATGGTGGTTATGCAGCTGAATAAGTAATTGCACAGGGGGGATAAATTTAATTATTTATCCCCTTTTTTCTAGATTTTAGAAGATATAATAATTTATTGATAAAAATCTGGCTATACTTTCTTAGGGGTCAGGATAATGAAATATAAAGAGAAAGACGAAAAGGATATATGAGGTAGAAGTGATAGATTGTAATAATTATTTAACGCTCAATGATGCCTTTGCTTGGGATGAAAGCGAGGTCTGGCGTTTCTTGACTTCGCTTATAAATACTTATTACAATCTATCAATGCCATGAATTTAAAGAGTGATTTAATTTAAATAATTTACATGCATGGTTTTTCAATAAGGAGAAAGAGGTGTTTTTCAATGGAAAGAAAGGTAAAAAAAGTAAGTCTATTGTTATTAATATTTCTGTTTATTTTTTCACTTACTGCCTGTAAAATGGGCAGTCATAATGAAGAGGCTGTCAGGGCTAAGATGGAAGAATCATTATATAAGGAATATGGTGAAGAATTTGTAGTTAATAGAATTGGAACAAGAAAATATCCTGATGGGAAAACTCGTTATGTAGCAAGGATATATCCGAAGTCAATAATAGGAACTCCTAAAGAAGGAGATCCATATTATTGTGCTAAAGCTGGTGTAGAAAAGAAATCTTTTGGTCGCTTAGGTAAGGTAGGAGCAGGTTATGAGACAGTCCAGATAAAATTAGAGGCAGAAAGATATTTAATAAATAAAATAAAAGAGATTTTTGGGAAAAGGGTATTATTAAAGCCTGATGTTAAATATGAGATACGAAAAGAAGGAAACGATTATTTTTCCTGGCAAATTGTCTCTGGGTTTGAGGAATTATTAAAAAAAGCAAAAGAAGACCCTGAAAACAAGAGATTAGAGCTAGAATTATACCTCTATATCTTCGATAGAATAGATAATGAAAAAGAAAAAGAAGAGAGGAGGAAGCAGATCTTTGACTTTGTCCAACATTTAAAACAGGAAGGCTTATTTAAGTATTTAAAAGTGGGTCTTTCGTTTATAGATGAAAGGGTATTAGCACCTGATTACAGAGAATATAGACAGAAGATAAATGCTAGTAAAAAGGTAAAAGAAGAAGTAAAGGGGGAGTTACTATATTTTCCACCAAGAGATTTGAGGAAAGAAATGTCACAAGTACTACAGGAAGAGATTAATAAGATGAATGAAGGAGAGTTACTGGCTAATATGAGGAAAATAAGGAAAAGTGATTTAACTTTTGATGGGATTAGGGAATTTAATGGACAATATTATTGTTGGATATATTCTCCTAAAATGAAAAAATTGAAATATAATGTAGGGAAAAATGAAAAATTAAAAAAATATTATAATATTAAAGATGTTAAATTTGAAAAATACGATAGATATATTTTTTTAGATTAAGGAGGCGAAAAATATATGAGTAACGTAACACATAAGGAACTTTTAACCTTTAGTAATTTGAGTAATTTAGATTGGCATTTTGTAGATTTAAAAGACTCTAGTGAAGAAGGAGAAAATATACTTAATAAACTTCTAACCCCTAAAGAATTTGTAGAAGGATATAAAGATCCAGAAACAAAAAAAGAACCTATATATGCTTATGGTGAAGGAGAAGAAGCTATAGCAGAAATGCGCCAAAGAGCCGGGATAGCCATGGAGTATCTGGAGAAATGGGAGGATAAGAAAAATGAAGAAGGTAGTTTTTTAGGGGAGTGGGAAGTAGTCTATGCAGCAGATAACTATAAAATAGTATCCGAATACCTTGATAGTGTTCATGCTATCAATGGGACTGAAGCTGACTATCCAGATAGAAATGATTTGAAAGACAATGAAAAAGCCATTCAAAAGCTGCAAATGGTTATCAAAGGGATATCAATAGCATCATATATCCTACCAGTTGCAGTAGAACTTGGTGTAGGTGGTAAACTATTAAATATACTAGATGACACCTTTGTAGATGATTTAATAGCTAATTTAAAAACAAATGCAGATGATGTAATGAGTCGGATTTTTAGTAGGGTACAAGGAAACAAGGCATACTGGGCGTTAGCTTCATTCAATGAAACAGGGGCCATTACTTACCCTTTTGCCGCCAGTATAGCAGAACAGCAGATAGACTTAAAGAAAGAAGAGACAATAAGAAGAGATTTAAAAGCAGAAAACTATAATACAAAATTAAGCCTAACCCATCAATTAGATTTAAGAGATACTGGTTTTAGGGTAGTAGTCTTTAAAAAAGGGAATGACATTGTCATTGCTTGCAGGAATAAGGAACGAGAGAACAGCCAGGTATTACCAGAAGAATTCGACTTATTACAAATGGTTTATAAAAAAATAAGGGTAGAAAATGATGATAAAGATTATAATATAACCTTCACAGGCTTTGGAGGGGGGAGTGACTTAGGTTTTCTTGGTTCCCTTTATTATAAAAGCAATGATAGATTAGATAAAGAAGAATCTTTGGTTCAGATACAGGGACAATTATTTTATCAATCAACCCCTCAGGTACAGGGACTAATAAACTATACTTATCATGATATAAATAGCAATTATGGGAATAACAAAGATATTGCCTTAGAAACCCTTGGGAATATAGTTGAAGATAGTGCAAAGGCCTTAATGACAGCTGCCATATTTGGAGTAGCAGCAGGAACCCCTTTACTATTTGGCTTAATTCTAGGAGCAGGTATGCAAATAGGTGGAGCCCTTTTTAGGTGTTTAGAAAGTGCCAGGGCCAGCAAATTTTATAATATATTGGTAGCAGAAGGGTTTATCAAAGAAAACAAAGAAGAAAAAGACAAAATTCAGCCTAGAGCAAGAGAAGATATAATAAAAAGTCTTATAAGTAATAGAATAAATGGAGATGGAGCTGAAAACGAAGTCAGCTATATCTTTGTTAACACTAAAGACGGAGAAAAGATAAAACTAAGATTAGAAGATGCTATCTATTGTATGTATGAAGACCTATTTGGCTTAGATTTCAATACAGACATAAGTAATAATCTAAAGAGAGACCCCAAAACAGGGAAGGTGATTTTTGACTGTAATGGTAGACATGAATTAGAAGAAAAAGACGATATTTATCAGATAAAGCAGGTAAGATATGAAGCACTTCGAGAAGAGGATTTAATTGCTGTCCATCCGATACTAGATACTGAAGAAGGAAGAAAATACATTAAATACAAACAAAAAACACCATACCCTCAATTTCCCTATGCAGAAATACCCTTTAACAATCAAAAAGGAGTATTTATTGTCAATACCCTGAGGATAGTATATCAATTACAACAGAAATTCATCAAAAACAACTGTGATCTTGAATATATATTCCCTACAGGAAAAACAATAAAAACAATAGATCAATTCCCTGATCCTACTACAATAGAAAAAACAAGTAATAATAGGGGAGAACTCGAAGTAAACGAATACACCTTTCTACCTTATTTAGATGCTGATAGCGGAAATATTAAACCCGATGAACTAAGACCAGATTACATAGCAAGTGTAATAAAAAGTATGATTTTCCAATACGAAGAATACCACAGGATGTCAGTGGCCCGAAGTATTAATACTGGGCAGAGTGGAGGAAATGACCTGACAGCCCATAAATATGACCAGCAATATAACTACCAGTACACCCATGATTTCTGGGGAAATAAAGTAAACAGTACATTCTTAGATATCATGAAAGAAGGACCGGCAAGAATAAGAGCCCTTTACAATATGTCAGGACTATTAAAATTTAACCACTATCAAAGCGTTTTGGACAAGCTAGATGAAAAAGAGATAGAAAAATACTACAGCCTGGAAGACAAAGAAGAACCCCGTTTTGAAGCAGACACTATTGTCATCAACCCAGAAGCAGCATCACAGCTAGAATACAAATACAATCCAGCTGATGATATCATAGGCGGCGAACTAGAACTACAGGCTAAAAACATAGCAGCCCCTGGGGAAAGTGATGAAGATAAGGAAACTAGGCTTGAAAAAGATAAGCCTGAAAACCTCCTCTCTGCCCTCAGTATATCATCAATGCTGAGTGAAACTAAGCAAAAAATATTAGAGTTTATCCCAGCAGTAATCAAAGAACGGTACAATTTTCTAGCAGAACAGGGCAAAACATATGACAAACAGCTAGAGATACTAAAAACAGCCGAGGCAGATACAGCAGCTGCTGGAGAACTAAAAGAAGAAGAATTAGTCAGGAAAAATGGTTCATTCATAGGGGGAAGTAGAGCTGAGAAGTCAGCCAAAGAAAAAAAGTTCACTAAAAAAATACTAGCCATACCCGAAGAACAAGAAACAGTTGAAGTAGTTAAAGAACTAGAGGGGGAAATAAGCCAGGAAAAAGAATTCAAAGCAGAGGTATTAAAAGATAAGCAGCAAAAAGAAATACTAATTAACTACAGTCCTGAAGCCAAAGAAGACAGGGCAAGCAAATTATCTCTGGCAGCAGGACTGCCCAATGAACAATTTGACAAGGCAGAAAGGATTTACAAACAGGAAGTAAAAGACAATGATAGAGACTATAAATATACCCTGACAGGATATTCCCTGGGAGGGGCCTTAAGCCAGTATGCAGCAATTATGTCAGAAGGATTTATTACTAATTACCAGGCAATCAGTTATGATAGTCTAGGATTAGAAAATTGTCTCAAGTTTAACGGCAATGAATTCTTGGGCTATCAAATTGGTATACTCCATTATTTAGAGGATATTAATAATAATAATACTATGAAAACAATCTATTATGACCTCTTAGACGAACAGGTCATTAAATATGACAATATTAGCACACAATATAGGAGAGGCAAAAAAGTAAAAGCCCGGGAAATAAAAGGTGTCTTAGAAAAAATTCTGGTAAAGAGGTTAGAATTAAGTCCCAAAAGGGCCAGAGAAATAATAGAAGAAAACTTTAATCCCTTGATCATAGAAAGAAAGATGAGGTTGATAGACAGAAACAAAGAATATCAGAACTGGCTAAAAAAAGAAGAGGAAAAAGACAGACTTATTCATTACCATTTTTCGGATAATCTACCAGCCCTATTTCTGAAACAGGCAGGTGCTAGCTATTTAGTGGATAAAGGATTAAAAAAAAGCACCCCTGAATTAAGAACAGAAATAAGAAAAGAAAAAATAAAAAATGTTGAACAACTAGCAGAAGACAATTTCAAACCAATAACAGCCAAAGGCCTTGACCTCTTTCAACCCTATCTCTATCTAAAAGAAGAGAAAAATAATAAGTGGCAGGAAAGAATAAACAACAGATTAGATAATTCTCCCCAGATAGGCAATATGACTAACAAACTCAGTCAGGACTACCTGCAGGCACTTATCAAAGACATAGTTCTTGACCTTACTAAAAAAGATGAAAACATCCTCAAAGAACTATTTAAACGCTCCCGTCGGGGACATAGTGATTATTTCCTGGAGATAATCAAGGACAGGCTGCGCCACAGTATGAAATCACAAAAAAAACTAGCTGAAGATGAGAGAGTCTTTAAGAGCAGTTATCTCCAGGAAAACCCCGAACTGCTAACAGAAAGAGACAAGGTATACCCCCTGGCCCAGGCGGCCCTCGAACAAATGGAGGAGATGAATAACGTTGAACTCCAGGATTTATATAACTGGGAGATAAGGGGAGACGGTATAGAACTAATACTCTGTCCCCAAAAAGAAGAAGAAGAGACCAAAGTCATAGAATACCACAGCTCTGATTCTGCCCTGAAATTTGACAACCAGGAAAAGAGGCTGAAACTGGAATGTCACGAACCATCAAGTAACCGTATCTATGGTTCCAGTAGACAGAACAAATATATTCCGAATAGAGACAGAGAATACCTGGTAGTAGAAGATGACCTCTACCAGTTTAATAACACCCGGGGAGTAGGCTTTACTATCTTCAGTCCATATACCAGCCCGGAGAAAATAATAAAAATAGATGGTATAACTATAGACAAACAATATGAAGAAATAGACAGGGATGAGGCTAATATCGGAAAAAGGACAAAAACACTGCGAGACAGCTACTTCGGCCAGAACATTATCCTCAGAGACAAAAAAAGTATCTATGGAGAACCCTGTGGAGAGTTAATCTATATCTATGGCCCCAATAAAAAAGATGAACTCATCATAGAAGGCTTCCAGAATGGAGACTATGGAATCAAACTAAGGGAAAAAGTTCGTCCCCAAGAAGAAAAAACAGCAGCTCTTACCTATACAGAACACCAGCTTAAAATAGAACCCTTTGAATTTGCCATCCTCAACAAATTCAAAATCAGCAGGGAGATTTACCAGCACAGTGTCCTGGAAGTACAGGGGGTCATCAAAAAAGAAAACAGACACAAGTACTATCAATACCTGCGAGAACAAGAAGACCCGACTATAACAGTTACCTATGACAATGATGACCGGAAAATACTCTTTAAAGGCATTATTGAAGAATTTGGACTAGGCACCAAAGAAAACCAGACCCATTATCTTAGGATCAAAGCCTTCTCCTACAGTAAACTCTTAGCAAGGAGGAGGAGAAACAGGGTCTTTCAAAACATGGGGACAAGCTATCAAGAGGTATTTGATAAGATAAAGAGTCAAAACCCGGAATTTCATATCGACTTTGCCGACACTTCAGTAGCCAGTACACCCCTAATCAATGAAGACTACCCGGTAGTCATCCAGTATAAAGAAAGTGAATGGGATTTTATCAAAAGACTGGCCACATATGTAAACCAGATATTGATAGTAGACGATACCAAAGACAATCAGGAAATAATAAATATCCAGGCCGGCCCTCATAACAATGTAGCCCAAGAACTCAATAATATTGCAGGGGGAGAAGGAAGAAAAACCGGGCGGAAAAACACCAAATATAAGTATTACAGAATAAAAGAACACGAACACTACCGTTCAGACAATATCTTTCAAATCGGTAAAAAAGTAAACTATAGAGTCAGTAGCAAAACAAAAGAAACCCTGGAACTAATCATCATCAAAAACCTTATCTATCTCAAAAACCAGCGCCTGTGCTCAGACCTAATCATGGTCAAAGAAGAAGACATCAAACTGGTCAAAGAGATCAGGGAAAAAAGGATAGAAGGGCGGAGCTTTAGGGCAGAAATCGTTAAAGTCAATAACAAGTACCAGGCTAAGGTAAGATTTATTGACCTGGAAGATGACTTTCAAGAAGATAAGGCCCACTGGTTTCCCATCGATCGGATCTATACCAATGCCTTTATTGCCCCGGAAATAGGGGATATAGTAGATATCTACTTTAAGGCCCGCAATGAAAAATATGCCTCAGTGGGCAAAGCTACAAGGGATGAAAAGAGGGAGATAAACCATGACCCGGCAGACAAGATGATCAAAACACCAGGGGGCTATCAAATCAGACTAAACAACCAGAGTGTCCTGTTTGCAGCCCCAAAGATGAGCTCCAAAGTAGAGTTAAAAGAAAAGGAAATAAACTTAGAGAGCAATGGCAGTAGTATAAAGATGGCTGAAAATATTAAGCTAAAGGCAGATAAGGCCTTTATGTTGATTCATAAAGATGTGTTACAGTTTGGTTTTGGAGGTAATGGGATTAAGGTTAAGGATGGGGAGATAAATATTTCTTAGGGGCTAAGTTATTTGATAAATCAGGCCTATAAAAAATATTTTCTAAAAAACATTTTCAGAAGGGTGTGGAAACAAATATGGATACTAAAGTAAGAGCGGATAAAACATATGCTACTGCCCATGATCTTAAATTTGATAATTTTGAGTTTAAAAGTCTAAATAAATTAGAAATAAAAAAATCTATCTACGACCACAGTAGGGTGTTAATTGAGGGGGTAATAAATGAAAATGATATTAAAGAGTATAATAGGTATTTAGAACAGGAAGATCCACCATTAGTAATTACTTATGATAGTGAAGATAAGCAGCTAGTTATTTTCAAAGGGATAGTTAGCAGTTATAAGATAGTCTATAAAAATCAGGTATATTTTCTACAATTAGAAGCCTGTTCTTATAGTATTCTCCTTACAAGGGAAAGGAGAAACCGTATATATCAAAATTTAGGTTCAACATATAATGATGTACTTAATATCTTGAATAATAAAAATAAGAATTTTTGTTTTTCCTGTTCAACAAATCAATTGGGAGAAACAATCTTTATCTCAAAAGATTATCCCTTAGTATTACAGTATAAAGAGAGTGATTGGGGTTTTATAAAGAGGATATCTTCTTACATAAATCAACCAGTAATAGTTGATGATACAAAAGATAATTCAGAAACGATTAATATTCAAATTGGCAGTCATATATCATCAGAGAAAAAATTAAGTAACACCTATGGTGAAACAGCTCAAAAAACTGGTAAAAAAAGTACCAAATATAATTATTTTAAAATAGAAGAATATAAACACTCTAGGACAGGTAATGTATTTAATGTTGGGGTGAAACTTGATTATATAACTAATAATGAAAAACAGGAAACAATAGAACTAGTTATTATAGAAAATAATATTTATATAGATAAAAGTAACATCTATTCTGAAATTGTTTTAGCTAAGGAAGAAAACATTAGAATATTAAATATAAAAAGGAGATTTGAAATTGAAGGCAGGGGTTTTAGGGCAGAAGTGATGAGCTTAAGCCCGAAACACCAGGCTAAAGTTAGTTTTCTTGATATAGAGGATGATTTTGAAGAGAGTAAAGCACACTGGTTTCCCTTAGATCAGGTATATAGAGATGTCTTTTCTGCTCCAGAACTGGGGGATATTGTAGACATATATTTTAAGAGTAAAAATGAAAGACATGCAGCAGTAAGAGATAGTTTAACTGAAATAGATCAGGAAATAAAGAATGACCCAGTTGATAAAGTAATTGTAACCCCTGAAGGGTTTCAGATAAAAATAAATAATGATAGTATTTTTGTAATTGGTAAAGATAATATATCTACTATTGAAATAGCCCAGGACCTTATAAAAGCAAAACAGAATGATAATGATTTAAATATTAATCTGAACAAAGATTTAATCCAGTTAAATTTCCAAGAAACAAAATTCACTTTAAATGATTCGGCTGCAAGGCTTGCCAGTGGAGGAACAGGGCTTATAGTGGATGATAGTAAGATAGATTTGGCCTGAAGTAAAGATGAGAAGTAGTGATAATCAGGTAGTAATCAAGAAAGGTGAAATAGAACTTAAGAATGAAAAAGGATATGGTAAGCTGTCCAAAACTGGTAGTGAAATAGGCTTTGGGAAGAAGAAGGTCGAGATTAATAATGGTAAGGTGAAGTTTATTTAGAATAATTATTTAGTAAGTAGGTGATAATTTGAAGGAGATAATACAGAGTAAGTTAGATAGAATGAGCGACCTGCAGCAGAGACGGATCTTAAAAAATATGATGTTAGATGTATTTAAAGGGATTATTGATTATCAGGAAGATGTTAATCAAGAGATAGAAAATAGATTATTTAATGAAATACGGGATAGAGACGATAATTTTACCATTTACAATACTATTGTTAAAAGAGAAAGATTGGATATAGTAAGTGATTGTCTATTTCCTATGGAAGAGGAGGACTATGAAGAGGAACAATATGATAAAAAAGAGATATTGGAGAAAATAAGAAATAATGAACCAGTAAAAATCACAAAAATATATTTAAAGAAAAGTTACCCAGAACTCATAAAAATGGAAAGAGAAAAACACAAGTTCAAGGGTTTAATTATTTCTGAAGATAAGGAAATTCCAATTGATATAGTTTTACAACATAATGAAGAATATATAGCGATAGAAGAAGAGATGTACAAGATATTTATGCAGAATGCTGTAAGGTGGACAACAATTAATAACCCTTATATACGTAAATTCTATGATGTTGTAATTGCAGGCTGTCAGGAAGATATGGGTGAGCTCAATGAATTTGAAGAAATAGTATTTGACTTAGAAGAATTAGAAGAGGATAAATGTGTTGGGTATGTACCTGTCTGGAATATAAAAAAAACAACAATTAAAGGAGAAGGATTTCCTTTGCCGACAAAAGATAAGGTTAATTACGAACATGTGATTCCATATAAAAACCTGGGTTATAAAAATGGATACTTACTTGCCCCCAATCAAAATATGATATCTTTAAGAAAAAATAAGGACGGCATAATAATTACCAGTAATGAAAGCAATTCTATTGTATGGGAGCTTTTTGCTGTTCTTCAGGAAAATAATTCTTTAATAAATGATCAATATGAATTCAGTTTATTATCCAATAAAAAGAAAAAAAGTTTTGTAGATAGTTTTTTTAATAAGGGTGATAAGGTAATAAGGAGTTATAGTGAATTAAATAGAATGCTGAAATCCTTTGAAGTGACAAATGACTTACAGATAAAGGATATTAATATACTAGATGATCTATCTGCACTTGAAAAAGATATTAGTTATGATTTTAATTCTTATATCTTAGATGAAATAAGGGCTGATAAATTCAGGAAGGTATTAGTTATAGAATTTGAAGCAATGGAATTGGATTACTTAAAAAATGACCTTATAAGTTTTATTACTTCTGAAATACAGCAGTATTTCCCGGAATATATCTGTAAGGGGGTAATAGATTAATGGATTATATCTGGGATGTCTTAATAAAGGCCAAAAATGAAGGGATAGATTTAAAAGATGTAAGGTTTTGCTTTGCTTCCGGATTTTCTCCTTATATGGAATTAAGTGATTCCTGTATTAATTTTAGAGATATAGATAAGGATGTTGAAATAAATCCATATTATAGGTTTTTTGATATATTTAAAGACCTATTTGATGCTAATTACTATAAAAATGAGGAACTAAGGGATGTATTATTTGACTTAGTAGTTCATTTTTTGGGAGAGCTTGATCTTAATCGTGGTATGGACAGAGTTGAGTATCACAAGTGGTTTTTCTATAGAGAGCTTATAGAAGGAACTTTTGGTCAAAGGGGTAAAGAAAATATCAAATATTTTTCTATTGATGAGAAGAATATTTTAATTAGAAACCTATATAAGCTTTATATTACCGGGGACCATATATTTTATCTAAAAGATACTATCAAAAATATTTTTAAGGGTTCAATAGTTTATTTAAATAAACTGGATAAAAATGAGTTGCTGGTCTATATTCGACAAGTTGACAGCAGTGAAAACCTTAAGAAGATGGAATTAATAAAAGATTTATTTTTACCAATAAACTTTAGTATTAAAATCTACTGGAAATTTCATTTTGGGATAATAGATGTAGCTGAAACTATGAGAATAGGTTCTATTGCTAATTACTAAATAGAGGAGGACGTATAATGTGGTCATATAGATTAAACCCAGGGGAACAAAAATATGAGGGCAGAAGGTTCACTAGAAGTGAATTAATGGAAATGTCAACATATAAGTTAAGGAATATCTGTCATAAGTATAGAATAATCAGGGGTTATCAAAAGGAATATGATAGGGATAGCTTAATTAGAATTATTTTAAAGTATAGGGGGGTAAAAAAACCGAATTTAATTGATGAGAAAAAGGAGGGGGGGTTTGAAAGGGTACAAAACCTGGTACAGAAAAATCCCCTTACAAAATTAAATCACCTGGACAAGATTAAATTGCCTGCAAAAATAACTGTATATCAGGAGGTTGGTGTAAATAAAGAAGACCAGTACAAAATCATTGTAGAAAATGAAATAAAAGAATCAAATGTCCTACTTATTAATGGAGAAGACCATTTATGTGGTATATTTAATTTAAAAAAGGATAAGAGTGAAGATAATGTGTACTTCCTTTATGCTAATAAAGGAAACCTGAATTTAACTAATATTGATAATAAAAATTATAGTTTCCTATTTTTCCGAAAAAACGAGTCAGAATATATATATAAAAGTTACTATCAAGAAAAAGAACTGCCACCGATTAATCTTTATTATTATCAGGTTCCAATTATAGATTTTGAGATAAAAGAGTTAGAAGATACCAGGACAGTTTTATGTATTGATTTTGGAACCTCAAACACGACTGCCGGGGCATACCTTGACACTAATTATGTTTCAAGCCCATCACATAATGATATATTAAACGGAAAAATTAAAATAAATGATATTAACTTTGTTAAATTCCCTTATACAATATCAAAAGAGGAAAAATGGATAGAGATAATGCCCAGTGTTGTTTATGTAATAGATTGTAAGGACTCAGAAAACATTAAGTATTTATTTGGTTATGAGGCCTTAGATAGAATGAAGAAAAATGATTATTCAAGTAGTGCCAGTGTCTTTCAAGGGATAAAACGATGGGTAAATAATTATCAGCAGGAAGAAGAGATATATGATGAAAAAGGTAATATTTCTGTAATTAAGCGGGGAGAGATAATTAAGGCCTATATTAATTATGTAATTGAACTGGCAGAACATAATTTCAAGTGTAAATTCCAGAACATACACATCTCAAGCCCGGTAAAAATGAAGGCACAGTTTCTAGCAATGTTTGAGGATATTATGAATGATTATCATATAGAAAAGGTAGATGTTTTAGATGAGGGTATTTCAGTTTTATATAATACTATTGCTAATTTTATTATGGATAGAAAATTTGTTGATAATAAAGAATATAAGGCACTGGTGATAGATTGTGGTGGTGGTACAACAGACTTATCTTCCTGTACATTTAGCATTGAAGAAGGGAATATCTCTTATAAAGTAAATATAGAGACCGGATTTGAGAATGGTGATACTAATTTTGGTGGGAACAATATAACCTACCGAATAATGCAGTATATGAAAATTGTTTTTGCTAATTATTATAATAATAATGGTGAGATTATAGACATTGATGAATTAATAGATATTCCTGCTGTCGATATCTTTAGATTAGTTGATGAAATGGGTGTAAAAGAGATATATAAGGATTTTGAAGAAAAATACCGGGAAGTAGAAAATATTATTCCAACTAAGTTTAGGGAGTATGAAAACAAAACCAGTGCTGAATATCAGAAGGTAAAAAATAATTTTTATTTCCTCTGGGAGATAGCTGAAAATATGAAGAAACAGTTCTTTAAAAAAACCAATATCATCAGGAATAAATTTGACTCAGATGAGCTTAATACTGTTGATAGTGATCTTCATATAACATCATTAAATCAGTGGAATTTATCTATCATTGATGGGCAAAGCCTTGATAGGGTTAATAAATTTCCTAATGTTGTTTTCAATATTAAAGAAATTTCAAAACTCATTAAAGCTGATATATATGAAATAGTTAAGAAGTTTCTGGAGAGTTTTTATGAAAGCAGGGAATTAATGAACTATTCTATTATCAAACTAACTGGACAATCCTGTAAGATAGATATCTTTAAAGAAGCCCTTAAAGAATTTGTGCCTGGCAGGAGTATAGAATTTAAACAAAAAGGGACAGATAAAAGTCAGTCGCTGGAATTAAAATTAGCCTGTTTACGTGGGGTTATTAAATACATGAAATCCAAGAAATTAGGTGATATAGAGGTCTCTATTAAAAATGCAGCACCAGCACTGCCTTATACTTTAATTGCTAAGACCTTTACGGGCAGAGAAAAGGTAGTAATCCATAATCAGGAAAGGACCAATCAGGCGAAAGGATTTATATCAAAACCAATAAGTACAGAGAAAATAAAGTTTTATTTAAAGAGTGATGAAGGGACATTAGAGAAGATATATATCTATGAAAATGACCTTAGTGGATATACCTTTGCTGAGATTGATGAGATTGTAAGCCAGTATGAGGGGAAAATTGTTCAGGAAGATACTGATAATATTAAAAATGGAGAAATCAAATTCTTTGTTTATACAGATGAGAACAACTGGGGTTTTTATGTTCTACCTATTTGTAGGAAAGAAGAAAAGCTTCATGTAGGTGAGAAAAAATATTTTGCTTTTGAAGGTGATCTATCAAAACTGGACTTTTTTGATGGTTTAAAATAGGCTTCTCTTTCCTGAATTACAGTTATATATAGAAAGGAGTTAATGGCTTGTTTAAAAATAATACACCATATTTTAAAAGGGGAAACATTTTAAAAAAAGGTATGTTAATGAATTTGAGGGATTATCCCAGAAAATTTTTCGATTTTTATTTTCAGGATTATTCTAATGGGGTAATAGCAGGGAGCAGTATTTTTATTGAAGACAAACATTTTTGTGTCAATGAGGGGATTGTCAAATTTAATGATATTATCTATATATCAGACGGAATAAGCAGGGTTAAATACTTTAATAGCAATAAGGAGATGATAGTTAAGATAAAATTTCGAGATAAGCGGGAGGAAAAAGATTATAGTTGTTATGAAAGCGATATTATTGTTGATGATAATTTACAGATTGAAGAAAATGAATTAGAACTGGGTAGGTTTAAATTACGTGAAGGGGCTTATCTTAGATCAGAATATAATAATTTTAGTGATTTTGAAACTGAGTTTAATACAGTTAATATCATTAATGTCTTATATGCTAATGTTAGTAGGCCTACCTTACACCCTTCAATTGTTGAGAAGTTTGCCAATAATTTATTAGAATTGTCACAGGATGATTTTATAGATATTGCTTTTGCTATGGAATGTTTGAATTCCAGGATGGTAAGAAGGGATTTGCTGGAAAATTATTTGAATAGGAAGTTGGAATTAAAGAAAGAAAGATATACTAATCTGGAGATATATAAACACATGAAGAACATAATTAAGGAATTATTAGGTAACAGGGTTATAAAAGATGAGGGGAGAAAAGCCCCTAAAATTATAGTTGATTAAGGGAGGAGGAGTTAGTATTAAAAGAAATTATTATGAGGTATTAGGTGTATCACCAGATGTTGGAATGAAAGAGCTAAAAAAGGTTTATAGGAAACTAACTTTAAAATATCACCCGGATAGAAATATTGGTGATGAAGATGCTGAAGAAAAATTTCGATTAATAGTTGAAGCATATAATACCCTTAGTTCTGAAAAGAAACGTAAAGAATATGATGCTGTTTTAAGAAAGCAGTCTTTCAGGGAAAATAAGAGAAATGT
The DNA here is from genome assembly GCF_003953885.1 of Halocella sp. SP3-1. Lineage (GTDB taxonomy): Bacteria > Bacillota > Halanaerobiia > Halanaerobiales > DTU029 > Iocasia > Iocasia fonsfrigidae. The sequence continues at coordinate 3,108,994 of NZ_CP032760.1, read as the reverse complement.
TAGGGAGAGGGGATTTGAAAAACCTAGACCGGAAGAATTCGAAAAAAAATTTCAGGATTTCTTTGGTTTTAACCCCAGGACTAAAGAAAAGATAAAGGTTAAAAACAAAAAAGGTAAGAGTTCAATGAATACAAATGATTTATTCATGAATTATTTCGGCGGCAAAAAAAATTGATGAAAGGAGAATTGATATGCTTAAACCCTTTAATTTGTTTAACATTCCTAGACATATAAAGAAAATAGCTTTAAGGTCTAAAATTAATAAGAATAAAAATGGGGTAGAAAAAGGCCATATTATTTTACAACTTATTAATGTGCTTATTGTTTTAGCCTTAATTGCTGCTATTGTTTATTTGAATTATGTCTATAGAAATAGGGTTCTTTTGATTAGTTCTATATCTGCTTTGGGTATAATTATATTGCTTATTATTGGGGGGATATATAGAAGAAATAAATTCAATAATTATAATACTGTTTCTAAATTAATCTTAAAAGATGATGATGATCGTATACTTGATGAATGGGATATCAGCAATAATGTATCCTGTTTAATTGGGAAAAAAACCAAATCTAATGAAGTTAATATTAATTTATCTAAGGCGGTTTATGCATCACTAGTCAGCAGAGAACATGCAGTTATCAATAAAGCGAATAATAAGTGGTATTTTGAAGACATTGGTTCATCAAATGGAAGTGGGATTAAGCGAAAAGGGGAGAGTAATAAATTCAAGGTGGAAGAAGGTAAACCATATGAGGTTAGTTCAGGGGATATATTATATATAGCAAATACAAAATTGTATGTTAAATAATTAAAATATAATATAAAAAGATATTGGGGGTATATGATATGAAAATGGAAAGATGTAAAGCAGGGCATTTATATGACCCTAAAAAATATAATAGCTGTCCTTATTGTGAGGAAGGTGTTCTTGAAGGTAATAGAAAATCTAATATAAATAGAAAGAGATCTACAACAGTATCTAATACTAATGAAAATGGGGTAAAAACTTTAGCATATTGGGATAATCAGGACGGTGTAAATCCTGTAGTAGGCTGGTTAGTATGTATTGAAGGGGTAGAACAGGGCAAAGACTACAAGATTATAAGTGAGAAAAATTTTATTGGACGTTCAGAAGAAATGCATATTTATATTGCTGAAGATAATGCTATTTCCCGTAGGAATCATGCTGTTATCAGTTATAATCCTAAACAAAGAAATTTTGTCCTTATTCCTGGACAGGATACTACAGGGATAATTTATGTTAATGAAGAACCGATTTATTCACCTGCTGAGCTAGAAATCTATGATGTGATAGAAATGGGGAATAGTAAGTTTATCTTTATTCCTTTATGCGGGCAGCATTTTGAATGGGAGAATGAATGATCATGATAAAGAAGGGAAAATAATATGAGTTTTAAAACATTAACATTGTTACCTGCTGTTATTATAGTTTTAATTATTTTAGGATTGATAATAGCCCGGTTTATTATCAAAAGGAAAGTAAAAAAACCAACACTAATTGTTGGTTCTGCACAGGGCCTGGGAAAAAGGGAGGAACAGGAAGATTCATTTTCTACTATAGAAAATGAATCTGGTTTCCTGGCTGTTCTAGCAGATGGTATGGGTGGCTTTTATCTGGGAAAAGAGGCAAGTGAACTAGTAGTTAAGTCTTTTTTGGGGGAATTCACTAGGAACTATAATATCAAATCTATTAATGATTTCCTCGTAAATACTACTCATATAAGTAACTATAAATTGGTAGAGTTTGCTAAAGAAAAAAATATGGGGACAACCCTGATAGCTACATTTATTAGAGATAATATTCTTTATTGGGTTTCTGTTGGTGATAGCCAAATATATTTATTTCGCAATAAGGAATTACACGAAATAAATCCCAGGCATACTTTTGCTATTGAATTGCGTAAGGCCTGTAGGAAGGGAGAAATCAGTCGAGAAACAGCTAGAAATCATCCAAAACGGGACAGATTAATTAGTTATCTGGGATATAGAGATTTCCATCTCTTAGACTATAGTAAAACACCAATTAAACTGGTTAAAAATGATATGGTGATATTATGTAGTGATGGTATCTATAACAGTTTATCCACTTATGAACTTGAAGATATACTACATAAAAGAAAGATAAAAGCAGCAGAGGCTGCTGCAGCCATCCTTGATAGGGTACTAAGTAAAAACCTAAATAATCAGGATAATGCCACAGTGCTGGTAATAAAAAAAGTAAAGTGAGGTGCTTAAAAATAAAACGATATCACAGGTTATTGTTACTGCTTTTGATATTTTGTCTGCTATTTATATTTACTGGGTGTGGAGCTGTACAGGATAATTCAAGTCAGCTGGAAGATAGTAAAGAGACTCAAGAAAAAGTTCAGAATACAGAACAGTATAGTGAAGAAATGATGATCATAAATATAATGATTAATAAATTAGATAAAGCAGCTGCTTTAGTAGTTATTACAGTAAGGAATTTTGTTAATGCAGGTCTGGAGAATCCTGCTGGTAGATTAATTCATTTACCAACTGTTTTAAACCACATAGTACCAGAGGAACTTACAAAAATAATCTCAGCAGATGGAGAAAACTGGGGAGGGGTTCCACAGGAGGAGAACATTGATGAATTTTATGTGAAATGTGGTTACAATAGCAGGGATGTAGAGACTGGTGAACCCTCAAATAAAATAAAGGTAGTTATGGACAGAGAAAGTGGGGAAATAAAGGTTTTAGCAGGAAAAAACAATCAGGGGATCGATTGGCAGGAATATAGTAGTGGTGACTTTGATGATTTTAAAGAACGTTATAAATAATAATAATATAACAGCTATCAGCAACAATTAAAAGTTGTTTGCTGATAGCACAGTAAGTATAAAAAGATACCAACGAAATAGCCGACGACTACACAGCGGGATTTAACATAGGTGATGAAGAGACCGGGGGTATGTTGAAGAATGACTTATATTATATAGCAGATTGGGGCAGTACTTTTGCGGTTAAGTAATAATTTAAAAGTGATAGATTATAATAATTATTTAACGTTCAATGGAATCTTTGTTTAAGATGGGAGTGGAGTCTGGCGAATCCTTAACTTCCCTTATAAATAATTATTATAATCTATCAATACTAGGATTTTAGCAGTAATTGATTTAAATAAGTGGTGGAAAGGAAAATTAAAAGTAAAAAACAAAGGAAAGGAGTGGTAGAGAGAATGTCAAGAAACAAGTTTATCAAAAAAACACTTGTCTTACTTATATCCCTCACACTAATGTTTACTCTAGCTGCCTGTAATAAGGAAGAAGAATTAATGCAGGAAGTTAAAGTGGAAAAGGAAATACCGGAATATGTTCTAGTGAAAGAGACAATAAAAGAAGGGGTTAGAAATAATCAGGGACCGATTAGTGGTTCGGTGGAATATGAGTATGATGACAGGGGTAATGTAACCAGGATTACATACAAAAATGGTGATGGAGAAGTAATTGAGAATAAGGAATATAAGTATAATGAAAAGGGTTTAAAGGTTGAAAGGAATATAACTAAAGTTGTGGAAGATACCTCCAAATATCGCTGGCGTAGTGGGAGTTATGATATTAAAGAACTTAATAAGGATAGGATAATTAAAGAGAACATGCATGAAGCCCTTGGTAAGTCTATATATAAATATAATTTCAGCAATCAGTTGATTTTGTATGAGAGATATAACATTAAGGGTGAAAAAGTTGAATGGATAAACTTTGAATATCACAGAAATGGTGATATGAAATGCAGGAAAAGGGATACAATTGGAGGGTTTAAGAAAACAACAGAATATAACAGGGATGGAAAGTGGACTAAGGTAGTATCTTATTTCCCTTTTAATGGTAGTAAAAGAGTTCAAATTGCTAAATATGGTAAAGATGGGAATAGGATTGAAAATATAAAAAAGGATTATAATAAAAAAGGTAAGAGTACTCTTTTTAGTCATTATAAAATGGTATATGATGAAACGGGTAATATGATTAAATTCATTGATATAGATGATGGAAAATCTTATACAATATATGATCTTGAATATGATGAAAAGGGGAATTTAATAAAAGAGATTAATTATTATAATAGTGGGGATATACACTGGATAAAAGAATATGAATATGATGAAAAGGGAAAGAAAATAAGTTTTGTAAAGAAAAATGCGGAAGGGAATATTCGTATAAATTCAAAATATAATTATAAATATGATGAAAATGGTAATTTAGTTGAAGATGATTTTCAAATATATGAGTATGAAAAATTGAATGGGAAAAAGGAGGAGTAAAGTATGGTTATGGACTTAGAAGAAATGTATCAGAATGATTTGGAAGAGGACATTAATAATTATATAAAGGATAAAAAACTAAGTGAAGGGAAGGTGATATTCTTTGAGAGGGATCATCGAATTGAAGATGGTGAAATAATAGAAGAAAACAGAGGTTATTTTTACATGTATCAAATAGAGAAAGGTAAAGCATTGATGTCATCTAAAACAGAAATAATTGACTTTGTTTGGAATGATAATATTGAACCTCAAGCAAATATTAAAGATGCCAATAAAATAGCCGACAACTACACAGTGGTATTTAACATGGGTGATGAAGAGAGTAGGGGTATGTTGAAGAATGACTTATATTATATAGCAGACTGGGGTAGTACTTTTGTGGGTGCCTGGAAAAATATTAAGGGGCCAAAGGGAGATACGATCGGGGAAGTTCTTCAGGATATGTTTAATGAGGGGAATAAGGATTTCTTTTTGAGTTCTTTTAGAGGATTGACAAGTTCTGCGTCTAATGCTGTGAGATTATCAAATATGGATAAGGTGGCTTATACTAAGGAAGAGATAGAGGAGATGCAGTTTGATACTGCTACTGAAATAATTAAACTAATGATTGGTTATTCCTATGATAAGATGAATAAGAATTGGAGTCCGGATAAGTTTAAAAAGGAACTTGGAGAACTTAGTGAAAATAGGAATATTCCTTTAAAAAAATTAACTGAATTTGTCCAGAACTGGTTAGCTGTCTATGGCCCTGCCCTGGTTACGGCTAAGCTTAGAATGGAGAAGTTGAAGGACCTGGGTAGGTTGCCAGCAGGCCAGGAGAATGCGTACTTTTTCCATGAGTTTAATAAGGAAATTGTGCTTAACAGGGTAGCTGCTAAGGCAATGTCAATGGTGATGGCTTTGGGGACAATCTTATGTAAGTCCGGGGTCTGGCAGCTGGTTATACTGGGGATGGGTTTGGTAATTAGTGCTCAGCCAATTTCAGTCGGTGTCAGGCAGGCGGTTAAGGATCGGATGGAAGAGGGGGAGGTTGATTATGCTAAGGCCTTTGAGGCTGCTGTTGATGCCTTGAAAAAGGAGTTAAATCTAGTAGAATTATTAAAGGGCCCGGACAAGCTGTCATTAATCTTTGGCCAGAATACTGATGACCCAATGATAGCTCAGATAGAGATTGATGCCCCGGGTGTCTGGGATATGTTTGAGATAGTAGGAAAGAGTTTAAAAGACCTGGACTTCAAGGGGGTTAGAGATGGTTTGAATCCAGCTAATGAAGAGGTCTATCAAAATGAAATCAAGGGTAATGCCCGTATTTTGGGTAATTTGAAGGCTATAGCTAACCTGATGGGGAATGAATATACAGTAGAAAAAGATAATTACTATGTGGCATTTTTCGATGAGAAGATTATGGATAATATCCTGGGTGATTTGTTTAAATACAGTAAATATGGTAGTTCAAGGGTAGTAAGCAGTGAGATTCGTAAGATAGAGAAAGGAGAAACCTTATCTGAGATTGCTGAGGAATATAGTGATAAGGGTGTTACTGTAGAATCGCTGGCTGAGGAAAACCATCTTGCTAACCCTGATTTGATTATAGAGGGTGATGAACTAACTATTACTAAAATAGAAGGGGATGAAATTAATACAGAGACTAAGGATTTATTATCTTTTGAAGAATTGGAACCAAAACTGGTATATTGGAGTACTCCTGTTTTTGTCCATGACCCTACCTGTAAACATTATAAGAAAATAATTAATAAATTGATTTCAGTCAATGACTCTTTTGATGTGGAAAAGGTGAAAAATAAATATTTAAGTGAGTTATATAAAAACTTTTCTACTGCTTATTTTAAAAGGATACTCCTGCAGGGTATAGAGGTTGGTTTTCATAACATAAATGACCCGGAAAGAATAACAGCACTCTATCGTATTGAAGATCTAAGTGTGATTGAAGCCCAGGCTAATACCTTAGGATTGGGTATTTCATATACTGATAAGAGCTATCAGGATATATTAGACCTGGACCACAATTCATATTTTGATGAAAATGGTCTTCTTGGCAGTTTTTCTGAAGACTCCAAAGATAATCCTGAGGAATCCAAAGATAATAATCAAGATAGTGAAGGAGGAGATAATCAGCAAAAAGAGTATGATTATGTTATCACTAAATATAAGACATTAGATTATATAATTGGCTTTCAACCCCATAAGTTTTTTCAAAAAAATAGTCATAAGTTATACGGCAGCTATAAAAAAGATACAGTAGAAGGAGAAGGGGATCAAGGGAGTGGGCAAAGTACTGAATCCTATGAATTTTACGCTGGGTTTGGTGAGAGAGAGACATATCAGGATTCCAATGGTGAAGGGGATATCACCCTTAATGGTCATATAATCGGTAAAAATATTAAGTATATCAGGAAAACAAGGTTTGATATGGAAACAAGGGAGGAATACCGGGAAGAGTTTTATGAGCAGGATAGTGAGGATGAAGATAGTGATAGACTGGTTTTAAAGGTTGAATATACCTTAATAGAATACAAGCCTTCAGTGATTTCAGAGGTAGAAAAGGTATTGAAAATAAGGTATGGGCTTGCTGAAGAATTATGGCGTAGTGAGTGTGAAAATGAGATAACAATTGAATTTTTTAATAATGGTGATTATGGTATAGAGCTGCCTCGCTATCACCTCCTATCAGGTACAATATATGCTGATAAATTAAAGAAATATAAAAAGGGCAAAGCAATTAAGCCGGTGGATGATAAGATTGAAATAATGCTTGATTCGGGAGAAGCATATAATTATAAGTTTAATAAAGATAAAGAAACCCCTAATCAGGCTGAGGGTATTATTATAGGAGAAACTCTTCTTGGAGAAGGTCTGAGAATAAAAAAATCTCTTGAAAATGGACTTATAAAATATGAAGATAGTGAGGGGGGCAGATATACCTTTTCCTTAAGTGAAAACACCCTGTTGATAGGCCTGAAGAATCACCAGTATGTCAAGGATGTCTGGTATTTACAGGAGAGCCGTTTCAAAAAGGCTAATATAATTGAGGCTATAAAGATAGAGAATTTTAAAAACGGAGATTATGGTTTGCATTTTACTTATGATGAAAGTAATCTCTTTTATAATGAAATGATTTTAATGGGAACCAAGGGTAAAAAAGTAGAGCCGGCTGAGGGAAAGGAGTACCAGATTTACAGTAATAAAGGCTACTGTAAAAACAGACCTGAAGTTGTGGATTGTAAATATAAAGAAATCTGTAATAACAATAATCAGTCCAGCAGTCTATGTTTTTATGCCAGTTATATAGATAATGAAATAGGCTATAAGGCCAGCAGTGAAGATGGTGAAATCTATATCGACGGTTTTAAGATCAGTGATATAAAGAAACTTAAATGGGATGGGGGGTTAAAGTGTCATGAGCTTTTTAAAAAGGGATTATATGAACTAAAGGTCTATTATATTCAGCTGCTTGATGACAATGATGACGTAGATGAATTATTGATTCAATACTATAATAACAAAAATAAAAATGAGAACGGACGGATTATAATCAAGGACTTCCAAAATGGTGACTATAATCTTCACCTACCAGAGATAGTTGTTTCATATCTGCCGGGGAGTAATTATAAGGCATAAGGGGGAGGTAATGATGGGAAAGGATTACTTTAGCTTTGATTTAAAAAACAACATTGACTTTCTTAGAGATGATGAGTCAGAAAACAGGGAATGCAAGATAAAACTGGGTGATGATTTCCTGGGGAAGGGGATTAAGCCCAGTAAGGGAGATTCTATTGATTATGAGGACTGCTATGGTAATAGATATGACCTTAGAGATAATAATGACTTATATATATCAAGTAATAATGAGTCGGATAATAAATTACATGAGCTGGTAATTAAGAAGTTTGAAGATGGTGATTATGGGATATGGTTAGTTAAAAACGCACCATATTACTATCAAGATGGTATGATTGTTAATTACTTTACTCTTGAAGAGGCTGCAGTGGGAGATATAAATGCCATTGAAGCGAATAGCTACCTTCAGGAAGAGAATAGGCTTATGGGTGATTTTCTCTGGGTTTATCAGGGTGATGACATTATATTCCCCAGTGAGCTGAAGGAGAATGAGGGTGAGCAGGGGCAGGGTAGTAGTGAACAAAAAAGTGGACAGGCTGTTTCAGCAGCCCAGGGGGATGATTCTCCTGATGAAGGCAGTAATGGTGCTAAGGAAAGTAAAGCCGATGGTGAGATAGATGAAGTAGGTAAAGGGGGTAAATTATTTGTCTGTCATGGTGCGGTTTTAAAATGCAGTAAAGGAACTGCCCCCTGTGTATTTAATGTTGCTGATAAAGCTCAGGTATATATTATGGGAAAACCAGTGGCAACTGTTGATGATAACAAAAGGTCTAATATGCCAAGCTTTGCTACCTGCAAAAGGCACGATTCTCCCCCTTGTACACCTAAACCTACTGGTAAATGGAAAAGCGGGAAAGATAGTGTTGTGATAAAAGGTAAAACTGTTTTATTGGAGACTTCGACAATAAAGTGTGCCTATGGGGGAACAATAAAAATTATTAATCCAGGGCAGCAGCTTGTTAAAGAATAGTTTTATATTTATAAAAATTAAATATTGTTAACTAATATTAGGTAATAGAGGTGATTGTGATGCGAAAAGATAATAGTGATTTTGTAACGGCTTTTGTGACTGATGCAGGTGATTTTAAGGATAATCGTGATTATTTTGCTTTTGTGGAGCTTGATGATTTTGCCTGCTGGGTACTAGCGACAGGTCTTGATTCAGCAGATGAACAATTGAGTTCAGAGCTTGTAGTAGGAAATATAATTAGTGACTTTACTGAACGCCCGTCTATTTCACGGAGGGTGATTAAAAAATATATCAAAAATGCTAATAAACTGCTGATAAATGAGAGTAAGATTGTGAAATTACATGCCTCAGTACTGGTAGTGGTAAGTGATTATACTTCTATTGTCTGGGGAAATGTTGGGAATACCAGGTTATATCATTTGCATAAAGACAAAATAAGTGTCAAAAGTAAAGATCATAGTATTGCCCAGATAATGCTAGAAGCCGGTGATATCAGTCAAAGACAGCTTAATCATCACATTGAAAGGAATAATTTGACTAAGTATCTGGGGGAAAAAAAGAGGGTAAAACCCTTTGTTAGTAAAAAATTGAAACTAAGTGATAGTGATGTTATACTGGCCTGCACCCCTGGTTTCTGGGAGAATATTGATGACCAGCAGATTGAAGATATACTTAAAGAAAACTCAGAACCAGATGAATTTGTAAATAGTTTAGAAGAAGATCTGGTAAATATGGTTGAAAGTGAATTAGCAAATTATACAATGGTATCGTTTTTTGCGAAAAAGGTATTTAAGGAGTCTGGAGAAAAGAAAAAGTTATATAAAAAGGTAGCTATATTTTTAATACCGATTCTTATTTTAACCGGGGGTTATGCAGTTTATAGGAGGGTTAAGACTATAAATGCTCGTAAAGCTGCCCGTATATTAATGAAGCAGAGGGTTACTACTACTGTTGAACGTGAAAAAAGTGGTGATGAATTATATAATGAGGGTAAATATGAAGAGGCTTTAGCGGCTTATATGAGTTCTAAAGAGAATTATGTAGAATTGAAAAAAGAAGAAGAGGCAGCTGAGACCCAGGAAAAGATTGATAGGGTTGAAACAGTTATAGCTGGTAGAAAGCAGGAAAAGGAGGGTATGGATTATTATAAAAAGGGTGATTATCAACTTGCCCTGGATAAATTGAATGAGGCCAAGGCAAATTACCTTCGATCAAATGATTATGATATTGAGGATATAGAGGAAAATATTGAAATGGTATCAGGGTTATTAAAGGCTGTATCTTATGAAGAAGAAGGTGATCTTTTCTTTGAATCAAAGAATTATTCTATTGCTAGGGGAAAATACAACTCTGCTATCGCTATTTATAGAAGCTATAAGATGACAGATAAAATTAATCAACTGGTAAAAAAAGCGGAGCAATCCCAGAGTTTGATAACTGTAAGTTCAAAATTGGAAAATGCCCAGAGAATTGAAACAGCTGCAGATGAATTTTTTAAGTTAAATCAATTTGAAAAAGCCGTTATGAATTATATTGAGGCTAAAGTAATCTACACAGAACTTAATAATTCAGAAAAAATAAGTGAGATTGAGTCCAAGATTGACAAGGCCAATAAAACCCGTGAAGAGCTAGAGGCAAAGAACAGGTTAGCCAAGGCAGAGGAATTAGAGAGAGAGGGTGATCAGTTATTTTATTTGAGTGAATTTGGCCAGGCAGATGCTAAATACAGGGAAGTTAAAGAAATATATTCTAAAATGGGTTTGTCAGACAGGCTAAGCCAAATTGAAGAGAAGATAAATAAGATAGGAGAAATAAAAGAGCAAAAGTCTATTGAAGCTAAGGTGCAGCAGGCTGTAGATTTGGAAAATAAGGGTGATGAGGCTCTTCAGAACAGGGAGTATAATAATGCCAGCGAGAGATTTCTTGATGCGAAGGGTATATATGTACAAATAAATATGAATGAAGAGGCTGAAAGGATACAGAATAAGATTAATAATATTAGTGTAAGTAAAAATAGAGATAAAGTAGAAAGGTATTTACAGTCAGGTAATATACAATTAGCTGAAGAGAATTATGATGAGGCTTTATTTAATTATCGACAGGCTAGAAAGATATGTCAGGAAAATAGTTTTACTGAAAAGGCTGAGGAGCTAAATAAAATCATTAATAATACCAGTCTGGCGAAGTATAAAAAACAGGCTAGTAAATATGAAACAACAGGTGATATGTTACTTGAAGAGCAGAAATTTACTGAGGCCCTTTTTAATTATAAACAGGCTAGAAATATCTACATGGAAAATAATATTGCTGATGGGGAAGAGAAAATTAATAGAAAAATAGATAATACTGTAGTCAGGGAAAAATATTATAATGCCCAGAAATATGAGAGTGATGCTGAACTGCAATTTGCCAATGAAAAATATGATGAGGCCCTAATTAATTATCAGAAGGCTTTAGATATTTGTACAGAGATAGATAAAAAAGATGATATAAAGCGGATAACTGAGAAAATTAAATTGACAGAAGAGAAAAAGAAGACAATATTTGATAAAATAAAGGATATATTTTAGGGGTTGGTGAAGATATGGGAGAGGTTTATCAGGAGATAGATTACCTTTACCTTCCAGAGAATACCTTTCTAAAGAATAGGGAATACAGGGTGTTAAGAAAACTTAAGGATAGAAGTAATCTGTCAATAGTGTATCTTGGGCTCAATAAAAGTGGAGAAAGGGTAGTTATAAAAGAGTATTTTCCTAAAAACCTGGTATTACGTGATATAGATGGTATAAATGTTATCTGTAGAAGTAATAAGTTAAAAGATAAATATAAAAGGGCAAAAAGGCAGTTTATTAAGGAAGCGCAGATTATGAGTCAATTCAAAAACAATCCATATATCTGTAATTGTAATGAATATTTTCAGGAAAATAGTTCTGTATATATAATAATGAAATACTATGCTGGACAAACCCTGGAGGATATAATTAATAACAAAGAGATTTGTTTTGATGAATTTCTCAGGAAGCTATTTATTCCAATATTAGATGCTGCTAATGCTATACATGCTAAGGGTTATATTCATAGGGATATAAAACCAAATAATATTATAATTAATCAGGCTAAACCGGTAATAATAGACTTTGGTTCTGCAGTAGAATATAAGTGTAATAAAAAGAAAAAAATATTGTTAACCCCAGGTTTTTCTCCCATAGAATTTTACTCTGAAAAAACAAGACAGGGTCCTTATTCAGATATTTACAGCCTGGCAGCAATATTATATTATTTCCTATCAGATACGATTCCAATTGAAGCCAATGAAAGGATTATTGAGGATAATCTTGAACATATTAATCAACTTACTAAGGAGAAATGCTGGTATCTTGGTAAGTTGATTATGAATAATTTATCTCTTGATTATAAAAAAAGATGTCGGTCGATTAAGGGGTTTAAATTTTTATTGTTAGTACAATTTTTTAAAGATAAAATTAAGCAGATAAAATTGTTTAATAAAAAATAGATCAAGGTAGTTGTGATAAGAAAGAGCGGTCTCATTTTGAGACTGCTCTTTTTTTAAAATGAAGTTTTTTAATTAATGTCTATAACTCTTCTGCGTTTCATGCCTGGTTCTTCTTTTGGCAATTCAATTTTGAGAATTCCGTTTTTATATTCTGCACTTATTTCATCTTCTTTGACATTTTCTAGCTGGAAACTGCGCTGGAATTTACCTGTACTTCTCTCACGATAGATGTAGTTGTCTTCATCTTTTTCTACGACTTCATTTCTGGAAGCGGAAATTAGTAGTCTGCCATCATTTAGTTCAACGTTAATCTCTTCTTTATTGAGGCCAGGTAATTCAGCTTCAATAAAGTATTTGTCTTCTTCTTCTTTGATATCTGCTTTAAAACTGAAGCCACTGATATCCATAAAATCATTAAAGAAGTTGGAAAACAGGGAATTAAAAGAATCTTCCAGCTCACTTACTTTTCCATGCCGACGGTTTCTAAAGGGAATTAAATCAAACATTGAAAACCACCTCCAAAAATTGTATTTTTATTTTACAAATTAATGATAGCATCAAAGTCAAAGAAAGTCAAAGTTTAAAAAGGCCAAATATTTTTATTTATTTTTTAATATAAGCAATTATAAATAAATATATACTAATTTCTAATAATTTCTTAGAAATTTTAAATCTCTATAGAAAGTTTATAATCTAAAAGATCATAAATTATCATCAGGGAGAAATAAAGGAAAGAGAAAGTATTAATTCAAGAAATAAGAACATAATAATAAAAAATGCTGAAAAGTCTATTATCCCTTTGTCAAAAAAAAGGAAATAAAAGTAATGACAGGGTATTTAATTAATCCCAAAAATATGTTATAATCACATGGAAAGAAAAAATACATAAATATCAGGAGGGAAAAGAATGGCTGGAAACCCAAGAGAAATGTTAGAGGCCTTTCATAATGGTGTAGGTGCTGTTAAAGAGACGAGTGGTGAACAGGTAAATGCCTTTATGAATATGCTGGGGGCATGTGATAAACCAGGTGAACTAGATGCTAAACAGAAGGAATTAATTAGTATTGGTATTGCTCTTGTTATTCGCTGTGAATACTGTATAGTTTACCATGTTTATGAAGCACTGAAAGCTGGTGCTACTAAAGAAGAGATTATGGAGGCTGCTATGGTAGCCTTAACCTTTGGTGCTGGTCCTACATTAACCTATACAGCAACACTCCTTAAAGATTCTATTGAAGAATTTGCTCCTGATTTTGCCTAGTTTTATGAAAAATCAAATGGACAGGCCTGTCTCCTTTTCTTAAAGTTTTATTAAGGAGGGAGGCCTGTTTTATTTTCAGTATATTAAGGAGGTTTTTTAAATGATTGAAGTGATACTGGATAGTGTTGAGGGTGGTGGAAGCAAAGCTAAATTAATCAGGATTTATAAAAAAGAGGGTGAAGCTGTCAGGGCTGGTGATACCCTTTTTGAGTTGGAGTCTGCTAAAAACAACATGAAGATTTCAGCCACAGTAGATGGTATTATATCTCGGATAGAAGTGGTAGAGGGGGAGGAGATTAAGGCCGGAGAGACCCTAGCTATTATTAAGGAAGAAACGGTTAAAGATACTAAGGAAGAGAAATCATTTAAAGATGATAAGGGTCAAACTACTGTGTATGATAAAAAGAAAAAAGAGCCAGGTGAAAAGTATGACATAGCTATTTTAGGTGGGGGTCCAGGTGGTTATGTTGCTGCCATAAAGGCTGCCCAACTAGGGGCAAAGGTTGCTCTAATAGAGAAAGATAAACTTGGTGGTACTTGTTTAAACTGGGGATGTATTCCGACTAAGGCCCTGGTTCGGTCTGCTGAGATATATAAAGATTTTTCTAAGGCTGAGGAAAATGGTTTTAATGTACCATATTTAACGTTTAACTGGTCAAAAATACAGTCCAGAAAAGATAAAATAGTGAAAAGATTAGTGGGTGGTATAGAGCAGTTGATGGATGTACATGGTATTGATGTTTTTAATACTATGGGCAGTCTTATGGATAAGAACACAATTGAACTGCTAGAGGATAAGTATTCAATAATAAAGGCTGATAATATTATTATTGCGACTGGTTCTAAACCCAGTGGTCTACCGATTGAGGGTGCTGATTTACCCGGAGTTATTGATAGTAAGGCAGCACTTTCTTTAGAAGAATTGCCCCCCAGAATGGTTGTTGTTGGTGGGGGGATTATTGGAATGGAATTTGCTTTTATCCTGGCTGCTTTTGAGGTGGAGGTTACAGTAGTTGAATACCTTGATCAGGTGGTAGAGAGCTGTGATCCTGAAATTTCACAGGAATTAACCCGTTTGGCCAATAAAAAGGGAGTTAGAATTGTAACAGGTGCCCGGGTAGAAAAAATAGGCCAAGGTGTTGATCAATCCTATTCGGTTTTCTTTAATAAAGATGGGAAAGAACAGTTTGCTACTGCTGATAAGGTTTTAATGGCTGTTGGGCGTCAACCGGTTTATCAGGGGGTTAATCCTGGGGAGCTAGGGTTGGAATTAAATGAGAATGGCGGAATTAAGGTTAATGACAGGATGGAGACAAATATACCTGGCATCTATGCTATTGGTGATGTGACCAATAAGATTCAACTGGCTCATGTTGCTTCACACCAGGGGGTTGTTGCTGTTAAAAATATTATGGGTGATGATTCTAGAATGGATTATACAGTAGTTCCCAGTGCTATTTTTACCGATCCAGAGATTGCTGAAGTAGGTATTTGTCAACGGGCTGCTGAGAAAAAAGGGATTGACTTTTCTGTAGGGAGATTTCCTTTTATGGCTAACGGTAAGGCCTTGACTGCAGGACATGATGAAGGATTTATAAAACTAATAAGTGAAAAGGGGAGTGGCCAACTTATTGGTGGTTCAATTATTGGTACCCATGCTACTGATTTGCTGGCTGAGGTGACACTGGCTGTTAAAAATAAATTGACTGTGGCAGAATTAACTGAAACAATTCATGCTCATCCTACTACTGCTGAAGTAATCCATGAAGCGGCCCTTGATCTTGCAGGTGGGGCATTACATTATAGTCGTTAATTTACAGGGATAAAGGGATTTTATTATAGAGCAGGGAGAGAAGAAAATAAAAGGAGTGATTAGATGAGGGATTTATTAATAATGACACCAGGACCAACAGAAGTAAGTGAAGAGGTTAGGCAAGCTATGAGCCAAAAGATAACAAACCCTGACCTTGATCCTGATTTTTTTGATTACTATCTTCATACTACTGCTAAGTTACAAAAACTTTTGCGAACAAAAAACGATACAATTATTATGAGTGGTGAGGGAATTCTCGGTCTGGAGAGTGCCTGTGCTTCCTTAATTGAACCAGGTGATAGGGTGCTGGTTCTTGATAATGGTATTTTTGGCAGGGGATTTGCTGATTTTGCTAATTTATATGGGGCAGATGTTGAACTCCTGGAATTTCCCTATGAAAGGGCTATTGACCCGGTTAAATTACAGACTTATCTTGCTCAGGATAATGATTTTAAACTGGCTACCTTTGTTCATTGTGAGACACCTACTGGAGTACTTAACCCCATAGCAGAGATTACCGGGATTTTGCAGGAATATGAAATCTTAACTGTTGTTGATGCAGTCTCTGCTATAGGTGGTATACCGGTAGAGGTGGATGGATGGGGGATTGATATTATGCTTGGGGGTTCACAGAAATGCCTTTCTGTACCACCTGGTTTAACCTTTATGAGTATAAGCCCTGCAGCCTGGGAGGCAATTAATGAACGGCAGACAGATATTAAAGGCTTTTATACCAATCTTAAGCTCTGGCAGAATTGGTATGAGAAGAAATTTTTCCCATACACTCAGGCCATCAGTGATATCTATGCACTTGATGCTGGTCTAGATAAATGGCTGGCTGATGATGGGGTTTTTGACAGGCATAAGGAGATTGCCAGGGCCGTACGTTCTAGTCTGACGGCTGCCGGTCTGGAACTATACCCAGAAACAGGTTATTCAGATACAGTAACTGCCTTTTGCCTTCCGGCAGGAATAAGCTACCGTCAATTAAACCATATAATGACCAGAAAATTTGCTGTTATGATAGCTGATTCTCTGGGACAGTTTGGCAATAAATTACTGAGAATAGGACATATGGGTGAGAACTGTTATGAGGAGAAATTATACCGCACTATGAGGGCCCTTGATAAGAGTTTTCATGAACTCGGTTGTAATCTGCAGCAAAGTCTGGCTGAAGTTTTTATGGAAGAGATGAACTAGAGGAGGGATAAAATGCTAACAAGCAGTCATGATAAAGAGATGCTGGCATCCTGGATAAAAGGGGCTAAATCAATGGTTGTCCTAACAGGGGCTGGTATTTCAACTGAATCTGGAATACCTGACTTCCGCAGTAAAAACGGCCTCTATCAAAAACAGAATGCCTTTTATCGCAGTATTCTGGAAAATGAATATGATAAATTTCATGTTTTTTGTAAGGATCTTTTTGGTAAATATGGGGACTCTCAGCCTAATGCAGCTCATGAAATAATGGCTAAGTGGGAGGATGAGTCCTATGTTTCAGCTGTTATTACCCAGAATATAGATGGACTCCATCAAAAGGCTGGCAGCAGGAATGTTCTGGAACTACATGGTACTATGAATAGGGCCAGTTGTATGGACTGTGGTAAACCTGCCCCGGCCAGAGACTTTTATGAAAAGATAGGCTGCCAGTATTGTGGTGGCAGATTGCGTCCTGATATTGTACTTTTTGGTGATCAGCTGCCAGAGGATATTTTAAAGCGTTCTTTCCAATACTGCCAGGAAGCAGATCTGGTTCTGGTGATAGGCTCTAGTCTGATAGTTAGTCCTGCTTGTGATTTGCCTTTTCACTCCAGGGGTAAGAAGGTCTTAATCAATAAAGATGAAGTGGATAAAAAGAATATGTTTGACTTACTCCTATATGGTAGTGCAGGGGATATTCTTAAAGATGTAGATAATTTTATAGAGTGATTTAATAGTTTAAAGGGGTTGAGTAGGATGGTAGCCTTATTTTTAAAATCATTAATTATTGGCTATTCAGGAGCTGTGATGCCTGGTTCTATGCTTACCTATACTGTAGATAGGAGTATCCGTCATGGCTCAAAGACCGGATTTTTTCTATCTATTGGTCATGCCCTGTTGGAGTTAGTCCTGCTAATCTTAATATTTATTGGTGTTGGAAAATACCTTGCTACTGATCTGGCTAGATTGATTATTGGTCTGATAGGCGGAATAGTTCTGGTTTATCTGGGCTTTGAGATGTTACGGGATGTATATTTAAATAAAGTTAGTCTTGATATAAAAGATGCTAATAATGATAGACAGGAAAATATTCTACTGAGCGGAGTGATATTAAGTGTCACTAACCCATATTTTATTATCTGGTGGTCAGTTGTAGGGCTTTCCTTAATCATGAGTTCTTATAATTCTTTTGGTATAATAGGTATTATTATATTCTATATTGGCCATATCTTATCTGATATTTCCTGGTTTAGCTTTGTCTCTGTTATTGTCAGTAAAACCAGGCATTTAATCAGTATTAAGGTTTATAAAATTATAATTGTTATTCTTGCTTTGTGTCTAATATTTTTTTCAGTAGGATTCTTTTTTGATAGTGTCAAGTATTTTTTATAAACTCTTTTTTAAGGATTTTATACAATTTATTTTTAATTACACTAAGAAAAAAACTTATGTTGTACATAATGTTAAAGTAATTATAATAAATATAGTACATAAAATAGAACATAGCATTACTTAATATATATTATATTAAGTATTATAATGGTAGGACAAAAAAGTAGTTGCTAAGAAATAGTAAAAGGTATAAGGTATAATGAAGTTTTTTAAAAACAGGAGGGATTTAAATGTCTAGCAAAGCTATTAACAAAAAAAATCTTCAAAAATATTCACAGAATTTTAATGAGAATAAAATGAAAAAAATTATAGCTGATGCAGTGATAAAAAATGGTTTTAATGATGTAGCTATGAATCATGAATCCATAACAAATTTACATTATAATTTTTCTGAAGAAATTGATGTTGGTAAAGTTACTAATCAAAAAAAGAGTGGTAGGTGTTGGATGTTTGCAGCTTTAAATAATATTAGATATAGTATTTCTGATAAACTAAATATTGAGAATCATGATTTTGAACTATCTCAGTCATATACGATGTTCTGGGATAAACTGGAGAAATCAAATTATTTTCTAGAAAATATAATAGAAACCAGAGATATGGATCTGACTAGTCGAAAAGTTATGTGGCTGCTAAACAATCCTACTAATGACGGAGGTCAGTGGGATATGTTTGCCGGAATAATAGAGAAATATGGTATTGTTCCCAAGTATGTTATGCCTGAAAGTTATTCCAGCAGTAATTCTGCTGTTATGAACAAAATATTAAATCTAAAGCTGCGGGATAATGCCAAGATTTTGAGGAATTATTATAAACAGGGGGGTAACTTATCAGAACTTCGCAATAAAAAAGAAGAAATGATTGATGAAATTTATTCTATTTTGTGTTATTTTTTAGGAGAGCCACCACAGAGTTTTGATTTTGAATATAGAAATAAAGAAGATAATTTCTTTAGGGATGAAAATATAACTCCCCTGGAATTTTATCAAAAATATTCTGAAATAAAGATGAATAATTATGTTAGTATAATTAATGCACCAACTAGTGATAAGCCGTTTCATCAAACATATACAGTAGAATTTCTGGGTAATGTTATTGATGGGCAAAAGATACATTATTTAAATCTTGAAATAGATATGTTAAAAGAACTTTCTATAGCTCAGATAAAAAATGGTGAACCTGTCTGGTTTGGCTGTGATGTAGGACAGATGTCAGAGCGTGATTATGGAATAATGGATACAGATTTGTATAATTATGAAGAACTTCTAAATACAGCTTTTACTTTAGATAAAGGAGAAAGATTGCAATATGGTGAGAGTGTTTTAACTCATGCTATGGTATTTACTGGAGTTAACCTTTATAATGATAAAGCAAATAGATGGAAGGTGCAAAATAGCTGGGGAGAAGAACCAGGAAACAAAGGGTTTTTTGTTATGAGTGATAAATGGTTTGAAGAATTTAATTATGAAGTGGTCATAAATAAAAAATATTTATCAGAGGAATTAATGGAGGATTACCAGAAAGAAGCTGTATTATTAGAACCATGGGACCCAATGGGTTCATTGGCCTGTATATAATCCGCGGCGGCTATATACTAATACTTTTCGAACAGACTCTATAAATATATATATATATATATAAATATTCCTGCTTTTTTAGCGGGGATATTTTAGATTATTTTCATAAATATTTAAAGAAAAAATATCTTTATGTCTTAGTAAGGAGGGTTTTTATGGATAGATTAGCAGTCATCAAAGGAGATATAACAGAATGTAAGGTGGATGTCATTGTTAATGCAGCCAACAATTCTCTTCTGGGTGGTGGGGGTGTAGATGGGGCAATTCATAAAGCAGCTGGTCTGGAATTACTTGAAGAATGTAAAACGCTGAATGGTTGTAAGACTGGAGAGGCTAAGATAAGTGGTGGTTATAGTTTGCCTGCCAAATGGGTGATACATACAGTTGGTCCTGTCTGGCATGGTGGAAAACAGAATGAAGACCAACTTTTGGCGAATTGTTATAAAAACTCTTTAGAACTTGCAGTTACCAATGATATCAAAACGATTGCTTTTCCATCAATAAGCACAGGAGCCTATCGTTTTCCACTAAAAAGGGCAGCTGGAATAGCAATTAGTGTAATGAAAAAATTTTTGGATAAGGATAAAAACATTCAGAAGGTTTATATGGTTTGTTTTGATGATAAAACCTTTAGAGCATATAGTTATAATTTTTTATAAATCTTTCATAAGCAAGTCACACTAAGATTACAGGGGTGTTCTATTTTCAAATTATAGTATTATTCTTTTTCCTTTAATATTGGCATGTTCTAAGTCATAATGAAGACTTACTTTATCGCCTATCTGATATTTATTCAGTTGATTACTGTGTATTTCCCATTCTTTAGCAAAGACACTAACTGTATAATGAATTTCTTTTCCTTGGTATAATACATTTTTAATTTCAGCTGGGATACCATTCTTGTTGTTTTTGATATGAAATTCTTCTGGTCTAACTGGAAATATATTAATCTGATGGAATGTTTCGGCAATATCATTATTTATCCAGGATAAATGGCTGGCAAATTGGGGAACAAATTCATTAAATTTTTCCCATTTTCCAGGCACTAAATTGGCTTTGCCTATAAAACTAGCTACAAATTCTGTTTTGGGTTTGGTATAGATATCTTCTGGTTTACCTATTTGTTCAATTTTTCCTTCATTCATAACAACTATTTTGTCTGCCATTGCCATAGCAATCCCCTGATCATGGGTAACATAGATTATGGTGGCTTTGCTGATCTGGTGAAGTGTCTGTATTTCTCGACGCATATCCATTTTAAGGGAAATATCAAGACTACTTAAAGGCTCATCCATTAATAAAAGAGCGGGGTGAGGGGCTATGGCCCTAGCTAGAGATACACGTTGTTTTTGTCCACCTGATAATTCAACAGGCATTTTATTAGCGAAATTTTTCAAGCCTACTATTTCTAAAATTTCTTCTACCCTTTCTTTTGTATTCTTTTTAAGATTTTGAGCAGTGTAATTGTGGTTTTTAAGTGAGAAGAGGATATGTTCTTTAACACTCATATGTGGCCAGAGGGCAAAATTTTGAAAGACCATACCGATATTTCTCTGTTCAGGTGCTAGTAATTTATTTTTGCTAGATATTGTTTTGTTCTGCATATTTATATAACCTGTTGTAGGTTGTTCAAAGCCAGCTATTAGCCTCAATAATGTAGTTTTGCCACAACCTGAAGGCCCAACAATAGCTACAAATTCCCCTTGCTTTATATTTAGGTTAACTGAAGAAAGGGCTTTGAAATCACCAAATTTTTTACTTAAATTCGAAATCTTAATACTCATTGTGTTTTCACTCCTGATCTACTATATTTATTAACAATGTTAAAGACTACGAAACATAGGGAAATCATAATGACAATTAATGATGAAAAAGCAGTAGAATAGCTTGTATAACCAGCCTGTTCGAGATTAAAGATAACTACCCCAATAGTTTCTGAACCACTTGACCAGAGTATTGAAGAGACAGTTAATTCTGTTAAGACATTTACAAATACAAGTAAGGCTGCCCCTAAAACACCTGAATAGAGCAAAGGCCAGAGTATTTCTTTCCACCTTATTATTAAATTGGCACCACTTAGTCTAGCTGCTTCTTCCATTGAAATGTCAACCTGTAAGATAGAAGTAATACTTCCTCTAATCTGTAAGATTAGAAAACGAATGATGTAAGCTATAAAAATAAGTTTGACTGTACCATAAATACCCGGGCTCCATCCTGGGATTGGTTCTATCCAGATGAGTATGATAGCAAGTGCAAAGACTATACCAGGTAGGGCATAGGGAATACTTACTACAATTTCGATCATACGGCTGACTATTGTTTTTTTACGCACTCGATAATACGCAATCATTGTACCTAATATAAGGCAGACAATAGTTGTAATTATAGCTAATAATAAGCTATTTTTAATCGCAGAGATAGTTTTATTACTTTGCCAAAGAATAAATTTGTAATGATCAAGGGTCAGGTTTTTCCAGATAAAATCAAGGCCGTAGGCCTTAATTACTGAGGTTTTTATCATTGCTAATAAAGGGATTATACTTGTGCTCAATAAAAAAAGCCAGGTGATTATTTCTATGATTATTCTATATTTACCTAAAAAGATTCTTGGTTGATAATCTTCTTTAAAGGTTTCGAGTATCTTTGATTTACGCGAAAAGTACCAAAGGATTAGACTGCCTAAGAGGGCTATTACGCCGAGTAATGAAGCTAGGGTTGCTGCTCTGTTAAATGAATTTGAAGAAAAGCCGACGATTTCTTGATAGATAACAGTATTTAAGACATTAATATTGGCCGGGATACCAAGAAAGGCTGGAATCCCAAAATTACTCAAGCTGGCCAGAAAAGTAAGTATACAACCACTGCTTATTCCCGGTACTGCCATTGGTAGGGTTATTTTACATATTACCTTAAAACGGCTGCAACCACAGGTCCTTCCGGCAAATTCTAAATCCCGGGGGATTTTGCGAAAGACTGTTTCAGTCATTAGAAAGATTAGGGGGCAGTGACAGATTCCCATTACAAAGATTATTCCACCATAGCTGTATATATTTAGTGAAAGCTCCGAAAACAGCTCTGCTGAATTTATTAACTGTATCCAGGATAGAGAAATTATATATGAGGGAATAACAAAAGGAATAAATAATAAGATTTTAATAATTTTTTTCCCCCGTATATCTGTATAGGCAGTTAACCAGGCTAAAGTTGTGCCTATGATTAGGGCTAATAGTGAAGAGCTCAAAACGATAATTAGGGTATTTTTTAAGGTATCCCATGTCCTATCTTCAAGTAGTATATTATAATAATTTAATATACTAAATTTACCTTCATAATTGAAACTAATAATTGCTAATTTTGCTATTGGTAAAATAAAGAAAAATAATACCAGTAAAAGAACGATACCTGTGTAAATCTTTTTCTTGATATTAAAAATTGCCAGTAAGGACCATAATTTATGGTCCTTACTCTTAAGTAAAGGCATATATTTCCCTCCAAAGTTATGGCTTATTGATTAAAAATATAGCTGAACTTTTTCTTATCACTTTCCCGTGATTTTAATAATTCCTGAGTATCTGCTTCTAAAAACTTAATTTCATCTATTGTTTTTAATCCTGTTGGGGCCTGTAAACCTGAACGAATAGGGGTGTAACCCATCTCTACAGCTAATTTCTGTCCTTCTTCAGATAAGACAAAGTCTACAAAGGTTTTAGCCAGTGTTTTGTTATCTGAAGATTTAATAATACCAATTGGTTCAGTTATAGCTGGAACACCTTCCTTAGGATATATTAAATCAACAGGAGACCCCTGTTTTTTGGCCCTGGCTACCATATAATCAATAACCATGCCATAATCTTTTTCACCAGAAGCAACAGCCTTAATAACTGAGCCATTACCTTTACCTACTCTGATACCATTGTTGTTAAGAGCTTTGTAAAAATCCCAGGTGAATTTGGATTGACGTGTTAATACCCCAAGGTTATAGGCTGCTGCTCCAGAATATAATGGACTGGGCATCATAGCGTTATTTTCAGCGTCATTACTGATTAAGATCTTCCAGGAATCAGGTATTTTACTAACATGTTTTGTATTTACTACTACAATAGTGGATATTATCTTAGTACCTGTATACATTCCCTCAGGATCAACAAATTGAGCAGGAATAGCTGATGATTCTGGAGATTTATATGAATATAAGATACCTTCTTTAGCTAGTCTTTCGAAGGTAACATTGTCAGCTACTAATAAAACATCTGCCTGGATTTTTCCTGCCTTGTTTTCAATCATTAATTTACTAATAACTTCTTCTGTACCTGAACGGAATATGTTGACTCTAACCTTAGGATACTTTTTATTATAACCCTCAACTAATGCCTCAACATCAGCATCTGGTTGAGAGGTATAAAGGGTAAAACTCCCTGCTACCTGGTCTTTTTCTACTTGAGCTAAACTTGGGGAAGTTATTATAAAACTTATTATCAAAATTACTACAGCAAAAGCACTTGTCCAATTTCTTGTTTTTTTCATAATATGATTACCTCCTGTTGTATGTTATTACAAGATTAACATAGAGATGTAACGGTTTTATTACAGTAATATTACATTAAAGTTAATAATTATATTTTGAATTCTTGTTTTTTATTAATTAAGCGTAATTTGTCTGGTTAATAGTTTATTGATTAAACTATGTGTAATAAAGTTTGAGTTAAAAAAGCTGATGTATTTTGATTAAGTCTGGGTGACGAAGCCATTTTTTTTAAGTTTTTTCTTACTAGATAAAGGGGTTAATATTTTTTTATCGAATTCAAATATGTAATGTAAAATTTGAACTAACAGATAAATTAAAAGGAGAGGGCATTATAAATCTAATAGTTAAAAATTAATTTATTAATAAAAATAAAATATAAAAAGAGAGATGTTACTTATGATTAGAAAAAGTAGGAAAGAAGATATTGATAAACTGGTTGAGATCTGGTTTGAGGTATCATTAAAAGCACATGATTTTATTGGAGAAGGGTATTGGCAGGCGGCACAGGAAGATATGAGAGAAAAATATTTACCTATGTCTGATACATATGTTGTAGAAGGAAAAAATGAAATACGAGGTTTTGTTTCAATGTTAGATAACTATCTGGCAGCAATTTTTATTGATAGTAGGTTTCAAAGCCAGGGGTATGGAAAAAAATTAATGGATTTTGTAAAGAAGGATAGGGATTATATAGAATTAAAGGTTTTTAAGAAGAATAACAAGGCCTGTGATTTTTATATTAATAATGGTTTTAAAATTAAGGATGAACTGACTGATGAAAATACAAATGAAAAAGAATATTTAATGGTATGGAAATGTATTGAGTAAATAAGTGTTTGAATAAATAGAGAGGGGGAAGGACTCTAATGAAAGCAATAGATTTGAAAGCGGAGGAGAAGAAAAGGCTTATTGAGGGGATTCAGGATTTTTTTTATGAGGAAAGGAATGAAGAGATAGGTATTATTGCTGCAGAAAAGGCCCTTGATTTTTTTCTTAGTGGGGTTGGTAAACTTATTTATAATAAAGCACTAGATGAATCAAAAATATGGTTTTCCAGGAGATTAGAGGATATTTCTTTAGATTATGAGCTCCTTTATAAATAATTTAATTAAAGATAGGATGTGGCTGATGGGTAATAATGAGTTTGCTTTGTTAGGAAACTACAATGACCATGAAGTAGATATTGTTGAATCACTGCTTAGACAGATGGATATTCCAGTCATGAGAAAATATCCTGATACTGGTGCCTATCTGGAGGTTTATCTAGGGACAAGTCCTTTTGGTGTTGCACTATATGTCCCTGAATCACAGCTGTCTATGGCAAGGGATGTGGTTGCTAATAAGTTTGATCAAAGTGAATATGAGAAAATAATCTGGGAAGATGAAAAAGAAACTGAAACTGAAACCTATGAACATGATAGTGATTTTAGTATTTTAGCTGTATTCAGATTTATGGCCAGGATTTCTATCAGTGGATTTTTCCTTTATTATTTGATAAAATTGATATTACAGTTATGGAATAATATATTAAATTAATAAGGAGTGTGGCAATGGGGAAGATAGCAGCAGTTATTTTTGATATGGATGGAGTAATTATTGATAGTGAACCAATACATTATAGGGTAAATCAGCGTCTTTTTAAGGAATTGGGTCTAGATATTAGTAAAAAAGAGTATAGTGAGTTTATAGGTTGTTCCAACAATGATATGTGGAGAATTTTAAAAGACAGGTATAATCTACAGGAGAGTATAGAGGAGTTAATAAAGCATCAGATTGAAGAAAATATTAGGTATCTTGATCATAATAAAGAAAAACCGATTACTGGTATAGTGGGCTTACTTGAGAAATTAAAAGCTGATAACTTTAAAATTGGCTTAGCTTCATCTTCACCAATAAAATATATTGTAAGGGTTCTTAAAGAATTTGCTATAGAAGAATATTTTGACGTTAAAGTTAGTGGAGAAGAACTGGCAAGGAGTAAACCTAACCCAGATATATACATAAAGGCTGCCCGTTTACTTGATGAACCTGAAGAAAAGTGTATTGTCATCGAAGACTCTTATCATGGGGTTACTGCGGCCAAAAAAGCCGGTATGAAGTGTATTGGTTTTAAGAATGCTAATTCTGGTAAGCAGGATATTTCAGGGGCTGATTTAATTGTTGATTCGATTGAGGATATAAATCCCGGGTTATTTTAAATAAAAAAACACAGTCAGAGTTTTATAATCTGACTGTGTTTTTTTATGTTTATACATGGTATTCCTGTAGTGACTTTACAGAGATTTTCTTAGCTTTCATTTGTTCTATTCCTTCAATAGTAGCCTGAGCCCCCTGTATTGTTGTTGCATGTGGGATGTTTTTCAAAAGAGCCTGTCTTCTCATTTTAACCTCATCATAGATAGCACCTTTGCCTTCTGGACTGTTAATCAGGAATTGGACATCGTTGTTTTTCATGTAGTCCAGTATATTAGGGCGGCCTTCATCGATTTTATAAACCATCTCTACATCCAGTCCATTTTTTTGAAGAAATTCAGCGGTTCCCTTGGTAGCGATTAGAGAAAAACCATGTTCTTTAAAACGTCTGGCTATAGGCAGGACATCATTTTTATGGCGGTCGTTTACTGTAATTAAGACATTTCCTGACCGGGGTAGTGAGAGACCAGCCCCCATCTGGGCTTTGGCAAAAGCCATACCAAAGTTATCATCAATTCCCATTACCTCACCAGTAGATTTCATTTCGGGTCCCAGAATAATATCTACTCCTGGGAATTTAATAAAGGGAAAGACTGCCTCTTTAACTGCAATATAATTTGTCTTCTGGTATTCAGTTAATCCCAGGTCTTTAAGTTTTTCTCCCAGCATTACCCTGGTTGCCAGTTTGGCCAGGGATTTACCTATTGTTTTACTGACAAATGGTATTGTCCGTGAGGCCCTGGGGTTTACCTCCAGGATATAAATTTCTTTATCTTTTACGGCGAATTGAATGTTTAATAAACCAAGAACATTTAATTCCTGGGCAAGGCTTTTGGTTTGTTTTTTTATTTCTTCAATAATTTCATCTGATAGGCTGTAGGGAGGTAAGGCACAGGCACTGTCACCTGAATGAACCCCGGCCATTTCGATATGTTCCATTATTCCTCCAATAATACAATCCTCCCCATCAGCTATAGCATCTACATCAACTTCAACAGCACCTTCCAGGAATTTGTCAATTAAGACAGGTTGTTCAGGGGATACATCTACTGCTTTGTTCATATAGTTTTCCAGAGAAATATCATCATAGACTACCTCCATTGCCCTGCCACCCAGTACATAAGAGGGTCTAACCAGTACAGGATAGCTAATATTATCAGCAATTATTTTAGCCTCTTGATAAGAATAGCCGATACCATTGGGAGGTTGTTTTAAATTAAGCTTTTTGATTATCTCAGAGAATTTTTCCCTGTCTTCTGAGAGGTCAATACTGGTTGGTGAAGTCCCCAGGACATTGATCCCTGCTTTTTCCAGGGCAAAGGCCAGCTTAAGTGGTGTCTGCCCCCCGAACTGAAGAATGACCCCATCTGGCTGTTCTTTTTGACAGATATTTAATACGTCTTCCAGGGTGATAGGTTCAAAATATAATTTATCAGATGTGTCATAATCTGTACTGACTGTTTCCGGATTACAATTAACCATAATTACTTCTTTGTCCTGTTCTTTAAGGGCATAGGCAGCCTGGACACAGCAATAGTCAAATTCAATACCCTGACCTATTCGGTTTGGACCGCCTCCCAGGATCATTACCTTGTTTTTTTCTGTCCGCAGGCTTTCATCTTCAACCTCATATGTTGAATAATAGTAGGGAGTATAGGCCTTGAATTCTCCAGCACAGGTATCAACTAATTTAAAGACAGCCTTGATAGACTCATTTTCGCGATATTCTCGTATTGTTTTTTCATCTTCACCAAAAATAAAGGCCAGCTGCTGATCAGAGAAACCATATTGTTTGGCCTGATATAAAAGGTCTTGATCTACATTATTTAAGGAATTACTTTTACGCAATTTAATTTCCATTTCCAGTATTTGTTTTAAGTTATAAAGAAACCATTTATCTATCCCGGTATATTCATATAGTGTATTGATATCAAGGCCGATGATTAAGGCATAACGCAGGTAGAAGATCCTTTCATTATTGGGAATCAGTAGTTTTGATTTTATATCATCAATAATTGTTTTTTTCTTACTAGAATCAAGAGAAGTTAATTCTTTATAACTATAGATATCTTTACCATCTGCTCCCCAGCCGTGGCGCCCCTGTTCCAGTGATCTGAGGGCTTTTTGCAGAGATTCTTTAAAGGTTCTTCCAATACCCATTACTTCACCAACTGACTTCATCTGGGTGGTTAATTCATTTTTAACACCAGGGAATTTATCAAAATCCCAGCGGGGTATTTTGGTAACACAATAATCTATAGCTGGTTCAAAACAGGCTGGTGTTTCATAGGTTATTTCATTTGGTAATTCATCAAGAGTATATCCAACAGCAAGTTTAGCTGCTATTTTGGCGATAGCAAAGCCAGTTGCCTTAGAAGCCAGGGCAGAAGACCTTGATACCCGTGGATTCATTTCTACAACTACTCTACGTCCATTTTCAGGATTAACAGCAAATTGAATGTTAGAGCCTCCAGTTTCAACCCCAACTTCACGGATTATCTTTAAGGCCTCATCCCGCATTTCCTGATATTCCTTATCAGACAGGGTCTGAACCGGGGCTACAGTAATACTATCACCGGTATGGACCCCCATGGGGTCAAGGTTTTCTATAGAACAGACAATTACTACATTATCATTTTTGTCTCTCATTAGTTCCAGTTCATATTCTTTCCAGCCGATAACAGATTCTTCAATAAGAATCTGGTTACTGGGGCTTTGGGAGATACCATTACTGGCTATGTCTTTTAGTTCATCAATATTATAGGCTATTCCGCCACCAGAACCACCTAAGGTAAAGGAAGGTCTGATAATAAGGGGATAACCTACCTGTTCAGCAAAATTTACAGCTGCATCAACAGTAGTTACATGTACACTCTTTAAGACACCAACACCGATACTACTCATAACATCTTTAAATAATTCCCGGTCTTCGGTTTTTTGAATAGCATCAAAATTAGCTCCGATTAATTCTACATTGTATTTCTTTAAAACACCATTCTGATGTAAGGTTGAGGCAATATTAAGACCTGTCTGTCCTCCCAGTGTAGGTAGTAGAGCATCTGGTTTTTCTTTAGCAATAATTTTTTCTATAATATCTACTTCAATTGGTTCAATATATGTTTGATCAGCCATTTCAGGATCAGTCATAATGGTGGCAGGGTTACTATTGATGAGAATAATAGTATATCCTTCTTGCTTAAGGGCCTTACATGCTTGGGAACCAGAGTAATCAAATTCACAGGCCTGACCGATTACTATTGGGCCAGAACCAATAATTAATATTTTTTCCAGATCAGTTCTTTTAGGCATCAAATCACTCCTTTGATATCTATTGTATGTCAGACATTAATTTAATAAAGTCTTTAAAGAGATAGTGAGAGTCATGTGGACCTGGTGAGGCTTCAGGGTGATATTGTATGGAAAAACAATTAAGTTCAGGGTGTCTGAAGCCTTCCAGGGTATTGTCATTTAAGTTGATATGGGTAATTTCCAGGTCTTTTATATACCCCCCCATTTTTTCCCGTTCATTTTTATCAGGTAATTCTACACAAAAACCATGGTTTTGAGTTGAAATTTCTACATGGTTATTTAACAGGTTTTTGACAGGGTGATTACCTCCCCGGTGACCAAATTTCAATTTATATGTGCTAAGGCCCAGGGCTTGACCTAAAATCTGCTGGCCAAAACAGATGCCAAAAATAGGTTTTTTACCTAATAGTTTTTTTGTTTCTTTCACAGCATAGGGGACAGCTGCAGGATCACCTGGTCCGTTCGATAGAAAAATACCATTTGGATTTTTTTCCAGTATTGATTCAGCACTTGTATTGGCCGGAACAACTGTTATTTGACAGTTATTTTCCTCTAACATCTTTAAAATACTATGTTTAATACCATAATCTATAGCTACTACATGGTATTTGCCCTGTTTATTCCATTGATATTCTTTTTTGCAGCTTACGTATTTAACCATGTCTTTACCCACTAAACCTGCATAATTATTCACTTTTTTGTTTAGACTGTTTATATCATTATCTATTGTAGAAATAATTCCCTTCATAGCACCATCCTGCCTAATATGACGGGTTAGGGCCCGTGTATCAATCCCTTCGATGCCTATAATATTATGTTTTTCCAGGTAGTTTTTCAAACTACCTTCAGACTGCCAGTTATGGGGATATTCACAGTATTCCTTTACTATAAAGGCCTCCACCTGAGGGTGTTTTGATTCATTATCATGAATATTTATACCATAATTGCCAATCAGGGGATAGGTCATAACCACCATCTGCCCCTTATAAGAGGGGTCTGTAATAATCTCCTGATATCCTGTCATACTTGTATTAAAGACAACTTCTCCTTTGATTTCACCACTACCGACAAATGTTCTGCCTTCCAAGGTGAAACCATCTTCTAGAACCAGTATAGCCTTGATAATTATTTCCCCCTTTCAAGGATAATAATATTTATGCATTAATATTAATTAATTATACAATATCATATTTTGCTGTGAAATACAATTCTTATTCTGAAAAAAACACTTATTTGTTGGAAAGGATAGATTAAAGTGTGTGTTCGAAAAGGTATAAATAAGGGATATATAATCCCCAGCGGTATATACTGATGCTTTTCGAACAGGTTTTTAAAAATTAATGGCAAAAAAAATAAATTAAAAAAGAGGAATTCTAGAATTCATGTAGAATATAAATATTATGAGACACGTGTTTCATTTACAATAAAAAGGGGATCTTATCAAAATGGATATGAAAAATATTACACTTACAGATATTGCACAAGAACTTAATTTATCACGTTCTACAATAGATAGGGTATTAAATGATCGGGGAAATGTTGCTGTTGATACAAAAAAGAGGGTATTAAGATATATAAATGAACTGGGATATAAACCCAACCGAGCAGCAAAACACCTGGCCAAAAGGACGAATTGTAGTATTGGTGTTTCTTATTATCTACCAAATGAGTTTGCTTTACAAATAAACCGGGGTATTAATACTGTTTATGAAGAACTTAGTAATTATGGTCTTAATGTTTTAATCAGGGCTGCTGATTCCCCGGAAGAACAACTTTTACAGATTAAAGAGATGTCAGAGCAGATAGATGCCCTTGCTCTGGCGGTTTGGGAACCGGATTTAGTAGGCGATTTAGTCAATGATTTAATAGATGATGGTCTTCCAGTAGCAACATTTAATAGGGATTTGCCGGATAGTGAAAGATTATTTTATTTTGGTTGTAATTATTTTGAATCAGGGCAGGTTTGTGGAGGTATTATTAAAAAAATTACTTCTAAACCTGGAAAAATAGCAATAATTAATAATCATGATATTTTAGGTGAATATCGTGCCAAGGGATTTAAATCGGTTTTATCAGATAATTTTCAATATGATATTATTGGTCCATATGAAATCTGCGAAGAATTTGAAGTAGAGGGGTCGATAAATGAGAAAGTTATTGAAGATATTCAAAGGATAATTAAAGATAATCCTGATTTAGTTGCTATCTATGTTGCCAATCAAACATTATGTGCAGCTGGAAAAGCAGTAGAACTTCTGGGTAAACAGGGGGAAATAAAATTAGTAGGTTTTGATTTATATGAACAGACTGTTTCCTTAATTGAAAAAGATATAATACAGGCAGTGGTTTGTCAGGAACCCTTTAATCAGGGTTATTACCCCATAAAAATTCTTTTTGAATTAATAGCTGAGGGGAAAGAAATTGAAAAGAGCAAATTTATAACCAGATTAGAGATTGTGATGAAAGAAAATTTAAGGTATTATCACAATTATGATTATATAAAATAAAATTTTTAGATAAAATGATGTACGTGTTTCAATTGCATTTTTTTGCAATTCAAAATATATCTTTCTTTTGAAATGACTTTTTAGTTTTAGCCAGTTAGAATGAAGGAGGGATAATAAAAATAGCTTGATAGTGTTTGATATTAGGTATAGCAAAAAAAAGGGGAGGTAAAATGAATAGGAAAAGACTAGAAAAAGTTGAGACATTTTTATTTACTATGCCAGCAGCTATTTTAGTTAGTGTAATGATATATATTCCATTTGTAATGAGTGCTGTTTATTCCCTGACAGAATGGAATGGTATTTCTAAGGCTGCAACTTTTATAGGGATTGAAAATTTCAAAACAATATTTTTGGAAAGTAAACAATTTTTAAATGTATTAATTTTTACTGGTAAATATACTGTGCTTTTTATGATTTTTAGTAATGTATTAGCCTTAGTACTGGCGGTAGTATTGGTTAAAAAGATAAAGACTGCCAATATTTTAAGGGGTGTGTTTTTTGTACCTTATATAATGAGCATGACAATTGTTGGTTTTATTTGGAAGTTTATTTTTTCTCAGGGTTTTGCAAGATTATTTGAAATAAGCGAATGGGGTTTATTAAATTTAAGCTGGCTTGGTAACGGAGATCTGGCTTTTTATTCAGTTGTTTTTGTTGGTGTATGGCAGCAGTTAGGGTTTTATATTGTGCTTTATATTGCTGGTTTACAGGCAGTACCTGAAGATGTATTAGAAGCGGCAACTGTCGATGGTGCAAGTAAAGTTAAGAGATTTTTCAGGATTACTCTGCCTTTACTTGGTCCTTCTATTACGATTTGCCTTTTTATGTCACTAACTAATGGTTTGAAAGTATTTGATATTATACTGGCCCTGACGAAAGGTGGACCTGGTGGTGCCACATATAGTGCCACTCTTGATATTTATAGGGAGGCATTTCAGTATAATAACTATGGGATAGGTTCAGCAAAGGCGCTGATTTTCTTTGTGATTATTCTAATATTAACTCAGCTTGTACTGGGTTTCTCTAGAAGAAATGAGGTTGAGTTATAATGAGATTAATACAAAAAAAGAGATATAAAATGATTCTACTGGAGCTCTTTATAATCGGAATAGCTGTTATCTATATATATCCTGTATTTTTAATGGGAATAAACTCTGTCAAGACCTTTAGGGAAGTTGTTATTGATGTTATTGCTCTTCCCAATAAAATTACTTTTGAAAATTATAGTTATGTTATTGATAAGATGAATTATGGTAGATTATTTATTAACAATATAATCATAACAGTTATTGGGATTGCTGGAATAGTAGCTTTTTCATCTCTGGCGGCATATATTCTTGATAGACGAAGAAATAGATACACGAGATTGGCTCAATTATTTATTATTACACCAATGCTTATTCCCTTTCAAACCTTTATGATAACACTATTAAAGGTTATGAATGTTATAAATTTGTCAGGCAGCCGTGTTGGTCTTGGTATCCAGTACTGGGGATTTGGTATACCTATGGCGACTTTTATTTATCTAAATTTCATGAGAACCATACCAAAGGAAATAGATGAAAGTGCATTTATAGATGGTGCCTCAACCTTTCAGACATTTTTTCGTGTAATTTTTCCGGTTTTAAAACCAGTTACTGTGACAGTTATAGTGCTGGATGTAATGTGGATCTGGAATGACTTTTTATTACCATTATTAATGGTGAACAATAGTGATAAAACCAAGACCCTTGTTTTAGCTGCCTATAATTTTGTGGGACAGTATAATACCCAGTGGCATTATGCTATGACAGCAATGGTCCTGGCGGTTTTACCTTCAATTATATTTTTTATTCTTTTACAAAAGTACATTGTAAAAGGTGTTGTAGCCGGTTCGATAAAGGGTTAGAGTTTTTAGGTATTAATTGGTATAGTGAATATCTATATCCTTTAATATAAAGTGTGTGTTCGAAAAGCTATAAATAGGGGATTATATATCCCTAAACGAAGTTAAGGTGTTACCATTGAGTGAAGGGATATATAATCCCCGGGGGGTATATATTGATACTTTTCGGACAGATTCATAAAATAAAAAAAGGAGTGTAAATTATTATGAAAAGGTATTTAAGTGTTTTAGTAGTGCTGGTTCTATTAATTGGGTTGGGTTCAAGTGTACTGGCTGAAAAGGCAACAATTAATATGTTTATTTCAATGCCTGAATATTCAGATGCTATTCATGAATTAATTGATGCTTATCAAGAAGTTAAACCAGATGTAACAATTAATTATGAAACAACACAGAATGATTATCCTACATTGTTAAAGGTAAAATTAAACTCTGGTGATCTTCCTGATATCTTTGCCTCGACATCGGGCAAGGAAATAGAATTATATAAAGAATATTCCAGGGATTTATCTGACCAACCCTTAATGGAAACAATGCTTCCTGCTATAAAAGAAGCTATGACTGATGCCAATGGTGATGGTATGTATGGTATTGCTATTAAAGGGAATTATTTTGGACTAATCTATAACAAAGATTTATTTGAGCAGGCGGGTATTACTAAGTTCCCTGAAACAATTTCAGAATTAGAAATTGCTATTGAAAAACTGGAAGCAGAGGGTATCACACCATTTTCAAGTGGATTTGGAGAGTGGTGGGTATTTAAACATGTTTTTCAACATTTTATGGCTGCAGCAACTGATGATGCCCCTGCCTTGATTCAGAAGTTTGAAAAAGGAGAAGCTAAAATAAAGGATTATCCAGAACTCTACAATAATTTCTTCCACTTTGTTGATCTGGTTAAAGAACATGGTGATGCTAAACCACTAGAATCATCCTTGAATACTGAAATTTCTTCATTTGCAACTGGTAGGGCAGCAATGATAATAGGTCAGGGTCCCTGGGTCGAAGATAGTATTAAGGAAATTGACCCAGGACTTAAGATTGGTTTTGCAGGTTATCCAGTCTCAGAAGACCCCTCTCAAAGTCAGGTGATAACAGGGGCTGACCAGGCAGTTAGAATTAGTAAAGAGTCTGATGTACTGCCAGAGGTCTTAGATTTTGTAAACTGGTGGTATACATCTGATTATGGTAAGGCCTGGTTTGCAGATGTAGCTGGTGTTGTTCCTCCTATTGCAGTAGATGTAGAATCAGATTATGCGATTATTAACCAGGGTAGTGCTGCTGTTGAAAAGAAAGGTTCTGCCCCACTTGGAATTATTTATTCCACAGACGCTTTCCATAGTGCCTTTGGGGAAACAATGCAGGCCTATGTGGGAGGGGCAGCTGATAAAGAGGCAACATGTACAATAATTGAAAAATTATGGATGGAGATTGATGGTGAAAAATAGATATAGATGATATATTAATTTAATGATATATAGTACAAAGGGGACCTGGGTAAAAATTATCACAAAACCCTGCGTCCTCTTTATATCTATAATTAGCTGTTATTATCTATAGATGGTTATAAGTATATCCTCTTAAAAGTTAAGATTTATATAATAATATAGAAAAAGAAAGGGGAAGATGAATGAAATTTACTGAGGGTTATTGGCTGAGGAGTGAGAGAGCAAATGCAATATATGCATCACAGGCCTATATTGTAGAGGAAATACCAAACGGTATGAGGGTGGTAGCACCAGAAAGGGTTATACACTCAAGGGAAGGTGCCCTTGATGTAGCAACAATTACCACTGAATTTACTTCTACAGCTGAGAATGTTATTGGTGTTCGTAGTTATCACTATGAGGCATATGAAAGTGGAGAAGCTACTTTTAAGAAAAATACTAATCCACATGAGGTTACAGTTTCAATTGATGAAGATGAGGCTGTAATGACTGCGGGTCAGCTTACAGTGCGTGTTAATCGAAAGGAATGGCAGTACCAGTTTGAAGTAGAGGGAAAGGTGTTAACAAGCTGTGGATTTCGTAATCTTGCTTATATGCAATATGATCGAAAAGATGCTACTAGGTTTCCGGAGGATAATTATTTACTGGCAGATTACAAACCATATATGCTGACAGAACTGGCACTTCAGCCTGGAGAATGTGTTTATGGTTTGGGTGAACGGTTTACTGCCTTTGTCAAAAATGGTCAGGTGGTAGAGACCTGGAATGAAGATGGTGGTACTTCTTCTCAGGTGGCCTATAAGAGTATACCCTTTTATATGACTAGCCGTGGATATGGTGTTTTTGTTGATCATACAGCTAATGTTTCCTTTGAGGTTGCTAGTGAGAAGGTGGAATATGTAGGGTTTTCTGTACCAGGTGAAGAACTCAGATACCAGTTTATTTACGGTGAAAGCAATCAAGAAATTCTATCAAGGTATACTGCATTAACAGGTAAGCCGGCTCTGCCACCAGCCTGGTCATTTGGCCTGTGGTTATCTACTTCATTTACTACTGATTATGATGAAGAGACTACCAGTTCTTTTATACAGGGAATGAAAGAACGGGATATACCACTGCGTGTTTTTCATTTTGATTGTTTCTGGATGAAGGAATTTCACTGGTCTGATCTAGAGTGGGATGAAAGGATTTTTCCAGATACAGCAGCTATGTTAAAGCGTTATAAAAAAAGGGGATTGAAAATTTCCCTCTGGATTAACCCTTATATTGCCCAGGGCACAGAGCTCTTTAAAGAAGGTGCAGCAAAGGGATATTTACTAAAAAGACAAGATGGGAAGGGTATTAAACAACTTGATAGCTGGCAGCCTGGTATGGGTTTAGTTGATTTTACAAATCCTAAGGCAGTAGAATGGTATACAAATAAATTGAGAAAACTATTAGAAATGGGTGTCGATTGCTTTAAAACAGACTTTGGTGAAAGGATTCCAATTGATGTCGAATATTTTGATGGTTCTGACCCTGTCTCTATGCATAATTACTATACCTTCCTTTATAACCAGGCGGTATTTGATCTTTTAAAAGAGGTAAAGGGTGAAAAAGAGGCTGTAGTATTTGCTAGAAGTGCAACAGCAGGGAGTCAACAGTTTCCAGTTCACTGGGGTGGTGACAGCTCTGCCAGTTATGCTTCCATGGCTGAAACCCTGAGAGGGGGGTTATCCTTTGCTATGTCAGGTTTTTCTTTCTGGAGCCATGATATAGGTGGATTTGAGTTAACAACTACTGCAGATTTATACAAGCGCTGGGTGCAATTTGGTCTTTTGTCTACCCACAGTAGACTTCATGGTTCTAAGAGTTATCGAGTACCCTGGTTGTTTGATGAAGAGGCTAGTGAGGTATTAAAGAAATTTACCAAGCTAAAATGTCAATTAATGCCCTATATCTACCAGATGGCGGTCAAGGCCAGAGATACTGGTGTGCCTGTAATGAGGCCCATGGTACTCGTTTTTGATGAAGACCCTGCTGTTAAGTATCTTGATATGCAGTATATGTTAGGTGAGTCTTTACTGGTTGCCCCAATTTTCCAGGAAAATGGTGAGGTTGATTATTACCTTCCTCATGGTAGGTGGACCCATCTACTATCTGGAGAAATAAGGGAAGGTGGCCGCTGGTATCATGATCAATATGATTATTTTTCTCTACCTCTATATGTAAGTCCAGATACCTTGCTTGCTGTGGGAGCGAATAAAGAAAGACCGGATTATGACTATGCCAGTGGAATAACTTTTCATTTATATCAACTTTCAGATGGTAATAAGGCTGCTGCTAAAGTGCCAGGGCTTAAGGGAGAAATTATGATGATAGCATCGGCGGAGAGAATTGGTGATAAGATTATATTATCTACATCAAAACTAGCTAAAGATATGGGTTTTGTTTTACATGATATTTGTAGTCTTAAGGGTATTCAAGGTGCCTCTTATAGTGTTGACGGAGATAAGGTTAAGATAATCCCAGAAGAAAAGGAAGTTATTGTTGAAATATAAAGAAATATAAAGAATTAAATATATTTACAAACCTCAAATTATATTGACGAAATTTAATATAATTTGAGGTTTTTTAGATGCAAATATGACATAAATCATTTGCAGGGCTTGAAAATTTGTGATAATATTTAATAAAATCTTAAAAAGTATGATATGGGAAGGTGGTTTTTGATGATTCCTTATGCTAGGAGGAAGACTATTCTTGAATTAATGCATTCTAAGGAGATTATATATTTAGATGAAATTAAGGAAAAAACCAATGTATCTTTAGCGACGGTTAGGAGGGATTTAAAGACTTTGGCTGAAGAGGGTCAAATAGAGTTGTTATCAGGTGGTGCAGCCAGATTAATAATTAATGTAGCCGAAAAATCTGTAGAAGAAAAAATCAATCTCAATCGGGAAGAAAAAAAGGTGATTGGCAGTTATGCAGCAACTCTTATTGGTGATGGCCAGTTTGTTTTTTTGGGACCTGGTACTACCGAAAATTATATTATAAGACATTTAAAAGGAAAAAATGTAACCGTCGTAACAAATGGAGCCTTTCATATTAATGAATTAGTAAGATATAATATTAATTCAATCATTTTGGGGGGAGATTTATTAACAGATATTGCAGTGCTTGTTGGCCCATTTGCTATAAACCAAGTTACAAATATGAATTTTGATAAGTGTTTTATTGGGGCGTCAGGCATTTCCTTTGACCGTGGGTTATCTACATCGATTATGGATGTGGCTGAAATAAATAAAATTGTAATTGAAAGGTCTAGGGAGGTTTATTTTATAGGTGATTCTACCAAAATAGGCAAAAATTCAAGGTATAAATTTGCTGAAATAAAAGAAGAACATAAGCTTATTACTACTAAAAAGGCTGATGTAAAGAATTTAGATTCTAAGAAAGTTATTTTGGTGAAATGATAATATAATAATATTTTTATTGGGACAAATAAATATATATTTTATAGTTAAACCTGCTTTTAAAAGTGGGTTTTTGTTTGTGTAAAAAGACCTACATGTGATTGCAGATGAAAAATAATGAAATAAAAAGATTTAAATGGTCAATTTTGATTGACGAACATTAAAAAATATGATAATATATGATTATAAATTAAATTCTAAAAATTCACATTAAAAGGAGAGGATGAATAATGAAAAAGTGCTTAGTTAGCGTGCTACTTATTTTGCTGGCAGTTTCATTTATGGGTGTTGTATCTGCAGCAAATGTAGAGATTCCAGAAAATATTAAAGGAAGAACACTACGAATGGCTTTGGTTAAAGAATGGGGAACTGGAACACATATGATTACACATATCAATGGTACCAGGGCAGAAGCGGAGAAATATGGAATAGACCTTAGTGTGATTGATGCCAATAATAATTTAGCAAAAATGTCAGATGCTATTGATAATGCTGTTTCCAACAAGATGGATGCAATCTTGATTTCTCATGGTAAGGCACCAGCATTAAAGGATGCAGTTATCAGGGCATTAAAAGCTGGTATACCAGTTATTGTATTTGATAATGATTTTGATGTCCCTTATGAAATACATCAAGGAAAACTGGTTTCACTTGACCAATATGACTTAATGATGGGTTTACTTTCACAAATGTCATTAGTCCAGGAATTAGATGGGTCAGGTAATGTTATTTATAACCGTGTTGCTAATGTTCCACCAACTGATAAAAGACATAGAATTTGGCAGGGAGGAATACTACCAACATATCCAGGCATTAAAGTAGTTAATACTATTGATCAGGGAACAGATAACCCAATGCCTAAAGCCCAGTCTGCTTTAGAGACTTTATTAACAAGTAGAAATGATATTGATGCTGTCTATGCTGTCTGGGATGAGTATGCTAAAGGGTTTTATAATGCTATTGTTGCTTCAGGCAAAACAATTCCACTTTATTCTGTAGATATCTCTGATCAGGATTTAGCTATGATGCAGGAGCATCCAGAAATCTGGCGGTCTTCAGCAGCAGTTGACCCTACAATAGTTGGTCAGGTTCAGATTCGTTTAGCCTTAAAGGCGATTGCTGGTGAAAAGATACCTAGGTATTATTCCCTGAAACCTGTCTTAGTGCATGTTGATGACCTGCCTTCTAAAGAAGAAAAGCGGGTTTCAATGGCAGACCTGGCTGATTACTATGATGGTTGGGGTTATACAACAGATTTTCTGGAAGATTGGATGATAGCCCTGGAAGAGAGTGTGAATTAAATTAAAAGCCCACTTATATAAGTTTAATAATCATAATATTAAAGCTTGTTAACTATGTTGACAAGCTTTAATAAAAAATCCCAAAAAATATATTACAGGAATTTAAAGCTTATCAAAGATGTGAGGATGACAAATATGCTAAGAATGAAAGGTATTACCAAATATTTTCCAGGTGTAAAGGCTTTAGAAAATGTTGATTTTCAAGTAGAAACTGGGGAAGTTCATGCCTTGATAGGTGCCAATGGAGCTGGAAAAAGTACTTTGATGAAAATATTAGCAGGCGCTTATGGGGGATATGAAGGGGATATATTTATTGATAATAATAAACTTACCATAGATAATCCACTTGATGCCAAAAACAATGGTATTGTCATAGTTTATCAAGAAGTAGATACAGCCCTTATTCCGCAATTAACTGTAGCAGAGAATATAATGATGGATTATATTGTTAGGGAGAAAAAAGATGTTTTTATGGACTGGAAAAATATAAAAAGGCAGGCCCAAAAAGAACTGGGTGAACTTGGTTTAGATTTTAGTGTTAATCAATTGGTAAATGAGCTTACCCTTTCTGAAAAACAGATGGTTTTAATTGGACGTGCTGTATTTCATAAAGCAAAATACTTAATATTAGATGAACCTACTGCCCCTTTAAGTGTTGAAGAAACAAAGAAGTTATTTGAAATTGTGAAAAAACTAAAAAAAGATGGTATTAGTATTATCTTTATATCACACAGATTAGATGAGGTTTTTGAAATATGTGAAAAGATTACTGTATTAAAAGATGGTGAAATAGTAGGTACTTATAACATAGCAGATATGACGATAGATAGGGCTGTTGAAAAAATGCTAGGACGAAAGTTAGAAAATACCTATCCTAAATTTAAGTCAGAAATAACTGATACAATTCTGGAGGCAAAAAATTTATCAGGTACAGGTGGAATAAATAATATTAACTTAAAGGTCAGAGCAGGTGAAATTGTAGGTTTAGCTGGTCTGGTTGGTGGTGGTAAAACCGAAACATCTAAACTGTTATTTGGGGAAGGTAATATTTCACAGGGTGAAATAATATTAGATAACAAAATAATTAATCCGAATAATCCAGCTGATGCTGTTAGAAAAGGACTGGCACTGGTACCTGAAGAAAGAAGGAAAGAGGGGATTCTGGTACAGGAATCAGTAGAAACCAATATTACACTGCCAACTTTAGAAAAGTATTGTCAGGGTATATTTATGAAAAAAAACAAGATTAAACAGGTTACTTTAGAAAGTATTAATAAAGTTGCTATTAAAACACCAACAGAAAAACAATTAGTTGCTAATCTAAGTGGTGGCAATCAACAAAAAGTGGCTATAGGGAAGTGGCTTTTATCTGAAGCCAGGGTCTTTATTTTTGATGAACCTACTAAAGGGGTAGATGTTGGTTCAAAGGCAGAAATATATGAATTAATCGGTGGTTTAGTGAAACAGGGTAAAGGGGTTATCTATGCCTCTTGTGAATTTAGTGAAATATTAGGTTTAACAGACAGGGTTTATGTAATGTACAACGGTACAATAGTAAAAGAACTTATCACAAAAAATACCACAGAAGAAGAATTGCTTTATTATTCTGCAGGGGGTGGGGTAAATGAAAAATAATGTTAAGGAAAGTAATTTTGATTTATTTAAATTTATGTATAAATATGGAACAATAATTGTAATTTTAGTGGCAATATTATTCTTCACATTTACACTTGATAATTTTATGAATTTTAATAATATGACAAATATCTTTCGCTCTGTATCTATTGTTGCCTTGATTGCTCTGGCAATTACGATGTCTCTTACAATTGATGGTTTTGATTTATCTGTAGGTGCTGTAGCTGGTTTTGCTTCTGTTATTGCCGCAAAATTTATGGTTGTCTGGGAAATGGGAACAGTACCTGCCATTATTATACCATTAATTGTGGGTGTATTAATTGGCTGTATTAATGCATTTTTTATCATTAAGATGAATATATCAGATATGCTAACTACTCTTTCTATGATGTTTCTTTTGACTGGTATTTCTATTACCTTTCAAAGCGGCTCAGCAATCTATAATTTTATGCCTTTACCAAATAATGCTGGGATGGCACCTGGAACGATGAATGATGCCTTTTTATTCATTGGGCAGGGTAAGTTGTTCGGTATACCTGTTCCAGTT
The DNA here is from genome assembly GCF_003953885.1 of Halocella sp. SP3-1. Classification (GTDB taxonomy): domain Bacteria; phylum Bacillota; class Halanaerobiia; order Halanaerobiales; family DTU029; genus Iocasia; species Iocasia fonsfrigidae. Next base: position 3,066,519 of record NZ_CP032760.1, on the reverse strand, counting down.
GTTATTATGCTGATTGTTGCTTTATTAGCCCATGTATTTTTGAATCAGACAAAGTATGGGAGATATCTATATATGATAGGTGGTAATGAGGAAGCTGCTAAACTGTCAGGTATTCCAATAAACAGATACAAATTAATAGCCTATATGATGTCAGGATTTATTGCTGCCTTAGGTGGGCTTGTTCTTGGAGCCAGGTTAGGCTCTGGGGAGGTTGATGCAGGGGGACCATATTTGATGGATTCAGTTGCAGCAGCTTTTATTGGATTTTCAGTATTTGGTATTGGTAAAGCAAATGCCTTTGGAACACTATTCGGTGCCTTGTTAATGGGAATTTTACTGAATGGATTAATTATGATGGATTTTCCCTATTATTCACAAGATATTGTAAAAGGGATTGTTTTGATCCTGGCTTTAAGTCTAACATATTATAAAAAGAAAAAATAGTGGATAAATCAAAAGTCCTAAGGATATAAAAGGTAAAATAATGGTTATTGGAGTAAGATAATCTTATTAAAAGGATGGTGTGTAAAAATGATTATGACTGTAGTACCAGCTACATTAAATGATACCAAAGATAAACTTGTACTTATTGACCAAACATTATTACCTAATGAGGAAAAATTTCTAGAATTAGACCAAGTTGAGGATATCTGGGAAGCAATTAAGAAACTGAGGGTTAGAGGGGCGCCGGCTATAGGAATTGCGGCTGCATTTGGACTTTACGTCTGTAGTTTGAAGTCCAAGGCTACGACTGTAGTGGATTTTAAAAAAGAATTTGAAGAAATTAGGGATTATCTTGCCACATCAAGGCCTACTGCTGTTAATTTATTCTGGGCCTTGGATAGAATGACCAAAAGATTTGAAAAAGAAGCAAATAAGTCTGTAGAAGAAATTAAAAGGGCTTTATTAGATGAAAGTGAAAAGATTTTAGCAGAAGACCAGGCTATGGGAAAAGCCATTGGTGAACATGGTTTATCATTACTTAAACCAGGAATGGGCTTATTAACACATTGTAATGCAGGTGGTATTGCTACATCAGGTTATGGGACAGCCCTGGCTCCTATGTATTTGGGAGAACAAAAGGGATATAAATTCAAAGTATATGCTGATGAAACAAGGCCATTATTACAGGGTTCTAGATTAACAGCCTATGAGTTAAATAAAGCAGGGATTGATGTAACTGTAATCTGTGATGACATGGTTTCTTTGGTTATGAAGGAAGGAAAGATTGATGCTGTACTTGTAGGGTGTGACCGTGTAGCAGCGAATGGAGATACTGCAAATAAAATAGGTACTTCAGGGGTGGCTATTCTTGCCCGAGAGTATGATATTCCAATGTATGTTCTTGGGCCAACCTCTACTATTGATCTGGAAACCCCTACAGGAGAAGAAATAGAAATTGAACTACGTGATGAAGATGAAATTGGTAATGGTTTTGGCAGGCGAACTGCACCAGAAGATGTAAAGGCATATAACCCTGCTTTTGATGTTACAGATGCTAAATACATTACAGCTATTATTACTGAAAAAGGTGTTGTAAAACCCCCATATATGGAAAATATAAGGAAGTTATTCGAATAATAGGATGTGACTAAAATGAAACAATACTTTAATGAAGAAAAGATCAAGAAAGACATTTGTAATATTGGCCAAAAATTGTATGATAAGGAATTTGTTGCTGCAAATGATGGTAATATATCTGTCAAAATTAATGAAAATCAGATTATTGTAACACCAACAGGGGTAAGTAAAGGTGGTATGGCTATAGAAAGTCTTGTTAAAATGGATTTAGATGGGAATATACTGTCCTGTGGTACATGGCGGCCATCTTCTGAGGTTAAAATGCATTTGCAGGTTTATAACTTAAATCCAGATGTAAAAGCAGTTGTTCATGCCCATCCACCACTGGCAACCGCTTTTGCTGTTGCCCGAATCCCTCTTGATCGCCCAATACTGGCAGAGTCAATTGTAAATCTAGGGATTGTGCCGGTTTCAGAATATGCACTTACAGGAAGTGAAGAAGTCCCTGAGGCAGTTTCCCCCTTTGTAAATGACTATAATGCTGTGCTTTTAGCTAATCATGGTTTGCTCACCTGGGGGCAAGACCTTACTCAGACCTTTTTCAGAATGGAAACAGTAGAACACTATTGTAAGATTATCTACTATCTTAAAGAAATAGGTGCTCCTGTAGAACTTAATTCTGCTCAAATAAAAGAGTTAATTAGTCTTAGAGAGAAGATGGGTATTCAAAGCGGTGGAATACCATTTCCTGAATCCAAATAGTGTTTAATAAATATATGTTTAAAGGTGTGTTTTTATATGCAAAATACATTAGATATACTGGCTGTTGATGATCCAGCAGTTTATGTATATGTTAATAGAAAAAATATTATGGCTAAGTTTGAAGAAAAAACAGGTATCCATATTAATTTCAAGATAGTAGAGTGGTCTGATTATTATTCAACATTAATGCAGTCTTTTGAGGAATATAGGTATGATATAGTAATGGTGGCAGGCCATTTGTGGCTCCGTGAATTTGTAGAAAAAGAATATCTTTTAAAATTGAGTAATAATTTTGATGATGAGTATGACTATTTAGATATAATGCCTTCAATCAGAGAAGAGATCGAGTTAAATAATAATATATATTTACTTCCCTCATTTTGTGATGGACACATACTACTTTATCGAAAAGCCCAATTAAAACAAATACCTCCGGAAGTTGTTTCAATTGCTGAATTAAGACAAATTGTAATTGATAATACTGACCATATTAAAGATACTTTTGTTTTAAAAGCACACCCTTCAGAAATATTTCTGGATTTTCTACCCTATTTACGAAATGAGGGTATAGATGCTTTTGATAACACTGGTTTACCGCTTTTTAATGTTCCTCTGGGTTACGCTGCTCTGGAAAAATATATAGCAATGAAAAAATACTGCCCTAATAATGTAGCTAAGTTTGGAAATGAAGAAGTATTAGATTTTATTCAAAAGGACAAGTGTAAACTCGGGGTTTCCTGGGGTGGACAATTAGGGCAAATTATGAATAAAGACTGTATAAATCCAGGTGATATAGGTTTTGCTTCCCTGGAAACATCCTGGAATACAAGCTGGTCATTTGGAATAAATCATTTGTGTAAAAAACAGGAGGCCGCAGAAAAGTTTTTGCAATATATCAGCTCAAAAGAGATAGATAAAGCGGTAGGGGCTTATTGTGGAAATCCAACTAGGAAGTCTAGCTTTTTAGCAGGGCAACAGGAGTATAGCTGGTATCCAGTAGTTTATAATATGTTAGAAAGGGTAAAACCTCTGCCTCATTTGTCTAATACGGGCCAGTTAATTGCTATTATGACTGATGAGATTGTTAAGGCATTTAATAGTGAAATTACTGCCAAAAAGGCATTACAACAGGCCTATCAACAAATAATTAATTTAGATAAAAATAGGGGGTAATATAATGACTAAGTATAAGCCATTGAAGGAAAAAGAGGCTATTGAGTATGTTAAGGGAATTGAAGGATTGTTTGATGATGATGCTGAATTAAGCTGTAATGAAATTGGTGATGGTAATCTTAATCTGGTTTTTCATATTACAGATCAGAATTCAGACATGGGGGTTGTTATTAAGCAGGCTCTGGATCATGTCAGAATTGCTGATGATTGGCCTCTAACCAAAGAAAGAGTTAAATTTGAATATACAGCTATGAAGATTCAAGATGAATTAACAGATGGGATGGTACCTAAGGTATATAAGTATGATGATGAAATGGCCTTAATTGTTATGGAAGATTTGAGTAGTATGAAAGTAATGCGCAAGGGGTTAATTTCTGGAATAAAATACCCTCACTTTGCTGAACAGATATCTACTTTTCTGAGCAAAACCCTTTTCTATACATCTGATTTATATATGGCTCCCAAAGATAAGAAGGAAAGGGTTAAAAATTTTATTAATCCAGAGTTATGTGATATAACAGAAGTTTTAGTTTTTACTGACCCTTATTTTGATGCAGAATCAAATAATATAAACCCAGAATTGCGTCCTTATCTAGAAAAAGAATTTTGGAGAAAAATTGAATTGCGTAAGGAAGTAACTGTTTTAAAGGAAAAGTTTATGACCCGGGCTCAGGCTTTAATTCATGGAGATCTTCATACAGGTTCTATTTTTATTGATCAAAAAACCCTCAAGGTTTTTGATACAGAATTTGCCTTTTATGGCCCCAGTGGTTTTGATATAGGTGCAGTAATTGGAAACCTAATATTAAATTATGCCTCATGGTCTGGTAAAGAGGTATCTACTGAATTTAAAGCTGATTATCGCGAGTATCTACTAGATACAATTGAAGATATCTGGAATAAATTTGAAGAAAAGTTTCGGAAATTCTGGGATCAGGAGGCCCATGAGACTACCAAAGCAGTCAAGGGGTATCAGGATTATTATTTGAAACAGTTGTTACAGGACAGTATTGGGATGGGTGGTTGTAAAACAATGCGTAGATGTATAGGAATGGCACATGTTGAGGACCTCGACGGAATCGAGAATTTATCAGAGAGGGCTAGAGCTCAGATTTTTGCCCTTAAGTTGGGAGAAATAATGGTTACCAGGAGAAAACGATTAGCTACTATTACTGATTTTATAAAGATTGTAAGGGATTTAACGGCTTGGGAGGATACAACAAATATGTAGTTATATCAAACCCCTGGATATGCAAGTGTAGCCAGGGGTTTTGTAGTTGAGTGATAAAGATGACTATATCTTGACAATGTAGGTTAGTGTGTTATAATTTAATTAAATTATTACTTAATTATTTTATGATTATGTATTAAATTTAAAATTTGATTTAGAAAGTGTCAGGTGTGATTAAAATGGGGGACTTTTTATTAAAACTAAGGGCTATTGCTGATGAAAGCCGTTTAAATATTATAAGACTTCTTTTAGATAAGGATTTTTGTGTCAAGGCACTGGCCAGTAAGCTGGAAATTTCAGAATCCGCTGTTTCTCAACACCTTAAGATATTGAGAGAAGCTGAACTGGTTCTAGGAGAAAAAAAAGGCTATTTTGTTCATTATAGGGTAAGAAAAGAAAAGATTCTGGCAGTAGCTGATTTTATTGAAGGGCTTGTTAAGTAAAGAAAATATAATTATTAAAACAAGGGGGTAATATATAAAATGGAGCAAAGTTTTATGGAACTGGCTAAAGAGAGGTTTTCTGTTCGTAAATATCAGGATAAAGCTGTTGAAAAAGTAAAGCTGGATTATATCCTGGAGGCTGCTCGTGTTTCTCCTTCGGCAGTTAATTTTCAGCCCTGGCATTTTATAGTAGTGCAGGAAGATGTTATGAGGGAAAAGGTTGCCTCAACCTATCACTGGGATTGGATAAATCAGGCTCCGGTTTTAATAGCTGTTTGCGGGGATCACAGTCAATCATGGCACAGACAGGATGGTAAAGACTTTTGTGATATTGATGTTGCTACAGCAATAGTACATATGATGTTGGCTGCTGTTGAAGAGGGACTGGGTACCTGCTGGGTAGGTAATTTTGATGCTGAGCGATGTCATCAACTCCTTGAACTTTCTTCTGAGGAGGAGGTCATCGCTCTATTACCAGTAGGATATCCAGCATCTGAAGCAGGGGAAAAGAAAAGAAAGAAAATAGATGAAATAGTAAGCTGGATTTAAAATGATTTATAATACTAAATAAATTTTTCAATACTGGATTTACAATTTTGCTATGCTCCACCTAAATTCATTTGTGCTAAGTTTGGCTAATGTTCATAAACTTTGGAGCTTTTAAAAACTATAAACTATCTGGAGTGTAAAATGAAATATATTGATATAGAAAAGTGGGAAAGAAAAGAACACTTTAATTTTTTTCATAGAATGGATTATCCGCAATATAATATTTGTGCAAATATTGATATAAGCAATTTTTTTGATTATATAAGAACAAATAAACTATCATTTTATTATGCAATGATTCATTCAACCACATATATAGCAAATAAAATTATCAATTTTAAATATAGAATTAGGGAAGATAAAATAATTTTACATGACAAGATAAGTCCTTCATTTACTGATATGAATAATATTGACGAAGATGATTTATTTAAATTTGTTACAGTTAATATGAAAGAGGATATATTTGAATTTGCAGAATATGCAGAGGAAAAATCTAAAAAACAAAAAGAGTATTTTTCTTTTGATGAACAAGTTGGTCGAGATGATTTAGTTTATATTACATGTATACCTTGGATTTCTTTTACTCATATATCCCATACCATTACATTAAATAAAAATGATTCAGTGCCAAGAATTTCTTGGGGTAAATATTTTAATGAAAATGATAAAGTGTTATTACCATTTTCTGTGCATGTAAATCATGCTTTGGTTGACGGAATACATATTGGGAAATATCTATTTGAATTACAAAAATATATAAACAACTTATAAAAAAAGTGAGTTCATGGGGGAGGTCTATAGAATTTCTTTAATATATAGTGGTAATTTTATTGCCAGAGTAGAGCTTAATCATTACTAATACTTGATAAGTTTATGTCTGATAAGTGAAAACACCCTATCTTTTTTATTGGAGAAGATAGGGTGTTTTATTAAATATTTTTGGCAGATTATTGACAAGTAGCTAGATAAGTGGTAAACTTGTATATACAAGAACTTGTCTACATAAGTTAACACTATTTATATGGGAGGAGGGGAGTTCTACAATGACTGATTATTCATTAGCGAGTTATAAGATTATTGCCTCGGAAATCACTCAGCGGATTCATACTGGGGATTATTCACCAGGTACCTATCTTCCTTCAGAAAATCAATTGGCCCGGGAATTTGAGGTTACCAGAACAACAATTAGAAAAGCCCTAAATATTTTAAAACAAAAAGGAACAATTGATAGTTTTCAAGGGAAGGGTTATATAGTTCGTCAACTTCATTGGGAACAAAGCCTACTGCAATTTTATAGTTTTGGTCATAATATTGCAGAAAATATATTAAATCCTGCTACTAAATTGTTATCTTATCAGAAGATTAATGGGTTAAAAAATATTAATGAATTTCTTAATATAGAGTTATGGGAAATTATCCGCTTAAGATTAATGAATGAAAACCCATTGATTTTAGAGACCTCCTATATACCTGTTAAATATTTACCTCAATTTGAAGCAGATGAATTAAAACAGAATTCCTTATATAATTTAATGAAAAAAAATAATGTTAATATTATAAAAGCCAAGGAATATTTAGAACCGGTCTTACCTTCATTAGAAGATCAGGAAATTTTAGGTATTAATGAAGATACCCCACTATTTCAAACAATTAGATACACTTATGATTCTGATCAGAGACTTACTGAAGTAAGGGAGAGTCTAATAAGAGGGGATTATTTTCGTTTCTCAGTGGAAATGACTTTATAATAGGAGTAAGAGATGATTAAAAACACAAAAAAACTAAGTAGTTTATTTCTGACATTTTTTAAAATAGGGCTTTTTACCTTTGGTGGTGGTTTTGCGATGATACCACTGATGGAAGAGGAGATTGTAGATAATCACGGCTGGATAGATAAAGATAAATTTATTGACGCTATCTCTATTACTCAGTCTGTACCCGGGGCTGTTGCAGTTAATTTGGCAATATTTTTTGGCTATGATTTTGCTGGTCTTACTGGTGCTCTGGCGGCAACAATTGGGGTAGCTTTACCTTCTTTTATTATCATTTTATTAATAGCGATGGGTTTTAATAGGTTTAGTGAATACCAGTTTGTGAAGAATATTTTTAGAGGAATCAGGCCTGCGGTTGTAGGTTTGATAATATATGCTGCTGTGGATTTAGGAAAAAATATCAGCTGGTCTTTTAAGTTATTGACTACCCTGGTAGTAGTTTTTATTTTAAATGCTTTCTTTAACATAAGTCCTATTATAATTATTCTAATTGTAATTTTCCTTGGATTAGCATTCACCATAAAGGACTATACTGGTAAAAAAGGAAGTAAGGAAAGTCTTAATGAATAACTACTAGACAAAGCAGAAGAAGGAGAAGAAAATGTCTATATTATTAATTAATCTATACTTATCCTTTTTAAAGATAGGTTTTTTCGGGTTTGGCGGTGGATATGCCATGATTTCATTAATTCAGGAGGAATTGATAAATCACGGTTGGCTGGCCCTTGAAGATTTTGTTAATATTATTGCCATTGCTGAGATGACACCAGGACCGATAGCAATTAATAGTGGTACTTTTGTGGGGTTTAAAGTATCAACCTTATTAGGTTCACTGGCTGCCACTATAGGTGTGATAACACCATCATTTATATTAGTCTTAATTCTGGCGTATTTTTTTAAAAAAATTAAGGACTCTGATTATGTCAATAGTATACTACTGTTTTTAAGACCAGCAGTAATTGGGTTAATTACTGCGGCTGCTTTTACAATAGGAAAAACGAGTGTTATTGACCTGACAGGTTTTATTATTACTTCAGCTGTTATCTTTTTAATGTTAAAAACCAGTATTCATCCAATCTTGGTCATAGTCTTGGCAGGTTTATCCGGCATGATTATTTATGCCTGATTGTCTAAAAAAATGAAACATTGTATAATTAAATGCACGGGGTAATAAAAAAATAGACACATATCTGTATCTTCGATATAATGTTAAGCACCACACAAAACATTAGGAGGATACAGAATATGCGTCAAACTCATTATAACATACAAAGAAAAAAAGGAAAACACTTAACTCTAGAAGATAGAAAAATCATAGCTCATTTATATAATAAGCAAGGAAAAAATTATACTGAGATAGCCCGAGAGATGAACTGCCATAGAACCACTATTAGTAGAGATATTAAAAAAGGAATTACAATCCTAAAGGACTACATGTGGAGAGATAAGGGAGAATATATTCCTGAGATAGCTCAGGGTGTATATGATACTAATGCATCAGCAAAAGGGCCTAAACTTAAAATAGGAAAAAACTTTGATTTAGCAAGTTTTATAGAAGAAAAAATTAAAGAGAAATATTCACCAGAAGTAATAGCATTAATGATTGATGAAAGTGATAAATTTGATATATCAATTCATTGGAAAACAATTTATAATTATATAGATCAAGGGATATTACAGATTGAAAGAAATAACTTAATCTATGGTGAATATAGAAAGAAAAAAAGGAAGCCGAAAGAGAGTCAAAGAACAAAAAATCATAAACAAAACAGGACAATAAGAGACCGACCAAATGAAGCAGATAAGCGGCAAGAGGTTGGACATTGGGAGATGGATTTAGTTGAAGGGAGAAAGGGCAAGAATGAACCATATTTACTTGTATTGAGTGAAAGAACAAGTCGTAAAGAGATAATAGAATTAATTCCAAATAAAACCCAGGAATCAGTGATAAAAGGCCTAGATAGAATTGAGCGACGCCATGGAGTAGTTAAATTTAGAAAGATATTTAAAACAATTACAACAGACAATGGGTCTGAATTTAAAGATTATGAGGGTATTGAAGAGTCTTTCACCGGGAGTAGTATTCCTAGGACAAAACAGTATTATTGTGATGCATACTGCAGCTGGCAAAGAGGAACAAATGAGAACATAAATAAGATGATCCGTAGGTTTCTACCCAAAGGAATTAGCTTCAAAGGATTAACCAGAAATAAAGTTAAAAGAATACAAGAATTTATAAATACCTACCCGAGAAAAATCTTTGAGTTCAAAACGTCTAGAGAAATATTTAAGGAAAAGACATTTAATGTTGCTTAACATATATTAACAAATATTGAAGATGAAAATATTTTAAGAAACCGTGCATTTTAACTTGCAATTAATATTGTCTAAAAAAATTAAAATTATTCTTGACAAGTATTTTCTTTAATGATATTCTAATATAAATAGGAAATATATATTAAACATATTATTTTACTCAACATTATTATAAAATATAATATGTTCATCAAGAGTGGTGGAGGGACTGGCCCTGTGAAACCCGGCAACCTACCCTGTGAGGTAAGGTGCTAAATCCTGCATTCCAGTTAAGGGATGGGAGATGAGAGGATATTTAGAGACCCTCTCAAGAGGGCTTTTTTTGTATCTATATATTTTTAGGAAGGTGATTGCTAAGTGATGATTGAAATTAGTGGTTTATCAAAGAAATATCATACAGCCCAGGGAACACTGACTGCTCTTGATAATGTGAATATACAGGTTAAAGAGGGTGAAATTTATGGTGTAATAGGGCCGAGTGGGGCAGGCAAGAGTACTCTAATCAGGACACTTAACTTACTTGAGAAACCTGATCAGGGGAGTATAATAATTAATGGACAGGATCTGACAAAAGTCACAGCCGGGAAATTAAGGAATAATAGAGAAAAGATTGGTATGATCTTTCAACACTTTAATTTGCTTACGTCCCGGACTGTAAGGGGAAATGTATCTTTTCCCCTGGAAATAGCTGGTCTATCCAGGAATAAACGGTTAAAAAAGGTTGCTTATCTACTGGAATTAGTCGGCCTAACAGATAGGGCTGATCATTATCCTGCTGAACTTAGTGGTGGTCAGAAACAGAGGGTTGGAATTGCCCGGGCGCTGGCTAATGATCCAGGGGTTCTTCTTTCTGATGAGGCGACTTCTTCACTTGATCCGGAGAGTACAGAAGCTGTACTTAACCTTTTAAAGAGAATCAGGGATGAATTAAATTTAACTATAATCTTGATAACACATGAAATGGATGTTATTAAAGATATCTGTGATAGAGTAGCTGTGATGGAAAAGGGTAAGATTATTGAGGAAGGTAAGGTAATAGACCTTTTTGCCAATCCTCAGCAGAATTTGACGAGGCGTTTTATTAGAACTGTTATTGATTATAATCTGCCAGAAGGTTTGAATAATATTAAGCAGCAGGGTCAACTAATTAGGGTATCTTTTATGGGTGAGTCTACCCATCAACCTTTAATCTCTCTGCTGGTAAGAAAATTTCATCTTGATGCTAATATTCTTTATGGGAGAATTGATGATATTCAAGGAATTCCTTTTGGTACTTTAATACTTGACCTGGAGGGTGATGACCAGTCAATTAGTAAAGGGATTGAATTTTTAAGTAATAATGGTTTATCTCTGGAGGTGTTGGCAGGTGAGTGATATTTTAGCAATGTTGAGTAAATATAATCAGTTGGTCTGGGATGGTACTTTAGAAACATTATATATGGTGTTTGTTTCATTGTTAATAGCTGTTCTTTTGGGAATACCCCTGGGTATATTGACGGCTGTAACCCGTAAGGGGCATATATTATCCAATGGTATTATAAATAGGGTCTTAAATAGTATTATCAACCTGGGTCGGTCGATACCCTTTATTATTCTTATGGTATCAATTATACCATTGACCAGATTAATAGTTGGTACTTCTATTGGCACTACTGCAGCTATAGTACCTCTGGCAGTTGCAGCTATTCCTTTTGTAGGCAGGATTGTTGATAATGCCTTATTGGAAATCAGTCCTGGTGTAATAGAGGCTGCTAAGTCAATGGGAGCAACCCCTGTTCAAATTATATTTAAGGTTTTACTACCAGAATCACTGCCTTCCTTGATACTTGGTATTACTCTGACAATGATTAATTTAATTGCCTATTCTGCTATGGCCGGTGCAGTTGGAGGAGGTGGTCTTGGAGATATAGCGATAAGGTATGGGTACCAGAGGTTTAAAATTGGAGTAATGATAGAGACGATAGTGATTTTAGTTTTATTAGTTCAAATTATCCAATGGATTGGAAATAAATTGGCTGCTTATTTTGATCATAGATAAACAGGTATTTCAATAACTATTATAAAATGGAGATGATAAGATGAAGAAAATATTATTTTTAGTATTGGTTTTAGGAATCTTAATTACTGGGTCTACTGCTGTGCTGGCCGGGGCTAGTGTTATTAAGGTAGGTGCTACCCCTGTACCTCATGCAGAAATACTGGAGTTTGCTAAACCAATTCTGGCAGAAGAGGGTATAACATTAGAGATTGTAGAGTTTACTGACTATGTAACACCAAACCTAGCCTTAAATGATGGGAGTATAGATGTTAATTTCTTTCAGCACCTCCCATATTTAGAAAGTTTTAATGCAGACCACGGTCTTAATCTAGTATCAGTTGCTAAAATACATGTTGAGCCTTTTGGTTTATATTCAACTAAAATTAATTCAATAGATGAATTACCAGATGGAGGGATAATAGCGGTACCTAGTGACCCTTCAAATGAAGGAAGAGCCTTATTATTACTGGCAAATAAGGGTTACATTGAATTAGATGCTGAAAATGAGCTAGAGGCAACTCCTTTTGATATTAGTAGTAATCCTAAGAAATTAAAATTCAAGGAATTAGAGGCAGCACAACTACCGAGGGTTTTGCCTGATGTAACAGCTGCTTTCATAAACACTAATTATGCTCTTGAGGCTGGTTTGAATCCCCTTGAAGATGCTCTGATTATTGAAGGTGATGAATCCCCTTATGCTAATATTTTAGTAGTTAGCAAAAAAAATCAAAATGATGAATTAGTCCAAACACTTGTAAAGGTAATGAAATCTGAGGAGATAAGGAATTTCATTTTAGAAGAATATAAGGGGGCTGTTGTCCCAGTATTTTAAATAAGTCAGGTGACATGTCTAAAATAGAACAATACTAGTTGGTTATATTATTTTGCTTATTGATTATCACTGCCTTGTATATGTAAACAGATGCTATTGTTTTTGCTGTAGGATAATTGCTTTAATAATATAACTGGCTAGTAAAATATACTTAGTTTTGTTTATAAATAATCTTAAATATATACCACCAAAACATGAAAATCATAATAGTGCGAAGAAGAATTACATTAATTTGGTATCAGGTATAATAGGACTACTAACAGGTACATCTATTAAGACTGCTTGTTCATTATTATGTGTTTCTTTTATTATTTTTTTGAAGTTATCTAAGTTGTCAACACGAACTCCTGTTATCCCACATGCCTCTGCGAGTTTTACAAAATCAGGATTGGTTAATTCTACTTCTTCAGTAGGGAGTCCAGCTGCTATCATTCTATTTTTTTCCATGGACAGGTTTCCATTATTTAATAAAATAATGGTGATTGGTAGATTATATCTTTTAGCAGTTAAAAGTTCTGCCATTACCATAGTTAGTCCGCCATCACCGGTTATTACAATTGAATTATTTTGGGGATAGTTTATTTTTGCTGCCAGTGCAGCAGATAAACCAAACCCCATAGTTCGCCATGTTCCTGATATTAATACATCCTTACATTTATTGCCGAAAAATTTTCCAAAGAAAATAACATTATCTCCTGAATCCAGGGAGATGATATCATTTTCATCACAGTTTTCACTGAAGGCCTTGATAATCTGTGATGGTGACAAAGGCCATTTATTTTCTGCATAGCCTTGGTTTACTTCTTTTATCCATTTATTTTTAATTTCATTCATATGATCTATCCACATTTGATTATTTTTTTCATTTAGATTAGTTTTTAATTGTTTTATTGCAAGGGAGATGTCACCAGGTATACCCAGGGTAACAGGATGAGAAGCCCCTATGTTTTCTTTTGCTGTATCAAACTGTATTATATTCGGTTCTTTTGGTGTATAATCGCTTGGCCACCAGGTCGCTGTTAGTTTTATTATTAAGTCGGATTTTTTTAATAGTTCAGAGGCATATTGATTACCACTATGACCTAAAACACCCATTTCATAAGGAAAACCATAATCGACAATTCCAGCAGCAGGTAGAGTGGATATTATCGGCGCTGAAATTTTTTCTGCTATTTCAATCAGTTCATTGCGTATATTTTTACAACCCCTACCATAAATAATTACTGGTTTTTCTGATTTATTGATTATTTCTACAGCCTTTTGAATTAAACCAGGGTCTGGTATTTTCTTTACTTTCAGATGCTCAGGATATTCCCGACAAGTAGCGGTACTTTCCATGTCCCATATATCCATAGGTACTATAATATGACTGACACCACCTCTAGCAATTGCCATACTTACAGCTTTGTATAACAGATCAATTGTGCTTTCAGGATTAATTAAAACAGATGAGTATACAGTTAATGGGTTTGTTAGTTCAGCTAGATTGACAAATTGTTTATAATTTGTACCCATATTATATGTTTCTACCTGTCCGCTAATTAATAACATGGGTACACGGTCACTTGCTGCATCGGCTATTCCATTTAGAATATTGGCTGTACCAGGTCCACTATGTGATAGACAGACAGATATATTTCCGGTTAGTTTGGATTCGGCAGAGGCCATTAAGCCAGCTGTTCCTTCATGCTTAGGTGAAAATAATTTTATATTTGAATCTTTTAAGGAAGATATGAATTTTAATGTCGTATCACCTGGATAATTATATATGTGTTTTACCCCAAACTTCTCAAGTTGTTTTATAATTAGATCTTTAACCAGCATGTTTTGTCTCCTTTTTTAATTATCACATTAGTAATAATTTGTTTTAAAAGTGTATTGTTTTGATAATTCTATTATTACCTGTTAAACTTATTAAATTCACTCTAATTAAAAAAATGCCTTAAAAAAATAAACGAAAAATAAAAAATTTGCAATTAAAGGAAGGAGTTCCTCAAGGTAAAGTTAAAAAAGATAGATATACAATTATTTCTGATACTGCTCTTTTGTATCTTCGAGCATATAGATCAAAATATAAAATTTATGAATGGTTATTTCCAGGACGGGGAGAAAACATTTAAGCGTAAGGTCTGTTCAAAAAATTTTTAAAAAAGCAGTTAGTAAAGCAAATATAAAAAAAGATGTATCTGTTCATTCATTACGCCACTCATTTGCAACACATCTTTTAGAAAACGGTACTGATATCAGGTATATCCAAGAGTTTTTAGGTCATAAAAGTACTAAAACTACAGAAATATATACCCATGTAAGTAAAACGCAATATAAAAAGATTAAAAGTCCATTAGACCAACTACTAAAAAATCAGTGAAAATATAATGTGTTATTAAGCAAGAGTAAGTCTTTATTATTGACAAATATATAAAAGTTGTAATACAATTCATATAAATTAGTAAAATATTGCAATTTCCTTTTGCCGTGGATGTTATGTTTGTCAAAATGCAACAGGTGATTATGGTTGTCAGCAAAAAGATGATATGCAAGATATTGTTTCTCAGGTGGTTCAATCAGATTGTTTTGTTCTAGCAACACCTATTTATACATGGTATTGTCCTGCTGAAATGAAGGCAGTACTTGATCGTTTTTACGGAATGAATAAATATTATGGACAAGGAAGGGGTTCGCTTTGGAAGGGTAAAAAATGTGCTATCATAGCAACACATGGATATGATTCGAATTATGGAGCAGAACCATTTGAAATTGGAATAAAACGTCTTTGTGAGCACTCGCATTTAAATTATATAGGAATGTATTCAGTAAGAGATGAAGAAAATAAAGCTTCATTTCAAACAGAGAAAGCTATAAATGGCGCTAAGAAGTTTGCAAGAGTTCTTCTCGGTAAATAACCATAATTATATATAAAAACTATTTTTCTTTTCATATTTTGCAGAGATTAAAGAAAATGTCGCCACTTCTTATAACATTATATTGCCGGTTCCGCTATCGCTTCACCCAAATTCAGGTGCCTAAGATAAGAGCTATCTAAGGCCCCTGAACTTCGGCAATACGTTTACGTTATCCAAAATTTGAATCAAGTTAATTAATTATTGAAAAACATTATTTAATTAGTAATGTTAAGGGAGGATTTGTAATGATAAGTACTTTTGTTAAACCAATTGTAGATGTATATGTTAAACCTAAATTAGAAGAAGTTCGAAAAGAAATGAAATTAGACAAAGAATTGGTGGCTCATTATTTTGAGAATAGATTTAAGGAATATTTATGTAGAGCATATGAAAAATATTCTACTATGGATACGATTGTATTTAAGAATCAACAAAAAAATATTGAAGATTTATACTTACCATTAAAAGTTGGATAGGTTATAATTAATTGTACAGAAAAAACTCGGACATGATATAATGAAAAAATACAATATCAATGGAGGAATATCATGTCATCAAAAAGAGCCAAAAGATATAATGATGAATTCAAAAAACAGATAGTAGGTTTAGTGAGTAATGGCAAAAAAATAAATGAAATAGTAAGTGAATATGATATTGCCAGATCCACTATTAATAAGTGGGTAAAAGACTTTAATAACTCAGAGTCATTTAAAGCAAAAGATAACAGAACTGACCAGGAAAAAGAATTAATTAAATTACGCAAAGAAAATCAACACCTAAAAATGGAGAATGATATTTTAAAGCAAGCAGCGCTGATAATGGGACGAAAATAGCAGTAATTAAAGCTAATAGTAATAAATACAGTATCAGCGCTATGTGCCGAATATTAAAGATATCAAGAAGCCTTGTCTATTATGAGCCGAAGAAAAAGTCCTCAGATAGTACGCTTGAAAATGAAATTATATCTATCTTTAAAACGAGTAAAAACAACTATGGCACAAGAAAGATAAAGCAGGAATTAGCCAAGAAAGGCTATCAGGTATCCCGAAGAAGAATAGGCCGAATAACGAAGAAATACGGTTTGGTTTCTAAATACACTGTTAAGCAATATAAAGTTCATTCTACAAAATTCAATGAGGAAAAAACCGAAAATATCGTTAATAGAAAATTTGATAGAGATCAGAGTTTAGATGTTGTAGTCAGTGATTTAACATATGTAAATGTCAATGGGAAATGGAATTATATTTGCTTAATACTGGATCTATTTAACCGTGAAATCATAGGCTATGCCGTTGGCAAAAGAAAAACAGCATCACTTGTAATGAAAGCTTTTTCAAGTATTCAAAGGCCTCTTAACGAGATCAATATTTTACATACTGATCGAGGTAATGAGTTTAAAAACAAGGCTATAGACCAGTTGTTACATACGTTTAGTATTAATCGTTCTTTAAGTAAGAAAGGCTGCCCTTATGATAATGCAGTTGCAGAAGCTGCTTTTAAAGTTGTAAAGACAGAGTTTGCTTTTGATAGAATATTTACTAACTTTGAGGAATTGAAATATGAGCTATTTGATTATGTTAACTGGTATAATAACCATAGAATACATGGGTCATTAGATTATCTTACCCCTGTAGAATATAGGATGTTAATGTCCGAGAAAAAAGTGTGCTAAAAAGGGGTTGACAATCCAGAATGTCTTCTGGTAGCTATTTCCCTTCGCCAGTAAAAGTAGTCGAAATACCAAAGAAGAATGGTGGAATAAGAAGGCTAGGAGTACCGACAGTAGAGGATAGAATAGCTCAAATGACAGCGAAGATATTCTTTGAGTCAATAGTAGAACCATACTTTCACGAAGACTCCTATGGGTATAGACCTGGGAAATCAGCAATAGATGCTGTAGGAATAACTCGGAAAAGATGCTGGAAGTATAACTGGGTTCTCGAGTTTGATATCAAAGGACTGTTTGATAATATAGACCATGAACTATTAATGAAAGCGGTCAAGAAACATACTGATAATAAATGGCTAATTTTGTATATAGAAAGATGGCTAAAAGCACCTTTTCAATTCGAAGATGGAACAATAGAAGAAAGAAAAGCAGGAATACCACAGGGTGGTGTGATTAGTCCTGTTCTGGCAAATCTTTTTATGCACTATGCCTTAGATAAGTGGATGGAAAGGACATTTCCAAACAATCCATGGGCAAGATATGCGGATGATGCGATAATACACTGCAAAACAAAGATGGAGGCAGAAATAATACACAAGCAATTAAAACAAAGATTAAGAGAATGTAAATTAGAACTGCATCCTGATAAAACAAGAATAGTGTACTGTAAAGATGATGACCGTAGGGAAGAGCATGAAAATATAAAATTTGATTTTCTTGGATATACATTCAGACCTAGGAGGTCAAAGAATCGTTATGGTAAGTATTTCATTAACTTTACACCTGCTGTGAGTAACAAAGCATGTAAAGCAATGAGACAGGTCATCAGAAACTGGCGGATACATCTTAGACCAGATATAGAATTAATAGATATATCCAGAATGTATAATCCTATAATTCGTGGTTGGATAAATTATTACGGTCGTTATTATAAATCTGCATTATATCCGGTATTAAAACACTTGAACAGAGCTTTGGTGCACTGGGCGAGAAGAAAATACAAGAAGTTGACCAGGCATAGACGGCGAGCAGAACGCTGGATGGGACGTATAGCAAAGAAAATGAAAAGATTATTTGCACATTGGAAGATGGGAATATTACCTACGGCTGAATAATGGGAGCCGGATGAGCTGAGAGGTTCACGTCCGGTTCTGAGAGGGCCTGGAGGTGAAATTCCTCCGGGCTACTCACCTTGTGATAACTGCAACAAATAAAGAAGTCTTAGAGGAGATAAAAATAATAATAGAAGACTTTTTAAAAAAAAGAGGATTGGAGTTATCAGAAGAGAAGACAGAAATAACACATATAAATAAAGGGTTTAACTTTTTAGGCTGGAACTTTAGAAAGTATGACGGGAAAATGATAATAAAGCCATCGAAGAAATCGTATAAATCAATAATGAAGGAAATAAGGGAAGAAATAAAGAAACAGAAAACAATAAAACAAAGAGACTTAATAAGAATACTAAATCCAAAGATAAGAGGATGGTGTAATTATCATAGAACAGCCTGTTCTAAAAAGAGTTATCAAAGAATGGACAGGGATATCTTTCAAGCACTGTGGAAATGGGCAAAAAGAAGACACCCGAAGAAACCAAGCAAGTGGACAAAGGGAAAATACTGGAAATCAGAGGGGAACGTGACTGGATATTTTCAGATGGACAGACAAAATTAATCTTTGCAAGTGATACAAAAAATAATTAGGCATAGATTAATCAAGTTTGAGGCAAATCCTTATTTATCAAAGTATGATAAATATTACTTAAAAAGAGAATTAAATAAAAATTAAAATAAAAATTATTGTTTGTTAGTCCGAAGACTAGTTTTGAATGGCTTGAGCCGTATGAGTTGAAAGGCTCAAGTACGGTTCTTATGGAGGAAAGGAGCCGTGAGGCTCCCGACCTACCAGACTATCGTGATAAGGGGTATAGTTAGTAATTTCATTTAGATCTGACATACTTGTACACGAAATATCGGGTAAAAAAATCTAATTTCTTATATACTTATAATTGGAAGGACTGATTAATGTGAATTGGCTTGAACAAGTAAATAAAGTAATGGATTATATTGAAGAAAATTTAACAAATGAGATTAGCTATGAGAAGTTAGCGCAATTAGCTTGTTGTTCTAGGTATCATTTTTCCAAAATGTTCACTACTATAATGGGAGTCACTCTATCTGAATATATTCGTAGAAGAAGACTGTCGTCTGCAGCTTTTGAATTACAAAATAGTAATATTAAAGTAATTGACCTAGCATTTAAATATGGTTATACATCGTCAGATTCATTTTCCCGTGCTTTTCAAAATCTTCATGGTGTTAATCCTTCTGAAGCACGTGATAGTGGAATATCTTTAAAAGCCTTTCCGAAAATGTCCTTTCAAATATCAATTAAGGGAGATGTTGAAATGGAGTACAGAATTGAAAGACTAGATTTTGAGTTTACAGTTGTGGGAGTAAAGAATACTATTCTTACTGAAAAGGCATTTGAGATAGTTCCTAAAATATGGGAAGAAGCTAGCAAGACTGGTTTAGTACAGAGATTAATTGATATGTCATGGGAAGATCCTCAATGTAAGCTAGAAAGTCTATTAGGAATTGTTGGCGAACAATCTTCTATTACTGATGAAAAGTTTGATTATATGATAGGAGTTCGTTATAAAAACAAAGTACCTGAAGACATGGAAAAGATAATAATCCCCAAAAGTACATGGGCAGTTTTCCCAGATACAATCAATGCTTGGAAACGTCTATATACTGAATGGTTACCTACATCAGGTTATAAACTAGCTGATTTACCATGTATTGAGTGCTTTTATGCTCCAGATCATGAACCTAAGGATGAATTGTGGGTTCCAATTATAGCTTGGATTTCTAAATAATGTCTTTATTTAATAGTAGAAATTGATAGTCTGCACTGTGGGACACGATACGTCGTATAACAATGAGTTTACGGTTCCACTCCTGACGTCGTTTCACCCAAATTTCTGAACCTAAGCCAGGTCTGGCTAAGGTTCAGAGACTTCGTAAACTCGGATACGTTAGAACGCCAAGAAGCTTGATATTTCTTGCAAAGTGAAATCGAGTGAAAGATCCAACGTAAGTAAACCCGATGGTAAGGTTGAAATAAAGAGCCAGGCATAAGGTGAACTATTGCTACCTCGCTGTCTATTGGAACAAAGCAATAGTCGTTGAATGGATTTTCACAGGCCAGTCTTTGTCGGGCAAGACCTAACCAGTCACCCGTATCGAGTGTTGCACCGAAAATAGGTAACTACTAGGTGAAGTGTACACAGAGAAATCTTTAGGCCAGAAGGAGACCGTACTCCTGAAGCACATTCAGCCCCGTAAGCGAGGGTCTGGAAACAGACAAAGAGCAGATGACGACGTATTTAACGTTGCGGAAGTCGAAACAAAAGAGTCGCAATGGTAAGACTCTGGAGGGTCTGTCTGGGTCAGAGGACCAGGCATGAAGAGAGAGAAATATCAGGAACTTGGGAGGAATCCTATGGGTTCCAGCTTAGATACAAGAAAATAAGGAGATAAGTAGGCTGGTAGGTTAATCCAACCAAACAAGAAGGACAACCAGAAACCAATAGGACTTCGGATCAACTATAGTACTCCGAGGTCGGGAGAGCCGGCTACATGGGGAAGGGGTTGACAAGAATATGCAGTCTTCAAAGGAAACACTAACCGAACGAGCAAGGTCGGAATACTTAGTGCAAACCTCACTGGAGGGAATATCGCAGAAGGCAAAAAGGGAAAAGAAATATCGTTTTCGAGACTTATACAATGCAGAAAAGATTAAAGAAATTCAACCTTGAACTATCAATGGAAAAAACCAATATAATTATCTTTTCCAGATTCAAAGAAGAAAGTGGTAGTTTTGAGTTTCTGGGTTTTGAATTCAGATGGGGAAAATCAGAAAAGTTTGGAGATATAATTAAGCGAAGGACTTCCAGGAAGAAATTAAAGAAGTCAATCAAGAATTTTACCCAGTGGTGTAAGATGATTAGAAATAAGCGCCTTAAAACAATATTCAAGAAACTGAATTCTAAGCTACGCGGATACTATAACTATTATGGATTAATAAATAATGGAGATAGTTTGAAGGAGTTTTTCGACATAGCGATAAAGATACTGTATAAATGGTTAAACAGGAGAAGCCAGAGAAGAAGCATGAACTGGGATAAGTTCAATGAGATTGTAGATTGGTATGGAATATGTAAACCCAGAATAACGGAGAATACAGAAACCCAGTTACAATTCGATTTTGTCTGATTACGGAAGTGAATATTCTTGAGGAGCCCGGTGCGGTAGTTCCGCACGCCGGGATCTGTGCGGGGGTGACTAGGTAACTGGTAATCCTACCGTGACGCTGAAAGAATGATATAATTTCAGAGTATAGAATTAGGGTCTATAAAACGTAGTTAAAGTTATCAAATAGCTATTAATTTAGTAAAGATTATTTATAAACAATGAGAAGACAAATTTGAAGTTGGAGGTTTATCGTGAAAAAATGGTATGATGAGGAGTTTGAATGGGAAATCGAGGTAATAGGGTTTCTGCGTGGTGACCACACAGAGCGGTATTGCCGAAATGGCGAGGAAGTCGGAGACAAGTATACCTGCACCTATGGCTGTCCTGTAAATACAGATGGACAGGGTATTTGCTCCAAAGTAATGATGATTATGTTTCCAATCATGGAGGCTGTCAGAAGTGGTGGAGATTTAGAGAATATCGGTGGAACTAGCAAATATAGCAAAGATATTGTATGTCCAGATGGTTGTGTTATGTTCAGGCTGACGGCAAAGAAACTTGGGAATGAGAATTTTTATAAGGGGAAGTTTTTCGATTAGTTTTAATTTTTATTGTATTCAGTTGAAGATAAGTCGAAAAGTATAAATTCCAGTTTGTCGTTACGTTAATTGAGCATAATATGAAGTGTTTAATAATTAATTAGTAGATGCTTAAATATTTATGTGAATTAGAAAAAAAATTAATGAAAGTCAAGTTGCTTATATCATTCCAACAGCTAACAACATGTTCACGCAAGGGTCTTAAGGGAATGTCAAGTAGGAAAGTCAGACCATATATTCTGAAAGGTTAGGTAAGAAATTTAATATTTGTTACCGTCAATTCGAAGGTTGGGTTAGGCTGCTTGAGCTGTGTGATGGGAAACTATCACGCACAGTTCTGATGGGGGAAGGGCGGGATAACCCGCCTGACCTACCAGATTGTGTATTAAATTACATGCCTTATAAATAAATCTGTCATTAAAAAGCATATAATAACATGATTTATTATTACTATAACTGTTATAA
Source organism: Halocella sp. SP3-1 (assembly GCF_003953885.1). Classification (GTDB taxonomy): domain Bacteria; phylum Bacillota; class Halanaerobiia; order Halanaerobiales; family DTU029; genus Iocasia; species Iocasia fonsfrigidae. Next base: position 3,043,984 of record NZ_CP032760.1, on the reverse strand, counting down.
TTAAAGAAAGGAGAAAAGAAATGGAGGGATTTGAAAGAATTAATAAGAGCATTGATTATTTAGAAAAAAACCTTTGCAGTAATATTGAAATAGAAAAAGCTGCAAAGGTGGCTGGAGTTTCTAAATATCATTATCAAAGAATGTTTCATATGTTGACAGGTGTGACTGTCTCTGAGTATATTCGTAACCGCAGATTGACATTAGCAGCTTACGAATTATTAAAACCTAAATCAAAAGTAATTGATGTAGCTTTAAAGTATTGTTATTCTACACCAGAATCTTTTTCTAAAGCTTTTAAGAGATTACATGGGATAAGCCCTTCTTTTGTACAGGATAAGGAAATAACTTTAGAAGCATATCCACGATTTTCTTTTCAAATTCAGGTCAAGGGGAATGAAAAAATAAAATATAAGATCAAAGAAAAAGAATCTTTTACTATTATTGGTAAAGAAATGAACGCCTCTATAAATATGAAAGAAAACTTTGAGCGTATTCCAATTTTTTGGGATGAGTGTGAGAAAATGGGACTATGTAACAAGCTATTTGAGAGTCAGAGGGATTTAGGAATTCTGGGAGTTTGTTTGGATATTAATTATGAAAAGGAAAAGTTAACTTATTTATCGGCGGTAGAAAAAACCGAGGCTAAATTAGACGATGAATTTGATCTAGTGGAAAGAATAATTCCTGTTTCAACTTGGGTAATATTTGAGGTTATAGGTAAAATGCCTGAAAGTATTCATAAACTTTGGCAACGTATATTTTCAGAATGGTTTCCTAGTACAGGATATCAATATGCTAAAAAACCTGATTTAGAAGCTTATTATTTAAGAAATCCAAAAGATTTTGAATGTAAAGCTGAAATTTGGATTTCGATTGAATAAAAGAATAAAAGGAGAAGTGAGTATAATGAGCATTGAATATAGTGGAGTAATCTTACTAACAGCGTTAATAACAACGGGGTTTATATTAATATTTTTGTTTGTTTGGAAAGAATTTATTACTAAGATTAACCGGAAGATTCATATAAATAAAAAAATTATTGATGAATCTTATGATAATGTATGGAAATGGTTCTCTAATGTCAATAATTATCCCAAATTATATCCAGCTTGGGTAGATGAAGTTAAAGAAGTTAATAAAGAAAGATATATAATTTCAGATCAGTATAATAATACTTATGAAGCAAAAGCAGTATTAGATAAAGAAAAAGGAATTATTGATTTATATATGGAAGGTGAGGTTTCAAGAACTAGATTATTTTCCATAAAAGATAATAAAACTTTAGTAGTACATATCGGTGAAAGAGAAGACTTTAATTTCTTAGCATGGTTATATTTAAAAAGAACGGTTAATTCAGATTTTAAAAATGCAAAAGCAGTCATAGAGAGTAATTAAGTATTATAAAGTGGTGATATTATGGGTTTTAAAGTTGATGATTATATTATAAAGATTAGCCAAACTCTTATAAAAAAATTTTAAATAAAAATGATTCAGTGCCAAGAATTTTTTGGGGTAAATATGTTAATGAAAACAATAAAGAGTTATTGCCATTTTTTGCACAGGTAAATCATACTTACTAATAGCTTTAAATTAGGGGGAGAATAAAGCGATGGATAAAAATATTAAATGGCACCAGAATTTGCAAATAGAAAGACTACTAGGCAATATTAAAAATAATAATATGAAAGGATTTTATGTGAAGACACAGGAAAATTTGCTTAGTTTAATAAAGGAACTTGTTCCAGTGGGGTCTTGTTGGAGTTGGAGATTCGAATAAAAGATAATAAGGATAAATATAGCTATAATTCTATCTTATCTATTAATTGTTCAATCTTTCTTTGCTGGATTTTACTTAATTCAAGAATAAACTCTACATATTGCTGTTGCCATTCTTCATCAAAATCTTCGTTGACTATTAAACCAGCTAAATGAAATTGGCCAGCCCTTATTTCTTCAAGAAATATCATTTTGGCTAATACTGCTAATTCTACATTGCTGATCTGTTTATATAGTTCCTTAAACTCATCTGCATATAAACAATCAGCAGATAAAATATCAATCAGATCATCCATTGATTTAACTTTACTTGTTATTATAGTTATTTTATCAGCGGTATCTGAACTGTTTCTTATTTTTTCAACTAAACTGCGGAATATATCATTGCTCATACTCTTGCTTGAAGAAAAGACAATTTTTTCTTTTTTTACCCCTGTATTATCTGTAATAATAAGGTTATGGAGACTATCATTTTTTATTGTGTTTAGTATTTTAGTAATTAGAAGTGGCTTATATTGTCGAATATAATTAATTAAGTTCTTATCTTTATTCTTTAGTTTAGCAATAATTTTGTTAATGGCCTCATTAATTATAACTTTATTTTCATAAGCTGTTGATTGTGTAAATATCCCTTTTAAGATTTTATATTGTGATTCTGATATATTTAGGTCAGTTATATTATTACTTAATATTGCAGAAAATATTGAATTGTTAATTACGATTTCAAATATATTAATGGGTGTCTGTCTGTAGTCAATATTATAAAGGTGACCATAATTATTTAAAACATTTTTAATATCGTTAATGTTGAAATGTCCACAAAAATTGGTTTCCAGGTTAAGGTTTTTAAGATAATCGTTAATATAGATTATTCCCTGCATTTTCAGATCATTGAAAACTAAAGGATAGTCTACATAAGTTACAGTATTGTGTGCATTATAATTTATGTCGTAACTTGCAAAAAACACAGGAAGTGCTTCTTCAATTGTTGAGTTATATACCTCCAATGGGATCTTAAGCTTATTTTCTTTGATATACGCATATAAATTTTCTGCATCTTCTATAATTCTCTTTAATAGTATTATACCTTCTTCGTATATTTTTTTTACATCAGTTTTTTTGATTATAAATAAACTTTTTTCCGGATTGGAATAACTAGCCAGCTTAAAATCGATAACGTAAAGGATGGATTTCTGAATATTTTCAGCAGTCTCTACTTTAACAGAAGTACTGTTTCCCTTAGTATATTTTAGAATTAATTCTCTTAATATCACTATTATTTGTTGGTGAATACTATTGATTGTTTTTTTATTTATAAGTCCTTTTCTTTGCCCTTCTAGGAGAAGAGAGAGCGTATAATGATATTTATTAATGTTTTCTTTTTTTAATTTTGATATTGTAACAATTTTATTATGCATCAGCAACCTCCTTATCTGGATCTTGATATTTAATTTTATTGATTAATTTATCCGCTTCTCTACCCCTTAAAAGTTCAAGGGATCCGGCACAGATATTTTCGTAGAGCTTGAATATTTTATTTAATAATATATCATCTGCAATTTGGTCATCAGTCTCACTTTTTAAATAATAGAATATTTCTTGTAATCCTATAACTGTATCAGAATAATTATCTTGATTTACATAAGGTGATGAATAAAGAAATTCGATTATCTTTACTGTTACTTTTATATCTAGTTCAACTCTACCTTGATGATTTAGTACACGTTCTCTGTCTTCAATAATTTCGGAAACATCTTTTTCTGTTAATTTTAGCCCATATTTTTTTGAGCTAAGATTAGTCTCCAGTAATTGATTATTATAAGAAGCTGCAGTATTAAAGATATCTGGTAAGTTCAAATTTAGACCCCCTTATAAATTATTTTTAATATTCCTTGACAATGTCATTTAAATATGTTATAGTATTATTGGGTAGTAATGTTTACATGCTTAATTGTTTCTGATTTTTTATTATATATTATTATTTATAGATTTGCAAGTAAACCTTTAAATTTAAACAAATTTATACTACATACTTTAAGATTCTAGACATTAAAAAATAGTAATAACACCGGGATAGCATTTGCTATCTCTAATTTTATTGTATAAATAGATTTGTTATAAAAATAGATTTTTATGATAATCGGTTTTATTATGTTGTTTTATTGGAAAGGAAGGACCATATGAATATTGAAAATAATTTATTGATGTTCATAGATCAATTAAATAAAGTAAACTACAGAAAAAATATTTTTTATGAATCATCTCAAGATGAGCATTTCCTATTAGGGAATTATGCTGTTGACTATATAATATCTCACAGACAAAAATTTATTGATTATTTTAATTCTACTGATAAATTGCAAATAAAAAAATTTATTGGGATAGTTGCAGAATATTCTACTAAAACGATAATTGAGACTATATTTAAATTAAATCAATATGCCGAAATAACTGATAAACTAAGGAACAGGATGAATAATCTGTATAGAAATTTTATGGAGACTATATTTAATAGATTAAGTTCAAATCAAGCGATTGGCTTAAATTGGTTAAATGGACTTGTAATTGAACATCAGGTGCAATTAAGAGAAATTTTAAATGATATTGATGAGTTAAAAATTTTCCCTAAAGAGAAAAAAATTGTAGATGAAATTCCCTGTTCAGAGTATAGAGCAGTTTTTCAACTTGATATTCTGGGTATTAATATAGAAAAGATGTGTGAGCCAGTTTTAGATATTGGTTGTGGTTCCAGTGCCAGATTAGTTCAATATTTACGTGAGCAGGGTATAGAGACCTATGGTATAGATAGAAATGTAGAAGAGAAACCATATGTAATAGAAATCGATTGGTTTAATTTTAAACTTAAACCAAATTATTGGGGAACTATTATTTCACATCTATCTTTTACAAATCATTTTAAAAGAACTCATTTTAAAATGAATGGGAATTACATTAATTATGCCAGAAGATATCTGGAATTACTCAATTCTTTAAAATCAGGGGGCAGTTTTTTCTATACCCCAGATCTGCCTTTTGTTGAACAATTTTTATCGCCTGATTTATATCTGGTTAACAAAAAAAATATTGGTAAAGAAAGATTAAATTTTGTAAAAAGTGAAAATGATTTTAGTATATATTCCGTACAAGTAAAGAAAACAAATAATGACTAAAAGAGAAACATAGTTATGGGAAATATTTTAGTGATTAGTGTACTAAAATTACTTGGTTAAAAACAGGAAGAAAAATCATATATTTTGAGTTGTAGTATATTTAAAAGACAAAGACTAAGATATTTAAGTTCAGGAGGGTTTGGAAGTAGGATTTGCGAGTATATCAGCTTTTTATGCTGTGTTTCGTAAACAAACTGGATGTTCACCTGGTGAGTTTAGGGATTAGTTTAAAATTCATGCCTATATTTTAATGGGTACTATGGAGGAAGAAACCTATGCATAAAAAAATAAATATTACAAAAAGTGAAATAGAGGGTTTAAAAAGTAAAGATAGTAAAATGAGGATGTCACTTGATTCAACCGATGCTTTTGATGTTGGGAATAATGTGAGTTATTATGATTCTCCTTTAGGGTTAATAGAGATACAGTCTAAAGAAGGAAGCATAATAGGTTTAACATTTCATAAAGAAAAAAGGTATCAGGAAAAAATAGAAGATGTATTAATAGAAGCTAAAAAACAGTTAGGTGAATATTTTAGTGGAAAAAGAAAAACATTTGATTTACCCCTAAAAACAACTGGGACAAAATTCCAAACCAAGGTCTGGAAGGAACTAATTAATATTCCATATGGACAAACTTTAGCATATAAAGAAATAGCAGTAGCTATTGGAAATGAAAATGCAAGTAGGGCAGTAGGAAATGCCAATAATAAAAATAAAATAGGTATTATTATACCCTGTCATAGAGTAATAGGTAGCAATAGGAAGTTAGTAGGATATGGGGGAGGTCTTTGGCGAAAAAAATGGCTTTTAGAACATGAAAAAAGGTATAAATAGTTATAGTCTTAGATAATACGATTAAAAAATATATAAAAGAGTAATAAGGTACAACCATCAAAATTGCTGGACTTGTTAATTCTAATTTTTAAATTTGTATATTATTTAAGGAGAGAACAAATGAATAAAAAGGAGATTTTGGAGAAGATTTCTCAAAAGAATTTTGATCGGGATTATTTTGTAAGGTTCATCAATAATGATTCAAATATAAGAGAATTTATTGTAAATGAATTACTTTTAAACAATGATATTATGATATACTATCATTGTTATTACGTGGTTTCAGAGGCTAGTAAGAAGGAACCTTCTTTATACTATAAATATTGGGATAAAATTGTGGAATTATTAGATCATGATAATTCTTATCATAGAGATATTGGATTGACATTAATTGCAAACTTAGTTAAGGTTGATGATGAAGATCGTTTTTCCTTAATATGGCCAAGATTTATTGAGCATATTAATGATAAAAAGTTTATGACTGGAAAATGTTGTTTAAACAATATAAGAGTTATTTTAAAAACCAGACTTGATTTAATCGATGAAGTGGTTACTAGACTTTTAAATATTGATAAGATATGTCATTATAATGAAAAACAGATAGCACTATTAGAATGTGATGTTTTAAATATATTTGACGATGTGTTTCTTAAGAACAATTATATGAATGAAATTGTTTATTTTATTAAAAAGAAGACCTCTAGTATTAGTCCTAAAACAAGAAAAAAGGCCAAACAACTAATCAGGAAGTACAAGATATAATACATACTATTTATTGATATGCCAGTTATAGCCATTTTGTTTATATTACTTAGAGTGACATTAAGTTCTACATCTTTGTTAATATTACCCAGAGATTATTGACTTCTTAGTATAATTGTAATATAATATATTTGTATAATAATGGTATAATAATATGTATTTCCCCAAAAAAGAGTGTTTTATTATGAAGAATGTAATATCATCTTAAAGGTGGGGGGTGGTATGTCAAATGAGTATGTCTGCATTGAGTCCCAATATTTCTCTTCTACAAAATTCTACAAATAATACATCATCTGATTTACAACAAAAAATACAGATTCTTGAGCAGCAAAAAATGCAATTACAAAACCAGATAAAACAAAGTAAACAAGATAAGTCTTTAGACGAGGAAGCCAGGCGTAAAAAAATTGAAGAATTGAAAAAACGTATTGAGAAAATTAATGAGCAGATTAGAAAATTAAAACAAAGTAACAATGAAGATAAGAATACATCTCCAAAAACTGAAATAGACGAAAAGAAATCTCGTGACCCATATTCTCCAGTTGGACGTGTAGTAGATAAGATTGTTTAGTATTTCCAAAATAAATATACTGTAATAATTTCCCCTTTAGGCAAATAGTTTGCTAATAAGGGGATTTTTTATTAGTATAGTTTACTAAAAATAAATTAATAGTAATGCAAGGAAGGAATTGATAATTTTATCCAGAAATATTTATTGCTAAGGCGTGAAACTATATGGATATTACATTAGAAAAATACTAAGTATTTTTTCTAATGTTTTATAAAAAAAGGAAGGGTTATTAAAGTTAACTGTTTGATTATTAAATTTCTAGGAGGAAGAGGATGAAAAAAATATTACTGGTGTTAGTATTTATCTTAGTGCTATCTTTTTCTGTAATGGCAGAAAATTTTCACATTGGTATTGTTACAGGGACTGTCTCCCAATCAGAGGATGATCTTAGAGGGGCAGAAGAGATGATTAGGCGGTATGGTGATAGTTCAGAGGGTGGAATGATTACCCATATAACTTATCCTGATAACTTCATGCAGGAGATGGAGACAACTATTATTCAGATTGTGGCCCTGGCAGACGACCCTATGATGAAAGCAGTTGTTGTTAACCAGGCAGTACCGGGTACAGTTGAAGCATTTAGAAGGATTCGTGAAGTGAGGCCGGATATTCTTCTGCTGGCTGGTACACCTCACGAAGACCCTGACATGTTATCAGATGAGGCAGATTTAACACTCTATCCGGATGCTGTTGCCCGTGGGTATTTAATTGTTAAGGCTGCCCAGGAACTGGGGGCAAATACCTTTATGCATATCTCCTTTCCCAGGCATATGAGTTATGAAATGCTTTCCCGGAGAAGGGATATTATGCGTGAGACTGCAAATGATCTGGGACTGAACTATGTGGATATGGGTTCACCTGATCCGGTAAGTGATATAGGTGTTGCTGGCGCCCAGCAATTTATTTTAGAGAAAGTTCCTGCCTGGTTGGAACAGTACGGGGAAAAAACAGCTTTTTTCTGTACTAATGATGCCCATACTGAGCCACTGTTAAAAAGGATTGCTGAATTAGGTGGGTATTTTATTGAAGCAGATTTACCTTCACCAACTATGGGTTATCCTGGTGCTCTAGGTGTAGAATTTAGTAATGAAGAGAAGGGGAACTGGCCTAAGATTTTAGATAAGGTTGAAAAAAAGGTTATTCAGGCTGGTGGTTCTGGTAGAATGGGTACCTGGGCCTATTCTTTTGGGTTTTCTACTTCAGCTGCTTTAGCAGAACATGCTAAAAATGTTATTGAAGGGAATTCAGAATTGCTGGATATGGAAGATATTATGTCTGCTTATGAGGAGTTTACACCGGGTGCTGGCTGGAATGGTAGTCTCTATGTTGATGCCGATGGTATTGAAAGGGAGAATTTTATGCTCATATATCAGGATACTTATATATTTGGTAAGGGGTATTTAGGTATGACTGATTTAGAGGTTCCAGCTAAGTACTTCGAAATAGGTCAATAACATAAAAAAAAGGGAGATAAACTGATTTGATATATGTTAAGGCAAATATCAGGGGAAATTATCTCCTCCCTTCCTTTTTTAATTAACCAGTAAGAACAGAAGGTGAGACTATAATGGAAGAAAAATATTTACTAAAGATGGAGAATATCAGTAAGGATTTTTATGGAAATCAGGTTTTAAAGAATGTTAATTTAAATGTTAGGTCTGGTGAGATTATTGGACTTGTAGGGGAAAATGGAGCTGGAAAGTCTACTCTAATGAATATCCTTTTTGGCTTAGAAGATATTCGTCAGACCGGTGGTTTTGGTGGACGGTTGATTTTTAATGGGGAAGGAGTTAATTTTAGCTCATCTCTTGAGGCCTTAGAGGCTGGTATTGGGATGGTTCATCAGGAGTTTATTCTAATTCCGGGCTTTACAGCGGTAGAGAATATCCTTTTAAATTTTGAAGTTAGTAGACCAAATATAATAGCAGAAATATTTGGTGAAAGAATGAATATACTGGATAGGGTAGAAATGAAGAAACAGGCCAGTGAAGCCATTAAACTCCTGGGGGTGGACCTTGACCTGGATATGTTGGTTAAGGATATGCCGGTAGGGTACAGGCAGTTTACTGAGTTAGCACGGGAGCTTAAGCGTGAATCTACAAAATTATTGATACTTGATGAACCAACAGCTGTTCTGGCAGAGAGTGAAGCCGATATAGTCTTAAACGCAATTAAAAAGATTTCACAAAGAGGTATTGCTATTATCTTTATTACCCACAGGCTGCAGGAGATACTTGCTGTATCAGATTATATTATTGTCTTAAGGGATGGAGAGATTCAAAAAGAACTGCATCCTGCTGAGACCAGTGAACGTGAAATAGCTGAATATATGGTTGGAAAAGCTCGTCAGGAAAAAGTGATACATAAAAAAAGGACAAGGGAGTTTAAAGAGCCTATCTTAGAGGTAAAAAATCTCTGGGTAGATATGCCAGGTGAGCAGGTTAATGGTATTTCTTTTGATGCAAAAAAAGGGGAGATTTTGGGAATAGGTGGTTTAACTGGTCAGGGAAAACTGGGGATTGCCAATGGAATTATGGGCCTTTATCCTTCAGAAGGTGAAGTGCTATTCAAAGGTGAAACTGTTCAGCTAAATAACCCCAGGAATCCCCTGCAGCAGGGCTTATCCTTTGTTTCTGAAGACAGACGGGGAACTGGTTTGCTATTAGATCAATCTTTAAATTGGAATATAGCTTTTACTGTTATGCAGGTTAAAGAGGAGTTTATCAAAAAATATCTGGGTGGTTTAATTAAATGGCGTGATGATCAAGCTATTACTGAATTAAGTAGAGAATATATTACCAAACTTAATATTAAATGTGTTAATGAGAGGCAGTATGCCCGAGAACTTTCCGGGGGGAATCAGCAGAAAATCTGTTTGGCTAAAGCCTTTGCCTTAAAGCCTGAACTCCTCTTTGTTTCTGAGCCTACCAGAGGTATTGATGTGGGTGCCAAGAAGCTAGTACTTGATACCTTGTGTCAGTATAATGAAAAATATGGAACAACAATTATTATTACCTCCTCTGAACTGGAAGAATTAAGGTCTATCTCTGATCGGATTGCTATTATTAATGAGGGGAAGATTGCGGGTATTTTACCCCCCACTGCTGAACGGGTTGAATTTGGTCTCTTAATGGTTAGTAAATCTAAAGCAGAAGAAGGTGTTGAGATTGAAAGATAAAATTAAAAAAATGATTGGTAAAATAGGTTTACCTAGATTGTTAATTGCCTTATTTCTTTTTTCTTTATTTATTATTGCCCCTTTTGTTGGTGTAAGGGTTGATACATCAATAAATGATCTTATTGCCAGGTTTGGTATGAATGCTGTTCTAGTACTATCACTGGTACCCATGGTTAAATCAGGCTGTGGGCTTAACTTTGGTCTGCAGTTAGGGATTATTGCAGGCCTGTTGGGGGCAGTAATTAGTCTGGAATTGGAGTTGATTGGCTTTATTGGTTTTTTTACTGCAATAGTAGTTGCTGTTTTTTGGGCATTTGTTTTGGGTTATCTTTATGGTTTGCTCTTAAACAGGGTTAAAGGTGATGAAATGGTAGTTGCAACTTATGTGGGTTTTTCCTCTGTTTCCTTTATGAGTATTATGTGGTTGCTCCTTCCCTTTGAAAACCCAAATATGATCTGGGCTTATGGGGGAGAGGGTCTTAGAACAACTATTAGTACAGAGGGTTACTGGTTTCATATCTTAAATGGTTTTTTGGGTTTTCAACTGGGCTCGCATATTACTGTTCCTACTGGAACCATACTATTTTTTGCTTTGTTATGTCTTATTGTCTGGGCATTTTTTCGTACAAAGACAGGAACAGCAATGGAAGCTGTTGGTTCTAATCCTGATTATGCCCGCTCCTGTGGGATAAATGTTGATAGGGTCAGGACGAATTCAATTATAATGTCAACAATTATTGCTGCTATTGGTATCTTGGTTTATCAGCAGAGTTTTGGTTTTATTCAGCTTTATAATGCACCATTATTAATGGCCTTTCCAGCTATTGCAGCACTTCTACTTGGAGGGGCTTCTGTTAGTAAAGTAAAGATGTGGAATGTAATTGTAGGCGCTTTATTATTCCAGGGCATTTTAACTATGACCCCTTCAGTTATGAATAATATTATAAAAAGTGATATGTCTGAGACGATCAGGATCATTATCTCTAATGGTATGATTGTCTATGCGTTAACCAGAAAAATGAGGGTGAGAGCATGATAAATCAAGGTACATTAAAGGCCATAAATCCGTTTAAAAAGTTTTTAATTGATTATGCTGTACCAATTATGTTTATTATAATAGTTGTACTGGCAGCACCTATGTCAGGATTTTCCCTAAGTTTTCTAGCAAATGAGGTTATGACTAGACTGACCAGGAATTCTTTTTTGATTTTATCTCTATTAATTCCTGTAATGGCAGGTATGGGTATGAATTTTGGAATAGTTTTAGGAGCAATGGCTGGAGAGATAGGCTTAATCTTTATTACAGACTGGCATATAGTAGGTCTCCCCGGGATATTACTGGCCATATTACTGGCTACCCCTTTTGCTATTGTATTTGGTTATTTTGCTGGTGTTGTCCTTAATGAGGCGAAGGGTAGAGAAATGGTAACAGGTCTTATGTTAGGATTTTTTATGAATGGTATTTACCAGTTAATTGTTCTCTATGGTATGGGAAATATCATTCCTGTTTCTAATAATGAGATCCTCTTAAGCAGGGGATATGGAATCAGGAATGCTGTTAATCTAGATGGTGTTAGACAAAGCCTTGATAATTTAATTAGATTAAACCTTTTTGGGATAAAGATCCCGGTTTTAACTATAATTGTAATAACTGGCTTATGCCTATTTATTATCTGGTTTAAGAAGACAAAATTAGGACAGGATATGAGAACAGTAGGTCAGGATATGGAAGTAGCCAGGTCTGCCGGGATTGATGTAGAAAAAACCCGGATTATCGCTATTATTATCTCTACAGTACTGGCCTCTTATGGGATGATTATCTATCTGCAGAATATCGGAACAGTTAATACCTATAACAGTCATGAACAGATTGGGTTTTTTGCTATTGCTGCCCTCCTGGTTGGTGGGGCTTCAGTAGCCAGGGCTTCGGTATTTAATGTTTTTGTTGGTGTTATTCTCTTTCATACAGTTTTTATTGTTTCACCCAGGGCTGGTAAAGAATTAATTGGTTCAGCTCAATTAGGTGAGTATTTCAGGGTATTTATTACCTATGGTGTGATTGCTTTTTCCCTGGCTTTATATGCCTGGAAAAGTAGAGTTGAGAAGGAGAATGAGAGGAAAAAGGCCATGATATTACATAAGGTTTCTCTACAGAGAGATAGTGAAAAGAGTGATTTTTCGTGAAGAAAATAATACTTAGAATTATTCTTGTAGCTTTTTTGCTTATGCTGGGGATTATATTCTTTATTATCGGAAAGGAACATAAGGTATTCATTGATAACCGGGATCTGACTATAGCTGGAAAAACTTATACTGCAGCTGTCAGATATGAAGTCTGGGTTGACGGAGAAAAACTCGGTAGAACAACACTTAATCCTGGGAAAAGAAATGTGATTTATCTAGCAGGTCCTCGACATAAAATAGTCTTACAGGAGCTTGAAAGTGGTAAGGTTGTTGGTAAAGAAATTGAAAAGAATTTTAATTTATCATTAAACCAGACACAGGTTATTATCAATATACCTGCACTTGTAGCTGGTTCAGATTTGTTTCTCTATCAAGACAAGTAAATAAAATATAGTTCTCTCTAAATTAAAATAAAGAATTTATAAACCATTCGGGGTTAGCAAAGACCCCATTAACTTTTACTGTCCAATGAAGATGGGGTCCAGTTGAAAAACCGCTTGACCCTATACTGCCGATGATATCTCTCTTTTCTATTTTTTGTCCAGCACTTACTTTGATGTCGTCCAGGTGGCAGTAGGAACTGGAGATATTCCAACCATGGTCAATAATTATGGTATTACCAGTTACCAGCAATTCTGCTGCCAGTTTTACAATACCACTGGCAGCAGCTTTAACAGCAGTCTCTTTGGAGGCAGCAATATCTAAACCGGAATGACGGTTTTGTAATCTGTTATTGATATATCTTGTTGCTCCAAAAGGGGTAGAGATAGTACCATCTACTGGCCAGATAAATTTACCTTGCCATAGTCGTGTGTTAGAGGAATTTTTGCGGGCTTTATTTATTAGCTGATTGTCTCTTTTCTTTCTTTCAATTGTTTCTTTGCTCTGGGGTCTGACTATTTCTTCTTTTTCACTATCAACATCTAGATAGCTCTTTCTAAAATTTCCTGGTAGGATTTTAATATCCTTAAGCATATTGAAATTTTGTCCATTTATTTCAAGTTTATATTCTCCTGGTTTAAGCCAGTAGGAAATGGGGATGAGAGCCAAGAAACCAGTTGTATTATTATCTTTGTAAAGATGATATTCCTTTTGATTAAAATTAATCCTGTAGATATGCTGATTTTCAGTCCTTATTATTATCAGTTCTCCCTGTTTGAACTGCTGGTTATTAAGAAAAATATTTTTTTCTCTTTCCCCAACAGCTTTAATGGGAAAAATAGTAATTAGACCAAGAATAATGACCAGAGCTAATACCAAGTTGAATTGTCTTCTGACCAACAATAATATCATTCCCCTTTTTAATGTTTTTGTCTCTTTATCAGGTTTTCACTTTTATAATTAACACTTTGTTTATCTCCGGGAAGCAGTACTATAATAGTAGTTGTTTAGATATAAATAACAGTTAATTGTTTAAGTAAATTATTTATTAGTAATTATACCATATAAATAATCTAACGTAAATTTACGATGTTTTGCTGATTTTAGACAGAATTCTATTGGATTTAATGCAGGAAAATAATATTATATCTAGAAATATACTAAAAAGTGTCTAAAAAGGAGAGGGTTATACTTGAAGAAAATTATTTTTAGTCTTTTGATAGTATTGTTGATTTCTTCGATTGTAATTGCAAAGGTGAATTTGCCGGGAAAGGATAGGACAGACTTATGGAATGGCCATGACTGGCAGAAGATGAATTATGAGCAAAAAGTCTATTATATCTCCGGGCTAGTAGCGGGAATCAATAATATTGTAGAACAGATGTCTCAGGGGAGTGAAGATGTTCCTTTTATAAAAGCTAATACTATTGAAAAGATGGTAGAAAAAATTGACCAGGAATATAAAAAAGGTAATCTTGATTTAAGGATTATTGAATTAGATGTTGTTGATTAATTAAAAATCAATAGTACAGTTTTAATTACTAAATAGGTCAGCACTGACTCATTGTAAGTGAGGTGCTGACCTTATATTCTTGTCTCCAGTGTTATTATAACTCTTCTCTCTTCTTTCCTAAGTGTAACAGCTTTTGTCGATAAATGGGGTGATTATATCAATTACACTCATTAATATTATGTTAAATATATATTAAAATTTTTACTTGATTTTCTTGACAGCAATATTGGATAATGCTATAATACTAATTGTCATTAAGTTAAATGATACTTTATTGTTTTGCCGGGGTGGCGGAATTGGCAGACGCATCGGACTTAAAATCCGGTGGGTATTTTTACCCGTGTCGGTTCGAGCCCGACCCCCGGCACCACTTTATAGTTGTGGGTATAGCTCAGTTGGCTAGAGCGCCACGTTGACATCGTGGAGGTCAGCGGTTCAAGTCCGTTTACCCACACCATATTTAAAACTTAATAGTAATTACAATTCCGTACATTTTATAGATGTACGGTTTTTATTTTGCAGCTAATAGTTGTATACAAATTTCAGCTGGTTCATATAATAATATAGATATAAGGAGTGATAAAAATGGGGATAACTATCTCAACATTGGATTTCTCAAATGAGATAAAGGATAAATTGCAGCAGAAATTAGGTCAAAGCCTAATTTTTGCTGAAGAAGAGAGTAAAGGATATACCCTTTTTAAAATAGATTTTGAGCAAAATAAAAAAATAAATGCCCTGGAATATATTGCAGGTATTATAGCTGATATAGTAATTGACAGTCTGGAAATAAAATTTATTACTCGGATAATTAGACATAAATATCAGCAGTTTTCTGGTGATGAGCGGGATAAGATCCAGGAATTAACCTTAAATCGTTTAAATGAAGAGGGTATGAGAAAGAATAAACTGCGTCCTGATGAAATGTTTAATAAACTGGTCAGGAAACAGGAGGTTATGAAAGAAATTCAAAAATACTTTAATAAGAATCAGGATATTAATATAGAAGGTTTTGTAAGATTTAGATTAAAGGATTATATTAGTGATTTGAATTGTGCTGTGGAGGAAGCGGTAGATGACTACATTATTGAAAAAGAATATAATGAATTTATTGAATTACTAAAGTATTTTGTGGATCTTCAGGAACCCAGAATATCTATGGTTCATGTATTACAGAAAGAGGATAAATCTTTTCAAATCTATGATAAACTGGGTAATAAGATTAATAATGAGTATCTGGAAGGGTATTTATCCGAAATGTTTGATGAAGACGTAGAACATGAAGATTTACTGATTAGTGCCCTTATTAATGTGGCACCTGTTAAGATCATACTTCATTTTGATGATAGTGAAACTGAGGAGACAGTCAAAAAAATATTTGGTGATAGAGTAGAAGTATGTACTGGCTGTCAGATGTGTAAAAAGGATTAAATTTAAGGGCAGGGAACTTGACAATCCCGCTTGGAGGTATTATAATTATAAAAAATTAACTAAAGACTGTGAAGGGGAGAGTAAGGTATAAGGCTCCATACAGAGAGAGTTGCCCTGGCTGAAAGCACTCAGGATGTTTATATCTGAAGACCACCCTGGAGTTGATAGAATGAACTTGAAGTATTTCTATCCGGTTCATATACCGTTATCTAGTTAAGTGAATTTTAAACAGCAAACAAATGCTTGTTTAAGATTAATTAGGGTGGAACCGCGGCCTTATCCGTCTCTAGAATAGAGGAGGATAAGGCCTTTTTGCATATTTAATTAAGGATTATAAAATGGAGGGGATATATATGTCAGAGATTAGTATTACTTTACCAGATGGATCACAGCTGGGTTTTGAAGCTGGTGTAACTGTTAGTGAGGTGGCTTTTAGCATTGGTACTGGTCTGGGAAGGGCCGCAGTAGCTGGGGAGATTGATGGTGAACTGGTAGATTTGAGGACAAGTATTGAAGATGATGTTGACCTGTCTATTGTGACAGCTGATTCAGAAAAAGGTCTGGATATAATGAGGCATACTACTGCCCATATTATGGCCCAGGCAGTTAAACGTATTTATGGTGATGTAAAACTGGCGATTGGGCCAACTATTGAAGATGGTTTTTATTATGATTTTGACCTGAAGAAGAGGTTTTCACCTGAAGACCTTAAAGAGATCGAGACTGAGATGAAAAAAATAATTAAGGAAGACTTACCAATTGAAAGGGAGCTAATCAAAAAAGAAGATGCTGCCAAATTAATGAAAGAAAAAGGTGAAAACTATAAGGTGGAATTAATCAATGGTTTTGATGATGAATATGTGAGTCTTTATCATCAGGGGGAGTTTACTGACCTCTGCCGTGGACCACACCTTTTTTCTACTGGGAAGGTAAAGGCCTATAAACTGCTAAACATTGCAGGTGCTTACTGGCGCGGTGATGAAAATAATAAGATGTTACAGAGGATTTATGGTACATCCTTCCGCAAAAAGTCGGAACTTGAAGAATACCTAGAACGTCTAGAAGAGGCTAAAAAGAGAGATCACCGGAAATTAGGCCGGGAACTTGATTTATTCAGTATGCATGATGAAGGAAGGGGGTTCCCATTCTTTCATCCCAAGGGCATGGTTTTAAGGAATCAGTTAATAAACTTTTGGAGGGATGAGCATCATAAAGCTGGTTACCAGGAGATTAAGACACCGATTATTTTAAATCAATCACTCTGGAGAAGATCTGGCCACTGGGATCACTATAAAGATAATATGTATTATACAGAGATAGACCAGGAGGCCCATGCCATTAAACCGATGAACTGCCCAGGTGGTATTCTAGTTTATAAAGATAAAATGCATAGTTATCGTGACCTTCCTATTAGAATGGCTGAATTAGGCCTGGTTCACCGTCATGAGTTGTCTGGCACCTTACATGGATTAATGCGGGTGCGTAATTTTACTCAGGATGATGCCCATATATATTGTCTGCCTTCACAGATTGTAGATGAGTTAACTGGTGTTATAAAACTGGTAGATATTATTTATAGTGCTTTTGGTTTTAATTATACTGTTGAATTGAGTACTAAGCCAGAAAAAGCCATGGGTTCTGATGAATTATGGGACAGGGCTACAGAAGCATTAAAAGAGGCAGTAGAAAAAAACGATCTTAGTTATGAAGTTAATGAAGGTGATGGGGCATTTTACGGTCCAAAGATTGATTTTCATCTAGAGGACTCACTAGGAAGAACCTGGCAGTGTGGTACAATTCAGCTTGATTTTCAGATGCCGGAACGGTTTGATTTGACATATGTCGGTAGAGATGGTGATGACCACCGTCCAGTAATGATTCACCGGGCAATCTATGGTAGTTTGGAGAGGTTTATGGGTATATTGATTGAGCATTATGCCGGCGCCTTTCCAGTCTGGTTGTCTCCTGTACAGGTTGCCATTATCCCTGTCTCTGATGATCAGCTAAGCTATGCTAAAACATTGAAAAAAACCCTGGAAGAAGTAAAAATCCGGGTAGAGATCGATGATAGTAATGAAAAACTTGGCTATAAGATTCGTCAGGCTCAGGTACAGCAAATTCCCTATATGTTGATTGTAGGGAGTAATGAAGAGGAGGATAAGACTGTTTCTGTCCGCGAACGGCGCGAAGGTGATATAGGTGTTATGGGAATAAATGGCTTTCAAGAAAGGATCAAACAGGAAATAGTAGAGAAGAAATAAAGGATTGAAAAATGGATATTAAAAAAAAGGCACATATCTGTACCCATTAAAAATTGAGATAGTTGTTGAAAAATATAAGTGATATAGATATGTGTCGAGAAATGGATAATTATGAAATAAATTATTGAAAAAATATAATAAAATCTGATATAATAGTCCTAGTTAGATAATTTTTGCTCTATATAATGTTGACAGATGGTGATAATATATGTCTACAGTTGAAAAAAAAGGGGATGAAGTATTCTCTGATAAATTAATCAAAAAGGAATATATTAATAAACTGAGGAATAATCATAATATTCCCCATTATGTTATCGAGAATATTATCCATCGCTCTGAAAAACCTCCGACAGACCCTGACTTGTTTAGCGAAATGATTAGTGGTAAATTAGTACACCCTAAGAAAAGTGCAAGTTTACTGTCAAAGATCAGGGGTGAGGGGACCTGCAGCATCATAGATAAATTAAAGGTAAAGTATTTTCAAAGTAATAAAAAATATTTAGCTGATTGTTTAAATTTAGGTATTAACAGGGTGTTAGTTGAGAAAGAATTAATAAGGGAAAACCCCTGTTTATTAGAAAAAGAACAGTGGTGTGAAATTAGAATAAAATATCTCAATGATGTAGCTAGTCCTGATATTGAATTTGCTTTAGAGGAATTAATTTTATTGCAGGGTAATTCATTTGATTTTAAAGACTATGTTAAACGGGTTGCAAGCCTGGATACTGAACACTGGCTTGATTTGTTATTTCGGAGTATTGGACTTGAAATAGACCAGTTAACTCAAAGACAATCTTATCTTTTGTTGGCACGTTTGATTCCTTTTGTGGAAAAAAATTATAATTTGATTGAACTTGGTTATAGGGGAACAGGGAAATCATATCTTTACCGACAAATGACAGACGATTCTATTCTTGTTTCTGGGGGCAAAACTACTATTGCCAATATGTTTTATAATCTGGGTACTAGACAGATTGGCTTAGTTGGTAGAAAAAATGTCATTGCCTTTGATGAAGTAGCCCATGTTAATTTTAAAGATAGTACTGCTGTGCAGATTATGAAAGATTATATGGAATCAGGTTCATTTAGTAGAGGAAGTCATGATATATATGCTGATAGTTCTATTGTCTTGCTGGGAAATATAAATGAAGATATAAAACTTTTATTGAATAAAAATGTTTTTGCTCCCTTACCGGAATTATTACGGGATATGGCTTTGATTGATCGTTTGAATTTTTATCTACCGGGGTGGGAAATCAATAAACTATTAACTGATTGCCTGACCGGAAAAAATGGTTTACTAGATAATTATTTATTTGCTGCGTTTAATAGATTAAGGGATGAGGATTATACAGAAATTGTTGAGGATTATTTTCAACTTGATAAAAATTTGGATACCAGAGATAGTAGATCTGTTAAAAAAACGGTAGCAGGGTATATAAAATTATTACATCCAGATGGTAATGTTAGTAAAGCAAGGCTTAAAAATTACTTAGAATTGGCTTTAGAAGGTAGAAAGAGAATCAAAGACTATCTAGTAAAATTTTATCCCTTTGAATATTCTGAGCAGTTGTTTGAATGTGCTGCTGTAGATGGTAGTGAAAAAGTAATACCTTCACTCCCAGAGGATAAATATAATTATCAATTAAAACAAAAACTGCCAGAACCAGGAGTTATCTACATAGGGCAGATAATAAATAATAATGAACTGGCCATCTTAAAGGTTAAAATAAAATCTTACTCCTATGGGAAAGGTAGATTGAGTTTTGTAAATACCTATGATAAAGAGATAATGAAACAGCTTAAAAAATCTTTTGTCAATATTAAAGGGAAATCTACAGAAATAAGGAAGGCAATTAATCAACGTGATTTTCATATTGAATTTATACCATTACTTAAGGAAATAAATGCTGATATTAGTAAGGCTTTTTTTGTTGCCTTATATTCCCTTATATATAATAAAGTTATTACTACAAGTTTTATTATTAGTGAAAAGAGTAAATTGTTTCGCGAATCATTTAAAAATCAGTCTATCAGAGCGATTAAAATAGAAGAAAAAGGAAAGTTAAAAACCTTATTACCGATTAAGACTGATGATTTCAATCTATATATTGAGATCCCCAGGGAAGTATATGAGAATGTCCATGACTATATACTTTTGACAGAATAAATAAAATTTGTAAAAAAATTAATTATGTTATAATTGACTTTAATTATATACTGTGTTATACTAAGATAGATAATAAAGTAGAAACCCCCGTTTCTCACCAGTAAAAGACACTGGTTAATAGATAAAGGCTTATTAGAAGAGTTTTGATTACTTTTCTATAGCTGTATCTTATGTTTTTTAGGCGGGTGGTATTCCATCCGCTATTTTTATTATAGGCACTAATCTTTTGAGCTTGTGAAATAATCACAGATTTTTGCTGAAGATTATTATGTCAAAAATAAAATGTGTTTGAAAAATCAGGAGGTGCATAAAAAATCGGTAGTAATGATTTAAGGATTAATGATAATATCAGGGCAAGAGAGGTAAGATTGATTTCCTCGGAAGGAGAACAGGTCGGGATACTTTCTAGAAATGATGCTTTAAGGATGGCAGAAGAAAAGGAACTTGATCTGGTTGAGGTTGCCCCACAGGCCAAACCGCCTGTATGTAAAGTGATGGATTATGGTAAATATAAGTATGAACAGGCGAAAAAGGCCAAGAAAGCTAAAAAGAACCAAAATGTTATGAATATCAAGGAAGTGCAGATGGGTGTAAAGATTGAAGACCATGATTTTAATGTAAAACTTAAAATGGCCAGGAGATTTTTAAAGGATAAAGATAAGGTTAAAGTCAGGGTTAAGTTCCGCGGCCGGGAACTTGTCCATAAAGAATTAGGATATGGTTTAATGGATAGATTAATAGAAGGGACTGAAGACCTGGGTAAAGTAGAGAGTAAACCTAGGATGGAAGGGCGTAATATGTTTATGTTCTTGACCCCTGATATGGATAAATAAAATATAAGAGGAGGATTATGTTATGCCTAAGATTAAAACCCATAAAGGTATTGCTAAACGGGTTAAAAAGACCAGTAAAGGCAAACTCAAGAGGAGTAAGGCCTTTCATAGTCATATATTAACCAAAAAAACTGGTAAAAGAAAGAGAAATCTCAGGAAAAGTACTTTAATTGATAAAACCTATGAAAAAAGATATAAAAAATTGTTACCTTATAAATAATAATGTTGAAAGGGGAAATAGAATATGCCACGTGTAAAGAGGGGTACTAAAGCCCGCCGTAGAAGAAAAAAGGTATTAAAGATGGCTAAGGGTTATTTTGGTGCTAAGAGTAAATTATATAGACCAGCCAATCAGGCTGTTATGAAATCACTTCACTATGCCTATAGAGACCGCCGGGCAAAAAAGAGGGAATTCAGGAAACTCTGGATAACCCGAATCAATGCTGCGGCACGTAAAGATGGTCTTTCATATAGTAAGTTTATCAATGGTTTAAAAAAGGCTAATATTGAAATTGATCGTAAAATGTTAGCTGATATTGCTGTTCGTGATGAAAATAGCTTTAGTGAACTGGTATCTGTTGCTAAAGAGGAATTAGGTCTTTAGCGAGTTTAAAGATTGACAAGTATATTTGTTGGAGCAATAAAGTATAGTCAGGCCAATATATATTCCCCGGTAATTACTTCCGGGGGTTTTTATATGGGGGTGTTAATGATGAATGGAGTAATAAGTAGTACCGGGAATGTCAGAATAAAATACCTGCAGAAATTATACCTACGTAAATACAGAAAGAAAGAGGGCAAGTTTATTCTTGAGGGATACCGGATTATAAATGAGGCTTTAAATAGCAATGCTGATTTTGAGACTATATTTTTAACTCCTTCTTTTTATGACTCCCCTGAAGGACAAAAGATTACTAATCTGGTCGGTAGGGATATGGTAGTTCTGGTTGAAGAAGGTCTTTTAAATGAATTAGCAGATACAGTTACCCCTCAGGGGGTTATAGGGGTTGTTGATGAACCTGTCTATCATATTAATGATTTTATTGACAAAGGAATTATACTTGTGCTGGATAGACTTCAGGATCCGGGTAATATGGGTACTGTAATTCGCACTGCAGTAGCAGCAGGGGTTGCTGGGATCATAGTACTTAAAGGTAGTGTTGACATATATAATCTAAAAGTGCTCAGGGCTACTATGGGTGCTGTCTTTAATATCCCGATAATAACAGATATAGAACTGGCTGCCTTTAAAGAATTATTAGTTTCACAGCTCTCTACTTATAATCTGATTGCTGCTGATTTAAGTGGGAAAGAATACTATTATAATATTAACTATAATCCCAGGAGTATGCTGGTTATTGGTAATGAAGCCCATGGGGTCTCCCGGGAGATATTGGAAATGGCTGATAGACTTATTAAGATACCCATTATAGGTGATATAGATTCCTTAAATGCTGCTATCGCTGCTGGTATTATAATGTATAAAGCGCTGGAAGAAAAAATAGAATAAAATGTTTGTTATTTTCAGAAATTTTTTCAAAAAATAGGTCTAAATCCTTGTCAATATAAAGGGAGTATGATATAATCTTAAATATAATCATAATATATCTCTCTTGGAAGGATGTGGTCCTAATGGGCTTGACCGCAACATTTTTCTGGAGGCTTTTTGAAGAAACGGGTTCTATTAATGCATATCTGGTTTATAAACAGATGTATCTAATGATGAGATATACCCCAAACAAACAGGAATTCATATAGTTTAAAAGTGATGAAAGAGAGAGTAGTTGCCTGATAGACTTCACAGGGAATGGCTGTCATCGACTGTAAACAGTCTGAAGTTGTGGTAATGAAGTTCACTCTGGAGCTGTAGGCTGAAATTGAGTAGGTCTAACCGGGATTTATTGTTCCGTTATATTAAACAAGTAACCTTTACTTAGGTGGAGGTAAAGTAGGGTGGTACCGCGATCTCTCGTCCCTTGGATGAGAGATTTTTTATATATTTATGGAGGTGTTTTATGGTGAATTTACAGGAAAGACTTAAAGAGATTGAAGAAGAAGGAAAAAAAATCTTCAGTACTGTTAATGATTTAGAGACATTAGAGGAGTTAAGGATTGATTTTCTGGGTAAGAAGGGAAAAATTACCGATGTCCTCCGTCAAATGGGTAAAATACCAGCTGAGGAAAGGCCTGTAGTTGGTAAGATAGCTAACCAGCTTAAAAATAAGCTCAATAAGCTCTTACAAGATAAAAAGGATGAACTGACAGAATTAGCAGAACAAAAAAGGCTTGCTGACGAAAAGATAGATGTTACCCTACCTGGTAAAGAGCCTAATATTGGACATGTACACCCTTTAACAAATATTTCAAATAAAATTAGAGAGGTATTTATAGGTCTAGGCTATACAATAGCTGAAGGACCAGAAATAGAAAATGAATATAATAATTTTGAGGCTCTAAATGTCCCTAAACACCATCCTGCCCGTGACCTGCAGGATACCTTTTATATTAATGATAATTACCTTTTAAGGACACACACATCACCAGTACAGATTAGAACTATGGTAGAGAATCAACCACCAATCAGGATAATTGCCCCTGGGCGTGTTTACCGCTCTGATGAGCTGGATGCTTCACATTCTCCTGTGTTTCATCAACTAGAAGGTCTGCTTGTTGATAAGGGAATTGCTTTTAGTGACCTTAAGGGAACAATAGAGTTATTTGTAAAGGCTATTTATGGTGAAGATACCAAAACAAGGTTTCGTCCCAGTTATTTTCCATTTACTGAACCCAGTGCAGAGGTTGATATTTCCTGTGTAATATGTGGTGGAGAGGGTTGCCGTCTTTGTTCTCAGACTGGTTGGCTTGAAGTAATGGGTTCCGGTATGGTGCACCCTAATGTTCTAGAGATGGCTGGTGTTGATACCTCTATTTATAGTGGTTTTGCCTTCGGGATGGGTTTAGATAGGATTGCGATGCTAAAGTATGGGATAGAAGATATCAGGCTTTTATATGAAAATGATAAAAGATTTCTGCATCAATTTTAAAGATAGGGAAGGTGTTTATTAATGAAGGTTTCTTATAATTGGTTAAAGAGATATATTGATCTCTCATATACCCCGGAAGAACTGGATTATGTACTTACTATGGCTGGATTGGAAGTGGATTCCATGGAATATCTAGGTGAGGGGATTGAGGATATCATAATAGGTGAGATTGAGAAAATAGAGGAACACCCTAATGCTGATAAACTGGTTATCTGTCAGCTAAATACAGGTGATGAGTTGTTACAGATAGTTACCGGGGCACCGAATGTTGTTGAAGGTGCCAGGGTACCTGTTGCCAGAACAGGTGTTGAACTACCAAATGGTATGAAGATTAAAAAGACCAAATTACGTGGTGAACCATCAAATGGAATGCTCTGTTCTACTGATGAACTTGGTTTAAGTCAGGAAAGGGCATCAGGGATCATGATTTTGGGAGAACAGGCTGTACCAGGTGAAAAGTTAGTAAAATATTTAGGGCTGGACGATTATGTCTTTGATCTTGATTTAACACCAAACTATGCCCGCTGTCTGGGTATGCTAGGCATTGCCAGGGAGTTAAAATCACTTCAGGAAGATGTAAAAGTGAAGAGACCTGAGATTAAGATTAATAATGATAATAAGGAAGATATAAGGGATTATGTCAGTATAGAGGTCATGGATAAAGAATTATGCCCCCGCTATACCGGCCAAATTATCAAGAATGTTAAGATAGGGCCTTCACCTGAATGGATGCAACAAAACCTCAAAGCAGCAGGAATTAGACCGATTAATAATGTAGTAGATATTACTAATTATGTACTCCTTGAGTACAATCAACCACTACATGCCTTTGATTTTGATACAATCAATGAGAAAAAAATTATTGTTCGTCGGGCCAGATCAGGGGAGAAATTAATAACCCTTGATGACCAGGAGCGTCAGCTTAATGAGGAGATGTTGGTTATTGCTGATACTAAAGAAGCAGTTGGCCTGGCAGGGGTTATGGGAGGAGCAAATAGTGAGGTAACTGAGGATACTAGTACAATATTTCTGGAATCAGCCTATTTTAATCCTGTTAATATTAGAAAGACTGCTAAAAAACTGGGCCTTCCCAGTGAGGCATCACACCGCTTTGAACGCGGTATTGATATTGAAGGTGTTGTTGAAGCCGGCCGGAGGGCGGCTTATCTAATGCAGGAATATGCTGGTGGTGAAGTAGTAAGTGGAATAATTGATATATATCCTGAACCTTACCAGCCGTTAGAAATAGTACTTGAGACTGATTATGTAAATAATATATTAGGTATTTCCTTAACTGCCAAAGATATTAGTCAGATGCTTAATAAACTTGGTTTTCTCATTAAGGGGGAAAATGAGGGTTTGGTCAAGGTAGCTGTCCCTTCATATCGTAATGATGTAGAGCGGGAAGCAGACCTTATTGAAGAACTGGCTCGTGTCTACGGCTATAATAATATCCCGGTAACTGTTCCAGAAAGCAAACAGCAGGGTGGAAAGACCTCTCAACAGTCTCTGGAGGATATCAGCAGGGAGCTAATGATTTCTGCTGGATTGGATGAGATTATCAATTTTAGTCTTCAAGGTAAAGAAGATTATGAGTTGTTCAGGCTCCCTGAAGATAGCAGGCTCAGGGAATGGGTCAGGATTAAAAACCCTTTAAATGAATCATATGCTTTAATGAGGACTTCCCTACTACCGGGTATAGTTGAACTTTTATCTAATAATGCTAAAAGACAGATTGATAGGATGGCTGTCTTTGAAATAGGCAATGTGTTTTTCAGACAGGTAGGGGAAGAACCCTTTCAACAGGAATTGAAACTTGCTGGGGGGAGTATGGGCTATCCAGAGGATAGCTGGCAGTCAGCTGCAGCTGATTTCTTTTACTTAAAAGGGGTGTTAGAGAGCTATTTTAGCAGACTTGGTATTGATAGTTTTCTCTTTAAACCAGCCAGGCAGAGTTTTCTTCACCCTGGACGGACAGCAAGTATTGAGCTTGACGGTGGGGAGATTGGTTATCTTGGCGAGCTTCTCCCTGCTATAATTACTGAACTTGATCTGAAAGAGAGGACAGCTCTTTTTCAGCTTGATTTAACAGCTGTTATTAAGGCAGTTAATCTGGATAAAAAATATAGTAAATTACCTAAATATCCTGCAGTTGAACGTGACCTGGCTATCCTTGTAAAAAACGAGATTAATTCAGGTGAAATACTAAGGTTACTTAAACAGGAGGCTGGAGATATATTGAAGAAAGTGGAGATATTTGATCTCTATGAAGGGGATCAAATCCCTGAAGGCCTTAAGAGCCTTGCTTTTAAGCTGCTTTTTCAGGCAGAGGATAGAACATTACGGGATGAAGAAGTGAATGAACTCTTTAATAAGATATTAAAACTCTTAAGAGATTCCTTCTCCGCAGAAATTAGAGGAAATTAAAATAGCAGGCAGGATTTCCTTCCTGAATAGTGAATTTAATAAATATAGAGAAATTTTTCTGGGGGATGAATAAAAATGGCTGTGGAGGATAAGCATAAAGATAAATACAATGTAAAACTGCTCGGTGAAGATATGGTGATAGTTGGACAATTATCTGAGAAGTATGTAAAAAAGCTGGTACACCATATCAATATTATCGGTCAGGATATCTCCAGGGCTTATCCCCGCCTATCACGTCAGCGTATTCTCAATCTGGCAATTATGAATGTTGCAGATGAATATTATAAGTTAAAGGATAAGTATGAAGAAAAATCAGAGGATATCAAGACCCTGGAAAAGGAGTTTAAAAAGCTGGCAGATAAACATAATAAACTCAAAAAAGACTATAAAGAGCTGGAATCTCTCCTGGAGGAGGTTGATTAGGATATGGGGTAACAATAATTGATATAGTGCTATTAATTCTGTTTCTATATTTTGTCATAGGAGGATTTAATAAAGGGTTTATCAAACAAACAAGCATGATAATTGGTATTGTTTTTGCCTTACTGATTGCTGTTAATTATTATAATGGTTTTCAAAAATATATTGCACCATATGTGGAAACTTCACCCCAGTTATTACAATTTATTAGTTTTGCAGTATTATTTATAGCAGTCAATGTATTAGTCCATTTGCTTGGTATGGTTTTTAAGAATGTCATTGATTTTCTGTTTCTAAAACCGATCGATCATGCTGCTGGTGCTTTGTTAGGACTGCTTAAGGGTGGACTGCTGGCTTATTTTCTTGTCTTATTTTTGAATAAGCTTCCAGTAACATCAATTAGCCAGCAGGTACAGAATTCATTTCTAGCAACCAGGTTATTGTCTATGACACCCTTTCTTCAGCAGAATTTGCAGAATATATTTAGACCATGAGTTAAATCATGGTCTTTTAACATCTCATAAATTTTTGATTTAAGAAATAATTAATTTGCTTGTCTATTTGAGGGGGAATAATTTTGGATAAAGGTGTTATTGCTATACTTGAATTAAATAAAATTAAAGAAGAGGTAAGAAAACATACAGCCACTATAATCGGGGGAGAAATTGTAGAGAAATTAACTCCAGTTTCAGATATAAGATATGTTAAAAAGAGGTTACAGGAAGTTACTGCAGCTAAAGAAATATTAAATGAATATGGTCATCCACCCTTTGGTGGAATTAGAGACCTGCGTGAGATACTTAAGAAGGTTGATAAGGGTATTGTCTTGTCAGCTAAAGAGCTTATGAATGTTAGAAATACCCTTGCTGCTTATTCTCGTTTGGAGGCTTATTTTAATGACCTTATCAATAATCTAGACCCCCGCTTGATTGAGCAGAGGTTTGCCCCTGTAACAACACAGGGTGAGAAACTAACCCCACTGCCAGAACTAAAAAAAGAACTGGATCATGCCCTTGATGAATATGGTGAAATAAAGGACAGAGCCAGTAAAAAGCTTGCCTCACTTCGTTCAGAGATAAGGATAATAGGTAACCGTATTCGGGATAAATTAGATAATATTATTAAAGATCAAAAATATCAGTCAATGCTGCAGGATAATTTAGTAACCAGAAGAGGGGACAGGTATGTAGTTCCTGTTCGACAAGAATACCGTAATAGTTTTGCTGGTATTGTCCATGACCAGTCAGCCAGTGGCATGACACTTTTTATGGAGCCCATGGCTGTCCTAAAGTTAAATAACAAACTGAAAGGCT
Organism: Halocella sp. SP3-1; assembly: GCF_003953885.1. Lineage (GTDB taxonomy): Bacteria > Bacillota > Halanaerobiia > Halanaerobiales > DTU029 > Iocasia > Iocasia fonsfrigidae. Next base: position 3,015,714 of record NZ_CP032760.1, on the reverse strand, counting down.
TACAGCGGCAAGAGGAAGAGGAAGTATACCGGATACTCCAGCAGCTCAGCGGGTTGGTACAGCAGGATATGCTGATAATTAAAGAAAACCTGAAGATAGTCTCACTACTTGATCTTATTTTTGCCCGGGCTGCTTATAGTAATCAACTTAAAGGAATTGCTCCTGAAATTAATGAAAAAGGTATGATCGATATTAAACAGGGGAGACACCCCCTTTTGAAAGATGAGGTTGTACCTATTGATATAGCAGTGGGCAATAATAAATTTAACACCCTTGTTATAACCGGGCCCAATACAGGAGGGAAGACTGTTGCCCTTAAGACAGTGGGGCTTTTTGTTTTGATGATGCAAATTGGACTCCACATTCCGGCAGATAGGGGAACTACCCTTTCAATATTTAAAAACGTCTTTGCTGATATAGGTGATGAACAGAGTATTGAGCAGAATTTAAGTACTTTCTCCTCTCATATTACCCGGATAAGGTCTTTTCTGGAAAAGGCAGACCAGGACAGCCTTGTTTTGATGGATGAGTTAGGTGCTGGTACAGACCCTAGAGAAGGAGCAGCCCTGGGGATAGCAATACTGGAAAAACTAAAGAGTATAGGTGCAGTTACAATAGTAACAACTCATTACAGTCAATTAAAGACTTATGCTTATGAACAAACAGGGGTAGAGAATGCCTCAGTAGAGTTTGATCTTGAGACTCTTAAACCAACATACCGTATTTTAATGGGGATACCAGGTGGTAGTAATGCCTTGACTATTGCCCATCGATTAGGAATACCATCTGCTATAATTGAAAAAGCCAGAACCATGCTTTCCGGGGAAGAGATTGAAGTAGAAAGTATTATTGCTGGTCTTAATAGTGAAAGAAAAAGGTATCGTGAATTAAAGGAGAGCTCTGCCAGAAAAGAAAAAGAAGCTGCTGAGTTAAAAGAGAAGTATCAAGCACTGTTAAAGGATTTACAGCAGAATAAACAGGATATTATCAAAAAAGCCAGGGAAGATGCTGCTGGGATAATAGATACTGCCCGGCGTGAAAGTAAACAAATCCTACAGGAACTTAAGCAAAATGATCTTAATTCCCGTTCAGAGATAGATAGAATGGGAAGCAAATTAAACGAAAAATTTAAAGAAGTTGATAAGAAATTTGAGGATAGTAAGGTGATTGATAGTAATAGTAGGGTTACAGATGAGATAGAGATCGGTGATCAGGTAAGACTAAAGAATGTTGGACGTAAGGGAGAGGTAACAGATATTAATAAAGACAAGGGAGAGGCAACAATTCAGGCTGGTATAATCACTTTGAAGGCAGGTCTTGATGAACTTATCAAGGCCGAGATGCCTGATGATAAAAAACAGGAAATGGTTAAGAGATATCGTGTAAGTAAGGCTCAGCAGGTTTCACCAAAACTTGATCTTAGGGGTGAACGGTATGATACAGCCCAGGGTCGCCTGGATAAATACCTTGATGATGTATTTCTGGCAGGCATAAAACAGGTAGAAGTAATACATGGTAAAGGGACAGGCGCCTTAAGAGACGCTGTTGCTGAGGTGCTAAAAGAAAATCCCCACATTACCTTCTTCAGGTTGGGAAAGCCTGAAGAAGGTGGGAGTGGGGTTACAATTGTAGAAATTAATTAGCTAGTCTAAAACCTGTTAAAGAAATCCCAGATACTATTTATAAAGTTATCTGTTTCTCCGTGTAGATCACAATACTGGGTAGGTTTTGTTTCATAGATTACCTGCCCGGTTTCATCCCTCTCAGGAACACCTGTTTCAGGGTCAATTTTCTGAACAGGTTCCCCGGCAGCAACATGATAAACACCTTCAATAAGTTCCTCATCTTCAGGGTCTTTATCCTTGTCAGCTTTCTGTTTGAAATGAATTGTGGCAGGTCCTACCCGGTAGCCGCTATCAACAAAATATTCATATTCTACTATATTTTCTTTCGGACAGTTGGCTGTAGCCAGCAAACCACTCTCTTTATCAATGCTAAGCTTTTCAGTTGCCTGATGGAGTGATTCTACCTCTGTTGGTACATTTCCTTTTCTGAATATTTCCTGAACAGTCCTAGGGGTATATTCATTAGGCAGTAAGCCAGTAACTGGGTCTACCTCAGCTTTAGTAATATTAGCTGGAACCTTGAAGTCTTTTACAGGCATATCTTTAACCGCTTCCCGCATATAATTACCCCATAACCTGACTGCCTCTGAACTAGATACTATCCGCCCACCACTGCCTTCAGGGAAGAGGTAGTTTCCCTGTTCATCCTTTTGATTATATTCCATAGGAGTTACATTATCCTCACCGATCCAGACACTGGTAACCAGGTTTGGTGTAAAACCGACAAACCAGGCATCAGAATATCCATTTGTTGTACCAGTTTTACCGGCAACAGCCCGTCCGCTAATCCTTGCCCTCCAACCTGTTCCGTTGTTAACTACTGATTGAAGCATATTAGTCATAATATAAGCAGTATCTTCTTTGAGGACAATTTTTTTGCGAGGATGTGCTTCATAGATTACATTGTCATTTTTATCCAGGACTTTGGTAACAGCAATTGGTTCAACCAAGATACCCTGATTAGCAAAAATTCCATAGGCTGAGGCCATTTCTAGGGGTGTAACACCTTTGGTTAATCCACCTAGGGCCAGTGAAAGATGTTCTTTATTGCCATCTGCTGTTTCAAAGGTTGATATCCCCATTTCTTTAGTAGTATTAATTGTATTATCAACACCAACCTCCTGGAGTAATTTGACTGCTGCTACATTAATAGAATGATTAAGGGCTGTTCTCAAGCTGACATACCCCCTGTACTCCTTTGCAGTATTATTCGGCCAGATTTTTAGAGACTTCCCTTTTTCACTTTTGGCTAACATAGGCATATCATTGACTACATAGGAGGTAGTATAGCCATTTTTAATAGCTGTAGTGTAAACAAAGGGTTTGAAGGCTGAACCAGGTTGGCGTACTGCCTGAACTGCACGGTTAAATTGATCATTCCCTCTGCCTCCCAGCATAGCCCGGATTGCTCCAGTAGTGGGGTCAATGCTAATTATAGCCATCTGCGGTTGTAGTTTATCAGCAGTGTTTTCCCGTTCAACACTGGGGATATATTTATCCTTAAGGGCACTGGTGACAGCGTCTTCGGCTGCCTTTTGCATGATAGGGTCAAGAGTAGTATAGACCTTTAGGCCTCCATCATACACTAACTGAGCACCAAAACGATCAATCAATTGATCCCTGATATAACGAATAAAATAAGGGGCCAGTTCTTCTTGTTTTAGTTCCTTAGAGCGGAGCTTAACTTCATATTGTTTAGCCTCTTGTGCTTCCTTCTCTGTGATATAACCTACTTCCTGCATGCGATTAAGCACTATATTGCGCCGCCTAATGGCCTCATCAAAATTATTAAAAGGAGAATAATAATTAGGTGATTTTGGCAGGCCGGCAATTAAAGCTGACTCACTTAGATTTAATTCCCAGACATGTTTATTAAAATATTGCTGGGCAGCTATTTCAACACCATAGGCACTATGTCCTAGGTAAATTTCATTTAAATACATTTCAAGTATTTCTGGTTTGGTATAATGTCTTTCAAATTGTAATGCTAGATAGGCCTCCTGAATCTTACGGTAATAAGATACATTCTGTCTATTTAAGAGGGCATTACCTGCTAATTGCTGGGTAATAGTGCTAGCCCCCTGTGGTCGTGAACCTAGGTTGCTGATATTGGTAATAACCGCCCTGATGATTCCCCAGAAATCAACACCATGGTGAACATAAAAATTAGTATCTTCTACAGCAATAATAGCATTTTTAAGGTCGGCCGGAATCTGTTCCAGGGGGACGCTGGTTCTATTTTGCCGATATAATTTAGTCAGAAGTTGCCCATCAGCACTATAAATCATACTGGCTTCATTAGTGCCTTTGTAACTAGATATATCAGGAGTGTCCTGTATAATCCAGGTTATAGCGCCGATAGAAATACCAAAAATCAAGGCAAATAAAAGGATGATTGACGCTATAATTATCTGGCGTTTACTTTTAGCCATTGCTTGTCCTCCTCTCAATATTATTACCTATTATAACATAAAACCACCCAAAATTATACCCCCCTTGTTACCTATAACTCTATCTGTTATAATATAATAGAAACTTTTACATAGGAATTTATTTTTTAAAAAATTTAAGGGTTATTATGAAGGGGGGTTTACCTGGTAATAGTTTACCAGGTGTAGATAGTTGAATATACAAAAACAGCTAAAAATATTAACAAGAGGGGTTAAGGATTTAATATCAAAAAAAGAATTAGAAGAGAAGTTAATAAAGGCCGATAAAGAGGGTAGACCTTTACGGGTTAAACTGGGTCTTGATCCCAGTGCACCTGATATTCATTTAGGACATACAGTTGTACTGCGCAAACTAAAGCAATTTCAGGACCTGGGACATGAGGTATATCTTATAATAGGTGATTTTACTGGTCGGATTGGTGATCCAAGCGGTAAATCTCAAACCAGAAAACAACTGAGCGAAGAGGAAGTCCAGGAAAATGCCCGGACATATCAGGAACAATTTGCCAAACTACTTGATGAAGATAAAACTAAACTGGTTTTTAATGGTTCATGGTTAGGTGAGCTTAAATTTGCTGATGTTATAGACCTTTCCTCCAAGTATACGGTTGCTCGTATGCTGGAGAGGGAGGATTTTTCCAATCGTTTTAGTAATGAAAAGGCAATTAGTGTCCATGAATTTTTCTATCCTTTAATGCAGGGTTATGATTCTGTAGCTATAAAAGCAGATGTTGAACTTGGTGGAACAGACCAGCGCTTTAATCTCCTGGTTGGCCGGGATTTACAACGAGAGTATGGACAGGAACCGCAGGTTGTAATGATGATGCCTATACTGGAGGGTTTAGATGGTGTCAATAAAATGAGTAAAAGCCTGGGTAATTACATTGGTGTAAATGATAGTCCTAATGATATGTATGGTAAGGTGATGTCTATTCCAGATGATTTAATAAGTAGATATTTTGAATTATTGACTGATCTCCCTGAAGATGAATTAAAGGAAATTAAGCAGAACCTTGCCCAAGGTCAGCTTAATCCCATGAAATATAAAAAGCAATTAGCCTTAACAATAGTCGAGCAGTATCATGGAAAGACTGCAGCAGATGAGGGTGCAGCAGAATTTGACCGGGTTTTTTCAGAGGGTAAACTCCCTGAAGATATACCTGAATTTACCATCAAAGAGAGTGAACTTGAGGATGGTAAGATGTGGATAGTTAATCTTATTGCCAGGACCGGGCTTTTAAGTAGTAATAGTGAGGCTCGTCGGATGATAAAACAGGGGGCAGTTTCAATAAATGATGAGAAACAGGAGAAGATAAATATTGATGCTGATGTGACAGATGGTATGATTATTCAAATTGGTAAGCGGCGTTTTGCTAAAGTGAAAATTGATTAACACATTTCCCCCTTTCTGCATAGGATAGTAGAAGGGGGGATTGTTTTGTTTTTAAATAATTTTTCAATCTGTAAAATACTAATAGTGTTTATTATTTTACTACTGCTTTTTTTTATATTTCTACATAATACTATCACCCCTATATTTTTTAGTCTGGCTGAGGTTGAAGCGGTGAAGATTGCTAATAGTGCCATAAATGAGGCAGTTGACCTGGGGGCAGAAAAAGTTGATTATCAGGATATGATTGATTATGTTTATAATAAGAGTGGTGATGCTATTGTACTAATGCAGCCTAACACTAAAAATATTAATAAATTCACCTCCAGTATATCATTAAGGATTCAGGAAAAGTTAGCAGAGGCCAGTCAGGAAACAGTCTCTGTTCCACTGGCACAGATATTTGGCATTGAGCTTCTAGCAGGTTTTGGGCCGAAACTGGAAGCTAGAATAATACCTGCTGGTTTTACTGAACCACCTAAAATCAAGGACAGTTTCACTTCTGCCGGGATTAATCAGACCCGTCATAAGATTTATCTTGATGTAGCTGCTCAAATAAAGTTGATAGTACCCTTTAAAAGTCATAGTGTTGATATACATGCAGATATTCCGGTAACAGAGGTAGTTATACTCGGTAAGGTTCCACAGGTTTACGTTGGCATTGATGGGGAGGGTTTGTCTGGTATTTTAAAAGGAAGTCAGTAGGCTTCCTTATTTTAGTTTAAAATATTGTATTAAGGGGATAATAGGTAAAGAACTATATACAGGGGGTGTCTACCTATCAATAGAGATGGCTTTTGGAGTGGTGTTTTTTTTGGCGGTCTCTTGAGCTTGACTGTTTTTTTCCTTGCTCAGAAAAAAAAAGCGACAGGGGAAAAGAAAGATGGGGAAAAAGATGATACTGAAACTGGAGCTGATAAGGGAAGTAATGATAAGGAAACAGCAGCTAATGGAGAAGGAAATGATGAAACAGGTTTTAATAGAATAAAGAAAGTAGCCAGTGAGGAAGATTCGGAAAAAACTGGTGATCAAGAAGAAGAGCTCAGAAATTCCCAGGAAGAGGCAGAAAAAAAGGCAGCTAAAGAGGGTGAGTTTATCGGTAAGGAGATTACCAGTAAAATAAGTTTTGGGAAAAAAATAAACCAGCTTGAAGAGGCCTTAAAAAAACTGAGGGAAGAGAGTACACAATAAAACCAGGGGTTGAAATACTATATGGAAATAGAGAAAAAGGATTTTAAAATAATAATTATGCTCCTTTTAACATGGGGCATAATTTATTTTTTAATGAGTGTAAAGACAGCTGTGATTCCTTTTGTATTTGGTATTATACTGGCCTATCTCTTTTATCCCATTGTATGTTTTTTAAGGGAAAGGAATGTATCACGGTCCTGGGCAATTTATATCTTACTGCTTCTATTTCTGTTAATGTGTAGTTTTATTGCTTTAATAATGCTCCCCCTTTTTATTAATGAACTTGAGGGTTTAACACAGAGTATACCGGAGTATATAAGAACTATTGATGAATATATTAGTTATCTAAATCGTGAATATCACCGTATACAACTGCCAGTAGTGATCAAAGAGGTAATAGATGGGACATTATCAAGGCTAGAAGAACAGATGATTGCTTTTATACAAAATATTACAGAAATAATAATAAATTCACTGTCAATACTTATAAGTTTAGTAATAGCCCCATTTATAACTTATTATATATTAAAAGACCTGCCCAAGATTAAAAGAGAGATCATAAAAATAATACCTGCTGACAGAAAACGGCTTTTCCTGGAAGTGGGTAGAGAATTAAACAAAATGTTTGTTGCTTATTTGAGGGGACAGATCTGGATCAGCATAATTGTAGGGTTTTTAACAGGAATAAGTCTTTTTATTTTAAAACTAAAGTTTTTTACAATTTTAGCAGTCATAGCAACTTTCAGTAATATGATTCCCTTTATTGGTCCCTTTATAGGTGCAGTACCTGCTGTCTTTATAGCATTAAGGGTTTCAATGAGCAAGGCGCTTATTGTTGCTCTAATCTATTTTGTAATACAACAGCTGGAAAGTAGTATTATTAGCCCTAAAATAATGAGTGAAAATGTTGGAATACATCCTCTGGGGGTTATATTTTCTCTATTAGTGGGGGCAGAATTAATGGGTGTCTGGGGTTTGATTTTTGCTGTCCCAATAGCAGGGACTATTAAGGTAGTCTTTAAATTAATCATCAGGGGTCTGGAATATTGACATTTACTGTATCAGTACAATTGACAAATAATCTGATTTTTAGTATCATTTATTATAACTAAGGCTCTTTCATAATAGATTTTTTGCAGGGCAACCTTAATGTATGATACCGGGAGTGCTGGGTCAGTGCAATAATCAATTATGCAATACGCTTAACTGTGAAATTACATATAAGTGGAATAATTAAGGGGGACAAATAAGGATGTCAATGACAGGCAATGAAATAAGACAGGCTTACCTGGATTTTTTTAAAGATAAGGGGCATTTAATTATGCCGAGTGCACCGCTAATACCACAGGATGATCCGAGTATACTGTGGGTTAATGCTGGTATGGCACCATTTAAACCATATTTTGATGGACGTAAAACAGCACCAAGAAATAGGATTGCCACCAGTCAAAAATGTATCAGAACCAATGATATTGAAAATGTAGGTAAAACAGTCAGACACCATACATTTTTTGAGATGCTGGGTAATTTTTCTTTTGGTGATTATTTTAAAGAGGAGGCTATTTCCTGGGCCTGGGAATTTGTAACTGAAGTATTAAAATTGCCTGAGGAGAGATTATGGATTACTATCTATCAAAATGATGATGAAGCCTTTCAGATCTGGCATAATAAAATAGGTCTTAGTGAAGACAGGATAATACGTATGGGCAAAAAGGATAATTTCTGGGAGATAGGAACTGGGCCTTGCGGCCCCTGCTCTGAGATACATTATGATAGGGGAGAAGAGTATGGAACAGGTGATGAGGATGTAATTGGTGGTGAAGGTGACCGCTTTCTGGAGATATGGAACCTTGTCTTTACTCAGTATGATAAATCTGAGGATGGAGAATATCTTCCACTGCCGAATAAGAACATTGATACAGGAATGGGTTTAGAGAGGGTTGCCTCTATCTTACAGGATTGCGAATCTAATTATGAAACAGATCTATTAAAACCAATGATAGAATATATAGCAAGCGATACTGGTATTAATTATACTAGAGATGAAGATACTATTACTGCTTTCAGGGTTATTGCTGACCATATCAGGGGTATTACTATGGCAGTATTTGATGGTGCTTTACCGAGCAATGAGGGCCGGGGATATGTTATTCGCCGTATTTTGAGGAGGGCTGTACGTTATGCTGGGAAACTGGGTTATCAAGAACCCTTTTTGTACCGTATGGTTCCAGTAGTAATAGACACACTGGCTACTGGGTATCCTGAATTATCTGCTAAGGAAGAGCATATCAGTAGGATTGTTAAAGCTGAGGAGGAAAGGTTTTTACAGACCCTTGACCAGGGTTTATCCATTATTCAGGAGATGTTAGGGAAATTAAAGGCAAGTAATCAGAATACACTATCAGGGAAAGATGCCTTTAAATTATATGATACATATGGATTTCCCCTTGATTTAACTAAGGATATTCTGGAAGAAGCGGATTTTTCCATTGATGAAGATGAATTTAAAAAAGAGATGGAAAAACAACGGGAAAGGGCACGTTCTGCCAGAGAGGATATAGGCTTTAGCGGAATCGGGAATGAAATACTCTATAGCAAATTAAAGAAAGACCTGTCAGGGACTAACTTTGTTGGTTATGGTGATTTAAAAATCAAGGCAGAAATTCTTGCTATAATTAAAGATGGTAAATCTGTTGATAGGCTACAGAGTGGTGAAAAGGGAGAGGTAATCCTTAATCAGACACCTTTTTATGCTGAGAGTGGAGGCCAGATTGGTGATCAAGGGATACTAAGAACAGCTGAAAATATGGCTGAGGTCTTTGATACCAGGAAAAAGGCAGAATTAATAGTCCATAGTGTTGAGGTTAAAAAAGGGGTAATTAAACAGGGCAGTTCTGTTGAAACTAGGGTTTATGCCGACCTGAGAAAAGCTACTGCCCGTAATCATTCAGCAACACACCTGCTTCATAAGGCTTTAAAAGAGGTACTTGGTGAACATGTTAATCAGTCTGGTTCACTGGTTGAAGCAGATAGACTGCGTTTTGATTTTAATCATTTCTCTGCAATGACTGCTGTTGAGCTTGATGGAGTAGAAAAAAAGGTTAACCAGGTTATTCTGGAGAATCTCAGAGTGGAGACTATAGAGACTGAAATAGATAAAGCACGTGAAATGGGAGCAACTGCCCTTTTTGGGGAGAAATATGGTAAAAATGTCCGGGTCGTTACTATGGGGGATTATAGCAGAGAATTATGTGGTGGAACACATATTGCTTGGACAGCTGAGATTGGTTCATTTAAGATTATTAGTGAGGGAAGTGTTGCAGCTGGAATTAGAAGAATTGAAGCGGTGACAGGTATGGAGGTAATTAATTATGTCAATAAAGAAAGGGAATTAATAGCTGAGACGGCTTCTTTACTGAAAACTGACCGGTCCAGGCTTTTAGAGAGGGTTAAAGCCCTGTTAAATCAGCAGAAAGAACTTGAAAATGAAGTGAAGTCAATGAAAGATAGATTAGCAAATTTGAAAGTAGATGATCTGTTAAATAATATACAAGAGATTAATGGTATTTCCTTGCTCACTGCTGGATTAAAAGGTATTGATAATGAGGGTTTACGTAAATTATCTGACCAGTTAAATTCCAGGATGGGTTCAGGGGTAATTGTCCTTGCTTCTGACCTGGGCCAGAAGGTTATTTTTGTAGCTTCAGTTAGTGAAGACCTGCTCAGTAAGGGTTATCATGCTGGGAAACTTATTGGCCAGGTTGCCAGGATAGCAGGTGGAGGTGGAGGCGGCCGCCCGGATATGGCTCAGGCAGGTGGTCAAAAGGTTGAAAAGATTCCAGAGGCTTTAGCAGAGGCAAAAAAAATAATTGAAAATAAGTAAATTAAAGAGGAATTAGCGGGGTAACAAAGAATATTATAAATAACATAATAATTAATTTAGGGAAAGTTAAAGCCTGGCTGGCTTAAAAAAGGAAGTGATTTGATGCCTGAAGATAATCTTAATGATAAGACAATGAGGTTTAAATTAAACAAAGAAGAGTTAAGTGAAACGGGCTATGTAATAAAAAAGGTTTATAAGGCATTGGAGAATAAGGGGTATAATCCTATCAATCAGATTGTTGGTTATTTGCTATCTGGTGACCCTGCATATATCACCAGTTATAATGATGCCAGGACTATGGTCAGGACAATTGAAAGAGATGATATCATAGAAGAACTTTTAAGGAATTACCTCCAGGAATTATTGTAATATCTGGAATAGGATTGGCCTTTTTATGGTATACTTAAGGAAAAAGAAGGAGTAAGGACAGGAATGAAGAGATTACTGTTTTTTCTCTCTGCCTTAACACTTTTTCTCCTATCAGGCATTGCTCAGGGGGCAGAACAACCACAGGTAATCTGGCTTATTGCCGATAAATTGAGCCTGGATGAGCTCAACTCTGCTAAAACACCAAATATAGATTATTTACAAAAAAAAGGTGCTTTTAGTTTAATGAATGTCCGGACAGCAGGACGTTTGCAAACTGAAAGTGCCTATTTATCTGCTGGTGCCGGAAAAAAATGTCTGGAAAGTAAATATTCTCAAACGGGAAGAAATATTGGTTCTGCTGTCTTGAATAATCAAATTTCCTTAATTAAAGAAGATAATAAGGGGAATAACTATAACCCGGAAATTGGTTTATGGGGAAAAATTGCCCGAGAAAATGACCTTAAAATAGCTGTACTGGGTAATAGTGATACATACTGGAATGAAAAGAGAACAGTAGTTGCCATGCTTATGGATGAAAATGGTTATATCCCCCTGGGTGATGTTGGTAAGGATTTATTAACAAGCCTGGAATTAAGCAAATATCCCTGGGGATACCAGACTAACTGGCAGGCTATAAAAGAGCGTTATTATCAGTATACCAGTTTAGTTGATACTTTGGTAATTGAAACCGGGGATCTAAGCAGGATAGAGGAGTTCAGAGGGCAGCTGCCAGTTGATATGATTAACTTTGAGAAAAAAAAGGCTCTGGAAAGGGTTGATAGCTTTCTGGGGTTTTTATTAACACAACTTGATCTGACTGAAACTCAGATAGGAATAATAGTACCTACCCCCCCTGATAAGATGATCAGGCAGGGTGCCAAATTGAGTTGGCTCCTGCTGGCAGGGAGAAATATCTGTCAAGGTTATTTATCAACATCAACAACCCGTAGAAAAGGGGTTATAAGGATTACTGACCTGCTGTCAATCTTTATGTTGACTAATGGTATTAAACAGGAGATGAAAATAATTTCTTACCCAGGCAAATTTAGCTGGTCTGAATTAAAACTCTTAAATAAAAGGATTACTCTGATTTCTAAATTTCGCCCCGTATTTATCAAAGGCTTTATTTTGTTACAACTTTTATTAATTATAATTGCTATTTTGGGGATTGTCTGGGGTAAGTTTAAATCTTTTAGCATAATTAACTTTATATCTGAATATCTTTTAATAGCAGTATTGTTTGTACCCTTCAATTATCTTATCATCTCTAACCTACCTATCCTTACAGCATTTGCGATGATATTTTCACTCCTATTTTTAACCTTAGTTGAGTTAATAGTCGTGGAAGGTTTAATACGGCATTATTTATATAGAGTAGTGTTTATTGCTCTGCTTACAATACTTACTATAGGTTATGACCTTTTTCATGATTATTCTTTAATGGCTGATTCATTACTGGGGTATTCTTCAATAATTGGTGCTCGCTTTTATGGAATTGGTAATGAATATATGGGAATATTTATTGGGGGTTTTTTAATCTCTTTTACTGGTTTAATAGAAATAATCAGGGATTATAAAAATGGGATAGAAAAATATTTAATACCAGCTGCTGTGCCTATATTTTTGTCAATAGTTTATCTAATCGGATCTCCAACCCTGGGAGCTAATTTTGGTGGGATGATTACCTTTCTTTTGGCAGGAGGAACAACATATTATTACCTGAGTGGTAGAAAAAATGTTTTTAGGATTATACTGCTGTCTTTAATAGTATTTCTGCTAATTATTTATCTGGATTATAGTGGCTTTTTGAGAATAAGGAGTCATATTGGTCAGGCGGTTTTTAGAATAATTCAGGGGGACTGGCAGTATATATTATTAGTGATAAAACGAAAATTAAGTATGAATCTCAAATTATTAAGATGGACAATCTGGACCAGGGTAATATTTGCTTTTATTATTTATCTCTTATTTGTTTTCAAAAAACCTGGTCCTAGATTAAAAGATCTCTTTATAAAAAGACCTTATCTTAAAGCAGGTTTCTTCGGCGGGCTTGCCGGTAGTATAGTTACTATTTTGGTAAATGATTCCGGTGTAGTTGCTTCTGCAACAATACTTTTTTTTCCCATGTTAACACTATTATATTTATATAAATAATTATCCTTATATTGGTAATAATATAGGAGAAACATGGTAATAATATATCATGGAGGGTGAGAAAATGGGTATATTAAATTCTATACTAGCCAAAAAGAAGAAGAGTTATTTTTCACATCGTTTGATTCTTGACATAGGTACAGAATATTTAAAGGCAGCTATTATTGAGTATAATAATGATGAGAAAAATATTTTAGGTTTCAGCAGGGTTAAACAGGACTATGGTAATATGGATGGAGGGGCAATTACAAATATAGTTGGTGTAGTTAAAACAGCCAGAAAAGCGGTAAAAGGGGCTGAAAACTACACACCATACCGACCCAGGGAAATGGTTAGTGGTATTGCTGGTGAATTTGTCAAAGGAGTGTTGATTTCTGTTAAACAAGCTCGCAGTAATTCAGATAAAAAAATAAATTACAAGGAATTAAATGAGTTGATTGAGAGGGGCCGGGAAAAGGCTTACCAGCAAGCCCTTAAAAAGGCAGCAGAGGAAACAGGAGTAAGTGATATTAAACTTGAATTGATACACTACTCCCTGGTTGAGGTTAAGATAGATGGATACCGGGTAAATAATCCTTATCAATTTCAGGGTAATAATCTTAATCTTGTGGTTTTTTATACCTTTGCACCGCTGGTTCAGCTTGGTGCTATTCGGACTATTGCCAGGGAATTAAATTGCAAACTTGTAGGTACTGTGGCAGAACCTTATGCAGTAGCTCAGGGTATTATGAATAATGAGTCATATGAGTTTGGGGCCATAATAATTGATATTGGTGGGGGAACAACTGATATTGCATTGCTCAGAAATGGTGGTGTAGAGGGGACAAAGATGTTTGCTATGGGGGGGCGTGCTTTTACCCGTACTCTGGCCCGGAATCTACATGTTTCACTGCAAGAGGCAGAAGCTATTAAATTAAGTTATTCCAAACGAAAGCTAAGTAATAATTATAAACAGGTAGACAAATTAATAAAAGGGGATTTACAGATATTATATCAGGGTATTGAGTTTTCACTACACGAATTAGCAGCCGGGGAGCCGCTACCTGCTAATATTTATTTCTGTGGTGGGGGTAGTGGTTTAAAGGGGTTGATAGAGGGCTTTAGTATATTAAATCTACAGGAATGTCTCCCCTTTATTCAAAAACCGCTTATAAAACTGCTAAACGGACGGAATATTGCTAAAATATCTGATAATAATAGACTCCTGACAGGTGTTGAACATACAACTCCGCGTTCTCTTGCCTTATATGGGGCTAAACTAGATAATTATGAAGGGATGGTTTATCTTGAAAGTAAGGGGCTATAGGGTTTTTTATATAGATGAAGAAGAAGGAGTTAGGGACTTAATAGAATTAATCAGGACTACCCCTGTTGATAAACTTGCACTTGTGATACGTAATGGTTTATTAATCTTAAATAGTACAGTTAATTTAAAATTAATTAAGAAATATGCTGATAGGTATAAAAAAGAAATTATTTTTATCAATCCAGACCCTGTTTTAGCTGATAAGGTAATTAGCTCTAATTTTGTAATCTATCCTGACCTCAATGCTCTAGAAAGAAATATTCCCTTTCAGGCAGAAGCCGCAGGAAAAGAACAAAACTTTGATGATAATGATGACAGTTTAGGAAGGGAAAAGAGGGGAAATGTTTTTTCAGCTTTAATGGGTGTTTTTCTTTGTTTGCTGATCTTAGTTATGGCCTATTTTTATTTTCTATATCCTACTGTAATAATTGAAATAAGACCAGTAGTAAAAGAGATGAACTATCAATTTAATATTGCCGGCTCTACCAGCCTTACCAGGATTGACTGGGATAGTAAAAGACTACCTATCCACCAGACTGAGGTAGAGATTACTGGGGAAGATGAAGTAAAAACTACTGGAATTAGACTTCTTGGGGAGACAAAATCATCAGGTATAGTTAAAATTATTAATGAGCGGTCTGAGGATGTAAGAATACCGGCTGCTACTTGGCTAAGTACTTCTGACGGAAAAAAATATCAGACTTTAGAGGAGCTTGTCGTACCAAAGCTAACAGTGGATTATTTAATGGATGTAGCTGTAGGTATGAAGGCTGGTATGGGTGAGGTTAGAATTGAGGCCTTAGAAAAAGGTAGTACTGCTAATGTTGGTATTGGCAGAATTAATACCTTTGTCCATAAATTAAAAGACATCCATGTTATTAACCCTGAACCGACAAGTGGTGGTAGGGATAAAAGGATACCCTTTGTTACTGAAAATGATCTAGCTAGTTTAAAGTCAAGTATTAAAGAAGAATTAGAATCAAAACTGGTTACCAGGATGTATAAAAAATTGGGAGGAAATTATTACATCATTGAAGAGGGCTTGAGCTATTCTGAACCTGAGATTAATTTTAATCATCAGGTAGGTGATGAGGCTGACACACTTAAGGCAACAGCGAGTTTAACCGCTAGTGGGTATTTAATAAGGAATAATGAATTAGATAGGCTGGCCACCAGAATAATCCAGGATAAACTAGATAATAATATGCAGTTAATGAGTTCAGGTGTTAATATTACTGAACTTAAACTTGAAGATGCTGGTCAGGGAATGTATAATATAACAATGGGGTTACTGGCACCTGTTATACCTGCTATTGATACAGATGATTTAGCTGATAGTTTACTTGGTATGGATGTTGCCACTGCCAGGGATTTCTTAAAAGGATATTCTAATATAAATGATTTCAATATTAAGACAGAGCAGAGTAAATTACCAAGGCTTGGTTTTGCTATTAAAGTTGTGGTTA
Source organism: Halocella sp. SP3-1 (assembly GCF_003953885.1). GTDB lineage: Bacteria > Bacillota > Halanaerobiia > Halanaerobiales > DTU029 > Iocasia > Iocasia fonsfrigidae. Next base: position 2,999,880 of record NZ_CP032760.1, on the reverse strand, counting down.
TGGAGCCTGATAGTCTGGCGGTTTTTGGTTTGCAATAGTTATAAGAATTTTGGGGGTTATAGTAATTGCGGATAATGGGTCTTGATTATGGTGATAAAACAATAGGTGTGGCAATTAGTGATGTCCTGGGTCTGATAGCCCAGAGTAAAGGGGTTATTCGGCGCAAAAATCTTACAGAAGACTTTATTAAATTACAGGACTACCTTGAGGAGTATCAAATAACAGAGATTGTGGTAGGCTTTCCTATAAATATGAATGGAACCCTGGGTCCAAGGGTAGAAAAGACAAATCAATTTGTAAATTTTCTACGTAAAAGGGTAGATATTCCAGTCAACTTATGGGATGAAAGGCTGACTACTGTAGCAGCAGAAAGAGTACTCCTGGAGGCAGACTTAAGCCGGAGTAAGCGTAAGGATGTAATTGATGCTGTGGCAGCAGCCCTGATATTACAGGGTTATCTTGACTTGAAGAATAGGAAAAAAACAAGGAAAAGAGGGGGAAGAGTATATGAATAAAGAAGGGACTTTTTGGATCAATGAAAAAGAAGGACAATTAATTATAAATGATGGAGAAAATGAAGAAAAATATGTGATAGAAGAGGAGTTAAATCTTGACAGTCAGCGCTATTTTATTATGGTCCCGGCTGAAAATGCGGATGATGAAGAACAGGAAGCCTTTGTTATGAAATTGATTGGTAACGAAGGTGAAGAGGTTTTAGCACATATTGATAATGATGAAGAATTTGCTAAAGTAAGACAGGCTTATCTAGAGTTATAGTAAAATTACATAGCTTAATAATTGAGTCCTTAAGGGGCTCTTTTTTATTAATAGCATAGTTAATTGCTCTCAATTTTTGACAGTATAAGTTTTTCTTATCTGGAAATAATGTTATTAAGAGAAACTAGAGGGGGGCTAATTATGTTATTGGCTGAGTTTAGTATTATTGATTATGGTTTCAGGATTGAAACTACTACACATGCTTTAAGAAGGATGAAGGAGAGGGATATTAATCCGGCTGTGGTAGGAGAGGTAATTAAAGGACTTGATTATAAGATTATGTTTTATAATAATAGTGGTGAAGAGATAGCTATAATTGATAAGGGGCATGATATTGCGGTGATAATAGAGGTTAGATTGTATAAAGTAGTGGTTATTACAGTAATTGATAGGTCTAATATACATATTAAAGAAGGAACACTTTTAGAACAAATTGCATGAAGAGCGCAGCTTTGATATAATATTCCTATTCCAGAGTTAAAAGGGAGAGGGAATAGTGAAAAGAGCTGGTATAATATTCTTTTTGTTTGTGATCTTAATTACTGTGGTATTTCAAATAAGTTATTTGATGGGACCGGTAGATAGAAATGCTGAAAGGTTTGTTTCTTTAAGGGTTAAACCGGGTACAACAAGCCGGGAACTGGGGGAGATACTTGAGAATCTTGGGCTTATAAGGTCAAAATCGTTTTATAATGTAGTAATGGCCCTGACTGGTTATGATAGTAAATTGAAGGCAGGCTTATATGATATTAAACCATCATATAATATGATGGAGATAATTTCTTTACTTGTTGAAGGTAGGATTGCAACATATAAAGTAACTATCCCGGAAGGCTTTTCTGTTGAAGAGATAGCTGAGCGATTGGCAGAGGTAACATTATATAATAAAGAAACATTTCTCCAGAAGGCTAATTTGGTATTTAATAAACCATATTTACAGGAATCTACCAGTAATATCCGGTATGTACTTGAAGGTTTTCTCTATCCAGATACCTATGTTATTCCCCGGGAATATAAACCTGAACAGATATTTAAACTTATGCTGGAAGAATTTGAACGGCGCTGGTGGGACAAATTACAGGACAGCTCTCTAGCCAGTAAATATTCACCATATGAAATAATGATTATTGCTTCTCTAATAGAAGAAGAGGCTAAAATCAAGGAAGAAAAACCCCTGGTTTCTGCTGTGATATATAATAGGCTTAAAAAGAGAATGCCACTGCAGATAGATGCCAGTATTCAATATAGTCTTCCTGCCCGTAAAGAAAGGGTCTTGTATTCAGATTTACAGGTGGTATCAAGATATAATACCTACCGCCATTATGGTTTGCCCCCTGGGCCGATATGCAGCCCAGGTGATGATTCTATTGAGGCTGCTCTGAAACCAGCAGAGAAAGATTATCTCTTTTATTTTGCCCTGGAAGACGGCAGCCATAAGTTCTCCAGAACCTATCATAAACATATTAAACTACAACAGGAGTTGAAGGGTAACTGATGGATGATCTTACCTATGTATTAAGGGATATAGAGGAAAAGGCCCGCCAGGAATATCTCCCGATTATAAGCCCTGAGGTGGGTAAGTTTTTAAGGATATTGGTACAAATTAAGAGACCAGAAAGGATTCTGGAGGTGGGTACAGCAACTGGGTATTCTACTATCTGGTTGGCCAGGGCCGCAGGTCAGGGTGTTGAACTTGTTACGATAGAGAGGGATGAAGAAAGGGCAGAAAGGGCAAAAAAAAATTTTCACAAAGCCGGGATTTCCGGACAGGTAAATTTGAAGATAGGTGATGCCCTTGAAATCCTGCCACTTTTAAGGCGCAGTTTTGATATGGTATTTATTGATGCAGCCAAGGGTCAGTATTTAAATTATTTGGAAGCGGTATTAGAACTGCTACCTTCTGGTGGGGTGATCATAGCTGATAATGTACTTTACCGCGGTTATGTAAGAAAAAAGGGTTTGATTAAACATAAAAGAAGGACAATGGTAAATAGACTCAAAGAATATATTGATGTAATTATGAACCATGAATTACTGGAATCTACTATACTCCCATGGGGGGATGGTCTTGCTATTAGTGTTAGGAGGTAAGGGAAGTTGAAAAAACCAGAACTACTGGCTCCTGCTGGAAATCTGGAGAAATTAAAATTTGCTATACTGTATGGTGCTGATGCAGTTTACTGCGGTGGTCATAACTATGGATTGAGAGAAGGAGCCGATAATTTCAGCCTTGAGGAACTAAAAGAAGCAGTAGAATTTAGTCATAATAATGATAGTAAAATATATGTAACTGTTAATATGATACCACATAATGATGATCTGATTGGGATTGAGGAATATCTTCAGCAGTTAGAAGATATTGGAGTAGATGCTCTGATAATATCAGATCCTGGTATTTTGAGAATACTGCAGTTAGAAGGAATAGAAATTCCGGTTCACCTCAGTACCCAGGCAAATGCTGTTAACTGGGCCAGTATTTCTTTCTGGCAGGAACAGGGTGTTGAGAGGATTATCCTGGCCAGGGAACTATCAAAAGATGAGATTATGGAAATCAGGGATAAAAGTTCTATATCACTGGAAATGTTTATCCATGGAGCAATGTGTATTTCATATTCAGGGCGCTGTTTACTGAGTAATTATATGGCAAATCGTGATGCCAATAGAGGGCGCTGTGCCCATTCCTGCCGCTGGCAGTATTATTTAATGGAAGAACAGAGACCTGGTGAGTATTATCCTATTTATGAGGATGAATCAGGGACACATATCATGAATTCAAAGGACCTATGTTTAATTAATGAGATACCGGATATTATTGAAACAGGGGTTGACAGCCTTAAGATTGAGGGACGGATGAAAAGCCTTCATTATGTATCTACAGTGACCTCTGTTTATAGAAAAGCCCTTGATACTTACCTGCTTGATCCCCAAAATTATGTTTTTAAGGAAGAATGGCTGGCAGAGTTGAGAAAAGTAAGCCATCGTGATTATACCACTGGTTTTTTCCACAGAAAACCTTCTGCCGGGGACCATAATTATCAGTCATCTGCCTACCAGCGGAGTTATGATTTTATGGGCATGGTACGTCAGTACCTGCCAGAGGAGTCAGAGGCTGTGATTGAGGTGCGTCATAAGTTTTTTAAAGGTGATCTTGTAGAGATAATGGGTCCAGGGCTTAAATCCTTTCTTAATAAAATAGATTATATCATTAGTGAAGATGGTGAAATGGTTAATGAGGCTCCTCATCCTAAAGAACTAATTAGGATTCCTGTCAGTAGACCTGTTAAGCCGTATTACATTCTAAGGAGAGAAAAAGCTGATGAGTGACATGCCAGATACCAGGGAGGTTATGATCAAAGTTCCCCGTAAAGAAATAGTTTTTATTGATATGTTATTTAAGGCCTATGAGGGACTGGCTATGGTAACAGTAGATAAAAAGGAAGAAGGCCTTATTATTCTGGATGTAACAGAGGGGACTAAAGATGATGTTCTGGGGATACTTAAAAACCTTCAGGAGAAAATTCCTCTACAAATAATAAAATAAAATTTTATTCACTTTTTACTGGTTCACCTCATATATATAGTTTAGGATTATTTCAGGGGGTGAACTATTTTTGTTATCTCTTTTGGTTGGACTGATAAAGGGTTACCTGATATTAGTATCTTATCTCAGAAGTGGAAAGGTTTTTCCAGAACCCCTTTCACGTGAGGATGAACAGAAATATCTAGAGCTAATGACTAAAGGTGATGAAAAGGCTCGTAATATACTGATAGAGCACAATTTAAGATTGGTTGCCCATATTGTTAAAAAATATGATTCAACACATACTGATAATGAGGACTTAATTTCTATTGGTACTATTGGTTTAATTAAGGGGATTAATACCTATGACGGTACTAAAAAAACCAAACTTGCTACCTATGCGGCCAGATGTATAGAAAATGAGATATTGATGCATCTAAGATCAACTAAAAAGCTCAGTCATGAAATGTTATTGCAGGAATCAATTGGTTCTGATCGTGAAGGCAATGAAATAACCCTATTAGATATTCTGGAAGGTAATGAAGATTCAGTTATTAATAAGGTTGAGAAAACGATTAATGAAGAGAAACTATATTATAAATTGGAGAATTTATCAGAAAGAGAGAAAAAGGTTATTCAATTACGTTACGGTTTGCTTGATGGAGAGCAGTTGACACAGCGGGAGGTAGCAGCCATACTGGGAATATCCCGCTCATATGTTTCAAGAATAGAAAAAAAAGCAATAGAAGAGCTTGCCAGATTATTTAATAAATAGACCGGATATCCGGTCTATTTATGGTTCTTTTTTACTAATTTGACATTTCACTTGATTTATTTTATGATATAGGTAATATAGAAGATATGTATAAAAATATTCTAAATGGTATATAATAAAAAAATAGTAGGTGCTGTATAATGATTAACAAGTTAAAACCAGATCAGTACTATCAGGATGTTTTCTTAATTGATTTTGACTTACTAAAAAAACAGGGTATTAAGGGGGTCATCTGTGATATAGATAATACGATAGTACCCTGGTCAGAGGAAGAGATATTACAGGAGATTATCGACTGGTTTAGTGAGATTAAAGATAGGGGTTTTCAAATCTGCCTTGTTTCTAATGGTACAGCTAAAAGAGTTAATTATTTTAGTGAGAAACTTGATCTGCCTGCCTTTGGACAGGCTGTTAAACCAGCAGGAAAGGCTTTTAGAAAGGCTCAAACTGTAATGGCACTTAATTCATCAGAGATTGTTGTTATAGGTGACCAGCTTTTTACTGATGTATTTGGAGGTAATCGAATGGGTTTTGTGACGATACTGGTTGACCCCATGAACAGCAGGGAGTTTTTTACTACCCGTATAATGAGGTTATTAGAAAGGATGTTTTTTAAAAGGGGGGAAGAAAAATGACTTTAAAGACTTTGAAAAAGAAAATATTATTTATATTCCTGATCTGTCTATTTGTAGTTGTCTATCAACTAGAGGTATCTGCCGCTTATAATCTTATCTTTGGTGAAAGGATACTAAAGGATGGTGATGAAGGAGCAGATGTAGCTATTTTACAGAGGAAATTAAAGGAATTATCTTATTATAATGGGGTAATTGATGGTTTATATGGGAAAGGTACCACTAATGCTGTTAAATTATTTCAAAGAGATAATGGCTTAATGACTGATGGGATTGTTGGAGATGAAACCTATCAGGCTTTGCCTAAAGGTAATCTGGAAAGCAGAATGGATGTTTCCAGAGAGGAAATAATTCTACTGGCCCGTATTATTAATGGTGAGGCCAGGGGTGAGAGTTTCAGGGGTAAGGTTGCTGTTGGGGCGGTTATTATTAATCGTGTTGAGAGTGATAGTTTTCCTAATAGTATTAGGGAGGTTATCTTACAGAGGAATCAGTTTAGCTGTCTTTTAGATGGGCAGGCTAATTTCTATCCACAGAAGAGTTCTATTGATGCGGCTCGGGCGGCTCTGTTAGGCTATGACCCGACATATGGTTCATTGTTTTTCTATAATCCTAAAGTTGCTACCAATGTTCAGTGGATTTCAACAAGACCGGTAGTCGCCAGTATTGGCGATCATATTTTTGCTAGATAAATAAAAAAATAAATAAAAAAATTAGCACCCTGAACGTAAGGGTGCTAATTTATGTAAACATTAACAAAATTACTGAGATCTGTTACTCAGACATGCTTTCTGCACAATCATGACAGATAACCTTTCCTTTAAATTCAAAGGTGTCATCTGCATTGCCACAGAAGATACAAGCTGGTTCATATTTTTTAAGTATAATTTTTTCTTCATCGACATAGATCTCCATTGGGTCTTTTTTATCGATATTCATTGTCTTGCGCAGTTCAATGGGTATGACCATTCTGCCTAAATCATCAATCTTCCTGACTATGCCAGTAGATTTCATATAAAATCCTCCCTTCTTTTTACATAAAACGACAAATGATGATAAAATTATTATACTATTAATTCCAAAAAGAGTCAATAGTAAATACTAACTTTTTTGAGTAATATTTCAATTAAGTTTAATTTGTATTATTTACTCTGGACTGGTAAAATATATTTAACTATTTAAATAGGGTGGTGAAGAGATTGACTGATCAACTGTTGGAGAGTTTAACAGCTAAACTGGTAAATAACAATTACAAATTAACATCCCAACGCAGGTTAATCCTGGAGGTGTTGGTAGAAAATAGTGACAAACATTATAGTGCAGAGGAATTATATGATCAAGTAAAGGAGATAAACCCTGATGTAGGACTGGCAACGATATACCGTAGTCTGGAGATATTGTGTGAGCTGGGGATAGCTTACCAGCTTGATTTTGATAGTAATTACCGCCGTTATGAGTTAAATCTGGAAGATGGGAGACATCATCATCACCTTATTTGCAAGGAATGTGGTCGTATTATAGAGTTTAATGATGATGATCTGGAGAGTTTTGAAAATAAATTAGAAGAAAATTATGATTTTATTATTAAAGAGCATCGGATAAAATTTTATGGCATTTGTGCTGATTGTCAAAAAGACAAAGATTTTGAAGGGTAGGTTTTTTATATGGAGGAGAGGCAGAGGTGTTTAAAAGAACTAGCTGTTTTTTCCAGGCTTAACTGGGATGAAGTAAAACTGATCTGTGAGAAGGCCTATGAGAAGAAATATTTAAAGGATGAGGTTATTTTCTTTGAAAGGAATGATGATGATAAGCTCTATATCCTGGTAGCTGGTAGGGTAAAGCTATCTCTGCTGTCACCTGATGGTAAGGAAAAATCCCTTACTATACTTCAGGAGGGTGATATCTTTGGGGAAATATCCCTTTTTGCCCAGGATGCTCATCCAATGACAGCAGAGGTAATAGAAGATGCCAGACTGGTAATTATCTCGCTGGCTGACCTGGAGTCCATTATTATGAAAAATCCAGGAGTGGCTATTAAGATTATTGAAGCCTTGGCTAAGAAATCTCGCCTGCTGACAAGTCAGATCAGAGAGCTTGTTTTTCAGGATGCTGAGGGTCGGCTGGCAAGCCTTTTGCTCAGATTTGCTGATGAGTTTGGTGTTCGGGTAAAGAGTGGTCAGATGATTGATATTGTTCTGACACATCAGGAGATCGCTAATCTGTTGGGGGCTTCCAGGGTCACTGTTACCAAATTATTGAACAGATTGACAGATGAAGGGATAATAAAAAAATATAAAAGAAAGATAGTAATTATTAAACGAAGTAAACTGGAGGAGAAGATAGAAATTTACAAATAATCCGGGAGGAAATAGATGATTTTAAAAAATAAACAATATAAGGGTGACCTTTTATTAATAATTGTTGTGATGCTCTGGGGGAGTACTTTTCCTATTATGAAATATATTATAGAAGGTATTAACCCCTTTTTTTTAATTGCAGTTAGGTTTACAGTTGCTCTGCTGGCCCTGCTTTTTTTTCTGAAAAACAGGGTAGCAAATGTAAGCCACCATAGCATTAAAAAGGGCCTGATGCTGGGTCTTTTGTTATTTAGTGGGTATTGTTTGCAGGTGATTGGACTTAAGTTTACTACAGCTTCAAGGTCAAGTCTTATTACTGGACTTGCGGTAGTTGTAGTTCCCTTAATCCTGGTATTTTTGTTAAAGAAAATACCGGATTTGTTTAGCTGTCTGGGGATAATATTATCAATTATTGGCCTTTTTCTTTTAACAGAGACAAATGGTAATCAAGGGTTTAATTATGGTGACTTTTTAACAGTACTTTGTTCATTTTTTTTTGCTTTACATATTGTCTTACTGGATAAATATCTTAAAAAAGAAGATCCGTTCATTTTGACTTTTATTCAACTGGCTGTGACTGCTATTGCCGCTTATTTATTAGCATATTTTGACAATGGTATTGGCAGGATAGATTATGTTTCAGCAGCTGTTATTTTATATACTGGTTTACTGGCAACAGCACTGGCTTATTATTTACAGAGTTGTGCACAGCAGTATACAACACCTACCCATGCTGCTCTGGTTTTTACTCTTGAGCCGGTTTTTGGTGCACTTTTTTCATTCCTTTTTCTGGGGGAAGCATTAGGAAGAAATGGTTTAACAGGTGGGTTTTTTATTATATCTGGTATGTTACTGGCTGAATTGAAGCCAGGTAAAAAGAAAAAAAGGAGGTTAAGTAATGGTTAATACAAAAACAACTTTACTTGGTTTAATTGGTTATCCGATAGGTCATTCTTATTCACCACTACTTCATAATAGTGCTTTAAGGAGATTAGGACTAAACTATGTTTATCTGGCATTTTCGGTAAAACCTGGGGAGCTAGCAGATGCTGTTGCCGGTATACGCTCCTTAAATATCAGGGGTGTTAATGTAACAATTCCTTATAAGGAAGAGATTATATCCCTGCTGGATAAAATTGACCCTTTGGCAGAAAGGGTTGGTGCAGTTAATACAATTGTAAATGATGAGGGTATTTTAAAGGGGTATAATACAGATGTAATTGGTATAAAAAGGATGATAGAGGAAGATGCAGGTTTTATGATTGAAGAAAAAAATGTAGTTATTGTAGGAGCAGGTGGTGCAGCCCGGGCAGTAGGAGTAGCAGTTTGTGAGAGTGGGGCAGCAGGAATTACTATTATTAACCGGACCCATAAAAAGGCTAAACTGCTGGCTGATTTTCTGGAAAAAACTTATAGTAATTTATCCATAGGATATGTAGAACTATCAGTTGATCAGTATTATAATGTGATTAAGGAGGCTGACCTTTTAATTGATACTACACCAATAGGGATGGCACCAGAGATAAAGGTTAGCCCAGTCATAGAGCCCCAGGCTTTGCACAGGGATTTATTGGTGATTGATCTGGTATATAATCCGGCAGAGACTGTTTTGTTGAAGGCTGCCCGGGATGTAAATGCATCAGGCTTGAATGGCGAAGGAATGCTTCTTTATCAGGGAATAGAGTCATTTAAGTTATGGACAGGACATGAACCTGAAGTAACTAAATGGAAAGAAATACTAAAGAAAAGAAAAAATTTCTAAAAAAGCAGGAGTTTTACGAATTTTATAGAAATATATTTACAAAGGGCGGATTTTATGATACTTTAGTCCTATGCTTATCATACTTTAGTCCTAGATTTTTCTGTATAGACAGATAAAAGGATTACTTATAAAATTGTAGGAGAGTCAGGGTGGGTCGAATGAAAAATAAGGGACGTTTAAAATTAGGTGAATTACTTGTTAATTTTAACTTTGTGACAGAAAAACAACTGCAGGAGGCTATGAAGGTCCAGCAGGAAACAGGTAAGAGGCTGGGACAGATACTGATTGACTTAAATTACTTAAAGGAAAAAGACCTGATTCAGGTTCTGGAGTTTCAGCTGGGTATACCTCATGTTGACCTGTCAAATTATATAATTAATCCCCGTTTGGCTCATTATATACCAGAGAATATTGCCCGCCGTCATAATGCTATACCACTTGAGGTGAGGAAGAATAAATTAAGGGTGGCTATGAGTGATCCCACTGACCTAGTAGCTATTGATGATCTTGAATTGACTTCTGGTATGAGGGTGGAAAGCTGTATTGCTGCTGCAAAGTTAATTAAGAAGGCCATTAATACAATCTATTCGATGGATAAGGGGGATACTGCTGAGATTTTTGATAGTCTTGACAGCTATCAGGACAAGCAGGAACCAGAACTTGATCAGTTAAAAGAGATGGTAGAAGATGCCCCTATTGTCAAACTGAGTAACTTGATAATCACCCAGGCTCTTCAGATGAGGGCCAGTGATATCCATATTGAGCCTCAGGAACAGGAGGTAAGGGTTCGCTATCGGATTGATGGTGTTTTAAGGGAAGAGATGACCCCCCCTAAATATACTCAGGCTGCTTTAATTTCCCGGTTTAAGATTATTGCCGACCTGGATATAACCAGAAGGAGGATACCACAGGACGGTAGGATAACTATGAATGTTAAAGGGGTTAAGCTGGATATGAGGGTTTCCACCCTGCCCACTGTATTTGGGGAAAAACTGGTTATTCGCTTATTAAATAAAGATGATTCATTGCTTGATATTAATAAGCTGGGTTTTAGTGATAATAATTATTCCTGTTTTAAAGCCTTAATTGAGCAGCCCCACGGTATTTTACTTGTTACAGGACCAACTGGTAGTGGTAAATCCACCACACTATTTGCAGCTTTAAATTATTTAAACTCGGTAACTAAAAATATTGTGACAGTTGAGGACCCTGTTGAATACCAGATCAAGGGGATTAATCAGATACAGGCTGATCCCAGAACAGGCCTGACCTTTGCCAGTACTTTAAGGTCAATTCTGAGACAGGACCCTGATATTATTATGATTGGGGAAATCAGGGATAAAGAGACAGCCCAGATAGCTGTCAGGGCTGCCTTGACCGGTCACCTGGTTTTAAGTACCCTACATACCAATGATGCAGTAAGCTCGATTACTCGATTAATAGATATGGGTATCCCCCCTTATTTAGTCTCCTCAACCCTTATTGGGGTGGTAGCACAGAGGTTATTGAGGAGACTTTGCAGTTCCTGTAAAGAGAAAAAATTCCTTTTGGAAGAGGAAAAAGAAATACTAGGGATTGAAGAACTTGATGCTGCTGTTTATCAGGCTCGGCACTGTGATAAGTGTAGTTCTACTGGTTACCGGGGAAGACTGGCTGTCCATGAAGTTTTAGTAGTTGATGATAAGCTAAAGAAAATGCTTAGCAGGGGTATCATGGAGGATGAGCTTAAAAAGTATGCTGTTTCCCGCGGTATGACAACACTCCATCAGGATGGAGTGATCAAGGTAAAACAGGGTCTTACATCAATTGATGAACTAATGCGGGTAATAATCTAAGGGGTGGGTGAATATTATGGACCTGGATATAATAGGATTATTAAAGAGTGTTGTTGAAGATGCTAATATCTCTGATCTCCATTTAACGGTAAATTCCCAGGCTGTTGTCAGGACTACCGGGGTATTAAGGGCTTATGAACAATATTCTCATAAATTTACTTTTGCTGACCTGATTGAGATATGTCGGTATTTGATGGATGAGGATCAGTGGAAGGCCTTTCAGGAACAAGGGGAACTTGATTTTTCTTATAGTGTTCCCGGTTTTTCCCGTTTCAGGGTAAATGCCTATCGCCAGAGGGGGGCTGTCAGTCTGGCCCTGCGAATTATTCCGACAGAGATACCGACAATTGATGACCTGGGGCTGCCGGAAATACTCAAAAAAATGGCGGTTCAGCGCAGAGGCTTGGTCTTATGTACTGGGCCAACCGGTAGTGGTAAATCAACTACCCTGGCCTCAATGATCAATGAGATTAATCAAGAGAGGAAATGTCATATCCTGACCCTGGAGGACCCGATTGAATACCTCCATCAACATAATAATTCAATTGTCCATCAAAGGGAGGTAGGGATTGATACCAGATCATTTGCTGCAGGACTGCGGGCTGCCCTGCGTCAGGACCCGGATGTAATATTGGTAGGTGAGATGCGTGACCTGGAGACTATTTCTATTGCTCTGGAATCTGCTGAGACCGGTCATCTGGTGCTGGCTACTCTCCATACAACTGATGCCCCCAAGACTGTTGATAGAATTATTGATGTTTTTCCAGCTCATCAACAACAGCAGGTTCGAATCCAGTTATCTTCTGTACTTAACGGGATTATTGCTCAACAGCTTTTGCCCCGGGCAGATATGGAGGGAATGGTGGCCGGGCTGGAGGTGTTAATTGGTACTCCAGCTGTACGCAATATTATTCGCGAGGGTAAAAGTTCACAACTGGAATCAATTATGCAGACAGGTGCCAAATACGGTATGATAGTGATGAATAATTACCTGATATCACTTTACGAAAAGGGATTGATCAGTATGGAAACTGCAGTCAGGCGTTCTACTAATCCTGAATATATCAAAAAGGGCATCACCAGGCTTGGCTAAGTAACGAATAAAGGGGGGGAAGTTTATGTCTCCACTCTATGAATATGAGGCTGTTAATCATAGTGGTAATAAGATCAGTGGGACTATTGAGGTTGAAGCTGCTGATCTCGCAGCTAAACAACTGAAGGAAAAGGGGTATTATCCTACTGCTATTAATGAAAAAAAAGAGAAAAAGAAACTTGCTGATTACCTGACAGTGAATAAAAGGGTTAAAACTAAAGATTTGACCATTTTCAGCCAGCAGTTTGCTGCCATGATCGATGCCGGGATCAGTCTGGTTGATTGTCTAAATATCCTTTACCAGGAAACTGAACACTCACGGTTAAAGGAAGTTATTCGTGGTATGCAGGAGGATATAGAAACCGGGATGAGTCTTTCAGAAACAATGATGAAATACCCGGCTGTTTTCCCCACACTCTACTGTCAATTAATTAAGGCTGGTGAAACCGGTGGTGTGCTGGATAAAATACTTAATCAACTGGTTAATCATTATGAGAGACAGGATGAAATAAACCGTAAGATAAAGTCAGCCCTCTATTATCCCTTTACTATATTAATTGTAGCCATATTAGTTGTTATTTTTCTACTGGTCAGGATAGTACCTATGTTTGTCACTATGTTTGCCGGGTTTGGGGCTGAATTACCCTGGCCTACCAGAATTTTACTGGGACTAAGTGCTTTTGTCCAGGCTTACTGGTGGTTTTTGTTGATTATTATGGTATTACTTATTTTAATATTATATAAATATCTTAAAACAGCCGAAGGGAAACATCGGCTGGATAGGTTTATTCTTAAGATTCCAGTGCTTGGTAAGATGATAAAAAAGATTATTATCTCACGTTTTGCCAGTACCCTGGCGGTTCTACTGGGGAGTGGTATTGACCTACTGGCTTCATTAGCTGTTGTAGAAGAAGTGCTTAATAACAAGGTCTATGCTGATCTTTTACTTGAAGCACGGGGACAGATCAGGGAAGGTGTCAATCTATCCCATCTCTTGGCTGAAGCAGCTGAATTCCCGGGAATGGTTGTTCAGATGGTCAGGATTGGTGAGGAATCGGGTTCACTGGAAAAGATGCTGCAGAAGATCAATATTTTCTATGAACAGGAGGTAGAGAGTAGTATTGATGCCTCTATTTCCCTGATAGAACCAATGATGATAGTTCTGCTGGCCCTGGTAGTAGGTTTTATAGTAATATCTATTGTGATGCCGATGTTTGATATGTATCAATATTTTTAGGAGCCAGGATGTCAGAGGTCAGAGATAGGAAAATAATTTGTTGGGTCTAAAGCAGAAGTAAAAGGGGGTGAAAATTGGTAATATTATAAAAAAGGGAATATTTTATAAAAATTTATTTAATAAGGGGTGTTTGAAATTATGAAGAGATTTAGACAGGTTTTCAGGAGTGAAAGGGGTTTTACTTTAATTGAGTTATTGGTTGTCATTGCGGTTTTGGGTATATTAGCTACTATTGCAGTGCCTAGAATTACTGGTGTAAGAGAAGAGGCTACAGAAGCAGCTGCTAGGGCTAATCTTAGAACTATACAAACGGCTTTAGAAATCTGGTTTACGAATAATAATTCGTATCCAACAGCCTGGAATACAAAAGATGAAGATGATAATGCCTTTAGTACTTATGTTAGTGTTGATACCTCAGATTATACTTTCACTGAGTCAAGTACTAGTTCATCTTATGAAATAACAGTTGATTATAATGATGATAATGCAGTTGATTTGACTTTAACACCTAGTGGTATAACTCCCATAGATTAAATATAGGTTGTTAAGAGATGAATGTGTAGAGTAGGAGGAGGAATATTAAATTGTATTTTTCTTCCTGCTTTACCAATTAAATTATAAATTGTAATAAGGGATTTGATATGATGATAATAGATTTATTAATAGTTATGATAGGCCTTACTTTTGGTAGTTTCCTCAATGTAATTATCTGGCGTCTGCCCCGTCAGGAATCAATAATTACCCCGGGTTCCCACTGTTTAGAATGTGGTGAAGATTTAAAAATAAGGGACCTTATCCCGGTATTTAGTTTTTTTCTGACCAGGGGTAAGTGCAGGTATTGTGGTAAGGCTATCAGCTGGCAGTATCCTGTAGTTGAAGTTTTAACGGCTTTTTTGCTTACTATTTTATATCATAACTATGGTCTTAATATATCCTTTATAATCTACAGCATCTTAATCTGTATACTAATTGTCTGTTCATTAATTGATTTACAATACAAGATTATTCCCAATAAACTAACTTACCCGGCGTTAATTGCTGCCCTTATCTCATCCATATTTTTGAATCATATTTCTTTGATGGGTTCATTAACAGGTATTTTAGTTCCCGGAGGATTGTTTTTATTGCTAGCCTTGCTCTATGGTAAAGGCCTTGGTATGGGAGATGTTAAACTGGTTGCTGTTATTGGTGCCGTTATAGGCTGGCAATTTACCTTAATAGGTATTTTTCTGGCTTCCTTAATTGGTTCGATTACTGGCCTGATATTAATGATTGCCGGGATAATGGATAGAAAGACCAGGATACCATTTGCCCCTTTTATTGGTCTTGGTACCATTATTAGTCTGTTTTATGGAGAAGAATTGTTTTCTATTTTAATGAGTCTTTATTAATCATAAGAAAGGGATGAGTTGTGATGTTTTGTGGTGAAGGGGGTTTTTCGCTGCTTGAGCTCTTACTTGTGATTGCTATACTAAGTCTCAGTATTTCTTTTATTTTTCCCGCTGTTAATTTTAATTCATTGGAAATGAAAAATTATAGAGAGATTATTTACTCGACATTAAGAAAGGTGCGACAGACTGCAATTATTGAATCAGAGGATTATCTGGTGGAACTATTATCCAGCAAGAAATTAGCTGTAAAAAAAGATGGTGAGAGTTTTTATAATAAGGTTATTGAAGTAGGCAATAGATTTACAATTAGCTGTAGTCGTAATGATAATCAGCTTAGATTTAAACCACTGGGGACTGCTGACGGGGGAACCCTTATATTATCAGATGGTGTTAATAGTCTTAAAGTAGTTGTTACAGGGACTGGTTTTATTCATAAAGAATAACTAGAGGGTGGGTAATATGCTTGGTTTAAAGCGAGATACTGGTTTTACACTAATTGAGGTTTTATTGACTATAGTGATTATAGCTGTTGTTTTTATCTCTATATCGGGATATTTTACCAATAGCGTAATTTTTACCCACCAGACAGGAAAACGTGCTCAGGCTGTAAAGATTGCAGCAGATACAATGGAAAATATAAAACTGGCCTGTATCAATGATTGGGATACCTTGAACCTCAGCTATTATAGTGAAATAGATAACTTGATTGATAGTGATTACAGTCTTAAGGCTGATGATTTTAAGATTAATTCCCGGATAACTGGCAATATTGATATTGATGGTGATGGTAATAATGATGGACGGTTAATTACTGTTGCTATTAGCTGGGATGGCTCCAATAAAGAAATAGAATTGAAGTCACTGGTGGTGAAAAAGTGAGGGTTATAAAAAACAATTCCGAGAGTGCTTTTACACTCATTGAGGTTCTGCTGGCAGTGTCTATAATTGCTTTATTAACTACTGTTATTTATAGTGCTTTTTTGAGCAGTACTGTAGTCCTTGATTTTAATCGAGAAAAACTGAATATCCAGCAGGATCATAGGATTATTGTCGACAGAATAGCCCCATATATACGAATGGCAAAAACAGTTACTATTAATAACAGTTATAATTCTAACCAGGATAAAGTCAGGTTTACCTTTTCAACAATTGAGGCAGGTAGTGGGGATTATAATGGCATTGGTTTTGGTATCAAAAATGATGGAGAATTATATTATAGAAAAAAAATTGCAGACAGTGAGGGTAATTTTAACTGGGGTAACCGGATTACTTTTATTAGTAGCAAGGCAAATAAATTTGAGCTAAGCAAAAATAATAAGATGATTACTATTACAGTAGAGCTTGAGGAAAAGGATGGAGAGAGTTATACCTTTGTCGAGGAGTTCTACCGCAGAATAACTGACAATAATGGTTAAAAAGGAGGGACAGTTGATGGGGAAGCAGGGTGGTTCTGTGCTGGTTTTAAGTATGGTCTTAATGCTGACTTTGGTTGTGTTAGCTGTTGGAATGGCAGTTACCATTAATAATGAGATACATATCTCCAGGTATGAAGAAAATATGCTTCAGGCAGATTACTATGCTGAGTCAGCTGTTGAATATGCCAGTTATCTGCTTGCTGATGATAGTAAATGGAATGATGATGAATTGATCGATGAAGAAAAGGCTAAAATAGAGAATTTATTGAATGGTTTAGAAATAGAAGAATTATCGAAAGAGATAGTTGGTAGTGATTATCAATTAATTATATCTGGAAGGTATAATAAGGTTAATAGTAAATTAGTAGTTATTTATAAATTAGTTTCAGATTTATTTGATTTTAAGATGTTTAAATTTCCAATAGCTGCTGGGAATATAATTAATTCGAATGGAAGTGGTATTAAAGTAGAAGGTCAGGTTGCTGCAAATAAACATATTAATGGAAATATATATGATTATGATGGTAATCCTAAAGACGTGGATGATATTCATGCAAATTTAGGTGATGGAGATGAAGAATTAAAAACAGATGTACTTATAGATTATTTTACAGAGGCCAAAGAAAAAGCTGATTATGTTATTGAATCTTTTGATACATATCAGGATGAAAATGGAAATTACATTTTATATATTGACCATGAGGGGAAATATGTATTAGATATAGATAGTAAAGTTGTTGTTGTTAAAGGGAATATTACTCTAAATAGTAGAGATTTATATATCAAAGGTAGTGGTGTTTTAATAGTTAGTGGAAATTTAAATTGTAATAATAATTATAAGATATATGCCAATTATGAAAATGGCAGTTATACCCATGACTATGCTATATCTTATTTTGAAAAAAATCTTAATCCTAAATATGGACGATATAAAGGGTTACTTGTAGGTGAAGATAATTTGAATATAAATTCTAGCTCAATTAATGATTTTGAATTGATTGGGAGTGCTTTTGCTAAAAACAATGCAAATGCTGAGGGTACTTTTATTTATGATAATGCTTATATTAATGTGCTTAATAATATTGCAACCAGTAAAAATTTTACAAGCGTTAATGTTATTAGAACAATTAGTGATTGGCAGGAATTCTAAAAATTAAAAACTGTGAGGTGATAAAAATTGCTGTTTAAAAAGAGGTTTACTACAGTAGATATAGGAACAGATAGTATTAAGGCAGCCAGGTTTATTAATGATTCTGATTTGATGCTGGAGGGTATTTCCTTAAAGAAACTGCCATATGAAAGTATTAAAGATGGGCGGATTATTGATGAGGCTGTTGTGGCAGCTAGATTGGCAGAACTGTTAGAGGAGCTTAATGGTAAAAGGGATGAGCTAGTTACTACTACACCAGTCAATAACCTTATCATCAGAAAGATAGAGCTCCCTGTTATGGATGCTGATGAACTGGCAGAGGCCTTAAAATGGGAGGCAGCTGATTACCTGCCCTACCCTGTAGAAAATGCTGTCCTTCATTACAAAATCATCTCACAGGAAAGGGATAAGCTGGGGATTTTACTGCTTGCTGTTAAGAGTGATATTATAGCCAGTATTAAAAGTGTTTTTAGAAGGATAAACTTAACTCCCTCTGTTATAAACATACAACCCATGGCCCTGCTCTCCCTGCTGGATTTTCAAAATAAGCTGGATGACTCTACAGCAGCTGTGATTGATATCGGTGCCTCAGGGACCAGAATTATTATTGGCAGTAGTAAGAATATCTTTCTTTCCAGGGTGATAGCTGTTGGTGGTAATGATTTCAGCAGCACACTTATGGAGGGAAAGAATCTGGGATATAATGAGGCAGAGAGATTTAAAGGAGAAAATGGTATCCATTTGAGAGGGGAAAAAGACCTTGAGTTGGAACTCCTTATTTCTCAGGCAGCCAGTTCAGGGTCAGAAGCTCATTTTCTTTTTTCAGCAGCTAATAATCTGGCTGAGGAAATCAAGCGTAGTCTGGACTATTATCAAATGGAATATAGAGAAGATGTGAACGAGGTTTTTTTGACTGGTGGTAGTTCCAGATTAAAGAATCTCCCGGAGTTAATAACAGAGACTATAGGGAGAGATCTCTATCCATTAAATCCTTTTGAGGGAATAAAGTATAAGGGGGAAAAGGATTCCAAATTAGAGGAATTTGCTGTAACAGTGGGGCTTGCTGCAAGTGAGGTGTTAGCTAGATGAGGGTAAACCTACTTGAGGAAAAAAAGCAAAGTAGTGCTATAAATTGGGGTGAAACAATATTTATTATCTCTTTGTTAATATTTATAACTGCCCTTGGATTAAACTACTATTTCCTATATACCGGGCAAAAGAGCTTAAAAGCTGAGGTGAATAGACTGGATAGGCAGTTGTCTAAATTAAGTATCAGCTTAAATGAATACCACAGTCTGGAAAAGCGAGTTAAAGAACTGGAAGAAATAGAAGCAAAGATGGCAGCATTAAGGTATATCTGGAATGATATTATCAGGGAACAGGGTTATCTTATTCCCCAGAAGACTATGCTGGAGACAATGGAGATAGAGGGTGATATCCTGCAGCTCTTCGGTCGGGCAGAGAATAATTTGCGGGTATTAGAGTTGATCAATAATATGAAGTTATCTCCCTTTTTCAAAGGGGTTAAATTACTTAATTTGAGAGAGAATAATGATGTTGAATTTAGAATACAGGGTTTAGTTAATAGAGAGGGTGATCAGCGTGCTGAGCAGTTTAAGCCGTAGGGAACGGGTAATGCTAATATTCCTGATATTTTTTGCCCTTGGGGCAGGCTATTATTTCTATATTTACCAGCCCTTAGAGGAAAATATAGCTAATCTAAGCCAGTTAAAAATAAATAAGGAGTTACAAATTAATAAAACAACCGCCACCCTTAGAAAACTACCTGTTCTACAGGATAGGTATGATCAATTGCAATACATTGAGGAAGAGCTTAATAAAAACAAAATTAATTCAGCAGATGAAATGCTGGCAGTGCTGGAAGGGGAAGCTGGCAAGTCTGGTATTAAGATTAGCTCCTTCATCCCTGAAGAAGATGAAAAAGAGACTGAGATAAGCATTCTACTTAAGGGTAATTACAATCAGCTTATCAAATTCCTTGAAGGGATAGAAAAACTTAATGGACAGGCTGAGTTTAGTAATATGAGAATAGCCAGGATTGCTGAAAACAATCTTTTAGAGGCATTTGGAATCATTATCTATCATGATGATTTACTGACTGGTGGTGACAAACCATGAAAAAACCATATTTGATTGTTATCATAGTCGTCACCGTTTTTCTCCTGTCTGTCGGGGTATATTATTTTGCTTTCTATAGATACAAGGAACCAGCAGTTGTCGAGCATAAAGCGGTTGGCCAGCCTGTCGAAGGGTTTGTTACAGAGGGTTCTGCACTTAAAAAAAATTCTGCAGCCCAGGGTAATATGGCAGCAAAGCCATTGATAGAAGATAAAGAGCTAAGTAATGATGAAAAACCAGTGATCAGGTATCTATACCGCAGTAATTTCCGTGACCCTTTTCAAAACTATGGGATTGACTCTGAAAAATCCAGTCCACAGCTCTCTCTTAAAGATATTAGGGAGATGATTTCTTTTGAATTAAAGGGTATTATTACTGGTCGGGATAAGAAGATTGCCATCATTGATACAGGTGATAGAACTAGACTTATTACAGTTAATGATACTGTTGATGAGTTTAGGGTTCTTAAAATAAGGGAAAGGGATTTGCTAATGAGCTATCAATGCTGGCAATTTACTATAGAGATGGGGAGTGAGACAGATGGGTATATCTAGAAAAAATCTTATAATATTAACTTTAATTTTGATATTATTAATTAGTTACGGTTCAGCCCTGTTAGCAGCCGGGGATAAAGATATTATTAATATGAATTTCAAAGGGGCTGATATCAGGGATGTCCTGCGGACTATTGCTAAGGTAGCAGATATTAATCTGCTGACAGATGGTAGTATACAAGGAGAGATAACAGTCAGCTTAAATGATATGACCTTTAAACAGGCAATAAAACTGATTACTCAGACCCAGGGGTTGGATTATGTCTGGGATAATAATACAGTAATTGTTGCTCCTCCAGAGAAAATAAGGGAATTATACCTTGAACGAAGTTTAGAAACAATTAAAATAAAATATGCTTCTTTAGAAGAAATTAAGGGAATCCTGGAAGAAATTTATCCGACTTTAGTGGTAGAAATAGATAGGAATAATAATAATCTGATTATAAAAGGTGTTGCTGAAGAGATCAGTGGTGTTAAAGAATTAATTAAAAATATGGATGTAAAAAAAGAGATAAGTATAAAAACAGTCCAGATTAAGCATATTGATCTTGGAATATTATTGACTAACATTGAAAACCTATATCCTGAAGTAAAGGCTGAAGAGACAATCAATAAACAGCTGATTATTCAAGGTGATGAAAAAGAAGTCGACCTGGTAATGGAGCTAATCAAGAAATTGGATATTCATCAGCAGGTAAAGACAGTTAGTCTTGAGATTAAGAACATTGGACTGAGTGAAATTAAAGAACAGTTAGAGGACTATGATAAGATAGTTTTTAATTTTGATGAAGGTAGTGGGGTTTTAGAGATTAGTGGGCAGGAAGAGTTAATTAATGGGGCTATCGAGCTAATCAAAAGCCTGGATATTGAGAGTAAAAATATCACAGAGTTTGCTGTTATTGATTATCTAGACCTTGAAGAGATATTAAACACGCTGAACAATTTATATCCTGATGTTAATATTCAGTCTAATAAAATAAGACAGGAACTGGTTTTCAAGGGTAAAGAAAGTGATATTGCTGAGCTGCTGAAACTCCTCGATAAATTGGATAAGCCCAGGAAACAGGTTATTATTGAAGCCAGGGTTGAAGAGGTATCAACAGACGGGCTTAGTGAAATGGGTTTTGATATAGATGAGAAATTAGCGAAAATCATAGTTAATGAAGATGATGATGGTAAAATACATGAAGTAAACATGTCATTTCCTGAATTTATTAAAATGCTGGAAACCAATGGACAGACTAATAATCTGGCAAATCCCAGGTTAATGACCCTCAGTGGTGAAAAAGCGGAATTGCTTATTGGTGATAAAATAGCTATAATTGATGATGACAGCGATGACGATGATGACGATGATGACGATGATAGTATAGAATACATTGAAGCTGGTATTAATTTAATATTTACCCCCTGGGTTACCAAAGATAATAAAATAACTTTAGAAGTAAATCCAGAGGTTAGTAGTGTTAGTACGAATGCCAATGGAGATTATAAAGTAGATACTAGAGAGGCTCATACTAAAATAAGATTGGAAGATGGAGAGACCTTTGCTATTGGAGGTCTTATCAAGGAGGATGAAATGGAGACCTTATCAAAGGTTCCTTATCTGGGAGATATACCAATACTTGGGTCTTTGTTTCGCAATAAGCAAATGGAGAATATCAAGACAGAATTGATCATATTTATTACCCCCCATATTGTAAAGGAAGATGATAAACTGCAAGCTGACTCTGTTCCTGAGGAGCAAGTAAAAGCATCTGAGAGGGAATTTATTGGTCTGACTGATGAGGAGTTAAAAGATATTTTGAGTGATAAAACTAAAAATGGTGAATAGATCTAAGCCCTCCTGAGCTAGGGGGGCTTTTAATTTCTTCAAAAAGAGCAGGATATATTGTTTTTATGTAGAAATTAATTTACTAAGAATGGTATAATAAACTGAATAATAATTGATGAGGTGAGTAGAGCTATGTTGACATTTAAGACAGCTGGTGAATCACATGGTAAAGGTGTTATGGCGATAGTTGATGGTTTGCCAGCTGGGGTTAAGGTGGATTTTGCCAGGATAAATGAGAAACTGGCCCGGCGGCAACAGGGTTACGGCCGCGGTGGCAGGATGAAGATAGAAACTGACAGGGTTGAGGTGTTTAGTGGTCTAAGACATGGTAAAACAATAGGGAGTCCGGTTGGTCTCTTGATTCATAATAAGGACTGGGAGAACTGGCAGGGTGTAATGTCTGTTGATAAAGATACTAATCCGACAGAAAAAGAAGTGGTAATCAAAAAGGACGGCAGGATCAGAAAGATTGATAAAGAAGTAACCCGCCCCCGTCCTGGACATGCTGATCTGGCAGGTGTTTTAAAGTATCAGCAGGATGATATTAGAAATATACTGGAGAGGGCTAGTGCCAGGGAAACAGCGGCTCGGACAGCGGTTGGGGGTCTGCTTGATAATTTCCTGCATTATTTTGACATTGAGATTATCAGTCATGTAATACAGCTAGGTGAGATAGAGAGCTGCTCTCCTGAGGTAGGTTTAGCAGAATTAAAGGCTGGGATCAGGGATTCTGAAC
The DNA here is from genome assembly GCF_003953885.1 of Halocella sp. SP3-1. Classification (GTDB taxonomy): domain Bacteria; phylum Bacillota; class Halanaerobiia; order Halanaerobiales; family DTU029; genus Iocasia; species Iocasia fonsfrigidae. Next base: position 2,976,673 of record NZ_CP032760.1, on the reverse strand, counting down.
TGGCCTGTTATGATCAAGACAAAGAACGGGAGATGAAAGAATATATAGATAGAATAAAAGAAAAAGGGGACAGTCTGGGAGGGGTTGTAGAACTTAGAACATCACCCCTGCCTGTTGGCCTGGGGAGTCATGTTCAGTGGGATCGCCGTCTGGATGGGGAACTGGCTCAGGCGATATTGAGTATTCCCGCAGTTAAAGGGGTTGAGATCGGTCCGGCTTTTGAAAATTCTTCCCGGACAGGTCATGATGTACATGACGAGATATTTTATCAGCCAGATAAAGGGTATTACAGAAAGACCAACAGGGCTGGTGGTCTGGAAGGCGGTATAACAAATGGTGAACCCCTGATAATTAGAATGGCGATGAAGCCAATACCAACCCTTTATAGGCCCTTACGTTCTGTGGATATTAAGACCAAAGAACCTTTTACAGCCAGTATTGAGAGGTCAGATGTTACGGCTCTACCTGCTGCGGGTGTTGTAGGAGAAGCCATGCTTGCTTTTATACTGGCCAGGGCTATGCTAGTAAAGTTTGGTGGAGATAGCATCAGGGAAACTATCAATAATTATCGCGGATATCTTGGGATGATGGATTAATCAGGGGGTAAAATTAAGTTGAGAATTTCGTTAGTAGGTTTTATGGCTACAGGCAAGAGTAAAGTAGGTAGTTTATTAGCAGTTGAGTTGGGTTATCAGTTTTTTGATACCGATGAATTAATAGAGAGGAAGACAGGTCTTAGTATCCCGGAAATTTTTCAAAGAAAGGGTGAAGAATATTTCCGCAGGGTTGAGACTGAGAGCCTGGCAGGGATACTTAAAGGGGATAGAATTGTTATTTCAACAGGGGGTGGGCTAGTTATTTCTGGATTCAACAGGGAATTACTGCTCTCCAGAACAGTTTCCTTTCTATTGACTGCCCCAGCTGAGGAGATTTATCAGAGGGTTAGGGTGGATAATAACCGTCCATTACTCAGGGTATCAGACCCCCTGGCTGAGATTAGGAATTTGCTATCACGGCGGGCAGAATATTATAATGTCTTTACTAATAAAATTGACACAATGGGGAAAAGCCCAGCAGAAATAGTGGAAGAAATACTTGATTTGATAGGAGAGATTAATGATGAGTAGACAGGAACTTAAGGTACATATTAGTGAAACCAAGTGTTCTTATCCTATTATTATTGCAAACAATATATCATCCCAAATAGGCAGCTTAATTAGTGACTGTTATAGAGGGAATAAGGTACTACTCCTTTCGGATGCTAATGTCAGTGGATTATATGGTGCTAGTATTGTTTCGTCTCTGGAAAAGGCTGGTTATCAGGTTCTGGAATATATTATTCCCGCTGGTGAAAAATCCAAGTCTTACCATTCCTTGAGAAAGGGTTATGACCTTTTAGTTGATAATAATTTTAACAGAGATAATCTGATAATTGCTCTGGGGGGTGGAGTTGTTGGAGACCTGGCTGGTTTTCTGGCGGCCACTTTTATGAGAGGTATTCCCTTTGTACAGCTGCCGACAAGTCTGTTAGCTCAGGTGGATAGTAGTGTAGGCGGAAAGACGGCTATTAACCATCCAGCAGGCAAGAATATGATTGGGGCTTTTTATCAACCAGAGATGGTATTAATTGATCCTGTTTTTTTAAAGACCCTGGTTCCCAGGGAATTTAAAACCGGTATGGCAGAGATAATAAAACACGGTTTGATTGCTGATCAGGGCCTGGCAGATTATCTGTTTGAAAGGTCAAAAAATGTTTTTAAACTGGAGAAAGATGAACTTAGCCATATTATTTACCGTTCATGTCAGATTAAGGCAGCTATTGTCATGGAGGATGAGAAAGAAAAAGGGAAGAGGGCTCTGTTAAATTACGGACATACTATTGGTCATGCTCTGGAAGCGGTAACAGCTTATAAGAAGTATAACCATGGTGAAGCAGTTGCTATAGGTATGCTGGGGGCTGCTCGTCTAGCAAATTCTTTGGGATTGTTGGAAAAGTCTGACCTGGAATTCACTGAGGAATTAATCAGGCTTTACGATTTACCGCTTGGCCATCAAGAAGACCCGGAGGCTATCTTTACAGCACTTTTCCGGGATAAAAAGGTTAAGAATGATAGCTTAAGGTGGGTACTTATTGATAGGATTGGGAATGCTTTTATTAGAGAAGGGATAGACCATAGCTTGATTAAGAGGATATTGGAGGGGTTATTGTGTTAAAGATTGCGGTAATACATGGTCCTAATTTAAATATGCTGGGGACCCGTGAACCTGAGGTATATGGGATGGAGAGTATTCAGCAGGTTAATGATATGATAAATAAGAGGGCAGGTTTTTTAAATGTTGAGGTAAGAATCTATCAGAGTAATCATGAAGGAGAGATAGTAGATTTTATACATGAGGGATATAATGATTATAAGGGTATTGTTATAAACCCCGGGGGGTTAACCCATTATAGTATTGTTCTAAGAGATGCCCTGGCTGCTGTTAAATTACCTGTAGTTGAAGTACATATTAGTAATATTTATCAGCGGGAGGAGTTTAGGCACAACTCTGTAATTGCTCCCATAGCAGTAGGACAGATCTCTGGTCTGGGACCTGATGGGTATATCTATGCTCTTGAGGCAGTGGTCAATATAATAAAGAAAGGTAGTTTTTAATGGCTAAAAGAATAAAACAGCTAAGAAGATTGCTCAAGGAATCAGGGATAGAATCTCTAATCATTGATGGAGCGGAGAACCGTTTTTATTTGAGTGGGTTTACCGGTACAGCCGGGAGAATTCTTTTTACACCTGATCATAATTATTTTATAACCGATTTTCGTTATGTTGAACAGGCCGAAAAACAGCTTGAGGGATATGAAATTATTAAGATAAATAAGGATTTAGAAAAGAAATTGTCGAAGATTTTGCACAGAGAGGGTGTAAGTAAACTATGCTTTGAAGCAGAGGCAGTTAATTATAAACAGTATGAGAAATATAAAAAAGCTCTAACTGGAATCCAATTAGAAGCTGTGACTGGGTTAATTAGTAAACTAAGAATTAAAAAAGACAGGGAAGAAATATCCCTAATAAAAACGGCTGCTGCTGTTACAGACCTGGCCTTTACCCATATTCTTGATTTTATTAAACCCGGCTGTACTGAAAGAGAAATCGCACTGGAGCTGGAGTTTTTTATGAAAAAACAGGGGGCAGAGAGAAATGCCTTTGATTTTATTGTAGCCTCTGGTAAAAGGTCTTCTTTACCCCATGGTGTGGCCAGTGATAAGGTAATAAGAGATGGGGATTTTATTACTATGGATTTCGGTTGTTTTTATAATGGCTATTGTTCTGATATGACCCGGACTATAGTTGTTGGAAAGCCTACTAAAAAACAGAGGGATATCTATGATATTGTCTTAAAGGCCCAGCAAGAGGTGAAAAAAAGGGTTAAAGCAGGTATGCTCTGTAAGGATGTTGACGCGATTGCCCGGGACATTATTACAGATAAAGGCTATGGAAGTAGGTTTGGTCATGGTCTTGGTCATGGAATAGGTGTTGAGGTACATGAAGAACCAAGGGTTTCTTATACCAGTGATACAGTTTTGGAAGATGGGATGGTAATCACTGATGAACCTGGTATCTATATACCGGAATGGGGTGGGGTCAGGATTGAGGATGACCTATTAATTACAGAAGATGGTTGTGAAGTGTTAAATGATTCTCCTCGTGAGTTGATAAGTTTATAATATAGTTAATTTGTTATGTTTTAATAGAAATGTTATAATATAATGGGTTTTTTTAATAAAATGTTTAAATAAAATTATACAGGAATTTTAAGGAGGACATTGTATGGCCGTAATTTCAACAAATGATTTTCATAATGGATTGACTATTGAACTGGATGGGACTGTTTATCAGGTAGTAGACTTTCAGCATTCCAAGACCGGTAGGGGTGGGGCTTTTGTAAGGTCAAAGCTTAAGAATGTTGAAGATGGTGGTGTTATTGAGAAGACCTTTCGTGCTAATGAAAAGGTCAATAGGGCCCATGTTGAACAGCGGGAAAAACAATATCTCTACCGTGATGGTGATGATTATATTTTTATGGATACTGAGACATATGAACAGATTGCTCTTAGTCAGGAGCAGCTGGGGGAAAAGATAGATTATCTTAAGGAGAATATGGTTCTGGAGATTTCGGTTTATGAAGGCCGTCCGATTGATATTAATTTACCAACCTTTGTGGAACTGGCTGTAGCTAAAACTCAACCCGGTATAAAGGGTAATACTGTTTCTGGTGGTTCTAAACCTGCTACCTTAGAGAGTGGTGCTGTGGTACAGGTTCCCTTGTTTATTAGTGAAGGAGATATTGTCAAGGTAGATACAAGGACAGGGGAATATATGGAAAGGGTATAATTTATAAATAAAATTGAATATTTACTGTTAAAAGAGATAAGGAGTTTTATCCCTCCTTATCTCTTTTTTTATTGGAGGTGAATTTATTTCCTGATAGAAGGACGCTGGGTATCAAGTAAGCCCAGGACTATGTGGGCTGCACCAAACCCCAGAATCCCGGCTCCCCACAAGGAGGGAAGTAAACTCCACCCTAAAGCTGTAACTGCTACACCTATCCCGGCAGTAATATAACTGGTGGTTTTGGCTTTATTATCTATTTTGCAACACCTCCATTTTTATCATTTCATATAGTAAGAAGAATTATACAGCATAAATAAATTCTATTTTTAAAGTAAATCCATGCATATTTTTGGCTGCTGGCAATATTTATTAAATAGGACAAACTTTAGGGAGTGAGGCTGTTGTCGGAAAATCTTCTTGACTATTTACCAGAAAGGACCGCTTTGTTGATTGGAGGTTTAAGCGAATGGAGAGATAAGAAGCTGGTTGAAATAAGATTAAGAGTAAATCAGGCTATTCAGCTTATCGGCAGTAATATAGATTTTTTTATTGATCTCAATGGAAAAAGATTGAAAAATAGTGATAGATTTTATGGATTAAACAGGGAAGAGATGGAAAAGGCTTTTTTATTATTGTCACATAATTCCATATACGCCCTTGAGAGGCAGCTGCTGGAGGGCTTTATTACTATACCTGGCGGCCACCGGGTGGGTTTTACAGGTCAAGTTGTTGTGGAAAATGCTAGGATTAAAACTATTAAAAATATAAATAGTTTAAATTATCGGATATGTAGGGAATTTACCGGGGCAGCTGAGGATATAGTTACTTATCTATATGATAGAGAAAGGGACCTGGTCTTAAATACCCTTATTGTTTCACCTCCACTCTGTGGAAAAACAACTCTATTACGTGATTTAATTCGTATTTTCAGTCAAGGAATGTTAGATAAGGGTATAAAGGGAAAGAAAGTCGGATTAGTTGATGAAAGATCAGAAATAGCCGGGGCATATAAAGGAGTGCCACAGAATAATATAGGAAGTAGGACAGACTTATTAGATAATTGTCCTAAGGCAGAAGGAATGATGTTATTAATACGTTCGATGTCCCCTGAGGTAATTGCTGTAGATGAAATAGGTAGGGATGAGGATATTAATGCTATACAGGAGGCCCTTTATGCTGGTGTTAGTCTTATTACAACTATACACGGCAGGGATTTTACAGATATAAAAAGACGGCCGGGGATAGCAGATTTAATTGATAAAGGGCTCTTTGAGAGATTTATATTTCTTAGTAATAGGGCTGGGATTGGAACAATAGAGGCGGTCAGGGATAGAAATGGGAGGGAGGTTTCTTGTTTTGTTGATAAAATTAACTGGGGCAGTAATGATCTTAGTATCGGGTAGTTTTATCGGCTGGATTATAGGCAGCTCATATCAAAAAAGGGTTAAAGAACTGGAAGAATTAGAGATGGGTATAAATATTTTTAATACAGAGATTAGCTATAAACAGTCTTTTATGGCAGAGGCGTTAATGGGAACAGCTGCCACCTTTAAAAGCCCACTGGCCAATCTATTTAGGGAGACAGCATATGAATTAGAAAAGGGTAATAATAAGGTTTTTTATGAGATATGGCATGAAAGATTGTTGATTAATTACAGAAATAATAGTCTTCTGGAAGAAGATATTGAAATTCTTGATAGCTGGGGACGCCAGCTCGGCAGCTCCAGTCTTGATAATCAGAACAATATCAATCAGTTAATATTAAAGAGGCTCAGACAGCAAAAAATACAGGCAGAAAAAGAGGCTGCTAAGAAGGTTAAATTAGTACGATATGCAGGTGTTTTAATAAGTTTAATGATAATTATTTTATTCTATTGATAAGGGGTGTTAATTAATGGATGTAAATTTGATATTTAAAATTGCTGGTATTGGAATTTTTATTTCTATAATAAATATTGTCCTAAAACAGGCTGATAAAGAAGAGCAGGCCCAGATGATAACCCTGGTAAGTGTGATTATTGTTATGACAGTAGTAATACAGTTGATAAGTCAGTTATTTAATGATGTAAGAACGGTTTTCAGGTTCTAGGTGATTTCTTATGACAATTATACAGGTAGTAGGTGTTACAATTCTGGCTACTATATTAATTATAGTTATTAAACAGATTAAACCTGAAATGGCTTTTATACTTAGTCTATTAACCGGCATAATAATCTTAATTATAATTATAGACCAGGTTGCTGTGGTAATTGATTTGCTTAATCAACTTGCCAGGAAATCTGGTATTGATTTAATGTATTTTAATACTATTGTAAAAATAATAGGTATTGCTTATATAGGGCAGTTTGGGGCTGAGATTACAAAAGACAGTGGTGAAACTGCCTTAGCCAGCAAAATAGAAATAGCGGCCAAGATATTAATTATGATTATGGCTGTACCAATTATGCTTTCCTTGATAGAAACCATTCTTGAGATTATTCCTTTATAGTGAGAGGAAGTAAAAAATGAATATAGTAAGGATATTATTGGTAATTATATCTTGTTTATTATTATTTACGCTACCAAGCTATGCTGAAAATAGTCAGATGAATCAGGATGAGATTATTTTAAGACAGTTAAATAAACTGGATATAGATAAAGTTCAGCAGGAAGTTAATAAGATAAACAAAGGTGCAGGGCATTATTTGCCAGAGTTAAACTTGAAAACTATCCTGTTAAACCTGGTAAAAGGTAATCTTGAATTAGATTGGAGAGATTTATTAAAATTAATAATTAAATACCTTGGTAAAGAGGTAACAGCCAACTTGAGTATTATGGGGCAGATAATAATTCTGGCAGCTATAAGTGCTATTTTAAATATATTTCACGATTCTTTTTCCAGTACAATGATCAGTAATACATCAAATATGCTGATATTTATGATTCTGGCTGTAATGGTACTACAGTCTTTTCATATTGCTATAGACATAGGGATAGATGCAGTTGATAATATTGTATCATTTATGCAGGCTCTTTTACCTGTTTTACTGAGTTTGCTGGTTAGTATGGGTGCTTTTACCTCAGCAGTAGTCTTTAATCCCTTGACATATTTAATAATCTCTCTGCTGGGGACAATAGTAAAACTCATTGTTTTACCTATGATTTTTCTGTCAACGGTCCTATGTATTGTTACCAGATTAAATGATGAGTTCTCCCTATCAAGGTTAGCAGGTCTTTTTAAGGAAGCAAGTATGGGGCTGCTTGGTTTAATTTTGATAATATTTACAGGCGGCTTGCTTATTCAGGGTGGGGCGGCAGCGGTGACTGACAGTCTTTCTTTAAGGACAGCCAAATATCTGACAGGTACGTTTATACCTGTCATAGGTGGCATTTTTTCTGATGCCGTTGATTTGGTAGTAAGTTGTTCCTTAATTATAAAAAACGCCCTTAATCTATTTGGGATGATAGCTATTATAATGATAATTGCCTATCCAATTATAAAACTTATTGCCTTGATTATTATCTATAAATTAGCCAGTGCCCTTATTCAACCAATAGCCGATGCCAGGTTAGTAGATGTTTTAAATGATGTAGGTAATAGTCTTGTTTTTGTATTTTTAACAGTATCTGCAGTTTCATTAATGTTTTTTATAACCTTAACTGTAATTGTTGGGGCAGCCAACTTAACTGTAATGATGAGGTGAGTTTATGGAGGCAGTTATAAGATGGGTTAAGAACCTGGTTTTTATTATTCTTTTTACTACCCTGTTAGAGATGTTCCTACCTGGTAATAAAATGCGAAAATATGTCAGGGTAGTAATGGGGTTTTTTATTATCTCTATTTTTATTTCTCCCTTATCTGCTATTTTAAAGGGTGATATGACAGTAATGCAGGATATTATACCAGGGAAAATTATTAGCGGAAACTGGGAGGGGATAATTGAAAAGGGTGCTGAGATAGAATATGAGAATAAGACCTTAATCAAGGATTACTATGCTGAAAAAGTAAGGGGACGTGTTGAGGAGGTAATTGAACTTTATTATGATAGTGAGCAGTATAACAGGGATATCCAGGTGGATATTAATGATGAATATCAGCTTACTGGTATAACCGTATTTTTTCACAGGATAAGAGAGAATGTAAGAGAAATTGACCCTGTCGATATTAACAAAGATAGGAGTGGTTTAAAGGAAAAAAATGAGAATAATATAGGGATTGATAGTATAAAATTAAAAAATAATCTAAGTAAGGTTTTTCAATTGAATGAAAAGGAAATCAAAATAATTAAGGCAGGGGGGGATTAATATAATGGGGATCCTGGATGAACTTAAAAATATATTAAATAATGAGAACAAAGATAGCCATAATATTTTGAGGAATATTATAATTCTTGGGATGATAGGGATTCTATTATTATTATTTACAGGTCTTTTTACAAATGAGAATAAAACATCTCCACCGGTTTCTCATGGTTCAAAAAATAATGAAGTGAAGGTTTCATATGAGGAGAGGATAGCAGGAGAGATAGAGGAGATTATCTCACTGGTTAATGGTGTGGGTAAGGTAAGGGTAAAGGTTTATACTGATTCTGCCCTGGAGTATCAATATGAGTATAATGAAAGCAGAAGTAATAAAGTGACAGACGAAATAGACCAGAATGGTGGTGAAAGAAAGATCGATGAAGATAGATTTGAGAACGAATTAGTAATTATCAGGGATGCCAGTGGAGGTGAGAGCCCTGTAGTAAGGAAAAAGCAACAGCCTGCTATTTCAGGTATTCTTATTGTGGCTCAGGGGGCTGAAAACAGTAAAATTAAAATGAATATTATTACCGCAGTAAGGAGTTTATTAAATTTGCCGGTTCATAAGATAAGTGTTCTACCATATGGGAGGGGGTAAAAGTATGATGATAAGGAGGAAAATTGTCTGGTTGATGATTATGATGGTGTGGGTTGGGATGGTAACTTCAATTATTGTCTACCAAGGTGGTGATTATCTGGCAGTGGAAGAGACGGTATCAGAGAATATTGAGGTGATAGAGGAGTCTAAATCTCAGGGAGAGGGAAAGGTTGATGACATAAATTATACTAAGGCAAAAGATTCTCAGAATGAAGAGGATTTCTTTATAGAATATCGTCTTGAAAGAGATAAGGCCAGGAGTGAACAGATAAATATATTCAGAGAGATGATTAATAATCCAAATTCTGATGAAATAACCAAAAAAGAAGCACAGAAAAAGATGCTGGAATTGACCGATAAGATGGAAAAAGAGTTAGAGATAGAGAGTTTAATCAGGGCCAGGGGTTATAAAGAATCACTGGCGTATATTCATGAAGAAGCAGTTGATGTGATTGTACATACAAACGGACTTAATAAAAGTGATGTTGCTAAAATAGGTGATATTATTGTCAAGATAACCGGGTTCAATTTTGAGGATGTAACCATAATTGAAAAGAAAATCGAGACAGGATAATAGCCTTATTTATGAAAGACTGTTGGTAATATTGCCAACAGTTTTCTTTTTTAAAAAGGATTTTTAGGATTAATAGAGAATAAAAATATAAAGAAGCACTAAAAACTGCTTGTTTTTAAACCATTAATTGGATAAAATTAATAGACAGGTGGTAAAATATTGTTGTAAATAAGGGGGAAATACGATGAATCTGGACGAAATAAAGGCATTAATAGAATTAATTAAGGAGACAGATATCACAGAAATTAATGTGGAAGAAAAGGAAACTAAAATAAGTATAAAACGGGGTTTTCAGGCTAGTGAGGCAGAACAATTTATTGATATACAGCGGAAACCTTCTCAAATTGAAGATCAGGGAAATCAGGAGAAGGATGATATTGTTGATTCAAACAGAGAAGAAATTGTTGCTCCAATGGTAGGGACATTTTATAGGGCCCCTGCCCCTGATGTTGATCCCTTTGTAGCAAAAGGAGATATAGTCAATCCCGGTGATACACTATGTATTATCGAGGCTATGAAACTAATGAATGAAATAGAAGTAGAGACCAGGGGTAAGATTGTTGAGATATTAGTAGAAAATGGACAAGCAGTTGAATACGGAGAGCCCCTCTTCGTAATAGAGCCACTTTAAAGAGGGGGAGTAAATAGATGTTTAATAAGGTTTTAATTGCAAATAGAGGAGAAATTGCTGTTCGTATTATTCGTGCTCTAAAGGAATTATCAATACCTTCGGTAGCTGTTTATTCGGAGGTTGATAGAGATTCTTTACATGTTAAGCTGGCTGATGAGGCCTATTGTATTGGTCCAGCTAATTCTAACCAGAGTTACCTTAATATACCTGCTATTATGAGTGTAGCTGAGGTGACAGATGCTGATGCCATTCATCCAGGATATGGTTTTTTAGCAGAGAATGCCCATTTTGCTGAAGTATGTGAAAGTAGTGGGGTTAAGTTTATAGGGCCTTCTTCTGAGATAATAGCTTTGATGGGTGACAAAGTTAAGGCCAGAGAAACAATGATTAAGGCCGGGGTACCTGTTGTACCAGGTACTGAACATAGTCTTACAGATATTGAAAAAACCCTGGAACTTGCAGAAGAAATTGGTTATCCTGTTATTGTTAAAGCCGCTGCAGGTGGTGGTGGGAAAGGGATGCGTATTGCTCAGAATGCTAAGGATCTGAAAAAGGCTATTCAGACTGCTCAGAGAGAAGCTGAAGCTGCTTTTGGTAATGCAGAGGTATATATGGAGAAATATGTTGAGGAGCCCAGACATATTGAGTTTCAGATCCTGGCTGATGAACATGGCAATGTTATCCATCTGGGGGAAAGGGATTGTTCGATCCAACGCAGACATCAAAAAATAGTTGAGGAGTCACCCTCTCCTGCCCTGGAAGATGGGCTCAGGTATGAAATGGGCCAGAAGGCAGTAAAGGTTGCTAAAACAGTTTCATATGCCAATGCCGGTACAGTTGAATTTCTGCTTGATAAGGATAATAATTATTACTTTATAGAGATGAATACCAGGGTACAGGTTGAACACCCTGTTACTGAATATGTTACTGGAATTGATATAATTAAAGAACAGATCAGGATTGCTGCTGGTGAAAAACTGGCTTTTAATCAGGATGATATTAAACTTAAGGGTGTTGCTCTGGAATGTAGGATTAATGCAGAAGACCCGGAAAAAGGCTTTATTCCTTCACCAGGTAGATTGGAAGAATATATTATTCCTGGAGGTCCTGGAGTAAGAATTGATAGTGGTGTCTATCCTGGTTATTTTATTCCACCAAATTATGATTCAATGGTTGCTAAGTTAATTGTCTGGGGAGAGGATAGGGAAAAGGCTTTATCAAGGATGGAAAGGGCCTTAGATGAATTCTTTATTGATGGTATTAAGACAACAATACCCTACCATTTACGTATATTAAATAATGCTTACTTCAGGAAAGGTAATTATCATACTAATTTTATTCATCGAAGGCTTAATAACGAAAAATAAAAGGGGTGAGTTTTTATGGAAGATAAAGCTAATATAGGTTCAATTAAGATTGCTAATGAAGTTATAGCTATTATCGCCAGTCTGGCTGCAACTGAAGTTGATGGTGTAACAGGTATGAGTGGTGGTGTTGGTAGTGGAATTGCTGAGATGCTTGGGCATAAAAAGGGAGTCAAGGTTGAAGCCAGTGAGAGTGAATGTGTTGTAGAGTTAACAGTTATTATTGATTATGGTTATGCTATCCCTGATGTTGCTGAAGGTATTCAGGAAAATGTGAAAGATGCTATTGAAAGTATGACTGGTCTTGATGTTAAAGAGGTCAACATTCATGTTCAAGGGGTTCATTTTGCTAATGAGGATAACGAGCAAGAGAGTGTAGAAGAGACCGGGCTTAATTAGATAGATTCTTTTGCTTTATGGAATTTAATCCGGGAATGGGGGGAAAGGTAGTGAATCTTTTTTATCGATTTATCATATTTATTATGTCAATAATATTAATGCTTGTTTCTCTGCTTACTGCAATTTATGCTTTTGGTTTTGCTAGAGTTGGGTTGTTGCCCGATATAATTGAGTCTATGTATAAGCAATGGCAGGCAGGTATAGTCTTTTTACTGTTATTTATTGCTGGCGCCTGGATTATTTATCCTTTTTTTGTAAGAGAAGTTAAAACTACTCCAATTAGTAGATCAGACCTGGGGGAAGTTGATATTACAATTGAAGCCCTTGATAATTTAGTTAATTCAGTTGCGTTACAACAGGAAGGCATTGCAGAGATTAGCAATAAGATGTTAGTAAAGGATGAAGGATTATTTATTTTTTTACAAGGAAAGGTTTCGGCTGATACCCCTATCCCTGAATTAACAGCTGATTTACAAATGCTTGTTAAATCATATATTGAAGACACAACAGGTGTTAATGTTGCAGGTGTTAAGGTCCTTATTAAGGGTGTTAGTAATGATCAGGAATTAGTGAAATAGGGTGGTTTATAATGGAAAATGAATTATGGAAGAAACTACTTCAACTTATAACATATCATAAGGGTAAGGTTACAGGAGCTCTCCTGGGTTTTTTCTTTGCTATCTTAATATTGATCATTGGGTTTTTAAAAGCTCTGTTGGTTGTTGTATTTTCTTTTGTTGGTTATTATCTCGGTTCTCGCTGGGATCAGGAGGGTGATTTCAAAAGGGTTCTTGACCGCCTACTACCACCACAATATAAACAATAGAAAAGGGGATATTGATGTTGAAGGTTTCAAGACACCAGGAAAGGATTTGGGCACTTCAGGTGTTATACGGCCTGGATATTTTAGATAGTCTATCAGTAGTAGAAGCAAAAAAAGGAATAGCTAATTTAAAAGACAGTGAAGTTCTTTGTGATGAAAATTATTATTTTGAAGATATAGTAATTGGTGTAGTAAAAGGATTAGCAGAATATGATAGAAAAATAAATGAACTAGCTATTGATTGGAAAGTAGAACGCATGTCATATATTGATAGGAATATCCTCAGGATGGCCCTTTATGAATTGAAAGAAGGTTTAGCACAGGGGGTAGTGATTAATGAAGCAGTAGAGTTAGCCAAGGAGTTTTCTGATGATAAATCACCTGCTTTTATTAATGGAATCTTAGGTAAGGTAAATAAATAAAAACATATTTTTGAAGACCTGGCTTTTCTTAAAAGCCAGGTCTTTACTTTTGTATAAAAAGAATAGTATTAAGTATAATAAAGCAAGTAGCTTTTTATAAATAAAATAGGGTGTGAATTAAATTGTTTAATATAAAAGAAGGCTATCCAGAAAATGCAGTAGGAGAATTTTTTGTCAACAAAGCCTGTATTAGCTGTGGTAAATGTATGGCAACTGCACCGTATAATTTTAAATTTACTATAGGGGATAAACATGCTATTGTTGACAAACAACCTGTGACTGCTGAAGAAGATAAATTATGCCAAAAAGCATTAAATGACTGTCCTGTAAATGCTATCGAAAAAGTGGAAATATAATAAAAAACTAATAATTATTATATAATACGCCAAAAGAAAACAAAAACTTATTGACAAGTTATCCATATTTTGCTATAATAATAAAAAAAAGGGGTGACTTATGTATGAAGGCAACTGGTATTGTGAGGAAAATTGACGATTTAGGAAGAATTGTATTACCTAAAGAATTAAGGAAAACCATGCATATCGACAGAAAAGATCCAATGGAAATTTATGTTGATGAGGATACTGTAATACTTAAAAAATATGAGCCAGCATGTTTATTTTGTGGGAATGCAGAAGATACCATAGAATATAAGAAAAAGGTAATATGTAAGAGTTGTCTTAAAGAAATGTTGGGCAAAGAAGAAACTGCTTAAAAAAGTGAACTAGCAAAAAAAATAGTCTTTTACAAAATTATAGGTATTTATAAAAACACAGCACGAATTGATTCATGCTGTGTTTTTATAAATTATAATAATGTTCTTGCATAAAGGTAATTTAACCTGTCTGCTTTGGAATATTCATTTGTCATCATTATAAAGATCATATCCCTTAATTCAGGGTCAGTAGTATCAAGGTAAAGCCTTCTATATAGCTCAGCATCCCTTATTTCGTTAAAGAGTGCTCTTTCTATACCGGCACGGTAATTTACTGGTTCTGTAAAGGGTTCTCTTATTGGATCAATATCCTCACCGGTTATATCCATATAGATATCTCTTAATATTTCCAAATTTTTCTCTTCTAGAGCCCTGATATCTCTAAGAACATTTCTGGGATTGGTATAACGGGGCATCTGCTGTGCCTGTGGTTGAGCAACTAACAGGTTAATTAGGTAATCATATAGTTCTATATCATTAAGTTCCCTCCCGGCAAGAGTCCTTATAAGGCAAAGATTGTTTTCACACCATCTATCAGGATATCTCCCTGGACCACAATAATCGTTGGGCAAAATATAACACCTCCTAAACTAATAATGAAGATGTTATATATTATGTTATATAATATATCTTGTTACAATATAAATATATTAATATAATCTAAAAAGAGATTTCTTACCGATTATCCTGGAAATAAACCTATTTATTTTAAGAAAAGACCACAAGAGGAACATAAGGAATAGAATAAATAATTTGTGTATTTTACTATTAAATAACAATAGATTATTACCCCCTAAAGTATTTGGATCATTACCTAGTTTTTAGTATTAAAAAATATTTAGACAGGTAGTTTGTGGTAGAAAATTAAATAAAGTAATAAGCAGATATAAAAAGAAGTTTAATTAAAGGAAATATATATTTAATCTAGAATATTTATTGTATGTGATAGAATAATTATAAATGTTTTACGTGTAAGAAATGATTAAATATGTGTTTTTGCTAATTTTACCAGAACCCCATCTAGAAAAAGTTTTTTCGTCAGCTGAAAAACTATGGGGAGTAGTTCTAAAATAGAGGTTGAGTAAGCAAATGAGTCAAAGGACCTTATGACTAAGGAGGATTAATGCTGTTTTAGTCTTATTGACAGGTATTAACTCTTAAAATATAACTTAAAGGGTAATATTGAGGAGGATAATGTTTATATGATCTGGAATAAAGATATAGAATGTCTAAGTAGAAATGAAATGTCTGAATTGCAGTTAAAAAATCTAAAAAAAGCAGTTAAGAGGGCATATAATAATGTGCCTTTTTATAGACAGAAGTTTGACAAAGTTGGTTTGAAGCCAGACGATATAAAATCACTGAAGGATATAGAAAAAATTCCATTTACTACCAAAGATGACTTGAGAGACAATTATCCTTATGGCCTATTTGCTGTTCCTATTAAAGAGATTATTCGCTTACATGCTTCTTCTGGTACAACCGGAAAACCCATTGTAGTAGGATATACTCGTCAAGATATGGAAAACTGGTCTGAATGTGTGGCAAGGATAATAAAGGCAGCTGGTGGATGTAAGGATGATATTGCCCAGGTTGTTTTCGGTTATGGTATGTTTACTGGCGGTTTTGGACTTCATTATGGTTTGGAAAAAGTTGGTATTACTGTTGTTCCTGCTTCAAGTGGTAATTCTAAAAGGCAGTTAATGTTAATGGAGGATTTTGGTTCTACTATAATTGTCGGTACTCCATCATATGCAGTATATCTGGCCGAACTTGCAGAAGAAATGGGTTTGAATAGTAATAAACATAAATTAAGGTTAGGTCTTTTTGGTGGTGAAGGACATACTGATGAACTCCGAGAAGAAATTGAGAAAAGGTGGGGTATCCAGGCAACTGAAAATTATGGCTTAAGTGAGATAGTTGGTCCTGGGGTTGCAGGTGAATGCTTATGCCATACTGGGATGCATATTAATGAAGACCACTTTTATCCAGAGATTATAGATCCTGAAACTGGCAAAACAAAGGGCTATGGTGAAAGGGGTGAACTGGTTTTGACTACCCTTACTAAAGAGGGGATTCCCATGTTGAGATACAGAACTAAAGATATAACAGTCCTTGACCCTGAGCCTTGTCAGTGTGGCAGGACAAATGTAAGGATGAAAAAAATTCTAGGTAGAACTGATGATATGTTAATTATTAGGGGAGTAAATGTTTTTCCTTCACAGATCGAAAGTGTGTTGGTAGGGATGGAGCATATTGGTCCCCATTACCAGATACTTGTCCGAAAAAAGGGTTATATGGATGATATAGAGGTTCAGGTTGAGTTGGTTGATGGTAAGATGTTGGAGAAATTTAGTGAATTAGAAAAACTTGAAAAAGGTATTAAAGCAGAGTTGAGGACTACACTCCAGGTTGATGCTAAAGTAAGGCTTGTTGAGCCTAAGTCATTGGAAAGGTCCTTAGGTAAGGCTAAGCGGGTAATTGATCTAAGGGATAAATAAATGATGATAGATAAATAGATGATAGATAAATATACTAGAGGGGGTAATAGTAGTGAAGAGACTAATGCTTGGTAATGAGGCTGTTGCCAGGGGTGCTTATGAGGCTGGTGTCAGGGTAGCCTCATCTTATCCAGGGACACCGAGTACTGAAATTACGGAAAGTATAGCAGAATATGATGAAATATATGCTGAATGGGCTCCCAATGAAAAGGTATCATTAGAGGTAGTCTGTGGGTCTGCAATAGCAGGTGCTAGATCAATTTGTGCAATGAAACATGTTGGTTTAAATGTGGCAGCTGATCCATTATTTACAGCTTCTTATACAGGGGTAAATGGAGGACTGGTAATTGTTGTTGCGGATGACCCGGGTATGCATAGTTCTCAGAATGAACAGGACAGTCGTAATTATGCCCGAGCTGCCAAGCTGCCGATGTTTGAGCCGTCTGATAGTCAGGAGAGTAAGGACTTTGTTAAAGAAGCCTTTGCAGTTAGTGAGGAGTTTGATACACCTGTTTTAGTTCGCTTATCAACTAGAATCTCTCATTCCAGGGGTATTGTGGAATTAAAAGATAGAGAAGAAGTAGATTTGAAGGATTATAAAAAGGATTTTGAAAAATATGTTATGATGCCTGCCATGGGTAGGAAAAGGCATCTTGTATTAGAAAAAAGAATGGGTTCTTTAAAAGATTTTGCTGATAAGACAACTTTGAACAGGATTGAATGGGGCAACAAGAGAATTGGTGTTATAAGTAGTGGGATTGCTTATCAGTATGCTAGAGAGGCCTTTAGTGATGCTTCATATTTAAAACTGGGTATGGTCTATCCACTACCAGACAAATTGATAAGTGAATTTGCTGATAAGGTAGATAAGTTATATGTTGTTGAGGAATTAGAGCCATTTTTTGAAAAACATATTAAAACAATGGGCATAAAAGTAATCGGCAAAGAAAAGCTGCCTATTACTGGTGAGCTCAGTGCTGAAATTATTAAAGATAAAATGTTAAATGAAAATAGCAATACAAATAAACCCTTTAAAAATGAACTTCCACTTAGACCACCTGTAATGTGTCCCGGTTGTCCTCATCGAGGGACATATTATGTCCTCGGTAAACTTGGTTTGACTGTTACTGGAGATATTGGTTGTTATACCCTGGGGGCGTTACCACCTGCGCAGTCCATGGATACCTGTATCTGTATGGGAGCCAGTATTGGTATGGCTCATGGTATGGAAAAAGCCAGGGGAAAAGACTTTGCTCGGAAAACAGTTGCTGTTCTTGGGGATTCAACCTTTATGCATTCAGGTGTGACTGGTTTAATTGATATTGTATATAATCAGGGTAATTCTACAGTAATTATCCTGGATAACTCTATAACTGGAATGACAGGTCATCAGGATAACCCACTTACTGGTTATACAATAAAGGGTGAAGTAACTAAACAGGTAGACCTTGTAAAATTAGCTGAAGCTGTTGGAATAGAAAGGGTTAGAATTGCCGATCCCTTTAATCTGAAGGAATTTGAGGTTGTTGTTCAAGAAGAGGTTCAGGCAGCTGAACCGTCGGTAGTTATAGCTCAGCGCCCCTGTGCTTTATTAAAAGAGGTAAATTATGAAGGTGTGCTGGAAATCAACACAGATAAGTGTGTTGATTGTAAACTCTGTATGTCATTAGGTTGTCCGGCTATTGTTGATAAGGGTGATCATATGGAAGTAAATGAGGCATTATGTGTAGCTTGTATGTTATGTACAGAGGTTTGTCCGGCTAATGCTTTTGAAAAGGCTGGTGATAGTAATGAATAAGCTCAATATTATGATTGTTGGTGTTGGTGGCCAGGGGACTTTATTAGCCAGTAAAGTTATTGGTAATGTTGCGTTAAATAAATCATATGATGTAAAAATGTCTGAGGTTCATGGTATGGCCCAGCGGGGCGGGAGTGTAGTTACCTATGTTAAACTGGCTGAAGAGGTATATTCTCCTATTGTTGAAAAGGGAGAAGCAGATATAATTCTTGCCTTTGAACAGCTGGAGGCTCTTCGTTGGATAGAGTATTTAAAACCAGCTGGAAGATTATTAATTAATAATCAACAAATTGACCCTATGCCTGTAATAATAGGAAATGCAAAATACCCTGATAATATAATAGAAAAATTAAGAGATAAATACCCAAACATAAGGGTAATAGATGCTTTTAAGATTGCTAAAGAATCTGGAAATATTAAAACGGTTAATACAGTGATGATAGGGTTAATGGCCAGGTCACTAGATTTTGAGAAGGAAGATTGGTTTATATCTATCAAAGAAATGGTTCCTGAGAAGTTTATTGAGGTGAATATAAGGGCCTTTGAGGCTGGATATAACTATTAGAGGTATATTAAAGGGGGTATAGGGGTGTTAATAAAACAGATTTCAGTTTTTGTTGAAAATAAATCAGGACGTCTGGCTGAGATTACCAAGATTTTAGCTGAGAACAATATTGATATCAGTGCAGTATCTATTTCTGACACTACAGATTTTGGTATTTTAAGAATGATAGTGAATAAACCAGAAGAGGCAGAAGAGGTTTTACAGAAAGCTGGTTTAACAGTTAGCTGTACAGCTGTGATTGCAATATCTGTAAAAAATAAACCTGGTGGACTAGCAGAGGCATTAGACCTTCTGGCTGATAAAGGAATAGGTATAGAGTACATGTATGCTATCGGTAAAAAGACGGAAGAGGCCTTGATAATTTTGCGTGTTGAAGATGCTGATAAAGCTGTGAATTTACTTTTGAGCTATAATATCAAGGTGTTGCCCTCTGATTCTGTTTATAGTCTATAAGTTGTGAAAACTAGATATTCAGGGTAATATCTATACTTATTGCTGTTGATGGCGGCTGGCTTGTCAGGTTAAATAGTATAAATTAGATTTGTAGATGGTCTATAGTTATACATATATTGATTCTTTTGATATTTAAAAAAGGGGAGATTTAATGATTACTATCAATAAAGAAATCGAACTTAATCAATTGGAAGAAAAAGTTGTCAGGAAAATTCTTGTCAATGGTGAATCATTGATGATGGTTGAGGTATATTTTAAAAAAGGTGGTATAGGTCAGGTACATAGTCATGAAGAACATGAGCAAGTGAGTTATGTAGTCGGTGGTAGTTTTGAGATAAGCTGTGATGATGAAAAGAAGGTTTTAAAGAGTGGAGATAGTTTTTATGCTGATAAAAACGTTGAACATGGTGTTAAAGCTCTGGAAGATGGAGTAATATTGGACATTTTCACACCAATCAGAGAAGATTTTCTGGAATAAACAGGTACTTAGTTAATTAATGAATAAACAAATAGTAAATTTACTTTGTAAAACTTATGGTATTATTTTGTCACAAAAATAAAAACCCCTTTTATATTTTAAATATAAAAGGGGTTTTTTGTTGTTGGAGCAGAAATAATTATAAGAATTCTATGTATAAAAGTTACAAATTTAGTTATATTATATAATATAAATTCAAGAGAATAATTACTGGAGGGATAATAATGAGAACAGGTATGGCCCTATTGATAAAATTTATTTTAACGTTTGTAGCAGCTTTTATTGCTTTCGATTTATTATTAAATAATGATATCTTCTGGATCTTATTACTGAGTTTGGTGGCTATGTTAATTAATTATCTAATAGGGGATTTAATGGTATTACCGGCAAAGGGTAATATGATAGCTTCTATTGGTGATGGTCTTCTTGCTGCAATAACAGCTTATATTTTTGATCTTTTAATTCCTGCCTTTACTACAAGCTGGTCAACATTATTGTGGTTTGCTATATTAATTGGGATAGCAGAGTATTTCTTTCATTTATACTTAAAAAAGGATGAAAAAGTAGCCCCTTAGAGAACTGATTGAATTCTCCCGCTCAAAATGAAAACTAAAAGAAATAGGCGTAACAGCAAACCCTTATTCTGGTCTTGAAAACCAGCTCTAAGATAATAGTGTATTGGCCATAAGTATCAGCCCCTTTAATTTATTTTAACACATGCTATATGGTTAATTCAATTATATTTTATAATTCTAATTGACTACCTATGATTTGAACTTAGTATTTTCAATAATTCTTTCATTTCTGGTGTTTAATTGGTTATATGGATAAACATTTTACATATGAAAAAGATGTAGATGAGGGATTATATGATGATTTTAAGAACGACTATGATGATTTTTATTTGGGATGTGATGTTATATTCTAAAGATTAAATGGCCCCTTAACAGGGGTTATTTTTTTTATAGATTTTAATCAGTTAAAAATCAAGGCACTTTGGCCAGAAGTTGGGCGGGCAAACGCACATGATCCGTAAATTACAACAAAAAGAAAAAGGGCTATAAGCCCTTTGATTTCAATGGTGCTGAAGGTGGGAGTCGAACCCACATGAACCAAAGTCCACATGACCCTGAATTACCGTTATGTATTTTATCTAGTTAAATATAGATAAATCTTGTTAATAAAACCCTTGATAAATAGATTATCAGGTATATTTTTGTAAACAATATTTTCCAACTGTTAAACCTATTTTATCTTTTTAAATCGTCGTAGCTGTCAAATAGCTGTCACTTTTTTAAGGAGATTTATGATAATTATAAAATCTGCTTTAGGTTTAAGCTCTCCTATAATTTGTTCTTGCCTTTTATTAGTCAGTTCCAATTCCCGTTTTTCTTCCTGTTCTTTTATCCAGACTTTAGCCCTTTTAATAGGGTCTTCAATCATGTAACTATCCTGAAAATCTAGAAGTTGATTTTCCATTTCGTGAAACTTATTAATATATGTTGCTGTAAATTCTGTGCCTTTTTGACCAGTCAATTTGTGGGCTATAAACTCACAACCTTTTTTGGTAACTTGATAATTGGATCTTGCTTCGCCCTTGCCATCAGTGTACCTACTTACAATAAAAAAATTAACCAACGCAATTTTGCTCTCGTTAAGGTATTCAGAATAATTCCTTATATCTCTCAATAAATCCGAATGCCTTTTCCCAACCATCTTTGCATCTTCTCTACTGTCTAATGTTAATTTCTCTCTGCTTTTTAGGTTACTCACTAAACCACTCCTTTTAAAAATATAAATACCTAATTATGCAGGAAAATATTATAAACAGAGAATAAATGGAATAAAATATCAAATAAAGGGGGGCAAAACAAACATTGGAAAAAATAATATTGATTTTAATATTAATATTAATATTTAGTAGTAGTGTTGTTTATGCTGGAACGCCAATAAATATAACTCATACAATTGATTTAGGCGATGGTAATATGGGAAATGTGTTCCTTTACTATATTCGAGATGAATTCCCAAAATCAAATATGTTTACAATAGATAAAAATTCACCTTTTATTATGCATGTCAATACAATACAAAATTGTTACAATGAGCTAAGTTATTCTGTTATATGGGTAATGAAATAAAGAAAGGCGATATATTCTTAGATTCAAGTTTAGGAAGGACAGGTGAGGGGTATTTTGAATTACACGCCCAAAATGTTATAGCTACTGCAAGCGAAATAATAAATAATTACCAATAACCAAAAGCCCCAATTAAGGAGCTTTTCTAAAAAATATCTATATAATATAATAAAAAATTAATATTATACAAAAAAAGAAAAAATAAAGTGGGAAAAACCATTTACGAAAAATTATTTACACTTTCATTCATTTTACTTTTCTCTTTAAATCGCTTATATCAAGCCTGTTCTGTGCAATAAAATCTAATGCAAGTTCTGTTTTATTGTTAAGACTTTTTATATCGTCTTTGATTTGACTAATGTCATTTTCAATATTAGAAAGTCTTTGGTCAACATCAATCTTAAAATTACCGAAACCTTCCAGAAATATATCTATCTTTTCCTCTAAATTGTCAATCTTTTTTTCTAATTCATTCATACTATCAACTCCTTATTATATTGTTCTTGATTATTTGAGTAATTCCTTCTTGGGGAGTATATAATTTCAATTTATATATTATTTTTTTATTATATCATGTCCGAGTTTTTCTGTGCAATTAATTATAACCTATCCAATCAGCATATTTACTTTAGCATATGTCTCAGTGATTTAGGATGTTTTTACTCTTCTACAAAAACATCTTTTTTATAAAAAAATCGTAATCCTAATTACATTCCAAAGAATCAACAATATAGGCAATATACCTACAGCCCAATGACCCTTATAGATTAGAAATAGTGATGTAACAAATAAAGCAAGCATTCCAATTTTGTAAGAAGATAGAACAGAGGCGATTATTACTTATATTATAGCTGCAATTTGTATTATGGTTGCTATAGGTGGGTATTTCTACAGAAACATGGATGACGCTACTTTGAAATGGCTAATAGGCTTTGCGGTTTTTCTTTCTGGAGAACGTGATATAGGGGATTTCCTGAGGCGGGGATAACTTGAAGAAACTGTATATCTACATTGCTGTTGTAATTGCTTTGATGGTTGCTGGTTATTTTTTGGGAATAAAGCTGGCCGGACTTGCAGGTGGAATTCTGGCCATTTTTGGTCTGGGGACCAGGAAGTTGAAAAAGGAAAGTGCTCAGGTAATGGATCAGGCTGAAATGGAAAAGAAAAAAGCCGATAAGATTAAAAAAAATATTGAAGGCAGAGAAAAAAGGGATAAGAAATTATCAAAAAGGCTGAATAAATATTTCCATATGTTATTAATTGCCTTGATACTATTTACATTCTCAGGGATAGGACTAACAGAAGATAAGCCACTTGATATTGATAATCTTAAAATACCTGATAACTATCAAGATTTGGTGGCAGCTTACAAAGATATGGCTATGATAGCTATTGAGTATCAGGAACTATATAGGGCCGCTGAGGTGGATAATAAAACTTTAGTACAGAGTAATGAGAATCTGCAGCAGTTGATTGCTGCCCAAAAGGAGATAATTGACCAGTTACTGAAAAGTAATAGTAATGCAGGGGTAATTGCAGGGGTAAATGTAGTACCAGGCAATATAGAGAATTCCGGGCTAATATTAGGGTTAAATTATCAGTTTTGAATAAAGATATTATGAATTTTATCCAGGTTTAACCGGGGCTTTCTTTTTGCAGGATTTTACCATTTTATGGAGAATTAAACAAAAAGGGATGGTGATATCATGAAAAAAACAATTTTAATGCTGGTATTTTTAATAGTATTGTTTACTTTGGTGGGGTTAGCGGAAGCGGAGGAAATGGAAAAGGATATTAGCTTTCAGATTGGTGAATTTGATTCTAAAGAGGATGAAGACATAACAGCTATTATGATTAGGCAGGATAGTTATTTTTCTGTGAATATTTATAATGAGTTTACTTTAGCTTTTATGGATATTGACGGTGATATTAATGATACCAAGACTTATTCTGTTGATTGGGTATTTTATGCTCCTTTATTAAAAAACCGGGGCTTGATGGAGAATAATGTTTTTTTAGGGGCAGGAATAAATTACTCACATGAAAAAGGAGATATGGACTTTTTTGATATAGATTTTAAAGAAGATAGATATACCCTGCCTATTTCAGCTGTGGCAAGGGCTAAAATAAGGGAAGGTACATTTTTAAGGTTAAGAGCGGATTATATTCTTATTGGTAAATATTCTATGGATATTAATTCTGCATTAGAACCTAGTGGTGATTTTGATGGTTATGGTTTTGATATTAGTCTCAGACAGAAAATTAATGAAAAGCTTAGTTTTGTAATTGGTTATATGGATAAACATTTTACCTATGAAAAAGATGAAGGATTGGATGATGATCTTGATAATGATTATGATGGTTTTTATTTAGGATGTGATGTTATATTCTAAAGATTAAATGGCCCCTTAACAGGGGTTCTTTTTTTTATAGATTTTAATCAGTTAAAAATCAAGGCACTTTGGGAGAAGTTGGGCGGGCAAACGCACATAACCCGTAAATTACAACAAAAAGAAAAAGGGCTATAAGCCCTTTGATTTCAATGGTGCTGAAGGTGGGAGTCGAACCCACATGAACCGAAGTCCACATGACCCTGAATCATGCGCGTCTGCCAGTTCCGCCACTTCAGCATATATTTTGCTGTTTATCTTGACACTTTATATAGTATAATACTTAATAGCTTATATGTCAATACTTCAAATGAAGTTATTTTGAAAAAAGATAAATTTTAAGTTTTTGTATATTTAGAAAATTTAATATTATCGGTAAAATTTCTTATTAAATATTTCTATAAAACCTTTATTTTTTATAAAAGTGGATATAATATAGATAATCCAGAAAAAAGGGGGTTAAATGGTGGAAAACAGGCATTTTCCACAGCGAGTTCGCACTATTAAGTATGGAGGAATAAAGTATATTAATAATGTTTCGACTGAAGAGATTAATGACTTTGTAGAAGGTTTGCCTGAAGACAAGAAGAGCAGTATGGCAGAGGTTACACAGCTGCTAAAAGAGCAGGGGCTGATCAGCCTTATACCTGATGATGAGCCAAGTCCCCCATGTTAATTTAACAGGAATATAAAAAAATTTTGCAGGATTTTAAGTCAAGTTAAAGAATAATTATAAAAAAGGAATTAAAAAATAAAGTAGAAGCAGTAAAAGGGAAATTGGAGGGGTTTTATGTTCAAAATTTTAGTAAAAGAAGTATTAGCTAAGGGAATAAAAAGGATAAAGGTAAAGGCTCCTATGATTGCTAATAAAACAAAAGCAGGAAATTTTATTATTCTAAGGATTGATGAGAAGGGTGAAAGGATTCCTTTAACGGTTGCTGACTATGACAGAGAGACCGGTATAATCTCCATTATATTTCAGGAGGTTGGTTATACAACCAAACAGTTAGGTAGCCTGGAGGTTGGTGGGCATATTAAAGATATTGTGGGTCCTTTAGGTAAACATATTGAACTTGAGGGTTATAAAAAAGTTGTTTGTCTTGGAGGTGGTTCTGGAACGGCTTTGCTTTATCCCAAGGTCAAGGCTTTTTACAATAAGGGGTCAGAGGTAATTGCTATTACCGGTGCTCGGACAAAGGATTTGATTATTTTAGAGGATGAGCTGGCTGAGATAAGTAATAAATTATATATTGCTACTGATGATGGTAGTTATGGCCATCATGGTTTTGTAACAGACATTCTTAAAGATCTATTGGAAGAAGATCAGGAGATTGACCTGGTTGTTGCTATTGGTCCTGTTCCCATGATGAAAGCGGTGGCTGATATGACAGCAGCATATGGTGTAGAGACAATAGTGAGTCTTAATTCATTAATGGTTGATGGAACTGGTATGTGTGGTGGATGCCGGGTCACTGTTGGTGGTGAAACAAAGTTTACCTGTGTAGATGGACCTGCCTTTGATGGACACCAGGTAGATTTTGATGAATTAATAAATAGGCTTAGTTTTTATAAAGATGAAGAAGAAGTGCATCAATGTAGACTGGATGAAGAGGTGAGTAAATAATGGCCTTACAGAAAAAGAAGACAGAAATGCGCAATCAGGATCCAACTGAACGAATAAACAATTTTAAAGAAGTACCTTATGGTTATAATAAAGAAGAGGCCATCAATGAAGCTGAAAGGTGTTTACAGTGTCCTAAGTCTCCTTGTGTAAATGGTTGTCCTGTTAATGTTCCTATTCCAGATTTTATTAAGGCATTAAAAAAAGGAAAGATCGAAGAAGCCAATGATATAATAAAAAGCAAAAACAATTTACCTGCAATCTGTGGTAGGGTCTGTCCACAGGAAAGTCAGTGTGAAAAAGTTTGTGTTATGGGAGCCAAGAATGAACCAGTGGCTATAGGCCGTCTGGAGAGGTTTGTTGCAGATTCTATGTTAGACAAGGTGAACATCTCTGCTGATGCTGTAGCAGATAAAGTTAGTAAGGAAAAGGTTGCAGTAATAGGAGCAGGACCAGCTGGTTTAACTGCTGCTGCTGATCTGGCTAAAGAGGGTTATCAGGTAACTATCTTTGAAGCCCTACATGATACTGGTGGGGTTCTCCGTTATGGTATACCTGAGTTTCGTCTGCCTAAAAAGATACTTGATAAAGAGGTTGAGAGTGTAAGAGCCCTTGGTGTAGATATAAGGGTTAATGTTATAGTAGGTAAGAGTGTTACAATTGATGAACTCTTTGCCGAGGGTTACCGGGCTATTTTTATTGGTACGGGCGCTGGACTACCACGTTTTATGAATATACCTGGGGAAAATTTAAATGGTGTTTACTCTGCTAATGAGTTTTTAACCAGGGTAAATCTTATGAAGGCCTATAAATATCCTGATTATAGAACCCCTGTTAAGATTGGTAATAGGGTAGCTGTTATTGGAGCTGGTAATGTAGCTATGGATTCAGCAAGGACTGCCAGGAGGCTGGGGGCTGATGAGGTGGTTATAGTTTATAGACGGTCTGAAGAAGAGATGCCTGCCCGGGATGAAGAGATAGAGCACGCCAGGGAAGAAGGCGTAATCTTTAAATTATTAAATAATCCGGTTAAAATTGATGGTCAGGAGGGTCGTGTTTTCAGTATGGAATGTATTAAGATGGAGTTGGGTGATGAGGATGATTCAGGTAGAAGGAGGCCTGTTCCCATTGAGGGGTCAAACTGGACAATGGAAGTTGATACAGTAATTGTAGCTATTGGTCAGACACCAAATCCATTACTGACGAGTAATACTGAAAAACTGAAGACAGAGTCCTGGGGAGGAATTATGGTAGATGATAGGCTGGCAACCAGTCGTAAAGGGGTTTTTGCGGGTGGTGACATAGTAACAGGTGCTGCGACTGTCATCCAGGCAATGGGGGCCGGGAAAAAAGCAGCCCGGAGTATTATTGATTATCTGACAAGTAAGGAATGGAGTGGTAAGAATTGAGTAATTTGATAGATGGTAAAGCGATTGCTGAAGAAATAAGGAATGAATATAAAGAAAGGGTTAAGGAATTTGCCGGAGAGGGTAGAAAGCCTGGTTTAACAGTTGTTTTGGTAGGTGATGACCCGGCTTCACAAACATATGTTAAATTTAAAGAAAGGGCTGCTACTGAACTTGGGATTTCTTCAAAAATAGTCAGGCTCAGCCAAAATATAAATCAGCAGGAATTATTGGAACTTATTGATAGATTAAATTTAGATGATGGGGTTGATGGTATTTTGGTACAACTTCCTCTACCAGAACATATAAATGAAAAGGTAATTATAGAAGCGATTGCTCCTACAAAAGATGTAGATGGTTTTCATCCCATAAATACTGGTAGATTGTTTAGTGGTCAGCAGAATAGGACAAGGTTTGATGCCTGTACACCAATGGGAGTTATCGAGCTCCTGGATAGAAAAGGGATTACGATTGAGGGTAAAAAAGCCGTTGTAGTTGG
The DNA here is from genome assembly GCF_003953885.1 of Halocella sp. SP3-1. Lineage (GTDB taxonomy): Bacteria > Bacillota > Halanaerobiia > Halanaerobiales > DTU029 > Iocasia > Iocasia fonsfrigidae. Next base: position 2,948,628 of record NZ_CP032760.1, on the reverse strand, counting down.
TAGAAGTATTATTGTGGGTAAACCGGTGGCTCATCTCCTTTTAGAGAGAAACGCTACTGTTACTATCTGTCATTCCAGGACTGCCAATTTAGCTGCTGAAACCAGACAGGCCGATATTTTAATTGCTGCTGTTGGTCGTCCTAATTTAATAACAGCTGATATGGTTAAAGAGGGTGTTGTTGTTATTGATGTAGGGACTAATCGTGTTAACGGCAAACTGACTGGAGATGTTGCTTTTGATGAAGTTAAGGAAAAGGCAGCCTATATTACACCTGTCCCTGGTGGTGTTGGGCCGATGACAATAGCAATGTTAATGAAAAATACTATTAAAGCTAGAGAATATCATGGGGTCTAATAGTTATTATGGATAGAAAAATTTATAGTGTTTCCAGGATAACAGATTATATTAAGGATTTATTTTCCGGAGACAACTTGCTCAATGATATATGGGTAGTTGGAGAGATTTCTAACTTTCACCACCACAGTTCCGGGCACATGTATTTTAGCTTAAAGGATAGTAATACTTGTTTAAATTCTTTAATGTTCAAAGGTTATAATAGGTATTTAAAATATAAACTGGAAGATGGTATGAAGGTAAATGCCCATGGGTATATTGATTTATACAAACCACGGGGGAGTTACCAGTTTTATATTGATAAGATTGAACCAGATGGTAAAGGGGCCCTTTATCTGGCTTTTGAACAATTAAAAGAGAAACTGGAAAAAGAAGGTCTTTTTGCTAGTGAATCTAAGAAAAAAATACCTATGCTTCCTAAAAAAATAGGTATTGTAACTTCACCTACAGGTGCAGCAATCAGGGATATTTTATCAGTGGTAAAAAGACGTTTTGCTGGTGTATCTGTTTTGATAGTACCATCAAGGGTGCAGGGTAATATGGCCAAAGATGAATTGATTAGTGGTATTGATTATTTAAATAAACGTAGTGATATAGACTTGATTATAATTAGCCGCGGTGGTGGGTCGATTGAAGACCTCTGGCCCTTTAATGAGGAGATAGTGGCCAGAGCTATTTATCACTCGAAAAAACCGATTATCAGTGGTGTTGGTCATGAAATAGATTTTACGATAAGTGATTTTGTGGCAGATCTGCGGGCACCGACACCATCTGCTGCTGCAGAACTGGCTATTTCTTCCAGAGAAGAGATAGAGAAGAATATAACTGGTCTATTTAGTAGGTTGAAAAACGCTGTGAATTATAAGATGGAGAGATATAGAGAAAATCTTACTACCCTGAAAAATAACAGGGTCTTTTCCCTACCTGAAGAGTTATATGCTGCCCAGATACAGGAAAGGGATGAACTGGTAAAGAGGTTTGAATGGGCTATGGAAAAGAGTATTGGGAGTTATAAGGAGAGATTTACTTTATTAAATAGTAAACTGAATAGTCTTAGCCCACTTAAAACGTTGGAACGTGGTTATTCTATAGTAAGTTCCAGGGGTAAATTAATCAGGGATGTTTCTGGTATTAAAAAGGGTGACTATCTGGATATAAGACTTAGTAATGGAACTATAAAGAGTATTGTAGAGGAAACAGAGAAAGAAGGTGAATTTAGTGTCTGAGAATGAAATGAAATTCGAGAATGCACTGGAAAAATTAGAAGATATTGTAGAAAAACTAGAATCAGGTGGTCTTTCTCTGGATGAGTCATTGGAAAAATTCACCGAAGGTGTCAAGCTGATTAAATTCTGTAACCAGGAGTTAGCTGCTGCTGAAGAAAAGATAGAGATTGTCTTAAAAGAAGCAGATGACTTTAATAATATAGTTCTCTATAAGAATGAGGAGGAAATAAATTGACTGATATTAAACAGTTATTAAAGGATTATGCCGCTGACTCAGATAGAGTACTTAATGAACTAATGGATTTAGAAGAGAATATAATAGCACCAAAACTCCTCACTGCTATGAGATATACCCTGTTTTCCGGTGGTAAAAGGCTAAGACCTATCCTGACAAGGATGACAGCTGAATTACTGGCAGGTGATTTAGTTTCTGCCCTTAAAGTTGGGGCAGCTCTGGAGATGATACATACATATTCACTTATCCATGATGACCTTCCCAGTATGGATAATGATGATTTCCGTCGCGGTAAGGCTACAAATCATAGGGTTTACGGAGAAGGTATTGCAATTCTGGCAGGTGATGGTTTGCTAACCTATGCCTTTAATATTTTAGCTAATCTTTCCTTACCAGCTGAGAAGATTGTCAGGATAATTCAATTAATAAGTGATGGTGCAGGGATAAATGGAATGGTAGCTGGTCAGGTCCTAGATCTGGAAGCTGAAGACAGGAAAATAGGTCTTAAGGAACTTAAGGAAATACACCGGGCTAAAACAGGGGCTTTATTTAGAACAGCGATACTGGCTGGTGCTTTTTGTGCTGACCCAGAAGATAAAGAAATAGATGCTCTGAGAAAATACGCCAATTATCTTGGCTTAACCTTTCAGATAGTTGATGATATACTTGATGTTATTGGTGATGAAGATAAACTTGGGAAAAAAACTGGTAGTGATGAAGAGCTTAATAAAGCTACTTATCCAAAATTAATGGGTCTTGATCAGGCGCGAGCTGAGGCTGAGAATACAGCAACTTTAGCCCGGGAATCACTGAATATGTTTGGCGAAAAGGCAGATAATCTACTACAGTTGATAGACTATATTCTAATCAGACAGTGTTGATTGAAAGTTGTATATAATATGTGTTATAATATCTTTTACGGATGGTGCAGTATCCTAGTCAATACTCTATTTCTGAAGGCGGGCCTAAAAATCCGTCAAGGGCATATCGATGAAGTTCCTGGTGCTGGCTGCTGACGCCCAGTCGGGGGCTGGTGCTGGGAGTTAAGGGCTTGGGGCGATCCACAATGGCATGTGGGCGTTGACCCCTTTCCCGTGGAGGCCAAAATGCTTGTGGGAACAGTGTTTTGGTGAACCTGTATCTGTTGCAAGATGGATGCAGTGTAGCCTGCTTTGAAGTGGTGCAGGGGACAGTAGTAATGTATTTATATCAAGGAACCAGGTACAAATACCTCCTTCTACTGGAAACCTGAACTGCAAAAGAAGCTAGGAAATGGGTATGTATTGTCAAGGAAAACTTCTAGGCTGCTGAACAATTTGTTCAGGTATAATAGGGATTAAAGTGTGGTCTTAGTGGTAGTCCAGTCCTGTATAGGGTGACCTTACAGTTGGAATAATAAAGGGAAACCGCCTAACTGGTGACAGTAGGTTATTCTAGGGGAAAACCAACTGGACCTATGCCGCAGTGTTTACCTGTTATATTACCATCCAGTATAAGATAATTAATATTGAAGGGTGAAAAAGATTTGGATATTGAGAATATAAAGGGAAGTCTATTAATTGCTATTCTTACATTTTTGATTGCTATTCTGGTTACACTAGGTTCACAGTTACAGATAGAACATGTATCTTTGATTCCTGCAATAATAATATTATTAATAATAATTTTTATAGGGATTATAAGTGATATGATTGGTGTTGCTGCTACAGCTGCCAACATAAAAACCTTTAATGCCCGTGCTGCTAAACGTTTATTTGGGGCTAAAGAGGCTTTGTTTCTGGTTAAACACGCTGACAGGGTAGCAAGTCTCATGTGTGATATTGTCGGTGATATCTGTGGGACTGTTAGTGGTGCTACCGGGGCAATTATTGTTCTTAGAATAATTGCTGTCTGGGGTGGTTCTGAGGGTTTTATTAATCTTATTGTCATAGGATTGGTAGCTGCTTTAACAGTTGGTGGTAAGTCATTTTTTAAGACTTATGGAATTAAAAGCGCAGATGAAATTATTTTTTTTGTAGGAAAAATTATTGCTGGCTTTATTTTAATCAGGCTAGTAATTGCTGCTAAATTAAGAGGTGACAAATAAATGAGACGGATATTGGATGATGTTTATTCACCAGATGATATTAAGGTTTTATCCTATGAGGAAATGGATAGACTTGCCTTTGAAATAAGGGATTTTATTATTAAAACGGTTGCTGATACCGGGGGACATTTAGCTTCTAATCTTGGTGTTGTTGAGCTTACCCTGGCCCTTCATTATCATTTGAATAGTCCTCAGGATAAAATAATTTGGGATGTTGGTCATCAGTCCTATATTCATAAAATAATAACCGGTAGGAAAAATGAGTTTAAAACAATTAGACAGTATGAAGGTTTGAGTGGATATCCCAAACGAAGTGAGAGTGTTCACGATATTATTGAGACTGGTCATAGTAGTACTTCAATAGGATCAGCTCTTGGTCTTGCTCTGGCCAGGGACCATGAGCAGAGAAAAGACAGGGTATATGCTGTTATTGGTGATGGTTCTTTAACTGCTGGTATGGCCTTTGAGGCCTTGAATCATGCTGGTCATCTGGGCAGGGATATGACTGTAATTCTAAATGATAACAATATGTCTATTTCGCCAAATGTAGGGGCCTTATCACATTATCTTTCTAATATCAGAATAGATCCACGACTTCATAAATTAAAGGAAGATATAGAATTTATAATAAGCAGAATACCTAGGATAGGTTCAGTTATGTCCAGGACTATTGAAAGGGTAAAGGACGGACTTAAATATACAGTATTAACCGGGATATTATTTGAGGAAATGGGATTTACCTATATTGGACCACTTAATGGACATAATATAGAAGAATTGCTTAATAACTTTAAAAAGGCTGATATGATTAAAGGTCCGGTTTTGATACATGTTAACACAATTAAGGGAAAGGGTTATCAACCTGCTGAAAACCAACCCAGTAAATATCATGGGGTAAGTCCATTTAAAATAGGTAATGGAGAAAGAAAGAAGGAAAGGGCACTGCCTTCCTATAGTGAGGTTTTCGGCCGGGCTATGATTAAGATAGGCCAGTTTGATAATGATTTGATCGGGATTACTGCAGCAATGCCGGAGGGAACAGGTTTGAATATTTTTAAAGAAAAATTTTCAGACCGTTTTTATGATGTTGGAATTGCTGAACAACATGCTGTAACACTGGCAACTGGGCTGGCTAGGGGAGGCAAAAAACCGGTCGTAGCTATTTATTCCTCTTTTTTACAGAGGGCATATGACCAGATTATCCATGATACATGTATTCAGAACTTACCAGTTGTATTTGCCATTGACAGGAGTGGTATTGTAGGGAATGATGGTGAAACACATCAGGGTACCTTTGATATTTCTTTTTTAAGACCGATACCGAATCTTACCTTTATGGCACCAAAGGATGAAAATGAATTACAGCATATGTTATATACTGCTGTTAACTTAGGTAGTCCGGCAGCAATCAGATACCCCCGTGGAGACATCTATGGTGTAAAAATTGATCAAGACCTAAATAAGCTTGAGGTCGGTAAGGCTGAGGTGGTTAAGGAAGGTAAAGATATTTTGATAATAGCAATTGGTTCACGTGTTTACCCTTCTTTAGAGGCTGCTCGTCAACTTGCTGAACAGGGAATAGAGGCTGAAGTTATTAATGCCAGGTTTATTAAACCCCTTGATAAGGATTTGTTAGTTGCTAAGATTAAGAAATTTAAAAAGGTAGTAACAGTAGAAGAACAGGTTTTAAATGGAGGATTTGGTACAGCAGTGCTGGAATTAATTAATAAAGAACAACTGGAGGGTATTTCCTTAAAGAGACTTGGTCTGCCAGACAGTTTTATACCTCATGGTTCTCAGGAGATGATGAGATCACTTTACGGAATTGACACCTCAGGTATTGTAGATACAGTACTTGAGTTTTCTGCTGCAGATATGGGGGTTGCTGTATGGCCAAGAAAGAACGCCTAGATGTTTTGCTAACTGAACGGGGACTGGTTTCCAGCAGGAGCCAGGCTAAAAGGTCTATTATGGCTGGTAAGGTATTAGTTGATGGTGAGGTAGTAGATAAAGCAGGTGCCAGGATAAAATTGACAGCTAAAATCAAACTTAAAGGTAAGGAATACCCTTATGTAAGCCGTGGAGGTCTAAAACTGGAGAAGGCCCTTCGTGTATTTGAAATAGATACCCTGGGGAAAGAAGCCATTGATATTGGTGCATCAACAGGTGGTTTTACAGATTGTCTCTTACAAAATGGTGTGAAACAGGTTTATGCAATAGATGTTGGTTATGGTCAGCTTGCCTGGGAATTACGACAGGATGATCGGGTTGAAGTTATTGAACGGACAAACTTCAGGTATCTTACCCCTGATCAGTTAAAAATTAAGGTTCCTCTGATAGTGACAGATGTTTCTTTTATCTCTTTACGCCTTATCATTCCGCCGGCTGTACAGTTCTTACAAGAAGAGGGAGATATTGTTGCTCTGGTAAAACCACAGTTTGAAGCCGGACCAGATAGGGTTGGTAAGAATGGTGTGGTAAGAGATAGTAAGGTACATAGAGAGGTAATTAATGAACTCAGTTCCTTTTTTCAGGGAGAGGGTCTGGCTCTAATGGATTTGAATTATTCGCCAATAACCGGTGCTAGCAGTAAAAACATAGAATTTTTGATGCATTTGAAAAAAACAAGGGAAGAAACAGATCCAATCTTGTGGCAGCGTAAGATAGAAAAAATAGTAGATACAGCACACAGCCAGTTTGAGAGGGGTTGATTTTATTCAAATTTTTGGCCTATATATGAACACATTAAAAGAAGAGGCATATCCAGTAGTTAATAATGTAATTACTTTTTTAGAAAAAAATGAGGCTGCTTATTTAATTGAAGAGAATGCTGCTTTATTACTGGGAAGAGAGGACAAACGGGCAGATTATAAGCTTTTAAAAGAAAAGGTAGACCTTGTAATTGTCTTTGGTGGTGATGGGACCTTTCTTCATGCCTCACATCATTTTTTTAATACTGATATTCCTTTACTGGGGATAAATATTGGACATTTAGGCTTTTTAACAGAGATAGAAACAGATGAGTTGACAGCAGCTTTGAGTAATCTATTAAAAGGGAATTATAAAATAGAAAAAAGAATGATGTTAAATGTCAGTGTTTTTCGTAGTGCTAAAGAAATATTTAATACTACTGCCCTTAATGATCTTGTTATCCACCGTGGTGGAAAATTAAAAATGATTTCCCTTGAATTATATATTAATAATGAGATAGTCCATTCTTATAGGGCAGATGGTTTAATAATTACGACTCCCACTGGTTCAACTGCCTATTCATTATCTGCTGGAGGGCCAATAGTTAACCCTCAGGTCAGGGCTATAATTGTAACACCTATCTGTCCACATACACTTTTTATGAGACCTATGGTAATATCTGATCGGGAGAGTTTAAAGGTTAAGGTAGAAGGTGAGGAAAGCATGAGATTAACTGCTGATGGTAGAGCTAATTGTTTATTAGAGCCCGAAGATGAGATCTGTCTGTCTGCCTCAGAAAAAGAGTTATCAATTATAAGAATGCCTGAAAAAACCTTTTATACAATTCTTCATAAAAAAATGAAGCTAGGTCTGGTATAAAGGAGGTATTAGATGAAGAGTAAGCGCCATTTAAGGATATTAAATCTTATAAAAACTTATGATATAAGCACCCAAGAGGAATTAGTTGCCAGACTGGAGCAGGAAGGGATAGATGTTACTCAGGCTACTATATCACGTGATATAAAAAAATTGGGCCTGATCAAGGTTCCTGATGGTTATGGTGGTTATAAATATTCACTGGCAAATGAGCGTAAACAGACAGATATCTATGACTGGTTAAAAAGAATGTTTCAGGATTTTGTAGTTGATATGGATTATAGTGAGAATCTTATTGTCCTTAAAACACTACCTGGAACTGCAATGGGTTTAGCTTCAGCTATTGATAACATAGACTGGGAAGATGTTATTGGTACAGTTGCTGGTGATGATACACTATTGTTAATTATTAAACCGAAGGAGAGAACCAGGGGATTATTTGAAAAATTACAGAATTTTTTAGCCTGATTTCTTTAGAGGAGGGGGAGTATATTATGTTAGTTGATTTTCGGGTCAAAAACTATGCCTTGATAGATGAGCTTGAAATACAATTTAGGGATGGTCTTAATGTTTTAACAGGAGAGACCGGTGCTGGTAAATCTATTATCATAGGAGCCCTTGAAATATTACTGGGAGCCCGTGCCTCTTCTGATTTAATAAGAACTGGTCAGGAAACAGCCTATATTGAAGCTGTTTTTGAGCCGCGTAAACTTAAAGAAATTAACAGCTATCTTATGGAAGTAGGGATTGAGCCAGAAGAAAAGATGATTCTTTTGTCCAGGGAAATAAGGGAAAATGGTCGGAACCGTAATAGAATAAACGGCCAACTGGCTACTGCTGGTATGATTAAAGAGATAAGCAGATATTTAGTTGATATTCATGGTCAACATGAACATCAATTGATTCTGGATTCGACTTCTCAACTGGATCTACTTGATGAATTTATTGTTGATAAGGAGTCTAAACTCAAGGACAGGGTTGCCGAAAAATTTGCCAGGATAAAAGAATTAAGAAATAAATTATTGGAGATTGAAATAGATGAAACGGAAAAAGCCAGGCAGATAGATTTACTGGAATTTCAAATTTCAGAAATAGAAAATGCAGGTCTTAAAGAAGATGAGATAGAAGGATTAGAGAAGGAATATAAGATTTTAACAAATATGGAAGACATTTATACTAGTGTTGGGAGTATCTATAATGCAATTAATGGGGAAGATTATAATAAACAGTCAACACTAGAAGAAATTGGTTTTTTCATGAAAGAGATGGAAAATATCAAAGATTATGATTCCAATCTTGAAGAATTTTATGATATTATTAAAGATATCTATTATCAACTTGAAGAATTGGGTTTTCAGCTACATAATTATTATGATAGTTTAGAATATGATGATAATAGATTGAAAATTGTCGAAAACAGAATTTCCCAGATAACTGCTCTGCAGAGGAAATACGGAAAAACTGTTTCAGAAATACTGGCTTATAAAGATGAAATAAAGCAGAGCTTAAGTGATTTAAAATCCCAGGATTTACTAATAAAGAAATTAACAAAAGAATTACATGAAATGGAAGAAAATTATTATGAAACGGCCCGGAAATTATCTAAAATTCGACAGGCTAAGGCAGTAAAATTAGAAGAGATGATTTCTCAGGAGTTAAAAGATCTAGCTATGAAGGATACGATTTTAAAAATTAAGTTTAAAGAAAAAAAACTAGCTGACAATGGTATAGATCGGGTTGAATTTATGATTTCTACTAATCGTGGGGAGGAGTTAAAACCACTTGCTAAAATTGCCTCTGGGGGTGAACTATCAAGGATAATGTTGGCCCTTAAAACTATTATTGCCCATATTGACCAGGTTGATACACTAATTTTTGATGAGGTAGATAGTGGTGTTGGTGGCAAAACAGCTCAGATGATGGCAGAAAAACTGGCGTTAATTAGTCAAAAACGACAGGTTATTTGTATTACCCATCTACCCCAGATTGCCAGCATGGCTGATAATCATTTCTTTATTAGTAAAAAAACAGATGCCAATCATACCTATACAGATATATATTCCCTTGACCAGATGGGGCAGAAAAAAGAACTTGCCAGGATGCTGGGTGGTGTTACGTTAACTGATACAACTATGAAACATGCTGAAGAAATGCTTGCTTTAGCTGATGATAAAAAGTCTAAAATGATCTAATTATCCTGGCAATATATAACTGAATAACAAGCAATCCCGTAGGCTACTCTAAGATATAGAGGCGCCTATTTTATATTTATTTTAGGAGTGATGTCTTTGCGGAAAAAAATAGGGATTGTTTTTTTATTTGGACTTATTTTATTTTTAATTTCATTTTATTTTATTTTGTTTTATCAAATACCGGGTTCTTTTTCATTAATAAAGGGAGAAGAGACATTTTTATTTGAGTTTCCTTTTAATTTATCAATTAATGGAGAGAGGGATATTAGTTTAGAGATTAATGGTAGGACGATTAATAATATTGATGATATTTCTCTTAATCCTGGTAACGGTCTTAAAGTTAAAGCCAATCAAATTGGTAAGGTATCAATGGATTTAAAATTATTTGGTATTTTTCCTTTTAAAAGTATTACAGTTAATGTTTTACCTGAGATCAAAGTTTTTCCTGGAGGTCAGGCTATTGGTGTTTTATTAAGGAGTAAGGGGGTTATGGTGGTTGGTAAATCTTTTGTGGAAAGCAAGAATGGTCATCGTTATTATCCTGCTCGGGAAGCAGGTATCGAAGTAGGTGATACAATACTGGAGATTAATGGGAGTGAGATAAACGACAAATTAAAACTGGCTTCAAATATTCAAAAAATAGCAGAACAGGGTTTACCACTTTCTTTAAAGATAAAAACCCAGCAGGGGAAATTAAGGGCTGTAAATTTAAAAGCAGTAGAAAATAAACAGGGAATCTACATGATTGGTCTTTATGTTGATGATGGGGTTGCAGGTGTAGGAACATTAACATTTTATGAAACAGAAAAAAAGGAATATGGAGCCCTCGGTCATGAAATTACTGAAGCTAATAGTAATAACAGGATAGAGGTCAGGGAAGGCAAAATCATTGAGGCTAAAATATCGGGTATAAATTCAGGGAAAAAGGGTTTGCCAGGTGAAAAATTAGGAACCTTCTTTCAAACTGATAATGTAATCGGAGATATCGTCACAAATAATAAATTTGGTATCTATGGCAACCTTCATACTATACCTAACAATCCTTACTTTTCTGAGCCGGTTCCAGTAGCAGCAATTTCACAGGTCAAGACAGGTCCAGCAAAGATGTATACAGTTGTAAATGATGGAGTAATTGAAGAATTTGATGTTAATATTGAGAGAATATATCAGCAGAGTTATCCAGGTGATAAAGGGTTGATTATTAGTATTATTGACCAGAGATTAAAAGAAATGACTGGTGGTATAATACAGGGAATGAGCGGCAGCCCAATTGTTCAAAATGGTAGGATGGTTGGTGCAGTAACACATGTTTTTGTTAATGAGCCTACTAAAGGATATGGAGTTTTTGCAGAATGGATGCTTCTTCAAACAGGTATTTATGAAATGAACCGGGCTAGTAATTTTTAGTCCGGTTTTTTAAAAAATAAGATATATTACGATATGTTAGATAAAAAAAGAAATAATATATATTATAAGGAGTATAATATAAAATATGGAAAAATAATAAAATTTTACTTTATTAAGCAGGTGTTTAGAACTTAATGTAGAAGTTAATTATTGTCAGAGAAATTATGTAAAATTATAAAGGGGGAGTTTGATAATTCTATGGAAGAAAATGTTAGAATTGTGCTAGTTGATGATAATAGGGAGTTCTGTCAGTTGTTGGAGGAATACTTAAATGAACAGGAAAATTATGATGTGGTAGGAGTAGCTTATAATGGTGTAGAGGGTTTAGGACTAATTAAAGAAAAAGAACCAGATGTCTTAGTACTCGATCTGATTATGCCTCATTTAGATGGTATTGGTGTTATGGAAGAGATGAACAACCTAAATTTGACCAGAGACATTAAAACTATAATCTTGACTGCTTTTGGTCAGGAAGAGGTTACCAAAAGAGTTGTTGAACTGGGAGCAAATTACTATATTATGAAACCATTTGATCTTGACAAACTTGTGGAAAGAATTGATCAGTTGATGACTCCGCCTACCAGCTCCAGTAATGGCTATGTCCTGACTGGTAATCAGAATAGTAATAAAAAAGTAGATTTAAATGTCAGGATTACTGAGGTAATGCATCATCTGGGTGTTCCCGCCCATATTAAGGGGTACATATACTTAAGAGAAGCCATTGAACTGGTTATTAATGATATTGAATTTTTAGGTGCAGTTACTAAAGAATTATATCCGACAGTTGCTAATAAATTTCATACCACACCAAGTAGGGTAGAGAGGGCGATTCGACATGCAATTGAGGTCTCGTGGGACCGTGGTAATATAACTGCCTTAAACAAATATTTTGGCTCAACTGTTTCTGCTAATAGTGGTAAACCTACTAATTCACAGTTTATAGCCAAAATAGCTGACAAACTCAGATTAGAGTTAAGGGCCAGTTAATTATCAGTATAGATGTATTAAAATACCAGTATGATAAGGAATCTACTATCATATAATAAGGAAAAGCCCTGGAGGAGTTTTTGATGATAAAAGGAAGGGTTATCCTTAATAAAAAGACTAAAGATCTGGTTAAGGAAATAAAGGTCAATGAAATTGCCGTTATTGACCATAGAGATGTAGACCAAATTGCTGCCAGTTCACTTGTGGAAAAACAGGTTAAAGCGATTATTAATTTATCACCTTCAATTAGTGGAAGATATCCTAATGTTGGCCCGGAAATATTATTGCTGGCTGGGATACCAGTAATTGATATATCTGATGGGGATCTATTTTCAACCCTGAATAATGGTGATGAAATTCTTTTTAAGAAAGGATTAGTTTACAAATCTGGACAGATAATAGCCAGGGGTGAGGAATTAAGTAGAGAGCAGGTAAAAAATAAAAATAATCAGGCACGGACTAATCTGGAAAAGGAATTAAGCAAATTTCTTGATAATACCCTTTCCTATATTGATAAAGAGAAGAATGAGTTTTTCAATATCAAAACACCAGAACTGGGGATTGATTTCAACGGCAAACATGTGCTTATTGTTGTCAGGGGGGTAGATTATAAAGATGACCTGTCAGCAATTAAATCATATATCCGTGAAATGAATCCCATTATTATTGCCGTAGATGGTGGTGCAGATGCCTGTTTAGAAAGGGGATATCTCCCTGATATTATAATTGGAGACATGGATAGTGTTACAGATTATTCTTTAAAAAAAGCAAAGGTGATTCTAGTACATGCTTATTCTGATGGAAAGGCACCGGGTTTAAAAAGGGTAAAAAAATTAGGTCTGGATTATGAATTATTTCCTGCCCCTGGAACCAGTGAAGATATAGCAATGCTACTTGCTTATGAAAAGGGAGCAGAATTAATTACTGCAGTAGGTACCCATACAAATATGATTGATTTTTTAGAAAAGGGGAGGCCAGGGATGGCCAGTACATTCCTGGCTAGATTAAAGGTTGGTGATAAACTGGTAGATGCTAAGGGTGTCAGCAAACTATATCATAGTAAAATATATTATCACTACTGGTTACAGGTCTTTCTGGCAATATTACTCCCTTTAAGTATTGTAGTCTTTTTTTCGCCACATATAAAACAATTGCTACAGCTATTAGCCTTAAGATTCAGAATAATATTTCATTTATGAGAAGGGATAGTATGATTATAAACTTTCGTTATCATATCTTCACTATTACTGCAATTTTTGCTGCTTTAGGTATAGGAATTTTAATTGGTTCAAGTTTTGTAGCTGATCAGGGAATCGTTGAGGAGCAAAAGCGTATAATAACAAAAATTGGGAGTGATATTAATAATATTAAGAATAAGAATCTTTCTTTACAGGATAAGCTTGTTGAGCTGGAGAAAGAAATTGACTACCGTCAGAAGATGGAAAAAGAGATTTTATCCCTTCTCTTAAAAGATAGCTTAAAAGAAAAAAAATATTATATGGTAGATCAGGGGAGTATTTCTCTTGAATTTAAGAATGAATTAAAGGAAATTTTAAACAAGGCTGGAGCCTGGATTAATATAATAGATGGACCCATTAACAATGATGATTTAGAAGGGATAAACAAGGTAATATATTGGAATTGTGATCAAATTAAAAATGAAGCTGTTGAAGGTGTTCAGCAAGAAAAATATTTATTTTATAACCAAGAAGACTTATTAGGTTTAATCCTTACCCTTCTGAAGGAAGAAAAAACATGAATATCTCTATTATTATTCCAGCATATAATGAGGAAGACATAATCGGTAAAACCCTTGATGCCCTGGAAAAAATAAACAATATAACTGAAATCATTGTTGTTGATGATGGTTCTACAGATAATACGCCACTGTTATGTAATAGGAATAGGGTGAGGTTAATTAATCTGGTGCAAAATCAGGGTAAAGGACGTGCGGTTGAAGTAGGTGTAAGGGAATCACAAGGTGATATAATTGTCTTGCTTGATGCAGACTTGGGTGATAGTGCCCGGGAGGTAGAAAAATTAGCTAAACCGATTTTAGCTGGGGAAGTAGACTTGACTATTGCCTTATTAACAATTAAAGGTGGTGGTGTTGGCCTGCTCAGGAAGTTTGCTGATTTCAGTTTAAAAACTATAACTGGGTTAGCGATGAAAGCCCCACTATCCGGACAGAGAGCTTTTAAACGCAAAATTTTACCCTTAATAACCCCATTTTATAATGGTTATGGTTTAGAAATAGGTATGGATCTGCTTATTTTAAAAAATAATATCCAGTATAAAGAAGTACCCTGTAATTTTAAACATAGAGTAAGTGGTAAAGACTTGTCAGGATTTATCCACCGGGGTAAACAGTTTAAAGAAGTATTAACTGTTTTATGGTCTTTTAAAAATAATATAGTCTAATAGTCAGGGATGATGCTCTTGAACAAATTTTATGTAAAGACAAATCTCCTGAAGAATAACTACAGGGGTGAGCCGGTACTGGTGATAGGTGGTATAATCTATAGTATATCACTTCTTTTCTACTGGCTTTTTCTTTTTTTTATTAGCCCAATAACTGGCTTAGATAGGTTAATATTTCTAGTAGTGATAATTGCCTCAGTGAGTTTGCTAGATGATATGATAGGCAGTAAGGAACAGCAGGGTTTTAAAGGACATTTTAACAGTTTGCTTTCCGGTAGTCTTACAACAGGGGGATTGAAGGCTATTGTAGCTTTAGCAGCTGTACTTCTTGTTTTACTAGAAGATGATTTTTTTAATCTATTAATTAATACAGGGATTATTTTGCTGTCTACTAATTTCTTTAATCTACTTGACCTGCGCCCGGGTAGAAGTATAAAATATTTTATTTTGGTATCTAGCTTAATTTTATTTATATATCCTAAATTATATATATACTATCTTCCAGTTTACTTTATTTCTATTTTTTATTTACCGTATGAAATGAAGGCAAGTGTTATGCTAGGAGATACTGGTGCCAATGTTTTAGGGGCTGTTCTGGCTTACGGTCTGCTTCAGACATCTTTTAGTTTACGGCTAATTTTTGTTATTATCCTTTTATTACTAAATCTATTATCTGAAAAATATTCATTTACAGAGTATATTGCTGCCAACCACTTCCTTAAGTGGTTTGATGATTTAGGCAGATTAAACAAATAACCTTGACAGTTAAAGCAGTTTTATCCTATACTAGAGATATCTTTTAAAGGAGATAAGGGGGGCTTGAATATGTCGTATAATCTTAAGGGGAGGAATTTTTTAACACTGCTTGATTATAATAGAGAAGAAATCGATTATTTGATAAAACTCTCTGAAAACCTAAAAACCAAGAAAAATTCTGGTATTAAGGGTGATTTGCTGGAGGGTAAAAATATAGCTTTAATCTTTGAAAAAACATCTACCCGGACAAGGAGTGCTTTTGCTGTAGCTGCTAGAGATGAAGGTGCTTATCCAGAATTTTTAGGCATAAATGATATCCAACTTGGTAAAAAAGAGAGTGTAGCAGATACTGCCCGTGTTCTGGGTAGAATGTTTGATGGTATTGAATTTCGTGGATATGCTCATCAGACAGTTGAAGAATTAGCTGTCAATGCTGGTGTGCCTGTGTGGAATGGGTTAACAGATAGTTATCATCCGACACAGGTTCTGGCTGATTTGTTGACAGTTAAGGAAAATCTAGGTTATATTAAGGGAGTTAATTTTGCATACCTTGGTGATGGCAGGAATAATATGGCCAACTCACTTATGATTGCTGCAGCAATTATGGGTATGAATTTTACAATTGTATCTCCAGACAAATTGCGTCCTGCTCTAGCATTACAGGAAAGATGCCATAGTTTAGCCCGGGAATCTGGTGCAGCTATTAGACAGACAGATGATCCTATTACAGGAGTAAAAAATGCAGATGTTATTTATACAGATGTCTGGGTATCTATGGGCGAAGAAGATAAGTTTGCCAAAAGAATAAATTTGTTAAAACCCTATCAAGTTGATATGGAAATGATTAAGAACACCAACAATGATAATCCTATTTTTTTGCATTGTCTACCTGCTTATCATAATACTGACACTGAGAATGGAAAATACATATATGAGAAATATAATATTGAGGAAATGGAGGTTACAGATAGGGTTTTTAATAGTAAATACTCCAAAGTTTTTGATCAGGCAGAAAACAGGATGCATACTATCAAAGCAGTTATGGTTGCTACTTTAGGTAAATAAAGTAAGTGTATTTCACCATTGATATGGAATAATAATGGTGGAGGTGTTTACATGTATTTAAAGGGTTTGAGTTTAATGCAGAGGAAGCAGAAAAAGAATAATCCCCAGACTACTAGCTGGGTGGTGAGTGGCCTGGGCTTGCTTGTCTCAACTATTGGTGCTAGGATGGTAAAAAACCGTGTAGGTGCTGGTATAGTTGGTTTTGGACTTGCTCATGTAGTACTGGGACAGTTAGATAGGCTGCGTCCTACTGTAAAAGAAAATAGTTAGTAAACACCTTTTAAAGGGATAAGGGTTTTCTCCTTATCCCTTTTTGCATTTATTGCTAGCAATAAGGGTTTATCCAGAGGAGGAGTAATTAAAGGCTCTGGTTGCCGGAGCAAACAGGGTATTAAGTGGTGAAGAAAAGGCAAAAGAATATTTTTTTGATAATAATAGGTTTATAGAGTTAATAAAATAAAGGAATTTTAAAATTTATCTAGAATTATATTATTACCAGGTAATAATATCAGCTAATAGGACAAGGTAATAATATGCATAATAATATGTTCAAGCAATTATTTTGAATTTTAGTATAAAAAGGGGGTAATGCCATGACCAGTGATAAAAAGGTTATTTTTAATGAAGAACGGTGTAAGGGTTGTGAGTTGTGTACTACAGTTTGTCCTAAAGAAATAATAAAAATGGCGGAGAAAATTAATAGTCATGGGTATCATCCTGCAGAGGTGGTTGAGCAGGATAAATGTATAAGCTGTGGGAGATGTGCCCTTATCTGCCCTGATGTAGTTATTGAGGTGTATCGACCTGTAAATAAATGAGAGGAGGGAAAATGATGGTTGATAAGGTTTTAATGAAAGGCAATGAAGCGATTGCTGAAGCGGCTATTAAGGCTGGCTGTAGGTATTTTTTTGGTTATCCGATTACACCACAGAATGCCCTACCAGAATATATGTCTAAACGTCTACCGGAAGTTGGTGGTGTTTTCCTCCAGGCAGAGAGTGAGGTTGCTGCTAGTAACATGGTTTACGGTGCTGCCGGTGCTGGAGCCAGGGTTTTGACATCTTCATCAAGTCCTGGTATTAGTCTGAAGATGGAAGGTATCTCTTATATTGCTGGTGCAGAACTGCCAGCAGTTATTGTTAATATAATGAGGGGGGGGCCTGGATTGGGTGGGATTCAACCCTCACAGGCAGACTATTTTCAGGCAACAAAAGGTGGTGGACATGGTGACTATAGATTGGCAGTACTGGCACCTTCTTCTGTGCAGGAAGCTGTTGATTTGACGATTGATGCCTTTGATATTGCAGATAGATACCGAAACCCGGTTATGATTCTGGGAGATGGTATGATTGGTCAGATGATGGAACCAGTGGAATTTAAACAGGAGATAGACCCGGCAGACTTACCGTTAAAAGAATGGGCTACTGATGGGGCCAGGGGGAGAAAACCCAATATTATTAACTCCCTTTTCCTTGATCCTCAGAAACTTGAAGACCATGTAATGAAATTGGAAGATAAATATAAGCAAATGAAAGCAAATGAAGTGCGTTATGAATTATATAAGATGGATGATGCTGAATTGGCAGTTGTTGCCTATGGGACTACGGCTCGTATATCAATTAGTGCTGTCGATATGGCAAGAAAGAAAGGAATCAAGGCTGGACTAATCAGGCCGATTAGCCTGTTCCCTTTTCCAGAAAAGGTTATTAATGAAACAGCAGAGCAAGTGGTTAATTTCCTGACTGTTGAAATGAGTACCGGGCAGATGGTTGAAGATGTACGATTGGCTGTAAATGGGGAAAAACCGGTTTATTTCTATGGAAGAACAGGTGGTATGGTACCATCTCCAGAAGAAATACTGGCTGAAATAGAGAAAATTGGGGGTGTAAAGAGATGAAAATCGTAGCTGCTTATCCGGAATCACTGACAGATAAAGAATTTCATTATTGCCCAGGCTGTACCCATGGTATAATACACCGCCTTGTAGCAGAGGTAATTGATGAACTTGGTGTCAGGAAGGATACGATAGGGGTTGCTCCTGTTGGTTGTGCTGTTCTGGCCTATGATTATTTTAATTGTGATATGCATGAGGCCTCTCACGGCCGGGCACCTGCTGTTGCTACTGGAATTAAACGGGTCCACCAGGATAAAGTTGTTTTTACCTATCAGGGTGATGGTGACCTGGCTTCAATTGGTACTGCTGAAATTGTACATGCTGCTAACCGTGGTGAATTAATATCTACCGTATTTGTTAATAATGCTATTTATGGAATGACAGGTGGCCAGATGGCACCTACTACCCTGGATAAACAGAAGACTACAACATCACCATATGGTAGGGATAAGGGGCTAGCTGGTAATCCGATTAAAATATCTGAGATGCTGGCAGTCCTGGATGGTCCTGCTTATATTGCCAGGGTTTCTGTTCATGACCCCAAACACATAAGACAGGCTAAGAAGGCTATCCAAAAGGCCTTTCAGGTTCAACTGGAAGGCAAAGGATTTGCCATGGTAGAGGTTTTATCTTCCTGTCCAACTAACTGGGGTATGAGTCCGGTTCAGGCCCTTAAATGGCTGGCAGAAAATATGCTTGATGTATATCCACTTGGGGTATTTAAGGAGGTGGATTAGTATAATGAAGGAAGAAATTATTTTGGCTGGATTTGGTGGCCAGGGAGTTATGTCTATTGGAAAACTTATTGCCTATGCGGGGATGAAAGAGGGGGATGAGGTATCCTGGATGCCTTCATATGGCCCCGAGATGCGGGGTGGTACAGCAAATTGTACAGTAATTGTTTCCAGTGATAAAATACCATCACCTTTGTCTTCGCGTCCTGATACAATAATTGTGATGAATCTACCTTCATGGGAGAAGTTTTCACCAATGGTAAAAAAGGATGGACTTGTGCTTTTGAATTCTTCTTTGATCAACAAAATTGTAATAAGAGATGACCTGGAAATTATTAAGGTACCAGCTAATGATATAGCAGATGAGATAGGGAATAAGCAGATAGCTAATATGGTTATGTTAGGAGCCTATCTTGCCAGAAAGGGAATTGTAAAAATGGAGACTGTTAAGCAATCTTTGAAAAATGTTCTGCCTGAAAGAAGACATGAGTTGATACCAGTTAACGAAAAAGCCCTTGATTATGGGGTTGAACTAATAGATTAGGGATTAAAAATATAATTAGGATACTATTTACGACAGAAGGTCTGCTATAAGAGGCTTTTTGTCGTTTTTTTATTTATAATTATGGAGGAGAATAAAAGCATATCCAGAATAATAGGTATAAGTTATGGACATATTTAATTTATAAATTGTGTTAGTGGAGGAATTGTAGATGAAAAACAATCGGGTAATAGATTTATTTCTGGAGCTGGTACAAATTGATAGTATATCACTTGCAGAAAGGGAGATGGCTGATAGACTAAGTGCTGAATTGAAATCACTTGGTGGGGAAGTTCATGAAGATAATACTGCCAAGAAGATAGGTGGTCAGGCTGGAAATATTATTGGATATTTTAAAGGAAATGATAATTATCCAGCAATACTTTTATCAGCACATATGGACAGGGTAGAACCTGGTAGGGGAATTAAACCTGTTATTAGAGGTGATTATATCTATAGTAGTGGCAATACGGTGCTGGGGGGTGACGACCTTATTGGTGTTTCTGCAATTCTGGAAGTTATCAGGGTACTTAAGGAAAGAAGAATAGAACATGGTGATTTAAAAGTTGTTTTCTCTGTAGCTGAGGAACTGGGTTTACTTGGGGCCCGGCAACTGGACCCTGTAGAAATTAGTGGTCTTGACCTGGGAATAGTCCTTGATGTTGATGGGGATGTTGGTACAATTGTATATAAGGCCCCAGCACAGCTTAAATTTAATGCTGTGATCAAAGGTAAATCAGCTCATGCAGGTATGCATCCTGAAGAGGGTATCAATGCAATTAAGATTAGCAGTAAGGCCATCTCAGATATTAAACTAGGCCAGATAGATGAGGAAACAACAGCAAATATAGGGGTGATAAGGGGTGGGAAAGCAATTAATATAGTACCAGAGATTGTAGAACTGGAAGGGGAAGTAAGAAGTCACAATGATCTAAAACTAGAAAAACAGCTTAAGCATATGAAAGAAATAATTAAGCAGGCAGTGGAGAAATATGGTGGTAGTGTAAAATATAATATTGAAAAACTATATCCGGGATTTGAATTGCCTCTGGAAAGTGATATAATAAGATTGATTGCATATTCCATGGAGGGGCTTAAAATCCCTATTATTTATATGGTAAGTGGTGGGGGAAGTGATGCAAATATCTTTAATAAACTTGGTCTGCCAACAATAAACCTTGGAGTGGGAATGGAGAAGGTGCATACCAGTAATGAGACTGTTTGTATGCATAATATGATCAAGCTGGTTGAACTAATGATAAAGGTGATTAAAGATAGTAGGGGTTACTATTAATGTATGATATGTCAATAGAGAAAGGTAGAGTATTAAAAGTAATTAATAAGACTACAGAGCTCTCTTTCCTGGAGGTTTTAATTAAAGGATTGGGTGTGTACAAGGCTGTCAATTATAACTACCTTACCGGGGAAATTAAAACTGGTGATAAGGTATTACTAAATACTACCGCCTTCAATCTACAGCTGGGGACCGGAGGATATCATTTTGTTTGTTCTAATATAAGCAGTAATTCCAGGGGTTTAAATGATAAAAAGGGTCATATTATGAAACTCCGTTATACACCCTGTCAATTGAGAACTTTAAGTGTCGAAGAAGAAGACAGTCCTTATCATGATATTTTTACTAAGGATTATAATTTAGATGGCTATCCAGTTGTTTTAATTCCTCTGCACAGCCTGTTGGCCCCACTACTTGTAATCTATAAAAGTTATTATCCACAGCAGAGGGTTGTCTATATTATGACAGAGCAGGGTTCGTTATCAATAGGGTTTAGTAAAACAGTACAATTTTTAACAAAGAAAAAACTCCTTGATAAGACTATTACTGTTGGACATTCCTTTGGTGGTGACCTGGAGGCTATTAATATTTTTACTGCTTTGATAGCTGCCCGTGAAGTTCTTAGGGGGGATCTGATTGTTGTAGGCATGGGTCCAGGTATTGTTGGTACTGGAACTAGGTATGGATTTAGTGGGATTGATGATTGTTTTACATCTTATGCTATAAATATTATCGGAGGGACCTGTGTCTTTGTACCCAGGATTAGTTTTGCCGATAAACGGCAGAGGCATTTTGGTTTAAGCCATCATAGTCGTACAATCCTGGAGGAATTAATTGATTTTCCGGTAGAGCTTATTCTACCGCTTGATGATAGACTGAAAAAACAATTACTTGCCTGTAATATTTTAGAGAAACACAATTGTTGTTATTATCAAATAGATGGGATTGTAGAGAAACTCTTTAATTCAGGGATTGATTTCTATAGTATGGGGCGTTCTTTAGAGGATGACCCGATGTTTTTTAGCACAGCTGGTCTGGCTGTTAATAGGATAAAAGAATTACTAGGAGAGTGAGTTATGGACTTTAAAGAAGAAAGACTAGATTCAGAAGATATATATCAGGGGAAAATTGTTAATCTGAGAATTGATCAGGTAAAATTACCTAATGGAAGGGTTTCTACCCGGGAGGTTGTTGAACATAGCGGGGGGGTTTCTATTCTGGCTCTTACAGAAAAAAAGGAAATTTTACTGGTGGAACAATATAGAACCCCGGTGGAAGAGACTTTGCTTGAACTTCCTGCTGGGAAACTAGAACCTGGTGAAAACCCGCTGAATTGTGCCAGGAGGGAACTTATTGAGGAAACAGGTTTTAAGGCCGCCAGGATTAAGCATCTTTATTCATTCTATACTACTCCAGGTTTTAGTGATGAGCTTCTTTATTTGTATCTAGCTTCAGAGTTGGAAGAGGTGGGTACTGATTTTGATGAGGATGAGATTATAAAAAATCACCTGATAAGTCCCGGGGAGATAATGGATAGTATTTTATCAGGCCAGATTAAGGATGCTAAAACAATTGTTGGTTTGCTTACGTATTTAAGAGGGGATTTTAATGTTTAGTGAATATTTTGCTGACCTGCATATCCATATAGGAGCAGCTTCCAGTGGTAACCCTGTAAAGATTACTGCTTCGCGTAGTTTGACCTTTGCGAATATTCTTAAAGAGTCTGCTGAAAATAAGGGTCTTGATATTATAGGGATTATAGATTGTGCTTCACCACCGGTCATTGCTGATATAGAAAAACTCCTGGCTGAAGGATTGATGGAGGAGTTAACAGATGGTGGAATAAAGTATGGTAATTTAACAGTTATAATGGGGGCAGAGATAGAAAGTAGGGAAAGTAATGGCGGTCAGTCTCATTACCTTGCTTATTTTCCCTTTTTGAGGAATATAAAAGACTTTAGTGAGATTATGAGTGAATATATCAAAAATATTACCTTAAGTTCCCAGTCCACTGGTTTAAATGCTAGTCAGCTGTTACAAATAATTGATAGTACAGGGGGGATATGTATTCCTGCTCATGTATTTACCCCTTATAAGAGTTTTTACGGGCGTTCTTTTAGTAGTTATCAAGAGGTTTTTACTACTCAAGAGTGGGAGATGATACCTGCTATTGAGTTAGGTTTAAGTGCTGATACTTATTTGGCTGATTATTTACCTGAATTAAGAGATAAAACATTTATTAGTAATTCAGATGCCCATTCACTACCTAAAATAGCCAGGGAGTATAATAAAATAAGATTGAAAGAATTAAGTTTTAAGGAACTGATACTTGCCCTTAAAAATAGTAAGGGACGTAAAGTACTGGCTAATTATGGACTCGACCCCAGGCTGGGTAAATATCATCACAGTTATTGTGAAGATTGTCAGCAGGGTATTGATGAAAAAGGGTCTATCTTAAAATGCCCTCTGTGTGGGGGAGATAAGGTAGTAAAGGGAGTAAAAGATAGGATTATGGAAATAAGTGTAACAGGAGTTACTGATTCACCAATATTTCGCCCTGCTTATATCCATCAAATCCCGCTTCTGGATATTCCAGGAATAGGCCCGCGAACAATGGAGAAATTATTAATAAAGTTTGCAACAGAAATGGATATTCTTCATAAAGTAAGTTTTGAGGATTTAAGGCTGGTCGTTGGTGATAAAATAGCCAGCAGTATTGTTAGGGCACGTTCAGGGGCTGCCAGGATAAAAACCGGTGGAGGTGGTTTTTATGGTAAAGTTATGGGTTAAAACATTACAGACGACTTATAATGCATCTGGGGCTGCAGCAGCGGCCCGTCAGGGTAATGTAGTTATGATAGTAGATGTCATAGATATGTCTACTACATCTGAGGCAGTTCTTGAAGCAGGGGCAATTACTGTCCTGGGAGCCAGTCCTGATAATAACACAGTACCTGTTACAGTTAATCCAGAAAAAATAGGCTATTTTGCTGGGAAAAAAGCCTTAAAACATGATACAACTGTTATAGTTGCAGCTGAACCGCGACTAATTCAAAATGAGGAAGATAGATTAAAGGAGATACAGCAGGTTCTAAAGGGAATAGAGAGGGCAGGAGCTGAGCTGGAAGAGGTGGTACCCAATATTGGGCGGGAGGTTGTTGAGTTGGCCGATTTTGCTAATAAAATTGTTGTGGTTGTTAGTCCATCAGGTGGTACGGCCTATGATGCCGCCTATAATTATGGTGCACCTGAAGTAATTACTGGTACTATAGCACGAACAAATAATATGAATGGTAGTTTTGCTGCCAGGGTTGCCGCAGAAAGGGCTATAGAAAAGGCTTTAAAGCTTAAAAGGGGTATTACTGTTGTGGCAGCAAGTTCTAATTCAATGGAAGATGTTCAGGCTTGTCAGTATATTTGCCAGGAGATAATCAATAATGGTTTTTTGAAAATGGACTAAAATAGTATATCTTGTCCTCCTGCTGCATATTTATTATATATATCTGTAACAGGAGGATTAAGCCATGAACAAATATTTTTATGATAGATTACCACTCTTTGTGTTTGTAATTATTATCTTTGTTTCAGGAATCTCTTTTGGGGCTATTGCTGTAAAAACAGTAGATTATAGTATCAGAGAAAATGTCTTTGTTTATTTTAATGATTTTATGAAAGGTTATGATGAGCTTAATTATAGTAGTAGTACCCTGGTTAGTGAAAGTATTAAATTTAATTTATTAAATATTGTTATAATCTGGGTTTTGGGGATATCTGTATTTTTAATGCCGCTTATTACAGTTTTGGTATTTTTTAAAGGCTTTGTTCTTGGTTTTACTGTAGGTTTTCTGGTTAATGAATATAGTCTTCATGGGATAATAATGGCAATTGCAGCTGTTTTTCCCCAGAATTTAATTATTATACCCGCCTATATTCTGGCAGCAGTTATGGCTATTTATTTAAGTGTACGAATATTTAAATATTATCGAGGACTTGAGGGATTAAATGGAGAAGATCTCTTGACATATACCCTGGAGATGGGTTTGCTTGCCCTCTTATTGGTAGGTGGTTCTATTATTGAAACCTTTATTAGCCCTTATTTAATGAAAATAATACTCCATTTTATTTGAAATGCTATAATATAAATTAAACCCTGGGTATTTAATACCCCCAGGGTTTTTTCTTATATTATTTATCCTTTAACAAATCTGGCCAGGAGTTTATAAAATGGCGGCCGAAGATAATATGAACTACTAAAGTTAAGAGAACAATTATGATAACCCTACTTATCTGAACAGGTTCATTAATTAATATATTTTGTTCAATTTGAATTAATTTGTATTTTTTAATAGTTAATAAATAAGTATTATTTTTTGGGGTTAAAATATAAATAACATTAAAATAAAAAAACAAATGTGAAAAAATAAAAATAAAGTTAATTTTTCTAAAGGAAATTGAAATTATATGTTGAATATAAATTAATAAGTGCTTCATATCTGGAAATTATGTTCAGATAAACTAGAGGGAATGGAGATTAGAATAAGTATATACTTATCGGGGGTGTTATAATGGTAAAGGGAATAAAAAAGATTGCCCTACTGACAGGTGGGGGAGATTGCCCTGGATTGAATGCAGTTATTAGGGCTGCAACTAAAACAGCTATTATAAAATATGGTGTTGAGGTAGTTGGTTTTGTTAATGGATATAAGGGGTTATATAATGGTAATATTATGAATCTTGATATGGATACTATATCTGGTATCCTCCCCAGGGGTGGGACAATACTATATACATCAAATAAGACAAATCTCTTTAGAATGCCTTTTAAGGAGAATGGGGAGACTATTTATAAGGATCTATCAGATGTTGGTGTAAAAAACATTAAAGAAGCAGGAATAGATGCTCTGATTATTATTGGTGGTGATGGGACATTAACCAGTGCCAGGGATTTTGCCCGTAAAGGAGTTAAGGTAATTGGTGTGCCTAAAACTATTGATAATGACCTGGCATATACAGATATAACCTTTGGTTTTGATACAGCTGTTAGTGTAGCTACAGATGCAATAGACCGCTTACATACAACCGCAGAGTCACATCACCGGATTATGTGTCTGGAAGTAATGGGGAGATATGCTGGCTGGATAGCTCTAGAAGCTGGTCTAGCTGGAGGAGCAGATGCGATACTTATTCCGGAAATACCCTATAATATCAATAAAGTTGCTGCCAAAATAGAAGAAAGAAGGGCAGCTGGTAAAGACTTCAGTATTATTGTAGTTGCTGAAGGGGCTAAACCACTCTCAGGTGATATGGTTGTACAGAAGTTAATTGAAGATAGTCCTGATCCGGTTAGATTAGGTGGTATTGCCAATAAGGTTGCTGCTGACCTGGAAGAAATTGTTGGCTTAGAATCAAGAGCAACTATTTTGGGACACTTACAGAGGGGAGGTACTCCAACATCTTATGATCGGAATCTTTCAACCCGTTATGGTAAGGCAGCAGTAGATCTGGTATTTTCAGGTAAATTTGCTGAAATGGTTACCTTAAAAGGGAATACCATGTCATCTGCCTCTCTGGAAGAGGTTATAGGAAAGTCAAAGAATGTTGACCCTGAAGGGGAAATGGTTAATACTGCCAAGAGTATTGGGATAGCTTTTGGTGATTAATATAATAGACTATAAGTAAAAATCTCCATCAGTATAGGTGGGGATTTGATTATTTTTAATTATTAATGTTAAGATATTTTTTCTATATTAAAGAACTTTATTATTCAAAATGGGGAGGACCGGTGTTAAATGAAATATAGTTCAATGCGGATAACTGAGATTATTAAGCAGAAATTGACAGAGAAACCACAAATTGGCCTGATCCTAGGTTCTGGGTTGGGGAAATTAGCTAATGAAATTGAAGAACAACGTGTTTTTAAATACCAGGATATTCCTGATTTTCCTGTATCAACAGTCCCTGGACATGCTGGAAGATTGATTGCAGGGAGACTTGAAGGTAAAGCAGTTATAGCCATGCAGGGTAGATTTCATTTTTATGAAGGATATACAATGAAACAGATTATATTACCAGTATTGGTGATGAAATTATTGGGGATAGAGACACTAATTGTAACCAATGCAGCTGGTGGAGTAAATAAAGATTTTAATCCTGGTGAATTTATGTTAATAAGTGACCATATAAATATGATGGGGACTAACCCCTTAATTGGTCAAAACTTTGAGGAATTTGGTCCCCGTTTCCCTGACATGAGTGAGGCATATAATAAGGGACTGCTTAAACTAGCCAGGGAGACTGCTGAGCAATTAGGAATTATTGCCAGGGAAGGGGTCTATGCTGCTGTTACAGGACCAAGTTTTGAGACACCTGCTGAAATAAGATTTTTTGCTAACAATGGTGTTGATGCCGTAGGAATGTCAACAGTGCCGGAGGTAATTGCTGCCCGGCATATGGGTGTTAATGTCCTAGGGATTTCCTGTATAACAAATATGGCAGCAGGTATTTTAGACCAGCCTTTAAGCCATGAAGAGGTTATAGAAACAACTGAGAAGGTAAAAGAAAATTTTATTTCTTTGATCAAAGGTATTACTGCTGTACTTTAAAAGGTGGTGGAGAAGATGAGGCCCTATGATATTATTTATAAAAAGAGGGAAGGACAGAAACTCTCCCCTGAAGAAATAAGGTATTTAATAAATGAATATACGGCTGGAAAGATACCAGATTATCAGGTCTCAGCCTGGGCAATGGCGGTTTTTTTTCAGGGGATGGATGCTGAAGAAACAGCTGATTTAACTATGGCTATGGCTGAATCTGGTGATATCCTGGATTTGAGTGAGATTGAGGGAATTAAAGTTGATAAACATAGTACAGGTGGGGTTGGTGATACTACTACCCTTGTCCTTGCACCCCTGGTTGCCTCTGCTGGTGTTCCCGTAGCCAAATTATCAGGGCGTGGACTTGGTCATACAGGGGGTACTATTGATAAACTGGAGTCTATACCTGGTTTTAAGACCTCACTCAGCAGAGAAGAATTTATCAATAATATTAATAATATTGGTGTAGCTGTAGCTGGTCAGACCGCCAACCTTACCCCTGCTGATAAAAAACTCTATGGCTTACGTGATGTTACAGCAACTATAGAATCAATCCCCCTGATTGCTAGCAGTATCATGAGTAAAAAAATTGCTGGCGGGGCAGATGGAATTGTGCTGGATGTAAAGGTAGGTAATGGGGCTTTTATGAAAGGAATTGATGAAGCCCGTTCTCTGGGGAAGGCCATGGTAGCTATCGGACATGAGGTTGGTAGGGAGACTATTGCAGTGCTAACAAATATGGACCAACCCTTGGGTCAGGCAGTAGGCAATTCACTGGAACTTAAGGAGGCTATACAGACACTCAGGGGTAAGGGTCCTAATGACCTCAGAGAATTATCCTTAATATTGGGTGCAAATATGTTGACTATTGCTAAGAGGGTTGATAATTTTAATGAGGGTTATTCCCTTTTAAGCGAGAATCTTTCCTCAGGTAAAGCCCTATGCCAGTTTAAAAAATTTATTGGGCGCCAGGGTGCTGACCCTGCTGTAGTTGATGATCTGGAACTGCTTCCCGAAGCCGAAAATGTAATTGAAATTAAGAGTCGGAGTGATGGTTTTATAAATAGTATTAATGCCTGTGAAATAGGTCTTACTGTTATGATGATAGGTGGTGGTAGGGTTGTTAAAGATAATGCCATAGATCCTGCTGTTGGTGTTGTTTTACTTAAGAAAAACGGTGAAGAGGTACTTAAAGGTGAAACGATTGCTGAATTGTATTTAAATGATCTTTCACATCAGCAAGAGGCTGTTAAAAGACTGGAAAAGGCTTTTGTTATAACAGATGAAGAACCTTCAAAAAAAGATCTTGTTATTGATATTATCAAATAAAATATACTACTTTAACCTCCCTGCATAATTAAGAATAATAGATAATAAATATCTATTATAACAAATAAAGGGGAGGTTTTTTTATGTTCCTCAAGATTTTTAAATCTTTTTTAGTTGTAGTTATCGTCACTGCACTGATAACTCTTCCTATAATGGCAGAACAACCTGATTTCGATTTGAATTCTAAATCAGCTATTTTAATGGAATATGAAACAGGGGAGATTATTTTTGAGAAAAATCCCCATATGAAATTACCGCCGGCAAGTATGACCAAGATAATGACTATGTTACTGGCTGTGGAGGCTATTGAACAGGGACGGGCTGAGCTTGCTGACAAACTGGTAGTTAGTGAGTTTGCTGCCAGTATGGGTGGTTCACAGATCTGGCTTGAACCTGGTGAAGAGATGACACTAGAAGAAATGTTAAGGGCCATTGCTATAGTATCTGCTAATGATGCCTGTGTAGCTGTAGCTGAATATCTCTATGGTACTGAAGAGGCCTTTGTAAAGAGGATGAATGAACGCGCCAGGGAACTTGGATTAAAGAATACTTATTACTACAATACCAATGGTTTACCAGCAGATAATGAAGAAATCCAGGGTAATTATACAACTGCCTATGATCTGGCGGTTCTGGCCAGAAAGATATTAAAATACCCTGAGGTTCTTAAATGGACTTCAACCTGGATTGATTATTTAAGGGATGGTAGTTCAGTATTAAATAATACCAATAGACTGGTAAGACATTATTTGGGGGCAGATGGTTTAAAGACTGGTTATACAGAAGAAGCTAAATTTTGTTTGACATCGACTGCCAGGAGGGATAGTATCAGGTTTATTGCTGTTGTAATGGCTGCAGATGATTCAAAAACCAGGTTTGCCGAGGCAGCTGAATTACTTTCCTTTGGTTTCAGTACATACCAGGGATATGAGGTAGCTGCTAAGGATGAATTTATTGCTGAAGTGAAGATTCCTAATGGAAAAGAGGAAACTGCCAGAGGGATAATCAAGGAAGAACTTATTGTTCCCGTAAAAAAAGGAAATGAAGATAGTATAAGAAAAGAGGTGTTTTTAGACGAGTTAATAAGAGCTCCACTTAATAAAGGTGATAAAATTGGTGAGCTTAGGGCCTATAAGGGAAATCTATTACTAAAGAGCAGTGATATTATTTTAGATAGAGATGTAGAAAAAGCAGGTATTTTCCAACTGGTTTTAAGGATAATAACCCGGATTATCCAGCTTATTATTAATCTGTTTTAAATTTATTAATATATGATGGTTTGCCCACAAAAAGGTCATCTCTCGCCAAGGCAAATTTTTTTAGTCATCTAAGGCCCGTATCCATTCAAAATAAGGTTTCCTAATCCATGGGACATCCATGGGACATCCTGACCCAGGATTAGCTCACCACGTCCTGTGCTTCGACCTTATTTTGAATTCCTACGTGCCAAGATTCCTTACAAAAAATTTGCTATTTGCTCAATATAACCTTTTTGTGTTTGAATCATATTATGTATTATCATTCTCCATTAAGACAAGGTTTATATCCAGGGTTCTGGCAATAAGTTCAGTTCTGCTAGTTGAGTTTGTTTTATTAAAAATCTTGTAGAGGTGTTTTTTTACTGTGTTGATAGAGATAAAAAGGCTATCTGCTATTTCCTGATTAGTAGTCCCTTTGATAACAAGATTAACTACTTCAGCTTCCCGGGTTGAAAGTCCGAATTTATCAGCTAACTGGCCAATAAGCTGAGAGTAATTGGTATATCTGGAACTGTCTTTACTCTCAATTACTATTAATTTATATAGCTGATTGCCGAGATGTGGTTTAAGGATATGAAAAAAATACAGTTCTTTGGCAGAAAAATCTGGACTATGCCTGTCCCGGAAGAGACTCAGGGTAGCCAGTAGTTTTTCTTTATAATGCAGATCAATGCCACAGGAATAATAGAAACCATTTGGTTGAATAAAATCAGAAAAATACTCTGTTGTCTGCCACTCTTGATAATTCATTATTTTTGTACTTTTGGTAGGTTCTGGCTGATTAAAGGTTTTTTCTTTCATAGGGTCAAGAAACTGATAATACTTTATATAATCTATCAGTGTATTATCACTGATATTAACTACATATGGTTTATCCAGGCTGTTATGATGAGGATTAATATGAATAAAGAAGTTGGCTGAGTCATAATTAATTAATCCTTTACAGGCATCTAATATAATAGAGGGATAGTTCTTCAGTGAATAAATTTGGCCCGTCTGAAGGAGGAAGTCATTTATTTTACGCCAATCGCCAACATTTAAGATAGTCATGTTTATCCCCCTTCGAAGAATTACACTTTAGTGTAATACTAAAACAAAAAAATAAATGCTATACTTTTTTTACATTCATATAGATTAATTCTATATGATACCTATAAATCCTGCTAAGAGGAGTGGAGAAAATAATGAAAAAAATAATTGTAGTAAGTATGTTGGTTATGGCGGCGTCTGTTATGGTGGCAGGGAATGTTCTGGCTTTGGGTTTTGGTGGTATCTCAGAGATTTATTTTAATGCAGACTGGTTAACTGATTATGTAACACCAATAGAACCAGGGGAACTGGAAAAAGGTGAATATAGATATACTTTTGGTTTAGCTCGAAATATATCTAGCAGGGATTATGATGTGTATTCTTCTTCTTATTCTTATGATGATATTGGTAGTCATTCAAATACCTTTTATAGTGTTTTTGATACTGCTCTGACAGATAAACTCTATTTGAATCTGACTTTTGACTATGTTCCTGAATATAAGGATAATTATGATGATAAGAATAAGGCAAATGAACTAGGACTTTTATTAAATTACTCTATAGATGATGATAAAAATGTTTTCTTTGGTTGTATAAATACCAATAGTACTGAAAAAGACTATGATTCAGGTGATTTGAATTATAAAATCACAGGTAAATTTACCACGTTTTATCTTGGCACAGAGATCAGGGGTTCATTTTCTAATATGTTTAAAAAGGATGAGAAATAGTTTTTGTAATTCTTAATAATAATATAATAGTCACCAACCGGGAAAGGCACATTTTATGTGTCTTTTCTTTATATAATTGCATAATAACTTTTTTACCAAACCAAGAATATTTTGACAGAAAAATCTCTATTAAAGAAGGAGTTTTGCTACTGACAGCGAAATATAAAAATGAATATATAGTAAATAATAGTAAAAGGAGGAAAAAATTTTGGATATAGCAACACAGATTGTGGGTGATATCCTGATTGTAAAATTAATTGGTGAATTAGATATGCATTCTGTACCAGGATTCAGGGATAAGATTATCAAGGAGATGGATAATAATTTACTAAAACACCTTGTTTTAAACCTAAAGGAGGTTAGGTTTATAGATAGTTCAGGTTTAGGGGCTATTTTGGGTAGATACCGCTACTTGAATAAAAAAGGTGGCCGTGTCTTACTGGTAGGTTTAAAACCACAGATAGCAAAAATATTTAAAATGGCAGGTATCTTAAAGATAATGAAGGTATATGATAGTGAAAAACTGGCTGTTCAGGAACTGGATGAAGGGGGTTTGAAAAATGCATAATAAAGCCCATTTAACTCTTTTAGGCAAGAGTAGCAATGTTGGTCTGGCACGCATAACTACAGCAACCTTTGCTTCAGAACTGGACTTTACCTTAAGTGAGCTAGAGGAAATTAAGGTAGCAGTCTCTGAAGCAGTAACAAATTGTATTATCCATGCCTATCCTATGGATGAAGGTATCATTGAGCTTGATCTGGAGATTGAAGACGGCAAATTAATAATAATAATTAAAGATAAGGGTATTGGTATAAAAGATATAGAGGCTGTTTTACAACCTTCTTACTCTACTAAAGAAGAGCATATGGGGCTGGGACTGGCTTTTATAGACTCTTTTATGGATGAATTTAAATTAATATCTGAGATAGATGAAGGTACTACCCTTAAGATGATTAAGATACCGGAACAGCTAAAAAATATGGTTGAATAGGTGGCGGTAGTCATATGAATTATAATATGATAGACCTTCCTGACCTTAAACTTTTAAGTGAAGAGGAAACGCGTTATTATATTCGACTTGCTCAACAGGGGGATAAATTTGCCCTGGAGAAGGTTGTTGAACATAACCTACGTTTGGTGTTGAAAGTAAGCTACCGTTTTAAAAATTCTGGTTATGATTTACAGGACCTTTTTCAGGTAGGTGTTATAGGGATAATTAAGGCTGTGGAGGGTTTTGATCTGGAGAGGGGAATTAAGTTTTCAACTTATGCAGTTGCCAAAATAATAGGAGAAATCAGACTTCACCTCAGGGATGATGGACTTATTAAGGTGAGTAGGTCATTAAAAAAGATTGCCAGGGTTGTACGGCAGAAGGAGGAAGAATTAAGCAAAAAAAATAATCAATCACCATCAATCAGTGAATTGGCCAGTGAAACAGGATATTCCAGAGAAGACATAATCCAGGCTCTGGAAGCAGATAAAAACCCAGCTTCAATATATCAGACGATTAATCCAGATAGTAATAATGACCTTTACTTACTTGACAGCCTGGCTAATAAATCAGCAGAAAAAGAGATAGATAATTTTGATAAACTGGAGTTGGTTGAGGTGCTGAGACGTCTTGATAAACGCTCACGGAAGATTATTTTTCTGCGCTATTTTGAGGACAAGACACAGCAGGAAATTGCTGAGGAAATAGGTGTTTCACAGGTCCAGGTCTCGCGTTTAGAAAAGAAGATATTAAAAGAGTTACGGATGTCATTATAAGTGGTTTTTAAAAATAAATAATTACTTAATCCTTATTAGTAAAATAATAGGGATTTTTTTATGTTTCAATTTAAAGATAGACAGGTATTTATTCATGAAATTATGGATAACTTTGAAGACCGACCAATATATTTGATTAAGTTTGGGTGGCGA
Organism: Halocella sp. SP3-1; assembly: GCF_003953885.1. Taxonomy (GTDB): domain Bacteria; phylum Bacillota; class Halanaerobiia; order Halanaerobiales; family DTU029; genus Iocasia; species Iocasia fonsfrigidae. Next base: position 2,915,006 of record NZ_CP032760.1, on the reverse strand, counting down.
AGCCTGTTTTGTTCACTCGGGTAGGGTATAATTGACTTTGTCTGTAAAATATTCACATTGGGATTTGTGTATAAAAAAAAACTCTTTTAAGATACTAGTTATTAGGAAATAATAGTGAGGTGAGTTTTAGATGAATTTTACTTCAAAGATTATTTTTAGTGTTCTAATCTGTATTTTTTTAATTGCATTGATGTGGTTTATATTACCAGAGTTTAATCAAAATGTACCGACAGATGCCCTAAAAATATAAAGACTGGGGAGGGGATAGTAGATGGAAAGCATTCTTAAAATGAAAGATGAAGATAATGAATAATCCACTTGATAAAAAAATAGAAAAAAATTTGCAAATAATAAAGGAAGAACTTGGTGCTGATGAGAGTTTTGATGTGTTGGTCAGGGAATTTGAAATTGGCGGTAAAAAGGCCGGACTTATTTTTCTAGATGGTTTTATTAAAGATGACTTGATAATACCTATGATGAAACTTATGGAGAGTAGTAGGGAAGATATTTCTGTTAAGACCATTAAGAAGGTACTTAATAACCGTCTGCCGTATTATGAGGTTGAGACTGTTAAAGATATGGATAAGGTAGTTCAGCAGGTTCTGGCTGGTCCCCAGGTGCTTATTATTGATGGTTCTGATGAAGCCATAGTGATAGATGGTAGGACCTGGCTGTCAAGGACACCTGATGAGCCAGAACTAGAGAAGGCTACCAGGGGTCCTGCTGATGGTTTTGTGGAGACAATGTTATTTAATGTAAATGCAGTTAGGCGGCGTATCAGGGATGTTAATTTTCGCGCTGAGGTAATACAGGTAGGAAAGAGGTCCAAGAATGACCTTGCCCTGGTTTATATTAAGGATATTATTAATCCTGACCTTCTACAGGATGTAAGGAGTAAACTGGAGAGTATTGATATTGATGGTTTACCACTTGCAGATAAGAGTATAGAAGATATTATTACAGGTGGAACTTTAAATCCCTTACCACTTGTTCGCTATACTGAGCGGCCTGATAATGTTGCTGCCCATATACTGGAAGGCCATCTGGTGATAATTGTAGATAATTCACCAACAGCTTTAGTACTTCCTGCACCCTTTCTGTCTCATGTACAGACACTTGAAGTATACCGGAAAGGACCTGTCCTAGGAACTTATCTATCACTAATGCGCTTAATGGCAATGCTGATTTCTGTTTTCCTGCCGGCTGTCTGGCTGATTCTAGCCACTAATAGGGCTTTATTACCTGAACACCTCAGTTTTATAGGTGTGAAGGAAGGAAGTTCAATAGGATTAGGTATTCAGTTTATTTTAGCCAGTCTGGGTATTGACCTGATAAGAATGGCATCAATCCAGACCCCCAGTACACTGGCAACCTCATTGAGTTTAATTGGGGCTTTATTATTGGGTGATTTCGCAGTAAAGGTTGGTTTGTTTTCACCAGAGGTAATACTATATATGGCTGTAGCCGCTATAAGCAATTTTTCTATACCTGGTTATGAAATAGCCTTAGTTTTGAAACTATTTCGTTTTATATTATTAATAGCGGTTATTATTGGTGATATCTGGGGTTTTGCAATTAGTTTTAGTCTCATTTTTTTATGGATGGTTTTCACCAAGTCTTTTGGTGTAAATTATCTGTGGCCTATTATTCCTTTTAACTATCAGGCCTTAAAATCATATATGGTCAGGCAGACTGTTCTGGATCTCTCACATCTAAGACCGACAGCTTTACACACACAGGATCAGGATAGGGCTGTTAAGGGGGATAAAAAAGAGGCAGATAAGGAGTGATATAATGTGCAGAAAAATTGGTATTCCCAGGGCATTAATGTATCATTATTATTACCCGGCCTGGGAGACCTTTTTTGAAGAATTAGGTTTTGAAGTAATTTTATCTCCTGAAACAAATAAGGAAATCTTAGATAAGGGAGTGAAGATGGCAGTAGATGATATCTGCCTTCCTTTCAAGGTTTTTTTTGGACATGTCAGGGAATTAGTAGAGAGGGTTGATTATTTATTTATTCCTAAATTTATTAGTCTGGGAAAAAACAATTGTGTTTGCCCTAAATTTATGGGTTTGCCAGATATGGTTAAGGCTATATTTGCTCAGTATCCACCGATATTGGACCCAGTTATAGACCTTAGATACTTATTTTTCCCTATGCGGAGAATAGTATATGCCCTGGGGAAGAGGTTGGGGGCTAATATGTGGCAGATTGAAAAGGCTTTTTATAAGGCAAAGAAAAAATATGAGGAGTTTTTAAAGGTTCAACAACAGGGCATACTGCTTGATGAGGCCATGAAAATTGTAAATAATAAAATAAAATTTGATAAAAATAAAAAGGATAATAATTATCCAATTACAATTGCTTTACTGGGACATTCATATATAACAAATGACCATTGTTTAAGTATGAATATTATTAGGCATCTACAGGACTTAAAAGTAAATGTTATTACACTGGAGATGTTTGAACCAGAAGTCCTGGAAAGGGAAGCAGACAGACAGGACAAAAAACTATTCTGGTATTATAATAGACATGTTATGGGTTCTGCTTATCATTTGATTTATAATAAGAGGGTTAATGGTTTGATACAGTTAACTGCTTTTGGTTGTGGTCCTGATTCTCTGGTCAAGGAACTAATTAGTCTCAGAGGTAAAGAGAGAGGAGTTTCGATTTTAAATATAAATATTGATGAGCATAGTGGTGAAGCTGGTCTACTTACCAGGTTAGAGGCCTTTGTGGACCTGGTGGAAAGAAGGGAGATGGCATGAAAAAAATAACCTTTCCCCAGATGGGAGATATGAAGATAGGTCTTAAGGCATTGTTTGCTGAACTTGGATTTGAAGTAGTAGTTCCCCCTAAAATATCAAAAAAAACACTTGATCTTGGTGTTAAATATGGACCAGAATTTGCCTGTCTTCCTTTAAAAATAAACCTGGGTAATTTTATTGAGGCCCTGGAAAAGGGGGCTAATGTTATTGTCATGGGAGGTGGCTGTGGTCCCTGCCGTTTTGGTTATTATGCTGAAGTACAGCGGGCAATATTAGAGGATCTGGGTTACTGTTTTGAGATGATTGTGTTGGAACCAAACTTACTCAGGGACTATCGGCATATCAAAAAAATCCTGGGTAATGTTTCTTTAAAAAGGCTTTATAATGGATTAAAACTGGCTCTGTATAAGGTTTATATGATTGATAATATATATAGGATTGTTCTGGCTACCCGTGCTCTGGAGAAAAAAAGGGGTGAGATTGATAGTCTATATAGTTCTTTTTTAAATAAAATAGACCAGGCTAGTTCCTTCAAAAAGATAAAAGCACTCAAAGACGAATATCAAAATAAAATTAAAGAAAATATTAACGACTATCAAAGGGATGAAAGGTTGATAATTGGTATAGTAGGTGAAATCTATCTGGTACTTGAACCCTTTGTTAACCTGAATATAGAAGAAAAACTAGGTAAACTTGGTGTAATAGTTAAGAGGGATATCTATATGTCAAGCTGGTTATTACATTTCCTTCACCTGGGAAATGAAATGAGGAAAATAAAAAAAGCAGCCGAAAACTATCTGGATTCATTTGTCGGGGGACATGGACTTGATAGTATTGGAAACACAGTTCGGTATGCCCGGGTTGGGTATGATGGTGTCATACAGCTGGCACCTTTTACCTGTATGCCGGAGATAATCTCCCAGACGATTTTGCCTTCAGTAAGTAAAAAAGAAAAGATACCTGTTCTATCACTGTTTTTTGATGAGCATACTGGTGATGCTGGTTTACAGACAAGGATTGAAGCCTTTGTGGACCTCTTAATGCGTAAAAAAATTTATAAAGATGGCAAATTATTGGAAAAGGGGATAAATTATGGCTAGATATTATTTAGGGGTAGATGTTGGTTCAGTTAGTACAGATATTGCTGTACTGGATAGTTCAATGAAGATAGTTGATAAAATATATCTAAGAACAAAGGGTCAACCTCTAAAAGTGATTAGCGAGGGGATCAATCAGCTGCAAGATAAGTATGATAACTCTGAAATAGGGGCAGTAGGGACAACAGGTAGTGGACGTAATCTGGCTGGTGTGATACTGGGGGCTGATGTTATAAAAAATGAGATCACTACCCATGCTGTAGCAGCAGTACATATGGTACCTGATGTGAAAACTGTCCTGGAGATAGGTGGTCAGGACTCCAAGATTATAATCATCCGTGATGGAGTAGCTGTTGACTTTGCCATGAATTCTGTCTGTGCTGCTGGTACCGGGTCATTTCTTGACCAGCAGGCTGCCCGTCTGGAGATACCTATTGAAGAGTTTGGGGAATATGCCTTAAGAGCCGAGGCACCAGTCAGGATTGCAGGACGTTGTTCGGTTTTTGCAGAATCAGATATGATTCACAAACAGCAGTTAGGACATGACCTTCCTGAGATAATAGCAGGATTATCGGCAGCCATGGTTAGAAACTATTTGAATAATCTGGCCAAGGGTAAGGACATTAAAGGTCCTATAATATTTCAGGGGGGAGTAGCGGCTAATGTAGGAATTAAAAAAGCCTTTGAAGATGAACTGGGGATTGATGTAATTGTTCCGGAGAATTATAATGTTATGGGGGCTGTTGGGGCAGCGATACTTGCCCGGGAAGAGATCGCCCGTTTAAAAAGGAAAAAGACTTCATTTAAGGGTTTTGAGATTACTGATTTCAATTTTAAAACTACCAGTTTTGAGTGTGATGGTTGTCCTAATTGTTGTGAAATAGTTAATATCTATCAGGATAGTCAGTTAATAGCCCGCTGGGGGGCAAAATGTCCGCGCTGGGAGGCAGTATAGAGTGACAGAGGTTTATATTCAGGAAATTATGTGATTTGCAAGATTATGGATAACTTGAAAGGCTGACCAATATATTTACTTACCTTGTCATGTACCGCAGGCACTCCGCATCTAAGCAGAGCGTACAAGAAAATTAATGTTGCGCTCTAGCGTCCTGCCTTCGTTTACTGTCGAGAAATTGTCTTTCGGCTCACTAACTCTTCTTTTTATTACGCATGGTCGAGTTAGTATCAGGCCATCGAGGCCAAGTTCCATGCCTCCAGACAATTTCTAGAGTCGTCCAATAAATATATTGGTCTGGTTTATGATAAGTAGTTAACTGTGTGTAAAACATAGTTCTAAGAAAACACTAATGATTGTTAATTAAGTCTGGGTGGCGAAGCCACTTTGTTCAACAGGCAGGATTTTGTTAAGGGTTATTGAATAATTAAGATAAAGAATCACTTTTGTTAGCTATTTGAATTAAGATAGGGAGCTGGTATATAATGCTGAGGTTTGAGAGGGCTGTTAATTTTGCTGCCAGGGCACATCAGGGGCAGTTGAGGAAGGGGACAGAGACTCCATATATTGTACATCCCTATATGGTAGGGATGATTCTCTATGGTGAAAATTGTGCAGAGGAAGTTATTGTAGCTGGTATCTTACATGATACTATAGAAGACACTTCAGTAAAGGATGAAGATATAGAAAAAGAATTTGATAAACAGATAAGGGATATTGTAGTAGGGGTTTCAGAACCAGATAAAAAGCTTCCCTGGCGGGTTAGAAAGGAACATACAATTAATTATCTGCGTGAGGCTCCACTTAATGAACGGTTGGTGATATGTGCTGATAAGCTTCACAATATCAGTTCTATTACTGAAGAATATAATAGTCAGGGTGAGAAGTTGTGGGATAAATTTACTGGTAAGAGGGATGAGCAGGAATGGTATTATCAAAGTATTGTAGATATATTATTAAGTTATGATGATATCTCTAATTATACTGGAATGTTCATGAAATTAAAGACAATGGTTGAGGATTTTTTTTAGGATAGGGGTGAGTATGCTGGATATTATTGTGTCACATCAATTAACAGATTTTGATGGTCTGGGGGCTATGGTAGCTGCCAGAAAGATATACCCGGCGGCAAAAGCAGTTTTTGTTGGCCGGATACACAGGCTAGTAAAGGATTTTTTAGTACTTTATAGAGATGAAATAGAGGTCTTTAAACTGAAGGAAATAGACCTTTCTAAGGTCGACAGGGTAATTATTGTTGATACATATAAGATTGAAAGATTAGGTGATTTAAAAGATAAGATAGACTGGTCCAGGTGTGAGACGGTGGTATATGACCATCATCCCCATGATAAACTTGATTGGGTTACCCTGGATTTAAGTCAAGAAGTAGGGTCAGCAACAACTATATTGATCAATAAAATAATTGCCGAATCCAGGGAACTAAACCCTCTGGAGGCTACGATATGTGCCCTGGCTATTTATGCTGATACTGGAAACCTGACACACATGAATACAACAGCAGCTGACGCCAGGGCTGTTGCCTATTTGCTTGATGAAGGTGCTAATCTTAAAATTATAAATGATTTTACAAAAAAACCGTTGAATAGTAAACAGGAAAAACTACTGGAGGAACTCCTTGATAATAAAAACCTAATTAAAATAGATGGTATTGAAATTGCACTTTTTGCTACCTCATATGCTAAGTATATAGGAGGTATTAATCGGGTTACTGAGAAATTAAAAGAGCTTTATCACTTGCCCAGTCTTTTTGTAGTAGTAAAGATGGGCAAGAAGATAGAAGTAATAGGTAGGAGTAGTGATGAAGCTGTTAACATTGGTTCAATATGTAAGGAACTTGGTGGTGGTGGCCATGCAGGTGCAGGTGCTGCCAGTTTAGAAGGGGAACTTTCTTCTGTTATAAAGAGACTGAAGAAAATTGTTAATAATAGAGTACAGCCTGTAAAAAGCATAAGGGAAATTATGTCATCTCCAGTAAGAACTGTTCTCCCTGATACGTCGATAAGTGAAGTTGAAGAAATCATGAAAAAATATGGGCATAATGGTGTTGTAGTATATGATGGTAAAGTTAAAGGTATTTTTTCCCGCCGTGACATTGACAAAGTCAAACAACATAACTTGATGCATGCACCTGTAAAGGCTTACATGTCAAAAGACCTGGTTACTATACAGGGGTATCTCCCTGTCCATCAAGCACAGGACCTAATGGTTAAACATGGGGTAGGAAGATTACCAGTAGTAGAGGGAGGGGAATTGCTGGGCATAGTAACCAGGAGTGATATACTGGCCTCATATTATGGTAATGAGACTCCCTATCAGCATAAGAATCGTTATGGCAGTAGTCTGGTTAAGATTGAGGAGAAAGAGCTAGAGATTAGGGATCTTATGGATGAGCTTCCTGTCAGGATAATAAAAATATTAAAAGAAATAGGTGCTATTGCTGATAAATCTCAAATCAGGGCCTATTTAATTGGTGGGATAATCAGGGATTTACTGTTAGGTAAGGGGAATAATGATATAGATATAGTTGTTGATGGTAATCCTGTAGAACTTATCAAACAACTAAGTGATTTTTTTTCTGCCAAGGTTTTATATAATGAACAGTTTAAAACAGGGAGTATTAAATTTGCTGACGGTTTAAACATTGACCTGGCTGGTACCAGGAGAGAAAACTATCATTATCCTGGGGCTTTGCCTGAAGTAACAGAGACAAATATTTTTGAGGACTTATTTCGCAGGGATTATACGATAAACGCTTTGGCTGTGGCGCTAAATAGTGATAAATGGGGTAGGATGATTGATTATTTTGGTGGACAGAAGGATTTGACAGAGAAAAAACTGAGAGCCCTGCATAGGTTTAGTTTTCTTGATGACCCCACACGGGTAATTCGGGGTATTAGATTGGCTAGTAGACTGAAATTTGATTTTGAAAAGGAGACAGAAGATTTAGCAAGGGAAGCTGTATTAGCAGGCGATTTTTCCCGCCTCACATCTGAACGAATTATTAAGGAACTGGAATTATTATTTGCTGAGAAGATAAACAGGAGGCTTTTAGGACTGATTAAAAATATTCCTGTTTTTAAATTGCTGGGGATAGAATTAGCAGAAGGTGTTGATTACTGGCAGCAGTCAACTCGACTGGAGTCCTGGCTTGAATATTTAAAAGAAAAGAATTATAATATAGAAGAATGGGTACTACGTCTTGCTTTATTTACTGATAAACTTAAGAAAAAAGATATTGTAGATTGGAATCTTAAAGAAAGGTATAAAGATATCCTGTCTTTTTATTTAACTGCCAGGGATTTGATAGAGACTCTTGATAATGATCTTGATGACCTGAGACTGGTAGATATGCTTAATGAATATAAATTAGAGGAACTTGTTATTCTCCTTGTTAAGTCTGGAAAGGTAATGGTTGAAAAAAATATCAGGCGTTATATAAATGAGTTGAAGGGGATAGAACTGGCTATTAATGGTTTTGATTTAAAAGAACTTGGTTTAAATCCAGGCCCTGTATATAAAGATATATTTGATAGGGTATACCGGGCACGTTTAAAGGGAGAGGTATCTACCCATCAGGAAGAACTTGCTTATGTAAAAGAACTGCTAAAAGAGAGAATGGAGTGAAATATTTTTGGATATAATGGAATTGATTCTGGCTATACCTATTTTATTATTGTCATTATCTTTTCATGAGTTTTCTCATGGTAAGGCCTCAGATATGCTGGGTGATCCAACACCCAGGATGATGGGCCGGTTAACACTTAATCCCCTGGTACATCTTGATCTTGTAGGTACCCTAGTTTTAATAATTACCAGGAGATTTGGTTGGGCTAAACCAGTAATAGTTAATCCGCGGTATTATCAGAATCAGAGACAGGGGATGATGCTGGTTGGGATGGCTGGTCCAGCAGCAAATTTTGTTCTTGCTTTTGTTTTTGCTATGTTACTGAGGTCTTTTTCCCTTATTACAGGTCAACCCCTGGGCAGTCTTTTGTTTCAGATTAATTACCTTGGTCCGGGGAATATTGTAGAAGTCTTGGTAAATTTCTTATTTTTGGGTGTACTCATGAACTTGGGTTTAGCTCTCTTTAATCTTATACCTGTGCCGCCATTAGATGGTTCAAAGATACTGCGTGGTTTTTTGCCCCCTAAATTTGACAGGTATTTATACCAGTTAGAGGGTCCAGTTGGTATGATAATTCTTCTGGTATTATTATATACTGGTATTTTGTCGAGTATAATAACCCCTATCTTAGGTATTCTGGTTAATATTCTGCTATAAAAGGGTGAGTTAAATGGTCTATGAAGTCCAACTAGAGAGTTTTCAGGGTCCACTGGAACTCCTTTATCAGTTAGTTAAAAAAAACAGGATAGAGATTAGCAATATCTCCTTGGCTAGTATAACTGAACAGTATCTGGATTATCTGAATAATCTTCAGGAATTTAATCTTGATTATGCTAGTGAATTTATGCTTATTGCAACAGAGTTGATTGCAATTAAGGCCAGAACAATACTCCCTCAGGATGATGAAATTGATGAGGAAGATGAGGGGAATAAGCTGGTCAGACGTTTAAAGGAATATCACCTTTTTAAAAAGATATCTCTGGTTTTAAGGGATTTTGAGGAAAAGTCCTGTAAGATGTTTAGCAGACCAATTAATGAGGAGAGTTTTATAAGTGCTGATATAAGACTTAATCTTGATCTAGAACTGTCCCAGTTAATAACAGCTTATCATAAGTCGATTAATTCTATAAGTAACAAAGAGGAAGAGGAAGAAGGTCAAAGGGGTGTTAAGAGTCACCTCCCCGACTTTAAGTTTGAAGAAATAAAGATTGAGGATAAGACAAGAGAGATTGTAAGAAGACTTCTTGAGACAGAGACAGGGCTTTCTTTTAAAGAGTTAATTAATAACCGAAAAAATAGGATTGAGATAGTAGTTACTTTCTTAAGTATTCTTGAGTTAGCCAGGCAGTCAAAGATAAGGGTTAAGCAGGATAGGGTATTTTCCAATATAAATTTATCCAGGGTGCTGGCAAAAAATTAAAATTTATCTTATTTGGGGTTGGTAGTGATGGTGAAGGATAATTGGCTGGCAGGGATAGAGGCCCTGCTATTTTCAACAGCTGAACCTATTTCGATAGATGAAATGACAAAGATCTTAAATATATCAGAAATAAAGCTGCGCAAGTATTTGTCTTCCCTGGCAGCTGAATATAAGAAAGAACAGCACGGGGTATTTTTAAAAGAATATAATGGGAGTTATGTTCTTATGACTAAACCGGAGTATTCCTCACTTATTGAGGATATGTATAATAAAAAAATTACCCGTTTAAGTCAGGCGGCACTGGAAACGCTGGCTATAATTGCCTATAAACAGCCAGTAACAAGGGCCGAGATAGAGGAGATTCGTGGTGTTAAGGCTGAAAAGACCTTGCTTACCCTCGGCAAATATGGGCTTGTTGAAGAATTAGGCCGTAAAGATACAATAGGTAATCCGATAGTCTATGGTACAACAAAAGAGTTTTTGCGGCATTTCGACCTTGAGGATTTAAGTGAATTACCAGAGGTTGAAGAAGAGGACTAAAACTGGTATATTATTACTAAAATATGGGGACTAATAGGGATAAGAAGACAGGAGTGAAACCTATGATTCTTATCTTATTGGTCTCTTTATTTTTATTTTTGCTGCTAATACCGGTTAGTCTGGAAATAGATTATAGTAGAAAAGGTGCAGATGATGACTTTAGACTTGACTTATTTACTGGATTGAGAATATTTGGTTTTCACTTTAAGATACCCTATATTGAGAATAGATTTCTGCTTTTTTTTACAGAGCTATTTGCTGAAATAGATGCTATTTTTATAAATGTCTGGCACAAGAAAAAGGATATTGAACTGGAAAAAGAGGACAGTTGGCAGGAAATACAATTTAAAAAACTTAGCCGGGTTATAGCTGTCTTGCTTAATAAGCAATTAAATGAATTAATAATTAATACCATACATTTAAAGGCAAAAGAGGTCTCCTGGGAGACTGAATTTGGTCTGGCCGACCCTGCATTAACAGGGATAAGTAATGGACTACTCTGGTTTATTAAGTGTTTATTGATACAGCTTGCTGAAAAGAGGATTGATTTTATCAAAAAACCACGACTTAGTATTAAACCGAATTTTAAACAGCGGGGTTTTAAGACCTCCTTTCATGGTATATTTTTACTAACAATAGGTAATATTATATTTACAGTAATAAAGATAATAGTATATCGAGTAAAAGGAGGATACCGCCCATGGGAGAACATCCAATTGAAAAATTAATGGATACAGCAATGAGCAATATCAAAGGAATGGTCGATGTTAATACAATTGTGGGTGATCCTGTTGAGACCCCAGATGGTAGTGTGATTATCCCAATATCGAAGGTTTCTTTTGGTTTTGCGGCAGGTGGTGGTGAGATAAGTACAGCTCCTGCTAAGGGTCAGGAGGGAGGAAACCGACAACCCTTTGCAGGTGGTAGTGGAGCAGGTGTAATGCTAAACCCAATGGCCTTTCTGGTTGTTAATAAAGAACAGGTAAGGCTACTGCCAGTGGCCAATAATGCTGTTGCAGAAAGGATAATTAATGTTGCTCCTGAACTATTAAAACAAATACAGAAGATTATGGAGAAAAAATAAATAAGTGTTATAAATGTTTTAATAAAACTTTTTTTCTTGCATATACTTAAAGGAAATAGCTTCCCAGGTAGGTGAATTTATGAAGAGGTTATTTAATTTGAGTATTTTTTTTCTATTTATTTTTCTTTTGATATTGTTTTCGCAGTCAGTAGTAGTAACTGCAGCACCATATGTTTCTGCAAATTCAGCCTGTGTGATTGATCTGGAAACAAGACAGGTCCTTTATAATAAAAATATGCATATGAAATGCCCACCAGCAAGTACAACCAAGATCCTTACTAGTATTGTAGCTATTGAAGAAAGCAATATTAATGATGTAGTAACTGTTAGTCGAAAGGCGGCATATCAGGAGGGGTCTTCTATTTACCTGAGTGAAGGTGAAAAAATAAGGCTGGAAGAACTCCTTTATGGGGTCATGCTTGCTTCAGGTAATGATGCTGCAATGGCCATTGCGGAACATATTTCAGGTTCTGTTGAGGAATATGCAGAATTAATGAATAGACGGGCAGTAGAGATGGGGGCTAAAAATAGTAATTTTATAAATCCCAGTGGACTACCTGATAGTAATCATTACTCTACAGCATATGATCTAGCTATGATTATGGCATATGCACTGGAAAACGAAATTTTTGCCCAAATTACGGCCAGTAAAAACAAGACGATCTCCTGGTCAGGAAATGATTGGGGTAGGGGATTAAGGAATCATAATAAACTACTCTGGTCATATTCTGATATAACTGGAGGTAAGACTGGTTATACAAAGGCAGCTGGCCGTTGTCTGGTGGCCTCTGCCCGGAGGGATGGTAGAGAGGTAGTTGCCGTTGTTTTAAATTGTCCGAATGACTGGAATGATGTAAGGAATCTCCTGGATTTTGGACTTGATCAATTTAAAAAGGTAGTAGTAATGGATAAAGGCGAAATAGTTTATAAAATGAATTGGGAGGATTCCCAGGAAGGGGAGTTAGGGTTTATGATTAATTGTCCTCTCCTGACAGTCCTTCCCAGAGGGGGAAAGATTAAATTGCAGAAGGAGGTTTATTTAAAACCCAGCCTGGAACTGCCAATAAAAAGGGGGGATCTTATAGGAAGTCTTAAGGTTTATGATAATGGAGAGCTCCTAAGTAAAGTGGAGCTTCTGGCGGCGAATGATTTAAATTACAGGTCATTTTTTTTGAAATTCTGGAACTGGATTACTGTTTTACTAGGAGGGGATTAGCTTTTAATATAGAATAGTAATTAATAGAGGTGTTGTTGATGGAGAGACTACAGAAGGTGATGGCTCATGCTGGGGTTGCATCCAGGCGTAAGTCAGAAGATATTATTAAACAGGGGAGGGTTAAGGTAAATGGGAGTGTTGTCAGGGAACTAGGTGTTAAGGTCTCTACAGAAGATACTATCGAGGTTGATGGCCAAAAAATAAACAGAGAAAAAAAGGTATATGTGCTTTTAAATAAACCAAGCGGGTGTATTACAACAGTTAATGACCCCAGGGGTAGGGATACAGTCCTGGATTATATTCAAGGGATTAAAGAAAGGATCTATCCTGTGGGAAGACTTGATTATGATACAAGTGGTCTTTTATTATTATCAAATGATGGGGACCTAACCTATAAATTAACACATCCATCACATGAAATAGATAAGATTTACCAGGTAGAGATACCTGGGCATCCCTCCCCTGGGTTTTTTAAACAGCTGGAAAAAGGGGTCAAGCTTGAAGATGGCTTGACAGCACCTGCCTCTGTTCAGGATGTAATTAAAAAAGGGAATAGTACAATATTTATATTAACTATCCATGAGGGCAGAAACCGTCAGGTTAGAAGAATGTGCAGTCAACTGGATTATCAGGTGATAGCTTTAAAAAGGATAGGCTTTGCTTTTCTTAATTTAGATGGTGTTTCAGAAGGCAGTTACCGGTTTTTGAGTAATAGGGAAGTAAATAGGTTGAAAAAAATTTAATTAACTTAGTTTATTGTTGAAGGACTTTTATCTATTATCTAGAATTACTATACAGGAAAAGGTTTATCATAGATAGTTAAATATTGTTTGTTAACCTATCTGTTGTTGGATAGGTTTTTATCTTGTTTTTGTATTTATAGATTGATAAAATATATATTGATCTGATGAGGTGATTCATATGTTTCTTAAAAAGCTTAAGATTGATGGTTTTAAATCATTTGCAAAACCTGTTACCATTGATTTTCAATCCCCTATTACAGCGCTTGTTGGGCCCAATGGGAGCGGTAAAAGTAATATAGTTGATGCTATTCGCTGGGCCTTAGGCGAACAGAGTGCTAAAACACTACGGGGTGGGAAAATGGCTGATGTTATTTTTGCAGGTAGTGATGATTGCAAACCATTAAAAAAGGCCTCTGTCACCCTTTATTTTGATAACGCTGATCAGACACTGGCAAGTGAGGCACGGGAAATAAAGATCAGCCGCCAGGTAACTGAAGATGGTCAGAGTGATTATCTATTAAATGGTTCCTTATGCCGTTTAAAGGATATAGAGGAGTTAATGATGGATACAGGTATGGGCAAAGACTCCTATTCTATAGTTGGTCAGGGGAAGATAGACTCTATCTTAAATAGCAAACCTGAAAAACTCAGGGAATTATTTGAAGAGGCAGCTGGTATTAGTAAATATAAGATGAGAAAGGATGAAGCAGAAAAAAGACTTGACAAAACTAAACAGGACTTACAGCGGGTTAAGGACCTGATCTGGGAGCTGGATAAACAGCTTAATCCTTTAAAAAAAGCTGCTGAAAAAGCCAGGAAATATGAACGATTTCATCATGAGCTGAAGGAATTGGAGGTTAATCTCCTGCTGGATAAGTGGTCTAAAAATAGCTTAGATCTTAATGATGCCCAGGCAGAAAAAGAAATAGTCAGCAGGGATTTGAACAAAAACAGAAAAGAGCTTGACTCACTGAATGAATTATTAGAGGTAAAAAAGAATAAACTGGAAGTGGATCAGGATTTATTAGATGAACGGCAGGCAGACTTTTACCAGTTGAAAATTAAAAAAGAACAGGTAGAGAATAATTTAAAGGTTCTTGCTGAAAGGAAAAACGGCTTAAACAGAGAGAGGCTTAATCTTAAAGAACAGATAAGTATTTTGCAAGAAAATCAGAAAGACTTGCATGATAAAATAGTTGGGCTTAATGATGAGAATAAAAGGGCTAGTAATCAAAAAGCCGATATTAAAGATAGACTGTCTTCTAAGGAAGATGAGCTTTTACTAAAGAAAGAAAAATTAAACCAGCAAAAAGAAAAGTTATTAGTTTTAAGGGAATCTCTATTAAGTGAAAATGTTGAATTGACTGATATCCATACTGAGTTAGAGAAGGTTCGTGAGAAGAGTTATTATCTAGAGAAGGAGATTGAAAATCTAATTGCTGAGCGGAAAGGTATCTCTGAAGAGCTGGATATGAATATTTTACAGCAGGAGAATATCAATGAAGATTTAAACTCAGTAATTGATGACTTGTCTTCCCTTAATGAAAATATAGTAAGATTGGATAACAGAATTAATGAATCTAAGAAAGGTATAACAGAACTACAGGAAGGTATTGATAGTAAAGATAGACAACTGCAGCAGATGGCCTCTCGTCTACATATATTGGAGAATATGGAAGAGGATTATCAGGGGTATTTTCAAGGTGTCAGAGGGGTCTTAAAAAATAGTGAAGTTTTAAATGGAGTGATCGGGGTTGTTGCTGATCAAATTAAGGTAAATAGAAAATTTGAAACAGCTATTGAGACTGCTCTGGGGGCTAAATTGCAGAATCTTATTGTTGAAGATGATGAATCAGCCCAACAGTGTGTAAATTTCTTAAAACGGGAAAAGGCTGGACGGGCCACCTTTTTACCGTTAAATATGATTACTGGTAAGAGGGCTGAGCTTGCTCATTATAATTTAGATAATGTACCAGGTTTTCTGGGGTTAGCAGTAGAATTTATATCATTTGATAGTGAATTAACTCCTGTATTTAATTATTTACTGGGCAGGATAATTATTGCCTCAGATTTAAAGGCAGCCAGGGAGATAGCTAAAAAGATAAGAAGTAGTTTTAGAATTGTAACTCTTGATGGTGAAGTGATTAGCCCTGGTGGTGCAATTTCAGGCGGCAGCAGGACCAAAAATAAACAGGGTCTGCTGGCCAGAGGAAGAGAAATTGAGGAACTCAGGGAGAAGATAGGAGATATCAAAGGGACTATAGAAATAGAAGAAAGAAAAAAAGAAGAACTACTGGTCAGGCTTGAGCAAGATGAAAAGGAAAAAGAAGGCTGTCTTAAAGAAATAAACAAACTAAAATTTACGGAAAATGACCTTGAAAAAGATTTAAGTAATTTTAAAAAAGAACAATTGAAACTGGAAAATAAACTGGAGAATTTGGACCAGAATTTTGTAAAATGTCATGAAACTCTGGGGGAAACTGATAATAGAAAACAAAAAATCGAACAACAGCTTGAATTAATTAATAGGGAGAATGACAAGGGTAGAGATGAGATTTTTATTAAGGAAAAAGAGATAGCTGAACTAGAGCGTCTTGAAGAGGAAATCAGGAAAGATATTACAGAATTGAAAGTTGAATTAGCAACAGTAAAGCAGAAAGAAGAAAATCTACTTCGCGAAAAGAATTCATTACAAGAGCAAAGGGAGACAAATGAGCTTCAGATAAAGAAATTTAGGGAAAAAGTAGCCGGATTAAACAAAAAGGGGGAGGTTTTAAAAGAGCGTAAGACTGAACTTGTATTAAAAAAAGAGGAATATGTAGATAATATTTCTTCTTTACAGGAAGAACTTGAAGGGAGAAAAAAAGACTTTGCTGTACAGGAAGAGGATTTTAAAGGCTTAAAAGAAAAGCATCAGATTATAGAACAGACTGTTAATGAATATAATGAAAAAAATCATAAATTAGCTCTAAAGATTACGCGTTTAGAAGATAGGAATGAGCAGATTGAAGAGAGGCTGAGTGATGAATATGATCTTAGTGCTGAAGAGGGAATTGGGGAGCGGATAGAAATAAAAGAGCAGCGGCAGGCAGCAAATAAAATTGCTGAATTTAAAGAGGCAATTAAACGCCTGGGTACTGTTAATACTGGGGCAGTTATGGAATATAATGAATTAAAAGACAGATTAGGGTATCTCAGGGATCAGGAAGAAGATTTATTAAAGGCCAGGGATGCTATTGTGAGGATTATTGATGATATTGAGGATAAAATGGCTGAATTGTTCCACCTTACCTTTCAGAAGGTTAAAACTGAGTTTGAAAAGACTTTTTCCCACCTGTTTAATGGTGGTAAAGCCCGACTAAACCTTACTAAAACAGATAATCTTCTGGAAACAGGTGTAGAGATTGAAGCACAACCACCAGGTAAACAGTTGAAAAAACTAAGCCTGATGTCTGGTGGAGAACGCGCTTTAACAGCAATTGCTCTAGTATTTGCTTTCTTAAAGGTAAACCCCAGTCCGATCTATATTCTGGATGAGATAGATGCCCCACTGGATGATGCCAATGTCCTTCGTTTTGCCAATTATATACGTGAGTATTCTGCTTATGTACAATTTATGCTGATCACACATAATAAAAAAATGATGACTCAGGCAGATGCTATCTATGGTATCACTATGGAAGAAAGGGGTGTTTCCAAACTTGTTTCTCTCAGATTTGATGAAGGAATTGCATAGGGGTGTATTTATTTGAAAATTAAAGGGATAGCAAGGGAATTGATTGATTGTTTAGTTGACAGGAGTAATAAGCTCGGTCAGGGTCGTTCCATCGGTCTACTGGCTTTTATAGATAAACAGGGGTATATTTCCAGCTATAGTGATATGGTAGATGGTGGTCTGGCAGGCTTACCTTTCAGGATGATGTTGTCAGCAGTGCTTAATAATACGACTGGTTCATTGCTGGAATTAATAAACCGTCTTCCGGCTAATACGGCAGTCATTTCAACTTCACCTGGTAAGACAGGGATAATAATTAGTACTGGTGGAATTAATATATTTGACTGTCCGATAATAAAAATAGGGATCAAGAATAAGAGAGCAGTAGGTGTTGGTGTTCTTTATCCTGAAAAATCCCTATTTAAACTTGCTTCAGAATCAGAGAAAGTTCAGCTTAAAAGTTTGTCTGCTCTGACAATGAAAGAAGAAAGGCAGGCACTAAGGCGTTCTACAGAACTACGCCTGGCTTATCTTGATATCTCTGCTGAAATACCAGTAGTAGATCTACCAATAAAAAAATATAAAAAAAATAAAGCAGCTCAAATAGACTGGTCACTCCCGCGTTTAACAGTTAAGGGTATTGAAAGAAATTTTGCTGAAATGCTGGTAAATAAATCAATTAGTATAGAACAGGGTAGAGAGGTTGCAGCAGTTGGTATTCTCAATAATAAAGGCTATGTTGAGCAGGCAGGGGAGCTTATTGTAGGGGGGATGGGTTATGTTCCTTCTCGACTCCTTCTTTCTGGTTATGCTGATATTAGGGATATTTCTCTACGGGAAGCCTATACAGATAAGATACCAGCAGAGGCAGTGATAGTACATACACATCCCGGTGGAACAGGTGTGATGCATATGGGTGATGCCATGGCAGGTCCTGGTACCTGGGGACGCCCTATAATTGCGATAGGTCATGATAGGGATGGTATTATCAAGGGTGCTACTGTAATAGAATTTAGTTCCGAGCTTAATATTTTGGCCGATAAATATGAGATGATTGAACAGGAATTTTATCAGGCTGATAACCCGGCAGATGAGACCAGACTTAGAAAACAAAAATATAAAATAGCCCAGGAATTTACCGAATTATGTAGGGAAATTAAAATAATCTAAATAATAAATGAGGGGTAGATATGTTAAATATTTTCAAGAAAAGTAGTAAAAATGAGCAGGAAATAGAGGAAGTAACAGAGAAAAAAAATGATAGTGAAGGTGGTTTATTTAATAGGTTAAAGAATGGTTTGTCTAAAACCAAGGATGGATTTATTAATAAAGTAACCAGTTTATTTAGTACCCATGGTAAAATTGATGATGAATTATTTGAAGAACTGGAAGAGATCCTGATTCAGGCTGATGTAGGAATTAATACGGCTATGGAATTAATTGAAGGGTTGGAGGAAAGGGTTGAAGAAGATGAGCTGAAAGAACCTGAGGAATTAACAGAAGTCTTTAAAGAGGAATTATCAGCATTATTGAAGGAAGAAGATGGTCAACTGGACTTAAAAGCAGGCCAGAATATTATAATAGTAGTGGGTGTAAATGGTGCAGGTAAGACAACTACTATTGCCAAAATTGCCCGGAGGTTTAAAGAAGATGGCAAAAAAGTATTAATGGCGGCAGCAGATACCTTTCGTGCTGCTGCCATTGATCAATTAAAGGTCTGGGGAGACAGACTTGGTATTAATGTTATTGCTCAGAGTGAGGGTTCTGATGCTGCAGCAGTTGCCTTTGATGCTGTACAGGCTGCTCGGGCCAGGGATATTGACCTGCTGATTGTAGATACTGCTGGAAGACTGCATACCCAGAAAAACCTTATGGAAGAGCTTAAAAAGGTAAAAAGAGTTATTGAGCGGGAAGCCGGGGATTTTAACATACAGGTTTTGCTGGTTCTTGATGCTACTACAGGTCAGAATGCTATGAGTCAGGCAAAACTTTTTAATGAGGCAGTTCATGTTGATGGGATAGCCTTAACCAAACTGGATGGAACTGCTAAAGGTGGAATTGTTATCGGGATAAAAAATGAGCTTGGTATCCCGATAAAACTAATAGGTGTTGGAGAAGCAGCAGAAGATTTACAGGACTTTAATGCTAAAAAATTTATTGAGGCTTTATTTATTTAAGATAAATCTTAAAAAAAATGGGGAGATGAGTAATAATGGGTAAAGAAATAAAAACATATAAGGATATTGACCCTTCAATCTTAAAATCAATACCAAATCCCAGTGAACAGGCATATGAGACAAAGATTAAGATTCCAGAGTGTACCTTTCTGGGGGTGCAGAACCAACCTGATTTTGCTACGGTTTATTTCACATTTTATCCTGACAAAAAGATTATTGAGTTAAAGTCATTAAAGAAATATATCTATCAGTTTAGAAATATTGTCGTTTCCTATGAGAGGTTAATAAATGTCCTGTATGAACATTTAATGGAAGTTTATCAACCTGAGCGTTTAAGGATTGTTATAATCTGTAACCCCAGGGGTGGTATTAGTTCTAAGCTAACAGTGGACTCTGACTGGAAGGTAAGAGGTGGTGAAGAGAAATATAGGGATTGGTTTAATAGAGATGATACTTGGAAGGTGGAGATGTAGAATAAAATATTATTTAAATATAGAAGGAATCCAGTTTATTAAAACTGCTTGAAATTGTTTTCTGTTAAAATTATGCTGGCTGTAAAAGGTTGAAAAATGAAGAGGGAGTGTTATACTATGGCCATGGAAATAACTGTACAAAAAACTGATAACCCAAAAGAAAAGCCTGACCAGGGAAACCTGGGTTTTGGGACTAACTTTACTGATCATATGTTTATCATGGATTACTCTAAAGACAAAGGGTGGCATGATGCCAGAATTGTCCCTTATGGCCCGATGAAATTTGATCCCGCTATGGCTACATTGCATTATGGACAGGCGGTATTTGAGGGTATGAAGGCATATAAAAGCCCTGACAATAGAATTCTATTGTTTAGACCGGAAAAGAATATGGAGAGATTAAATAATACTAATGATAGAATGTGTATCCCACGGATTGATGAAGAGTTTTGTCTGGAAGCAATTAAAAAACTGGTTAATATTGATAAGGAATGGATACCAACTGCTCCGGGGACTTCTTTGTATATCAGGCCTTTTATTATAGCGACTGATAAATACCTGGGGTTGAAACCATCATCTACATATAAATTTATGGTTATTTTATCACCTGTAGGGGCTTATTATCCCCAGGGGGTTAATCCAGTTGAAATCTATGTAGAAAACGAATATGTTCGTGCAATACCAGGAGGGACTGGCCATGTTAAAACCAGTGGTAATTATGCTGCTAGTTTGAAGGCTCAGGCCGAGGCTTCTGCTAGGGGATATGTTCAGGTTTTGTGGCTTGATGGTCTAGAAAGAAAATACATTGAAGAGGTTGGTTCAATGAATGTATTCTTTAAGATTGATAGTGAACTTGTAACGCCGGCTCTTGTGGGGAGCATCCTACCTGGTGTGACCAGGGATTCTACTATTGAATTAGTAAAGAGTTGGGGCATCAAAGTCACTGAAAGAAGGGTCTCTATTGCAGAAATCTTTGAAGAACATAAAAAAGGCAGATTGGACGAGGCTTTTGGTACTGGTACTGCTGCTGTTATTTCTCCAATAGGAGAATTAAACTGGGAAGGTCGCTCCATTAAGGTAAATGACGGTAAGACAGGTCGGCTGGCAGAAAGGATATATCAAAAACTTACAGGTATTCAAACTGGTGAGTTAGAAGATGACTTCGGGTGGACAGAAAAGATATAAGTGGAAAGATACTGAATTTCAGGGGGTTAATATTTTATGCTAAAACATATTGTAATGTGGGATATTAGTGATGAAATTGATAATAAAGAAGAAATAGCCTATAAAATTAAAGAAAAACTAGAGATCTTAAATGACTTAATTGATGAATTGAAATTTATTGAAGTTGGGGTGAATACTAATCCTTCAGAAGCTGCAAAAGATCTGGTGCTTTATTCAGAATTTATTGATGAAAATCATCTTAATAGATATCAAAACCACCCGGAACACTTAAAAGTAGTTGAGTTCATAAAAAAACATGTAGCGTCAAGGGTGGTTGTAGATTATAAGGTGTGATTGGATAAATAATAGTATTTATTTTTACAGAGTCCCTCAGGGGCTCTTTTTTTTATAATTTTAACATTTTATTTTTATATTACTCATATTGTCAGTATTTTGACGAAATAAGTAGTTTAATAATGATAATAGCAGTGCAATTATCTTTATTCTCTATATACAAGTATATAGGTAGAATATTCTTCGTAATTAATATTGATAAGTTAAATTGCTTGTGATAAAATATATATGCACCATCTACACATTTTTTGAGGAGCTATGAGTTAAAATTAGGTTTGGAAAGAAAAGAAAGGAGTAGTGAGAAGAAGAATGATTAAGAAAATTCGGGACTGTCTTTCAGATATTAAAGACCCCGACTTAAAAGAACATTACTCACAGTTGGTTTTCACTTTACTGGAGAAGGGATATTTCCCGGGCTTAGCGGGTGTACCGGTTGCTAAATCGGGTATTAGTCATATTGATGGTGAAAAGGGTATACTTACATACAGGGGTTACCCTGTCCAGGAACTTGCCGAGCATTGTTCATATGAAGATGTTGCTTTTTTGCTTTTAAATGGTGATCTGCCTTTAAGGAATGAAAAAAATATTTTACAAAAACAATTTTTGGTTCATAGAGATGTTGATAGAGATATTGCTAAAGCTGTCATAGCGATGCCTGAAGAACTGCATCCTATGTATATGTTAAGTGCTAGTGTTCTGCAATTACAAGCCAATGATAATCTCTGTTTTACAGTAGATAATTACAACCAGAACCTTTTTAGGGCGATAAGATTAGTAGCTAAATTGCCAACTATTATTGGCATATCAAGGACAAGAGATGCTGAGTTTGCTGCTGATAAAGAATTTGATTCTTATGCACAGTACTGTTTATATTGTTTTAATCAGGATTTAGCAGATGATGAGGAATGGGTAGATATTTTCGAAAAATTGTTGATACTCCATGCTGATCATACAATGAATAATAGCACATTTTCTGTAAGGGCTGTTGGTTCTTCAAAGGCAAGTATTTATGCGTCTGTTGCTTCTGCTATTAATTCATTATCAGGTCCTTTACATGGTGGAGCAAATGAGCGTGTCTTGAAAATGCTGCAGGAGATCGGCAGTCCTGACAAAGTAGAATCCTATATTGGTAGTGTATTAGCAAAAGGTGAAAAGATTATGGGTATCGGTCATCGTGTCTATAAGACCTATGATCCCAGGGCCTTATTTACTAAAAATAAGATTCTTCCCAGGATATTTGCTGAGGATAATCCGCTAGATATTGATGATGAATTAGGAGACTTGTATAAGACTGCTCAAAAGATGGAACGGGTTGTTCTCGATGTTTTATCTGGCAAGAAACTCTATCCTAATGTTGACTTCTGGTCAGGCCTTGTTATGAAAGCTCTGGGTATTGAACCGCATTACTTTACTACAGTATTTGTACTGGGAAGGATTATGGGGTGGTCAGCACATTGGGTAGAGCATATGGAAGTTAAAAATAGAATTTTTAGACCTAATCAGTTATATGATGGTTTTAATGACAGGCATATTCTGGTTGAGCCGGAAGAAGAGATTGCCAGTACAGATTAGTAAATAAATTAGATTATTATTTAAGCTGTTAGCGGAAATGCTAACAGCTTTATTGATCTTAGGGAAGAAATTTTTTATTCCATACTTGACAACAGTTTCATTATCATATAAACTATGAACATGTAAAGTAGTTTTACTTAACACAAGCAGGTGGTAGTATTGTTAGAAAAGGTTATAGAAATTGGTATGTTGTTTGATTTCTATGGGAAATTATTAACGGATAAACAACAGGAGGCTATGGAGCTATATTATTTTCAGGATCTATCTTTGGCTGAGGTTGCTGAAAGACTGGATATTAGCCGTCAGGGGGTTTATGACCATCTGCACCGTGCTGAAGAAATACTGCGTAATTATGAGAATAAACTTGCTTTAGTTAATAAATATCTTAAATTAAAGGATGAGATAGACAATCTGGCTGCTTTTATTAGTGGTTTATCATTAAAATCAACAGTAAAAAAAGATTTACAAGAGAAAATAGATGAGATAAAAAAAGACCTTTAGGGAGGATACAATTATGGTTTTTCAAGGCCTGGCAGAAAAATTGCAGGATACTTTTAAAAAACTGCGTGGTAAGGGTAAATTAAGTGAAAAAGATGTTAAGGCTGCTTTAAAAGAGGTAAAACTGGCTTTGTTAGAGGCAGATGTAAATTATAAGGTTGTCAAAAATTTTATCAAAAAGATTGAGATAAGGGCTGTTGGGCATGAAGTTTTGGCTAGCCTCACACCTGGTCAGCAGGTAATTAAAATAGTAAATAATGAGCTAACAGAACTTATGGGTGGGAGTAAAAGTGCATTAAGTTTTGCTGATAGTCCACCAACTGTAATTATGCTGGTAGGTTTACAGGGTTCAGGTAAGACAACAAGTACCGGTAAATTAGCAAAATCTTTAAAACAGGATGGTAAAAGACCGGCTATGATAGCTGCTGATATCTATAGGCCAGCGGCTATTAAACAGCTTCAGGTTCTAGGGGATAGACTGGATCTGCCAGTTTTTACTATGGGTGATCAGAGCAGCCCGGTAGATATTGCTAAGGCTGGTATTAGTTTTGCACAGTCGAACAATAATGATGTTGTAATTATTGATACTGCAGGTCGACTCCATGTAGATGAAGAGATGATGGATGAATTAAAGTCAATACGTCAAGAAGTCAAGCCAGATGAAATTTTACTGGTAGTTGATGCCATGACAGGTCAGGATGCTGTTAAGGTAGCTAATAAATTTGATGACCTTTTAGGAATAAATGGGGTAATTCTTACCAAACTTGATGGTGATGCCCGCGGTGGTGCGGCCTTATCAGTTAAGGCTGTTACAGGTAAACCCATTAAATTTGTTGGTATGGGTGAGAAACTTGATGCCCTTGAGGTCTTTCATCCAGACAGAATGGCTTCCAGAATACTGGGAATGGGTGATGTGCTTAGTTTAATTGAAAAGGCGGAGGCCAGTATAGATGCAGAAAAGGCTATGGAACTGGAAGAAAAGCTCAAGCAGAATGAATTTACTCTGGAGGACTTTTTAGATCAGATGGAACAGGTAAGGAATATGGGGCCCCTTGATCAGATTATGGGAATGATCCCGGGTTTAAGTGGGGCAGGTCAATTAAAAAACCTGCAGGTTGATGAAAAACAGCTTGATCATATCACAGCTATTATTAATTCAATGACACCTGAAGAAAGAAGGAAACCTGACAAGATAAATGGGAGCAGAAGGAAGCGGATAGCTGGTGGTAGTGGGACAAGTATTCAGGATGTAAACCGCCTGTTAAAACAGTTTAAACAGACCAAAAAAATGATGAAACAGTTTAGCGGTGGGGCTAAGAAAATGAAAGGTAGATTGCCTTTCTTTAATTAGATTTCTTACCCTAAGATTACAAATTGAAGGGGGGTGAATTTATGTCTGTTAAGATTCGTTTAAAGAGAATGGGGAGTAAAAGGAATGCCTTTTATCGTTTGGTAGTTGCTGATTCCCGTAAACCTCGTGATGGTAGATTTATTGAAGAACTTGGCTATTATAATCCAACAACTGAACCAGCCACTGTGAAGATTGATGAAGATAGGGCTTTAAAATGGTTAAATGATGGAGCATTACCTTCTGATACTGTTAAGAGTCTATTAAAGAAAGAGGGTATTTACGCAAAATATAATGAGCAGAGATAAAGGGGGATTGTTTATATGAAAGAATTAGTTGAAACAATTGCCAGATCTATTGTTGACTACCCGGATATGGTTCATATAAATGAGGTAGAGGGTGAAAAATCTGTAATTCTTGAAATATCAGTTGCTGATGATGATATGGGTAAAATCATCGGACGTCAGGGGCGGATAGCACGTGCTATCAGAACTGTAGTTAAGGCAGCAGCAACCAAGGAAGGTAAAAAGGTAATTGTTGATATTCAGGAAAAATAAATTATAAATACTTGGAGTATTTTTATGGATACTAAAGAATTAGTTAAGATCGGTAGGATTACTAAAAACCAGGGTAATAAAGGTGAAATCAGGGTAATACCTTTAACTGATCATCCAGAAAGGTTTGAGTTGTTGGAGAGTGTTTATCTTGCTAAAGGTAATGATATCTTCAAAAAGAATCTTGAAGGGTTGAGATATCATAAAAACTTTCTTGTCTTAAAACTGGAAGGAATTGATAATATCGGTCAGGCACTGGAACTGAGGGATTACTTTATTAAAATACCTTCTGAAGAGATATTACCCTTAGAGGAAAACGAATACTATATTGATGATTTACTGGGTTATCAGGTTATTACTGATATCGGGGAAAAATTAGGTGAGATTTTTGATGTAATTACAACAGAGGGGACTGATATTTTTCTTGTCAGAGACAATAATAATGAATATATGATTCCTGCTGCCCGGGAGATAGTCATTGATATAGATATGGATAAGGGAGTAATGGTAATTAAGCCGATATCAGGATTACTTGAGCTTTAGTTTTGAGGTGTAATAAATGTATTTTAATATATTGACCCTATTTCCCGAAATGTTTAACGGTCCATTAAATGAAAGCATGATCGGCCGGGCTCAAGAAAATGACTTGCTGGATATTAATATAATTAATATTCGGGATTATGCCAGTGGTAAACACCAGGTTACTGATGATGCCCCATATGGGGGTGGGGCTGGTATGGTAATGAAGGTTGAGCCAGTTTATAAGGCCTGGGAGGATAAATGTAGAAACGAGAAAGATAGTTCTCCCGTGATTTTAATGAGCCCCCAAGGTAGAAAACTAAACCAGGAAATTGTTAAGGATTTAAGTGCTCAGGAGGGTTTAACTGTTATTTGTGGTCACTATGAGGGCTTCGATGATCGGATCCGCAGCAGTATTGTCACAGATGAGATATCTATCGGTGATTATGTACTAACAGGTGGAGAACTGGCAGCAATGGTTTTAATTGATGCTGTAGCGAGAATGATTCCTGGTGTTTTAGGTGATGAAAATTCTGTTATAAATGATTCCTTTTATAATGGTTTACTGGATTACCCGCATTATACCAGACCAAGGTCTTTTAAAGGAATGGAGGTTCCTGAGGTTTTACTTAGTGGTAATCATGCTGAGATTGATAAGTGGCGTCAGCAAGAGTCTCTTAAGAGGACACTACTGAGAAGACCTGACCTGCTGGAAATGAAGACATTAACAGATGAGGAAATAGAATTATTGGAAGATATTAAAAAGGATTTGAAGGTGAAAAAAAGATGAGCAGGCTTGAGGCCAGTATATATCTGGGTTTGATCCATTACCCTATATATAATAAAAGGGGTGCTAAAATAACAACTACCATCACCAATATGGATTTGCACGATATTGCCAGGGCAGGTAAGACCTATAGTATTGAGAAATATTATGTGGTGAATCCCTTGAAATCTCAACAATCCCTGGTGAGAAGAATGAAGAAATATTGGGAAAGTGATTATGGTGCTGAATATAATAGCAACCGTCAGGAGGCCTTTAGTATCCTTGATATTGCTGCTTCAATGGAAAATGTGATTGAGGATATTTTTCGTGAAACAGGTAGCCCACCTATTCTGGTGGCAACTGATGCAAACCCCTTTGCTAATTCTGTATCTTACAGCCAGATGAGGGAGATTATTTTTGCTGCTGATAGACCTATTCTTATTATCTTTGGTACAGGTTGGGGTTTGACAGAAAAGACCTTACAGGAATGTGACTATATTTTAGAACCAGTCTATGGTAGAGGGAATTTTAATCACCTCTCTGTTCGTAGTGCAGTCTCTATTATTCTCGATAGACTGCTAGCTGAAGAATGGTGGGTTTAGTAGAAATTGTTTTTCTTTGTATTATGTGGTATAATTGCATTTGTGAAAAATTAATGTTCCTCTATTTGATATGAACGTTAATGGAAGGAGGTTGAACTTGTATGAATGATATTATTAAAAGTATTGAACAGGAACAGATGAGAGATGATCTGCCTGAATTCTCTCCTGGTGATACACTAAAAATGATGGTTAAGGTTGTTGAAGGTGGTAAAGAAAGACTACAGCCCTTTGAAGGTGTTGTGATCAAACGCCAGAGTGGTGGTCTTCGTGAGACATTTACAATTCGAAAGGTTTCACATGGGGTTGCTGTTGAAAGGACCTTCCCGCTTCATTCACCAAAGATTGCCAGTATAAAACTTCTCCGCCGCGGTGATGTTAGAAGGGCAAAACTATACTACCTGCGTGAAAGAAAAGGTAAGGCTGCTAGAATTAAAGAAAAGAGAGATTAAGAAATAAGGGTGGGAGGGTTATGCCGAACACCCTTTTTTGAGTTTCTATAATAATTCCTTATAACCTGTGGGTTTTAATGGAAAGGAATGATGGGATTGGTTCAATGGTACCCTGGACACATGGCCAAGGCCAGGAGAATATTAAATAAAGACTTAAAACTGGTTGATCTGGTAGTAGAGGTCCTTGATGCAAGGATACCTGTTAGCAGTCAGAATCCTGATCTTGATGAATTAATAAAAGACAAAAAAAGGATTCTGGCTTTAAATAAATATGACCTGGCTGACTCAGGATTAACCAGGCAGTGGTTAGATTATTTTACAGAAAAATATCAAGCAGTCAGAGTGAATTCTTTGAATGGTGAAGGTATTAATGAATTAATTGGCTTAATTAAAAATTATGCTAATGAAATAAATCAGCGAATAACTAAAAAAGGCCGTAATAAAAGGGAGATAAGAATAATGATTATTGGTATTCCTAATGTAGGTAAATCTGCCCTGATTAATGCCCTTGCTGGTATGGGTATGGCTAAAACAGGTAATAGACCTGGTGTTACCAGGGGAAGACAGTGGATAAAAATAGGTGACGATATCCAATTGTTAGACACACCTGGTATACTATGGCCCAAGTTTGATGATGAGGATATTGGTTATAAACTGGCAATTACTGGTGCAATAAGTGATGATGTCTATGATAGGGAAATGGCGGCCTATAAACTTATTACATATCTTCTGGATATAAATCAGAATATAATTGAACAGAACTATCATCTTGAATTATCTACAGCCCAGGCCTATGATATATTACCCCTTATTGGCAGAAAGAGGGGTTGTTTAATGAGTGGTGGTAAAGTTGATAGGGCAAGGACGGCCAAGACTCTTATTTATGAATTTCGCAGGGGTAAACTGGGTAGGGTTACCCTTGAAAAGCCTATTATGGGGGATTAAAAATGCAGTGGCATAAACATACTATTAGTGAAATTAAGAGTATTTTAGAAAAGATTGCTCTTACTGATAATATTATTGAGGAACTTGCTCTCGATCCCCGTAAGGGTGTCCAGAAACTGTTTGTCAGATATCGAAAAATGCAGCAGAGGTTAAAAGAAAAAAAAGAGCAGTGGAAACTGCTTAATGAAAAGGAAGAGTCCTTAAGGGAATCTGGCTATAATTTTATTGCTGGAGTTGATGAGGCCGGGAGGGGCCCTTTGGCTGGGCCTGTTGCAGCAGCGGCTGTAATACTTGATCCTGAAAGTAAGATTATCGGCTTAAATGACTCAAAAAAATTATCTGCAAAAGAGAGAGAAGAACTATTTGTAGAGATAAAAGAAAAGGCCTTAGCAGTAAGCATAGGAATTATTGAAAATAATGTAATTGATAAGTTAAATATCCTGCAGGCGACTTTTAAGGCGATGAGGACTGCTATAGACAAGTTGGATATTAAACCTGATTACCTGCTGATTGATGGAAACCGCCAGCTCCCTGATATAAAAATAAAGCAGGAGACTGTAATAGATGGTGATAGTAGAGTTAATGCGATTGCAGCAGCTTCAATAATTGCCAAGGTTAGCAGGGATCGGATTATGGATGAATACCATCTTATTTATCCAGCCTATGGTTTTATCAGAAATAAGGGCTATGGTACTGAGGAACATATTGCTGCTTTAAAGGAAAATGGCCCCTTAGAAATACACCGCTTCTCTTTTTCTATTGTAAATGAATATGCCTTCAAACAATTTCAACAGACAATGGAAGAGGCAGTAGATATTGCGGAATTACGGGAGCTGGGTGATAGGATTAAACAGGAAGGTTTGTTTAATTTGGAACAACTGGCCTATCTCAGGAAACTATACAGGGAGAAATATGAAAGGCTTAATACTGCTACTTAGTAGCTATAAAAAAATAATATAAAAAAAAAAGATAATAGCAGTTCGCAAAATCCTGCTTGATCAAAACTAAGGATGTGTTTATTATGAAAAGAATTGAAACCAAAAAAATTACCAAGATAGCTGTGATAGCAGCACTCTATGCGGTTATTACACTTCTGTTAGCACCTATTTCTTATGGACAGTTACAGGTTAGAATCAGTGAGGCCTTGACCTTATTACCCTTTTATCTGGGGGGATGGTCTGCCATTGCTTTATGGATAGGCTGTATGATTGCTAATTATTTAGGACCAAATGGTTTAGTTGATGTTATTTTTGGTTCATTAATAACCCTGTTAGCTGGATTATTAACTGCCAGGGCCGGAAATAAATATGAAGCCGGAATATATCCTGTTCTCTTAAATGCCTTTGGTATTTCCTTGATACTATACCTGATAGCTGACCTGCCATACTGGATCACAGTCTTATATATTGGTTTGGGACAGTTCATTTCTGTATATATTATTGGCCTGCCTTTAATGGGAGTGCTTAAAAAGAGCTTATCTATCTTTAATAATAATTAATTTAATTGACAAAGCCTGTTCTGATATAATATAATTTAACAAAATTGATAATAAACCTTTAAGATGGTCCGGTGAGGCCAGAAAGGGATTAGTATATATATCTTATGGGATATTTATACCCCTTGCCGGATTGGTGAGGGGTTTTTATTTTGAAAGGAGTGATAGTTTTGCGAAAAAAAATTATTGTTGCTCTGGATACAGCGGAAGAAAGTTCGGTTAAAGAACTGGTTGCCTCCCTTGAAAATAGGGTGGAGGTATTTAAGATTGGACTGGAACAATATCTGGCCAGTCGTGGTAAGGTAGTTGATTATCTAAATTCTAAGGGGAAGAAGGTATTCCTGGATCTTAAATTTCATGACATACCAAATACTATGGCTGCAGCAGCCCGGCAGGCAGTTGGACATGGTGTCTGGATGTTTAATATTCATGTTACAGGATTAGAGGGAATGAAAGCGGTTGTAGAGGCTGCTGGAGCTGAAGCCCTAAAACTGGGGGTTAAAAAACCCTTAATAATTGCTGTTACTGTCTTAACTTCTTTAAATAATAATGACCTACAGATGCTGGGAAATAGGTACTCAGCCGGGGAACTTGTCCTTAAAAAGGCTGCTCTAGCTGCCAAAGCAGGTCTTGATGGGGTTGTCTGTTCAGCCAATGAGGCAGGGGAAATTAAGCAAAAGACTGTCGGTGATTTTTTAACAGTATGTCCGGGTATTAGACCTGACTGGGCTGTAAAAGGGGATCAAAAACGGATTATGACCCCTGCTAATGCAGTAAAGAAAGGGGCAGACTACCTTGTGATTGGCAGGCCGATTACTAAAACGGATAATCCAGCAGCTGCTGTAGAAAAAATAATCAAGGAGATAGAGGGGGTATAAATTATGTTGTCAAGAGAAGAGATTCTTAAAGACCTGGAGGAGACCGGTGCCTTATTAAAAGGGCATTTCCTGTTATCCTCAGGTCTGCATAGTGGTGGATATGTTCAATGTGCTTCACTCTTAAAATATCCAGCCACTGCCGGTAAGTTATGTGATGAACTGGCTTCTAAAGTTGCAGATTATAATCCTGATATTGTTGTAGGACCAGCACTTGGAGGTGTTATAGTCTCATATGAGCTGGCACGTGCTTTGGGGAAACCGGGTATTTTTACGGAGAGAAAAGGAAAGAAAATGGAATTAAGAAGGAATTTTGAAATTAATCCTGGTGACCGTGTTCTAGTTGTGGAGGATGTTGTTACTACCGGGGGTTCTGTCAAAGAGGTCATTGAAATTGTTAGTGATAAGGGTGGTGAACTACTTGCTGTTGCATCACTTATTGATAGGAGTGGGGGTAAAGCTGACTTCGGTGTGCCTTTTGAATCATTGATTTCCCTTAATTTAGCTGTTTATCAAGCTGCTGAATGTCCACTCTGTAAGGAAGGTAGTAAGGCAGTAAAACCCGGTAGCCGGGAATAAGGAAATATATTTTGTAACCCTGGAAGCACTCTGCTTTTGATAAGTAATAGAGTGCTTCTTTTTTTTATTTAGCATGTTTATTTTTTTTTGATAAGCATAATTAAAAAATAAGATTATAGAGCATAATAAAGATTTTTAGAATATTATGGGATGAAATCATTAGTAATCAGGAAATATAAGACTTTAAGCTTAGTTATTGATACCTAATAGATTTAAAAAAAACCAAGAAATGTACGATATATAAAAAAGATGGTAATTATTGTAGTTACTAAATCTAATGAAGATAACCATTCCTGTAATTGCTATGTTTTCAGTTAGGAAGGGGGTGAATGTTATGATGGTAGAAAAAAATTACAATAAAAGCATATCCTCAAGTTATGACTTTAATTTGCAAGAAAATAAAAATGATAACTCAGTAATAGATTGTGAAAACTCCAGATTATCAAATACGACTATCTTCTACCACAGGAATAAAAAAGATAGTTCAGCAAGTGCTAGTGAAGGAGTAAGTTTATTTTCAACTAGTGGTGGAGGAGCAAGCTTTGTTTCATTATCTTTATCACTAAAACAAGTAAATGTTTTAGGGGCTATCCGTAAGCGGCTAGAAGGGCAATCAGGAGTATTGTCAAGTGAAATTAAATTGGATGCGTCAAGGGGTCAAGATGTTAGCAATAAAGAGGAAAAATTATCTGATATTAATTCAATGTTAGAAAAACTTAATAAGCAGATGAAAGATGCTCTAGAAGATTTAAATGATGAAATAGATAAAATTAATAAAGAAAAAGAAGAAGAGAAAAATAAGACCGATAAGGAGGCTGATAAGGATAAAACAGATGAAACAAATGAGGTTGGTGATACTAAGACTGATCTGGTAGAAAAGATAAAAGAAAAAGAAACAGAGAAAATAGCAAATGATTATGATGAATCAGAATCAATAAAAGAAATAGATATTTATGTATGAGAGGATTGATTATATAATTATTCTATTTAATTATAGTGGGAAAAATCAATTTCTAGTCAGGATCTTATTAAACTAGTACTTTAATTTTAAAAGATATTTAGTGAGAGTACTATGAAATAGTCCTTAATTTTGAAAGGGGGTGTTGAAATGAGTCTATTAACTTCAGGCGTTGTTCAAGGTATGGTAGGTGCAAGTTTACATATGAAATCTGCCAATGTTGCTATGGGAATTTATCATCAGGCAAAAGCTGATGGTGATAAATCCACTATGGCAAGCGCTGCAGGTTATGCTCAAGATTCTTTGAATAGTGCTGCAGAATCAAATAAGCAGGCCCAGGAAGCCTTAAGAGAAGCACAGAAAGAAGCCCGGAAACAGGCAAAAGCTGAGCAGGAGGCTGCTATTGAAGAACGTCGTCAGGAAGCAGCTAAGGATAAAAAACAAGAAGAAAAAGAAAAGATTAAGGATGCACAGCAAAATGCTCAAAAAAGTGCTAAAGGTAAAAAAAATCAAGAAACAGATGTAAAAGAAACAAACAAGATAAGCGAATCTAGCCAGGAAGAAATAGATGTGGATTATGATAGTGCAGATAAAAAAGATAAAGTTAGTCAAGGAATTTATACAGCTCAAGGTGAAGTTAAACCAGCATCTATTGGTCACAAAGTTGCGGTAACAGTATAGTTGCAGTTGTAAAATATTGATGAGCAGATAGTTTATAAGATAAAGTATTATTAAATTGTTAAAAAATTTGATTTTAATTTTAATATAATTAGCAATAGATATAGGGGATGATAGGGTGTCTCATTAATTTAGAATGACCGCTCAGCATTTGATGTATTAAACTGTAAACTTTTTTATTACCACTTACTCCTAGCCAGTACGAAGCGAAACTGTATTATAATAAAGTAAAATTATAAGGAGTGATAAGAATGTCGATCGGCATAAATACGAATTACAGTAATTACTACAGCAGTAGTTTAGCTGGAGGTAATAAAACAGAAGAAATTTCACATAATAAAAAAAAACCGATGAGTGAAAAGGAATATTTAAAAGAATTACAGGGAAATTATCCTTCATTAAAAATGTCTATAGGTTACATGAATAATAAAGGGCCTAGCGGTACAGGTCTTGGAAATGTCGTAATTCACCCTGATTTACTAAAAAAGATGGCTGATGACCCTGAATTTGCAGCCAAAGTAGAGAATAATATCAAGTATATACCACAGGGAGAAGCATGGCTAAAAAGTATGATAGAAGCGAGTGGCAGAAAACTGGTGGCATCAGGATGTTTTGTTGATGAAAATGGTAATGTAAGTAGCTGGAGTGTGAGTACAACTACGATTGGAAATCCTGAAGAAGATGAAGAAAAAGAAAAAAAGAAGAAAGCTATAAGCGAACGGTTAGAAGAAATACGACAAGATAAAAGTTTGACAGTAAAAGAAAAATTACATAAAGAAAAGATGATATTAGATGAATTGTCTGAGCGAGCTAAACAGCTAGATTTGTCAAATAAAGAAATAAAACTAGAAGGAGCACTTATAAACAATTTTAAAAAAATTGATAATGAAGAAATATTGACTTTGCTGTCTAAAAAATCAGATATGTTAAATGTTAATACAAAAAAAGAAAAGCAAGCTAGTATAATTAAGCTGGATAAAGGTGTAATAGATAAACTACTTAAAAAAACAGAAAAAAATTCCAAAATGTCAAAATCAACAAGAAAAGTAGATATTTATATTTAAAGTAAACAAGCAGGAAAGTTAATTTTTCCTGCTTGTTTTTTTAAGTTTTTTATTATCATTGTATAAAATCATATAAGTAAATATCTTTATCAAAAAACCATTTGACTAAGGTGAAAGGATTTGTTATGATTTATATGTAATTAAGTATGATAATGTGTTGAACAAAAAAAATAAAACTAAGATTTTAAAGTAACCTCATATAATCGCGGGAATATGGCCTGCAAGTCTCTACCAGACGGCCGCAAACTGTCTGACTATGAGGGAAGTGTACCTAGGTTTCCGCATTTTATTTTTTTTATTAATTAATATATAAAATGGCAGGTCCAAGCGGTACAGATATTTTATATCACACCGAAGGGATAAAAGCCCAGGCGGGGAGGTTCTACTCATGTTGAAAAGTAGATCTTTCCTGCTGGGCATTTTTGTTTTGTGGATATAAAAAATGCCTGGCAGGTTAAACAAAACTATATATTGGGGGTATAAGTATGAAGGTATTAGTAATAGGTAATGGAGGCAGGGAACATGTCCTGACCTGGAAAATAGCTCAAAGTAATAGGGTTGATGAGATATATGTAGCTCCAGGTAATGCTGGGACAGCACAGATTGCTACTAATCTGGCTATTGATAGTTGTGATATTGATGGGTTGGTAGATTTTGCCAGCAAAAAGGAGATTGATTTGACTTTTGTTGGTCCTGAGGCCCCGTTAGTAGCTGGGATAGTAAATAGATTTCAAGATAGGGCATTAAGGATTTTTGGGCCCGATAGTAAAGCTGCCCGACTGGAAGGTAGTAAGGTTTTTTCCAAGGATTTTATGGGAAAATACAATATCCCTACTGCTGAATACCGGTCATTTACCCTGCCTGCTGAAGCAGTAAAATATATCAAGGATAAAGGGGTTCCTATTGTTGTTAAGGCAGAAGGTTTAGCTGCAGGTAAGGGTGTTTTTGTGGCCAGGACAGAAGAAGAGGCCATTGAGGCAGTAAATAGTATTATGATTGAGGAGAGGTTTGGACAGGCTGGTGAGAGGATTGTTATTGAAGAATACCTCTCTGGCGAAGAGGCTACAGTGCTTGCTTTTGTTGATGGTGAGACAATTATGCCGATGCTACCCTCCCAGGACCATAAACCAGCCTATGATCATGATCAGGGGCCTAATACTGGTGGAATGGGTGCTTATGCCCCTGCACCAGTATTAGGTGAATCACTTATGAATGATATTTATGATAATATACTTAAACCAACTATTTCTGGGTTAAGAGAAGAAGGGATAAAGTATAAAGGTGTTTTATATTGTGGACTGATGATTTCTGATACTGAGGCCAGGGTGCTGGAATATAATGTTCGTTTTGGTGACCCTGAGGCCCAGATTATTTTACCTTTGTTAAAAACAGATATAATAGATATTGCTGAGGCTGTTATTGCAGGTAAGCTAGCTGATATTGAATTAAGCTGGTTAGATAAAAAAGCGGTAGCCGTAATAATGGCTTCTGGTGGTTATCCAAATAATTATGAAAAAGGGAAGGTGATTACAGGAATAGAAGAAGCTGAAAATCAGGATAATATTATTGTTTTTCAGGCAGGGACAGCAGTTTGCCAGGGTAATATTGTGACAGATGGTGGCAGGGTACTGGCTGTTACTGCTCTGGAGGAAGACTATCAGTCAACAATTGATCTTGCTTATCAGGGTGTATCATTGATTGACTTTGAAGGGGCTTACTACCGAAATGATATAGCCAGCAAAGCCCTTAAGTAGATTTGTTTTTACTACCAGGAAAACTCTATGTTTTTTCGAGATTGTGGATAACTTTGAAGACCGACAGATATATTTGTTTTCCTTGTCGTGTGCTGCGGTGTCCTACCTCCGCTTACTGTCGAGAAATTATCCTCCGGCGTCCTGCCTACGGATAATTTCTAGAGTCGTACAACAAATATATCTGTCTGGATTATTAAAATTAGTTAACTTTGTGTAAGAAGTATTCTTAAGTAAGAATTAATAATTATTAATTAAGTCTGAGTGGCGAAGCCATTTTGTTCAAATTGTAATAGCTGATTAAAATATATTAAAATAGGGAGTGGTAGATTATGGCCAGGGTTGGGATAGTGATGGGGAGTGATTCGGATTTGCCGATTATGAAAGAGGCTGCAGAAGTACTGGAAGAGTTTGCAGTTGACTTTGAAATAACTGTTATTTCAGCACACCGCACACCAGTTGCAGCAGAAGAATATGCCAGAACTGCGGAAGAAAGGGGGCTGGAAATTATAATAGCCGGTGCCGGTAAGGCAGCTCATTTAGCTGGGGTACTGGCTGCATATACCCCCTTACCACTAATTGGTGTTCCTATTAAAACATCTACACTTGGTGGTGCTGATTCACTTTATTCTATGGTACAGATGCCTGGTGGGGTACCAGTAGCAACTGTTGCCCTTAATGGTGCAAAAAATGCCGGATTGCTAGCAGTCCAGATACTGGGTACAGCTGATAAAAAGTTAAGAGATAAGTTTAAAGAATATAAGAACAGGATGGCTGAGAAGGTAACAGAGACTGCAGCAGCTTTAGAAAAGCTTGGTTATCAAAAATACCTTGAAGAAAGGGGTTAGTTATGGTGATAAGGCGTAATATCTTTGAGAATATAAGCCCTTTAGATCATCGTTATTCCTTAAGAGAAGAGGAGTATCAGGATTATAAGAAATATTTATCTGAAAAGGCCCGGATAGCATACCAACTCCAGGTTGAAGTGGCTTTAGTAAAGGTATTGGCTAAAAGGGGAATCTGTCCTGCAGAAGTTGCTGGAGAACTGCTAGAAGTAGTTAAGGATATTACAGTTGAGGAGGTATATCAGGAAGAAAAAAAGACCAGACATGATATACGTGCCCTGGTTAATTGTATACAAAAACGGGTTAGTGATCAGGGCAAACCGTATGTCCACTTTACAACGACATCATTTGATATTGTTGATACAGCTAACTCTTTACGTCTTAAAGAGACAAGTCGGGAATTAATTATTCCCACACTTATCAAGCTGGAAAAGATCTTGATGGATTTAGCAGATAGGGAAAAAGAGACTGTTCAGATCGGCAGGACACATGGGCAGCATGCTGTACCGGTAACATTTGGTTTTACTATTGCTGAATATGTTAGTCGTCTGGGAAATCGAATAGAAGAGATAGGTAAAAAGAGTCAGTTACTAAGAGGAAAGATAGCAGGGGCGGTAGGGGCTTATAATGCAAGCCACCTATTTTTTGCTGAACCTGATGAATTTGAGGCAGAGGTATTAGCCGAGCTTGGATTAAAGGCCGGGTCTCATTCTACACAAATTGTAGAACCTGAATATGTGACTGATTTTGTGCATTCTATTGTCTCCTGTTTTGGTGTTTTAGCGAATTTGAGTGATGATATGCGCCATCTACAGCGTAGTGAAATAGCAGAGATTGGGGAGTATTTTGACAAAGATCAGGTTGGTTCTTCTACCATGCCTCATAAAAGAAATCCTATAAACTATGAGAATGTGAAGAGTCTCTGGAAAGAGTTTATGCCCAGGATGATAACTCTTTATCAGGATCAGATTTCTGAACATCAGCGAGACCTTACAAATTCAGCTTCAGGTCGTTTTATACCTGAAATAGTTGTAGGGTTTTTATCAGCTGCTAATAGGTTAATCAGGGTTTTCAGCAAACTAGCAGTTGATTATGATAATATAAAAAAGAATTTTGCTCTGAATAAAGAAATGATTGTTGCTGAACCATTATATATATTACTGGCTTCATATGGACACCCTGATGCACATGAAGCAGTACGCAGACTGACACTTGAAGCCCAGGAGTCAGGTAAAACATTACGGGAATTGATTCCTGAAAAAGATGAATTAAAGGCTTATTTAAAGAGATTTACAGCCAGACAGCGGGAGATACTGGTCAATCCAGAGGAATATACAGGTATTGCTGCCACGAAGACTGAGGCAGTTATTAAAAAATGGCAGGAAAGATTAAAAATATAGGAGGGGTATGATGATAAAGAAAGAAATGCTATATGAGGGGAAGGCCAAGCAGATTTATAAAACTAAAGAAGATGATAAATTAATAGTATTATTTAAGGATGATGCAACTGCTTTTAATGGAGAGAAAAAGGGACAGATAAGTGGTAAGGGTGTCATGAATAATAAAATTTCTAATATCTTTTTTAAATTACTGGCCGATAAGGATGTCCCTACACACCTTTTAGAAGAGATTAGTGAAACAGAAGTTTTGGTCAGAAAACTGGAAATTATACCGGTAGAGGTTGTAATGAGGAATATTGCTGCCGGAAGTCTTGCCAAGAGGTTAGGCCTTGAAGAAGGAACAGTTATGAGCCAACCGGTTCTGGAATTCTATTATAAAGATGATGACCTTGGTGACCCTATGATAAATGAATACCATATTTATGCTCAGAAGATGGCCGATAGAGAAGAAATTGCCCGGATTAAGGAATTATCCTTTAAAATAAATGAACTCTTAACTAATTTTTTAAAGGATAAGAGTATTGAACTGGTTGACTTTAAATTAGAATTTGGTAAGGGTAGTGATGGTAAGATATACCTTGGTGACGAAATATCACCTGATACTTGTCGTTTCTGGGATAGTGAAACCAGGGAAAAACTTGATAAAGATCGTTTCCGTAGAGATTTAGGGGGAGTTGAAGGGGCATATCAGGAAATATTAAGACGTCTGCAGGGGTAAATTAATTACTGAAAATTAAACCTTTAACTCTTGATTCTATGGTGAGGAGATGAAAAAAAGTATGATAGAAAAATTGGGGGAAGAGTGTGGTGTTTTTGGTATTTATGCCCCGGAAAAGAAAGATAGTATTTCTACTATAAGTTATCTTGGTCTGCTTGCCCTGCAGCACAGAGGACAGGAGAGTGCAGGTATCTGTGTTAATGATAGTGGTAACTTAAAGAATCATAAGGCAATGGGTTTAGTATCAAATGTCTTTAATGAAGAAATTTTAAATAAGCTGCAGGGTGAGATGGCAATTGGTCATGTAAGGTATTCTACTTCTGGTTCAAGTATGCTGACAAATGCTCAGCCTTTATTAATAAATTGTAACAAAGGGTACCTGTCATTAGCCCATAATGGTAATCTGATAAATGCTGCAGAATTAAGGCAGAATCTGGAATCCCACGGTTCAATCTTTCATTCCACTCTTGATACAGAAGTAATTGCTCATCTGGTTGCCCGTTCTTTTGAAGATAATCTAATAGATGCCCTGACTCAGACCCTCCATCAACTAAAGGGTGGTTATAGTATTGTCGCTATGACCAGGGATAACCTGGTAGCAGCCAGGGATCCCTTTGGTCTTAGACCATTGGTTCTTGGTAGAATGGAGACAGGTTATGTAATAGCTTCTGAGACCTGTGCTTTTGATATTATTGGGGCTGAATTTATTAGAGAGATAGAACCAGGTGAACTTATTGTGATAGATAGGGATGGTATCAAAAGCCGCCATTATAGTAGTAATAAACCATATAGATTTTGCGTTTTTGAATTTATTTATTTTGCAAGGCCTGATAGTAATATAGGGGGGCAGAATGTCCACCTGGCCCGCAGGGAGATGGGTAGACAGATGGCCCGTGAAATAAAGGTGGATGCAGATATAGTTGTTCCAGTACCTGATTCTGGCAAGTCGGCTGCCATGGGTTTTGCAGAGGAATCAGGGATACCATATACCAAAGGAATTTTGCGTAATAGGTATGTGGGAAGGACATTTATTCAACCAACCCAGGAAATAAGGGACTTAAAGGTACGTATTAAGTTAAGCCCCATCAAAGAGGTAATCAAAGGGAAGCGGGTTATCCTGGTTGATGATTCAATAGTAAGAGGGACAACCAGCAGACAGATAATTAATAGGGTTCGTGAGGCTGGTGCTAAAGAGGTTCATATTGCTATTTCTTCCCCACCTGTTATTAACCCCTGTTATTATGGAATAGATATTTCTAACTGTCAGGAACTTATTGCCAGGCAGATGGATCTTGAAGGTATCTGTGAGCATATTGGAGCAGATTCTCTCAACTATCTGAGTATTAAGGGATTATTAAAGTCAATTAAAGCAGTGGATTATGGTTTCTGTACAGCTTGTTTTAGTGGTGAATACCCGGTTGGTAGTGAGTTAGTTAATAAGGGGGTAAAATAATGGGCTTAACATATAAGGATGCAGGTGTAGATATTGCTGCTGGTAATAAGGCTATCAGTAGGATAAAAGAAAAGGTTGAATCAACCTTTGATCATCAGGTTTTAACAGGTTTAGGTGGTTTTGGTGGACTCTATGCCCCTTTATTACAGGGCATGAAAGAGCCGGTGCTGGTCTCAGGGACTGATGGTGTAGGTACTAAGCTGAAAATAGCTTTTATGATGGATAAACATGATACAATTGGAATTGATCTGGTAGCAATGTGTGTTAATGATGTCCTGGCCCAGGGTGCTAGGCCATTATTCTTTCTTGATTACCTGGCAACAGGAAAACTTAATCCAGCTAAGGCAGCTGAAATAGTAAATGGTATTGTAGCAGGGTGTAAACGGGCGGGCTGTTCACTTATTGGTGGAGAAACCGCTGAACTACCTGATTTTTATCAGGATGAAGAATATGATTTAGCGGGTTTTGTAGTAGGACTGGTTGATAAAAAAGAGATCATAAGTGGAGAAGGTATTAAGACAGGAGATAAGATAATCGGCCTCCCCTCCAGTGGAATACACAGTAATGGTTATTCATTAGTTAGAAAGGTTTTTTTTGACTTAGGAAGTTATAATGTTGAGCAGGAGATTGAGGAATTAGGGACAACCCTAGGTGAAGAACTGCTAAAACCAACCAGGATATATACTGATCCTGTTTTAAAGATGCTGGATAAATTCAGTATTAAGGGTATTGCCCATATTACCGGGGGTGGTTTTCTAGAGAATATCCCCCGCATTTTGCCTCAGGGAACAGGGGTAGTCATTGAAGAGGGAAGCTGGCAGATCCCGGCTGTGTTTAATTTATTACAAACTGTAGGTGATATTGAGCTAAAGGAGATGTATCATACCTTTAACATGGGGATTGGAATGATTCTGGTAGTAGATAAAACTGATTGTGAACAGATTTTAAAATATGCTGCTGGACTTGGTGAATTAGCCTGTTTAATCGGGGAAGTAGTCCCAGGAGAAAATAGTGTTGAGATTAAATAAAGGGGGAAACCTGGGTGTTAAAAATTGCTGTGCTGGCTTCAGGGAGAGGTAGTAACCTGCAGTCAATTATTAATAGTATTGAAAAAGCTAGTCTGAGTGCTGAGATCAGAATTGTAGTAAGTGATAATAAGGATGCTGGAGCTCTTGATAAGGCCAGAAAACATAATATTGCTGCCCGGTTTATTGATCCAGCTTCTTATGGGAGTAAAAGTAATTATGAAAAGGCTATTATTAAAGTATTTGAAGAAAAAGGAATTGATTTAGTGGTAATGGCCGGTTTTATGAGAATCCTGGGGAAGGATTTTATAGAATATTACCAGGGACGGATCATGAATATCCACCCATCTTTATTACCATCATTTCCTGGTTTGCATGCTCAACGCCAGGCCCTTGAATATGGTGTTAAATACACTGGTTGTACGGTCCATTTTGCGGATCAGGGAATGGATACAGGCCCGATTATTCTTCAGGCGGTTGTACCGATCAAAGATAATGACACTGAAGAATCCCTGGCTAGCAGGATACTCGGCAAAGAGCATGTGATATATCCAGAGGCAATCAGGCTTTATAGTGAAAACAAACTCCAGGTAAAAGGTAGAAAGGTTATTATTAAGGAATAGAAAGGGTGAATAATTATGCAAGTAAAACGTGCTTTGCTGAGTGTTTCGAATAAAGAGGGAATTGTTGAATTTGCCAGGGGATTAAATGAATTGGGAATTGAATTAATATCTACTGGTGGTACTGCTGCAAAATTAACAGAAGCTGGTCTACCTGTAATCGGAATAAGTGAGATAACAGATTTTCCCGAAATGATGGATGGGAGGGTTAAGACCCTGCATCCGGCTGTGCATGGTGGAATACTGGCAGTCAGGGACAATAAACAGCATATGACAGAACTGGCTGAACAGGGGATTACCCCTATTGACCTTATTGTCTGTAATCTCTATCCCTTTGCCGAGACAATTGCCAGAGAGGGTGTCAGCCTGGAAGAAGCGATTGAAAATATTGATATTGGTGGCCCAACAATGATCAGGTCTGCTGCCAAAAATAATAATGATGTCGTTGTTGTTGTTAACCCAGAAAATTATAATAAGGTGCTTAAGGAATTAAAAGATAATAACGGCTCTGTGAGTAAGGAGACCAAACTTGAGTTAGCCTATCAGGCCTTTCATCATACAGCAGAATATGACCATTTGATTCAGGATTACCTGGCTGGTGTTATTGAGGGAGGTAATGATAACCATCTACCTGAGGTGATTATGGATAGGTATCAGAAGAAGTCAAACCTGCGTTATGGTGAAAATCCACATCAAAAAGCCGCTTTTTATCAGGAAAAATCATTTGCAGAGCCTTCTATTACAACAGCTAAACAACTCCATGGTAAAGAATTGTCCTTTAATAATATAAATGATACAAATGGTGCCCTGGAATTGGTTAAAGAGTTTGAGGATAGACCAGCAGCTGCTGTGATTAAGCATGCCAATCCCTGTGGAATGGCTGTAGCAGATAATATTGTAGAGGCATATAAAAATGCTCATGCCGGTGACCCTTTATCTGCCTATGGAAGTATAGTTGCTTTAAATAGAGAGGTGTCTGGGGAACTTGCCATTGAAATAACTGGGAAAGATAAGTTTGTCGAGGTAGTTATTGCCCCTGGATATAGTAATCAGGCCCTAGATGTTTTAAAGAACAGGTGGAAAAATGTCCGCATACTTGAAGTAGGTGATTTATATATTAACAGGGAAAAACCAGGCTATGATATGAAAAAAGTGACAGGTGGTCTGCTTGTTCAAGCTAGAGATATCTATCAAGTTAAACGGGATGAGCTGGAGATTGTTACTGATACTAAACCTACAGAAGAGCAGTTAGCAGACTTATTATTTGCCTGGAAGGTAGTAAAACATGTCAAATCTAATGCCATAGTAATGGCCAGGAATGGTATGATTGTAGGTGTGGGAGCTGGTCAGATGAGCCGTGTTGATTCCATGATAATTGCTGGTCTTAAAGCAGAGGGTAGACAGGAAGGTGGTGTAGTGGCCTCAGATGCCTTTTTCCCTTTTCCAGATGCGATAGAGGAGGCGGCTGCTAAAGGTATTAAGGCAATTATACAACCTGGGGGTTCAATAAGGGATGAAAAGGTAATAGAGGCAGCTAATGAATATAATATTGCTATGGTCTTTACTGGTATCAGACACTTTAGACATTAGTTTTTTGATTTAAATATAATCCCCATTAAATTGAAGGAATTTAATTGGATAACTCGAATAAATAGAACAGATGGTAATAATTAACTTTGCTGGTATCTTTATAGATGAGGTTAGAAATTATTTTTTAACGTTTACCAGGAAATTGCGGATAACTTTGAAGGCCGACAGATATATTTGTTTTCCTTGTCGTTTACCGCAGGCACTCCGCATCTAAGCAGAGCGTACGAGAAAATTAAGGTTGCGCTGCGGTGTCCTACCTTCGCTTACTGTCGGGAAATTCTCCTCCGGCTCACTGACTCTTCTTTTTATTACGCATGGTCGAGTCAGTATCAGGCCGTCGAGGCCAAGCTCCTGCCTACGGATAATTTCTAGAGTCGTACAATAAATATATCTGTCTAGATTATTAAAACTAGTTAACTTTGTGTAAAAAATATTCCTAAGTAAAAATTAATAATTATTGATTAAGTCTGGGTAGCGAAGCCAGTTTATTCTTTAAAGTTGTTCATTAACGGGGTGTTCTTTTATGGAAAATAATAGTTTTCTTCAAGCTATGGGCAGGAAAGAGCTCGGTGATTGGGGGGAAAAACAGGCCTCTAAATATTTGAGAAATAGTGGTTATCAGATACTTGAAAAGAATTATTCCTGTAAACTTGGTGAGATTG
Organism: Halocella sp. SP3-1; assembly: GCF_003953885.1. Classification (GTDB taxonomy): domain Bacteria; phylum Bacillota; class Halanaerobiia; order Halanaerobiales; family DTU029; genus Iocasia; species Iocasia fonsfrigidae. The sequence continues at coordinate 2,870,681 of NZ_CP032760.1, read as the reverse complement.
ATTTGATTATTTGCCAGAATGACATATTGATATTTGTGGAGGTTAAGACTAGACGCAGTATTAATTATGGACCACCCCAGGCAGCTGTTGACTATCGAAAACAGGATAAAATCAAAAAAGTTGCTCTATATTATTTATCAATTAACAGGGGATTGGATATGGAGCTCAGATTTGATGTTATAAGTATTATGCTGAAAAAGGGGCAGGTAGAGATTGAACATTTTGAGAATGCTTTTTAATGGCTAAATCATTTTGTTTAGGTATACCAGGAAACTATGCGATTTAGAAATTGTAGATAACTTTAAAGACCGACAAATATATTTGTTTCCCTTGTCGTGTGCTACAGCGTCCTGCTTACGCTTACTGTCGAGAAATTTTCTTTCGGCGTCCATGCCTCAAGACAATTTCTAGAGTCGTCCAACAAATATATTTGTCTGGTTAATAATTTATTGATTAACTATGTGTAATAAATAGTTTGAGTTAAGAAAGCTGATGTACTTGATTAACTCTGGGTGGCGAAGCCAATTTGTTTTGTTGTGACTATATGATTTAGCTGAAATACCTATGCGGAAAATAAGGGGTGGGGACTATGTATGCCGGGGTTAAGAGTGCGACTATTATGGGGGTTGATGGATTTATTGTTCAGGTTGAGGTTGACCTGGCAAGAGGGCTACCTGCTTTTGATATTGTTGGACTGCCTGATACTGCTGTCCGTGAATCACGTGAAAGGGTCAGGGCAGCTGTCAAAAATTCAGGTTATAGTTTCCCAGGTAGTCGTATTACTATTAATCTGGCCCCTGGTGATCTTAAAAAGGCTGGTTCGCATTATGACCTGGCCATAGCGGTTGGTATTTTAGCGGCTGAAGGAATTATTAGTACTCAAAGGATAGGTGATTATTTAATTACAGGTGAATTGTCTTTGACTGGTGAAGTAAGAAAGGTTAAAGGTGTTTTACCAATGGCCCTGCAGGCCCGCGGGGAAGGCTTAAAGGGTTTAATAATTCCTGAGGAAAATCAGAGTGAAGGATTGATTGTAGAGGGTATAGATATTATACCAGCAGCTCACCTCAATGATGTTATTGATTATTTTAATGAAGAGATTGTTAAGGAAGTAGTTATAAGTGATTTAATAAGAAACAGTAAGAATAAGGAATATAGAGAAGATTTTTCTGATGTGAAAGGACAGCAGGAGGCCAAACGGGCCCTGGAGATTGCTGCAGCTGGGCGGCATAATATTATCATGGTCGGCCCCCCTGGTTCAGGGAAAACTATGTTGGCCCGGAGATTGAGGACTATCTTACCGCCTTTAACTGAAGAGGAATCACTTGAATTAACTAAAATATATAGCATTATGGGGTTAATTGGCAGTAGTGATGGCTTAATAAAGGAACGTCCTTTCCGTGCACCCCATCACAGCATTTCCTATGTCGGTTTAATTGGTGGTGGGAGGGTTCCAGAGCCTGGTGAAGTAAGCCTGGCCCATAATGGGACATTATTTCTTGATGAATTACCAGAATATCAACGTTCTGTTCTGGAGATGCTGCGCCAACCCCTTGAAGAAGGTAAAGTTTCTATTGTCAGGGCACTGGCTAAAGCGATTTTCCCGGCCAATATTATGTTAGTAGCTGCTATGAATCCCTGCCCTTGTGGTTATTATGGTGATGAAAACCACCAGTGTAATTGTACTGTCAAAGATATTAGACGTTACAGGGGTAAGATATCTGGCCCTCTACTGGATAGAATTGATATTCATATTGAGGTACCAGCACTTAGTCCCAATGAACTGCTTACAGGCAGAGGTGCTACTGAACATTCCGGTCAAATTCGTCAGCGTGTTTTACAGGCCAGGGATTTTCAGTGTCAAAGATATAAGAATGAACCGTACCTGTATAACTCTAAACTTGATTCCAAAGGGATACAGAAATACTGCTTGTTAAATAAAGAAGGCCAACAATTAATTAAAGAAGCAATCAGGAGATTGAGCTTGAGTGCCAGGGCATATGATCGTATATTACGATTGGCCAGAACTATTGCTGATCTGGAAAAAAGTGAGGAGATAAAGGTTGACCATCTGGCTGAGGCAGTACAATACAGGACACTTGATCGGAAGTTAATATAGTTGTAGTTTAATAATCATACTGAGGGAGGTAGTGATAGATGAAAGCGCTAATATATCATCTTTATCATAGTGGGGTGTTTTTAGAAATTGATGATACAGTCCTGATATTTGATTATTATCATGATATTTCTGTACCCGGGAGAGAGGGATTAGAAGCTGGTGTTGTTGATACAACTTATTTAAAAGGAAAAAGGGTTTATGTTTTTGTTACCCACCGGCATAGTGACCATTATAATCCTCTTATTTTTGACTGGCAGAAAAGAGTTAAGGATATAAAATATATCCTCAGTAATGATATAAAAATAAAAAGCAGGGGCCATAATATGATCTTTATGGAAAAATATCAGGAGAGAATAATTGACGATATTAAAGTCAGGACCTATGGGACTACAGATCAGGGTTTATCATACTTTCTTGAGGCAAAAGATTTAAATATTTATCATGCTGGAGATTTAAATTGGTGGAAATGGCCAGATTTTTCAATAGAAAAACAGCTGCAGGAGGAAAGGGACTTCAAAAATGAAGTAGCCAGGATAAAGGGTGAAGTAATTGATATAGCCTTTATACCTGTTGATCCCCGTCTGGGGGAAAATTACTACCTGGCTGGTAAATATTTTGCTCAATCACTGGAACCTGAACTACTCGTGCCGATTCATTTTGGGGATAATTATCAAATTACAGATAAATTTGCTGCTATTATGGCTGATACTGCTGTTGATTCAGCTATCTTAGCTGGTAGGGGTAGTAAAATAGTTTTTACTAAAGAAAACTGGTAGTGTCAAAAAATCTATGAAAAAGTGATGTTGGAGACAGATTTTAGTCTTTTAAGTAATTTTTACTGGTTGGATCGTTGCATAACCCTTGACAAACACCATCCAAATGCTGCTGGTAAGTAGCCGAGGTTGAAGGGGATGGATATAAAGAGCATAGCAAATTAGCCAACCCTCGTACTTCAATTTTAGCATTTGTCTGGTTCGGTTTGTAAAGGGTTCGCTTCGCCAATGCTTAGATAAAGCTTTTAGCTGCCTCGGGTTCTGCTAAATAGATATAAAGATTAAGCAGAATGCTGTTGCTCGTAGAGTATATGCTCTTGAGCTAGTTCAATCAGCTTGCCCCATCTTGCAGGCATGTTAGGCAGATTAATAAGCTGAGGTACAGTTACAGGTACTTTTTTCTCTAGAGCTGAATGTGGTCTTAAGAAATTGAAGTATGCTGCAAAAAGGTTCACGTATGATACTGATCCTTTAGAAGACTTAAAACCACATCTTGATCTGTAGCTTTTTTTAAAAGTTCTATTGAGTCTTTCAATAATTTGTTTTAGAGGTCGATTTTCCTTTGAGACAGGGTCGTCATTAGTAAGGCCGAGAACCTGGGTGATATCAAAATTAATACCCTGTTGATAGAAATAATGTTTAGCCAGAAGATAGATAGGATTACCGTCAACTACGAAGTTGAGGTTATCAGGGATAGTATCCATCTTAGTAAGGACATCATTAATAGCTTTAATTGCAGAAGGTGTATCTCTATTAGGTGAGACATGGTAAGATAGAATAATCTTTTTCACAGCATCAAAGAAGAAGAAAATATACTGCCACTTGCCATAAACCTTAATGTAGGTTTCATCACCACAGAAAGAGTCAGAAAGCTCATAAGGATAATTATCTAAATAGGGTTTAACTAGATAACCAACTGAATCAGCATAGTTAATTACAGTTTGATGAGAGATATTAACATTATGAACATCTTCCATGATAGCAGCTACGTTGCGAGAAGAAAGACCATAATTAACATAGTAAGTAAGGATTAACCCCAGAGTATGTGGTGAAGAATGTATTCCTGAGATATCAACTTTAGGTAAATCTGGAGACTCCTTGCTCAATGGTTGAAAGTCAAAGTCAAATTCTCTGTAAATGTATCTAACTTTAAACTTATGGGGATATTTTTTAAAGTGTTTTTTCTCTTCTTTACTCATGGATCTAAGGTTTTTAAGATAAAAAGAGCAGTCATCATTCTTGCATTTGTAGATATAGAAATTCTTACGCTCTTTAATTTGTTCTAGAGTACGAGAGCAATGGGGACACCTAAAGATAACAGTTTTAGAAAAGCGATTTTTATCATTAAAATTAGTCTTACAAATTTTACAGAGATATTGACCACGACCACCAGTATTATCATAAAGATAAATATGTGGGGCACCACATCTTGGGCAGGTCATAGACTCAGGAACTTTGTATTTGGCGTTACGGCGTCTGACAGGTTTAAGAGGTTTACCATGTTCCTGTTCGTAAGCAATTATTAGTTTTTGGTAATCAAGCTTTTCCAGGACTTCAATAATGGGTAAATCATCAACTTGAAGATGATGATATTTCTTGCTGATGGGAATCTCATCTTTGGGCATGAAGTCTTTACTAACAAGTAAAGTCAAGAGATAGCAAATAATATGATATTGAATTTGAATATAAGTAAGTAAGACATTAATAATTTGTTTCAAAGTTTGTCACCGCCTTTTCTATTTGTGGTTTAAAAAGGTAAATAAGCAACCTAAATATACCTCAAAAAGAGGGGGGGTGACAAGTATTTAAGATCAAATCCCTACTATAATAGGGTTTTGACAATATATTTTAAAATATTTTTGACATTACGAGAAAACTAGGAGAGGTGGGTTTATGAATAAGGGTGTATTCAGGATATTTGTAGAAAAAAAACCAGGGTTTGATACAGAGAGTCAGTTTCTAAACAAAGAAATTAAGGAATTTCTAGGAATTAAGGGTTTAACAGCTATCAGGGTTATTCACCGCTATGATATTGAGGGGATTTCTGATGATATATATAATAGGTCACGGGAAACTATATTTGCTGAACCACCGGTTGACCTGATTTATGATGGAGACTTTGAAATTACAGAGGATGCTAGGTTTATTGCTATAGAATATCTGCCTGGGCAATATGACCAGAGGGCAGATTCAGCTGCCCAGTGTATTCAAATATTAACCCATGGGGAAAAACCTGAAGTAAGGTGTGCGAAGATAATTCTTATCTCAGGTGAGATTACAGATAAAGAATTTCAGAAAATAAAGGATTATTGTATTAACCCACTGGAAAGCCGTGAGGCATCACTGGCCAAGCCTAAGACATTAAAGATGGAGCTAGAGTATCCAACTGAAGTAAAAGAAATAGATGATTTTATTAAGATGAATAAAGATGAATTACTCTCTTTACACCAGGAATTAGAACTGGCTATGTCAGATGCTGATCTGCTTTTTACCCAGAATTATTTTAAGAAGGAAGGCCGCAATCCAGCTCTGACAGAGATCAGGGTTCTGGATACCTATTGGTCTGATCACTGCCGTCATACTACTTTTTTAACAGAGATAACTGATATAGAGTTTAGGGATGGACCATATACTCCAGCCATTAAGAAGGCTTATCAACAGTACCTTGATAGGAGAAAAAGCCTTTATGGTGACCAGGAAAAACCGATATGTTTAATGGATATTGCTACTATTGGTATGAAAGAAATGAGTGAGCGTGGTCTCTTAGATGATCTTGACAAATCAGAGGAGATAAATGCCTGTAGTATTAAAATTAAGGTTGATATTGACGGTCAAAAAGAAGATTGGCTGTTGATGTTTAAGAATGAGACTCATAATCATCCTACAGAAATTGAACCCTTTGGTGGGGCAGCAACATGCTTAGGGGGGGCAATACGGGACCCTTTATCAGGCAGGTCTTATGTTTATCAGGCTATGCGGGTTACAGGTAGTGCTGACCCCAGGCAGAATATTTCAGCCACAATGGAGGGCAAGCTGCCACAAAGGAAGATAAGCACTGGTGCTGCTGAGGGGTATAGTTCATATGGTAATCAGATCGGCCTGGCGACAGGACATGTTGCAGAATTATATCATGAAAATTTTATTGCTAAAAGAATGGAGATTGGTGCTGTTCTGGGGGCAGCCCCGGCAGAAAATGTCATCAGAGAAAGACCGCAAAAGGGAGATATTATTATTCTTTTAGGTGGTAGAACTGGACGTGATGGTTGTGGTGGTGCTACTGGTTCTTCTAAAGAGCATACTGAAGAATCTCTGCATTCCTGCGGTGCTGAGGTTCAAAAGGGCAATCCTATTACTGAAAGAAAGATACAGCGGCTTTTCAGGAACCCAGACTTTAGTAAATTAATTAAACGCTGCAATGATTTTGGAGCTGGCGGAGTATCAGTAGCCATAGGCGAACTAGCTGACAGCCTGGATATTGATCTGGATGCTGTACCCAAAAAATATGAGGGTCTTGATGGAACTGAACTGGCTATATCTGAATCACAGGAACGTATGGCAGTAGTCATTGCTCAAGGTGATCTGGCTGAGCTCATTAATATTGCTGAGGAAGAGAACCTGGAGGCAACACCTGTGGCGGTTGTGACAGACACAGGTAGGTTGAGGATGACCTGGCAAGACAAGACAATAGTAGATATTAGTCGTGATTTTTTAAATACCCATGGTGCTGCACAACAGAGTAGTGTTACAGTAATATCAGCAGATACTGATGATAATTACCTGACAGCTTCCCCGGTGGAATTAACTGATTATCAAGATATTAAAACTGCCTGGTTTGATAATCTGCAGGATTTAAATGTTTGTAGTCAGAAAGGCCTGGTAGAGAGATTTGATAGTACGATTGGTGCTGCCAGTATTCTGCTTCCTTTTGGAGGGAAATACCAGATGACTCCTGTTGATGGGATGGCAGCCAAGATACCAGTTCTTAAAGGCGAAACCAATACTGCTACAGTAATGACTTTTGGATATAATCCAAAACTTGCCAGTTGGAGTCCTTTTCATGGGGCAGTTTATGCTGTAGTTCAGGCTGTTGCCCGGGCAGTGGCTTTAGGTACAGATTATAAAAATATCAGGTTAACCTTTCAGGAGTATTTTGAAAAATTAGGGCAGGATAGGACGAGATGGGGTAAGCCTTTCAGTGCTCTATTGGGGGCCTATCTTGTACAATCATCTTTGGGGATTCCTGCTATAGGTGGTAAAGATAGTATGTCAGGAACTTTTAAAGATATAGATGTTCCCCCGACATTGCTTGCTTTTGCTGTAAATGTAAGTGATGTTAAGCATATTATTTCTCCAGAATTTAAAAGCAAAGATAGTAGGGTAGTGTGGGTTAGAATAAAAAAGGATAAGGACAGCCTCCCTGTTTTTGAAGACCTAAAAGAAAAATATGCTGTTATACACAATTTAATTAAAAAAGGCAAGGTCAGAGCAGCTAAGGCTGTTGATGAAGGTGGTGTTGCAGCAGCTGTCAGTAAGATGACCTTTGGTAATCAGATAGGTTTTGATTTTAAGGAGAATATTAATATTAAAGACCTGTTTTTACCAGAATTCGGTTCCCTGGTTTTGGAATTATCCCCACAGGCTGATTTGAGTAATTTAAGTGAATATATATTACTGGGTTCTACTAGCAGCGACTCTTATATCAGGGTTGAAGATGAAGAAATAGATATAATTGAGGCGCAAAACAAATGGCAAGAACCATTAGAAGGGATTTTCCCTACTAGAACTAAGGTGCTAAAAGAAACTCCACCCTTAAAAATTAACAGGATAAAGGAAATTAAAAAATCATCAGTTAAGATTACTAAACCAGGGGTGTTTATACCTGTATTCCCTGGGACTAATTGTGAATATGATACTATCCGAAAATTTGAAGAGGCAGGTGCTCGGGTTGAATCTTTTGTCTTTAAAAACCTGACTCCTAAAATGATAGATGAATCTATTGAAAAAATGGTTGAGATGATTGATGAATCTCAAATTTTAATGATTTCAGGCGGTTTCAGTGCTGGAGATGAACCTGAGGGTTCAGGTAAATTTATAGCAAATGTTTTCAGAAATCCCCTGATTAGTGAATCACTTATGAGATTACTAAACGAAAGAGATGGTCTTATTCTAGGTATTTGTAATGGGTTTCAGGCCTTAATTAAGCTCGGCCTTCTGCCTTATGGTGAAATTTGTGATATTAATAGTAATTCACCTACCTTAAGTTACAATACAATAGGAAGGCATGTCTCATCTATGGTGAGAACCAGGGTAGTATCAAATGTGTCCCCCTGGTTGGCCAGGGTTCAAGCAGGGGCTGAGCATATTATACCAGTCTCACACGGTGAGGGTAGATTTATTGCCAGTGATGAGCTTTTAAAAGACCTTCTTAATAATGGACAGATTGCTACCCAGTATGTCGATTTTAAAGGTAAGCCAACCCAGGATAATAGGTTTAATCCTAATGGTTCATGCTGGTCTGTCGAAGGTATTACCAGTCCAGATGGCAGGATTTTTGGGAAAATGGGGCATTCAGAAAGAATAACTTCAAATACTGCTAAAAATATACCGGGAGAGAAAGACCAGCAGTTATTTAGGGCTGGTGTAGAATATTTTATGTAATATTTCAAGAAATAGAAGCCCTTTAAAATCAGGGGCTTCTATTTTGTATCAGTCTATAATTATTATATTATTATTAAGAAATATAATTTCTTGTTACCCGGTTTAACAGTCGAGATTATTACACTTGATAATATTTCTGCATTCAAAAACAGGGCCAGGTGCTGGTAAGTCAACATCCTGCTGAGTATATTCTGACACCTTAATAATAAAATCAAGGATAATTTTTTGCTCGACTGTTGTTGTATCAAGGATAATTTGTGCAGCTGTTAATTGAGTGACATATAATTGAATATCTATACCTGTTTGTGCTCCACGGTTACCCGGACCAATTTCAATAACATTATTAGTAAGGATCATTTTATTAAATCTGCCTGTTGTAAAGTTTGGACTTACACCAGGTAATTCTACTTCTTTTGAGAAAGGTATTTCTTCATTTACATATTGTAATTGACCACCAACAGCTTTATAAATTAGGTTTTTGAATATGGTGCCTTGGACTATGGCCCTGTTCTGAAACAATACTACCCGGTCAAATTCAACCGAAAGGACAGGATCCAATAATTCAACAACTGCTGGTGATACCTCCGTAACCGTAGTTTCGAAAACATGAACTGGTTCTTCAGCCGTAAGTTCAAGTAATTTAAGGGTTTTTCTAATTTTTTTCATTATAATACCCCCTTTCATTATTTATTATAATATATGTTATTATAGATAAAATGTTGTATATTAATATAGATTGTCATTTTATTCATGTGTTTCTGGTTAAATTTTCTTCTTCTATTTCAAAGGGGAAGATACACCGCCTTTTTCTTTTTTTCTTTTTCTTTTTCTTTTTATCTTTCTCTATTACTTTATTATTACAGGGAATCTTTTGATGACATGTAAAAACAGGTGCTGGTTTAGGTAATTTTATTTTGTTCTGGGTTAATCTGGAAACCTTAATTATAAAATCAACTATTATTTTCTGTTCAACAGTGGTATTATTGACTAGAAATTGTTTTACACTAAGATTATTTAGATATAACTGGATATCAATTCCGTTTGAGAACCCAGAAAGGTTATTGATTTCAATTACTGGATTACTTTTAATGAGCCGATTAAATTTGCCGGTATAGTAATAGGGTGATAGCCCTGGGAGGTTAATTTCTTTTGAAAACTCTATTCCTTCTTCTTCATAATTAATAATATTGTTATCTGCCTTATAGATCATATTTTTATTTATTTCACCCTGAATGACTATTTTGTTTTTAAAAAAGACTGCCCGGGCAAAATTGACAGATACTATAGGTTCCAGTAATTCAGTGATGGGTGGAGTGATATTACTTAGATTATTAGTTTTAGAGATACTTACTTCTTTTTCAGCAAGTAACTCTAATGTATTAATTTTTTTAGTAGATAAAGAATAATCAGGATAGATATATAGTTTTTTTCGATGTTTCATCTTAACACCTCCTTATTTCTCCATTAATAAAATAAATAATTTTGAATATTATTTTATATACTAATATATGTCTGCTACTTAAATTTGTTATTTTAAATTTACAATCAGATGATACTGAATTTTCTATGTTTAATGGAATCTAAATATATTAAAACAGGAGTGCTGGGTCAGTGCAAGAATATTCAATTATGCAAGATATGAAAGTATAAAATATATAAAAATAAAAGGGAAAAAAGATTTGATGGAGAAAAGTACTAAATAAATAGTACTATTTGCTTAGTGCTAAATAAATAGTCCCTCTAGGGGTGGAGGTGCTTATAATGAAAAACTTTATCTTTGTATTAATTATAGTATTTATTATTAATGGAGGTGTTGTATATAGTATTGATTCTTTTGAATTAATAGAGAGTTATGGGCCAGAAAATTTATTGAGTTCACTGACAGATTTGTCTAATACAGTAGTAAAGGAGAGGGAGATGTTAGTTCTATGTAGTGACCTGGAAGAACTGTATCTTGCTTTTAGTAATAGTAGACTACTCCTGGGTCCTCCTTCATTTAGAAAACAGGTAGATGATTTTGTTATCAGGGGGTATACTAATTCAGAACTAGGTTTATGTAAAATTGACAACCTCAATAATTATTTTAGATATGGCCAAAATAAAATGAAGTTTCCTATACCCTTGTTTGATATAACTGGTTTTACTTATGATGGGGAATTATATTGGGTAATAGATGGGGATATTAATATACTATATTCCTTTATGGTGATAGATCAGGCAGGGAAAAAGGCCATTAAGATTAATTCTAAGTCTTTAATTAGAGACCTTAAAGTAGAAGGACTTGACTGGTATAGTGGTTCATTATGGTTATGTGATATAGATAATGTCTATAAGTTAAACAAGAATTTTGAGACTATTAAAACATATAAAGTACCTGTTAAGATAAGCGGTATTCATTTTTATAAAGGGTATCTCTTTGCAACAGGATTTGATAAAAAGATTGTTTATCAATTTGAGATTAATTAAAGAGGCTGTTCGAAAAGTTTCAGTATATACCGCCAGGGATTATATATCCCTTCACTCACTGCCCTCTTCTATTATAAACGCAATGTTGAGGCCAATACTAACGAATCGACTTGTGTCACAACGGTAACACCACAGGCACTCCGTATTTGACTAGAGCGCACAAGAACAGTTTAAGGTTGCACCTTAACTTCGCTTAGGGGTATATAATCCCCTATTTATACCTTTTCGAACACACACTTAAGTAGTCTTAGCTAGAAAAAGAGTCAGGGTACGGTTTTGGGGGGGGATTGTAATGGAAGAAAGGAACTGCTGTCTAGGGCTTAGTATGATTAAGGGATTAGGTTCTATAAGAATAGCAAAGTTGCTTAAACACTTCGGGAGTCCACTCAGGGTCTGGCAGGCAGATGAAAGAGAACTGGCTGTAGTAGAGGGGATAGGTTCACTGGCAGCTGAGATTGTTAAACAGAGAGATAAAATAAAATTAGAAAAAGTTCTGCAAAGAATTAGAAGCTTAAATATTAATTTTATTACAATAAATGACCAAGCATATCCAGTAAGCCTTAAAAATATTTATGACCCACCACCAGTATTATTTTATAAAGGTGAATATATTCTGGATGAGAGCTGTGTAGCTATCGTTGGTTCCAGAAAATCAACCTCTTATGGTAGAAAGATAGCGGAAAAAATGGGGTATGAACTAGCTCAAAAGGGTATTACAGTTGTTAGTGGTATGGCCAGGGGTATTGATACACATGGACATCTAGGCAGTTTAAAAGCTAAAGGCAAAACGATCGCAGTTCTTGGTAGTGGACTTGATATTATATATCCACCGGAAAACAATGAACTTTTTAATGAGATTCAGCACCGGGGCATGGTTATCAGTGAGTTTCCCCCAGGAACTAAACCCCTTTCAGGAAATTTTCCCCAGAGAAATAGAATTATAAGTGGGCTGAGTAAGGGTGTACTGGTTGTAGAGGCTTCAAGCCGGAGCGGTTCTTTAATCACTGCCAGTCTAGCTCTTGAACAGGGACGTGAACTCTTTGCTATCCCAGGTAATATAAACCGTACACAGAGCGAAGGTACCAATAAATTAATCAAGGAAGGGGCTAAACTTGTTAGTAGTGTTAATGATATTTTGGAAGAGTTATTTATTTATAGTGAGATAGAAGAACACAATCAGACTGCTTACCCCGAATTATCAGCTGACGAGGAAGATGTTGTTAAAATATTGCAGGAAGAAGCAGAATTGGATATTAATCAGCTGATTGAAATGACTGAGAAAAGCCCTGCAGTTATTAATACAATACTCCTTAAGTTGGAGTTAAAAGGTATTATTTCCAGAGAGGCAGGAAATAAATATATATTTTTGGGTTTACAAAATCTATTAAAACCACTATAATTATATATTAGTTATCAAAAGGAATGATATAATTTATATAGCAGTAAATTGATTCAGGGGGAGGGGGTTATATAATTGAACGAAGATGTAATGGAAATTATAGGTTTGCTTATTAGAATGATGTTAAAGGATGAAAACCATTTTATAAAAGAAGAAGAAATAATTCAGAACTTGCTGGAAGAAGGATATGATATTCAGGATATTGATGAGGCCTTTGAATTAATTTATCATGGGACGGAAATAATAGATGAGGAAAAAAACAAACTAGATAAATCTAATGGAAATTCTTTTTATAACAGGGTTTTTAGTCATTCAGAAAGGATGTATTTATCCTTTGAATTACAGGGTTTAATAAAAAGAATGCTATTTTTAAATCTATTAACCCCTGGTGAAAGTGAGGAAATAATTATCAGGGTTATACAGGATAGTTATCCAGGCTATCTAACGACAGGACAGTTATGGGACATATTAGAGGAAGTAATTGAGGACCAGGGTAAATTACAGATAATATCGAGTGAAATTATAGAATTTAGAAATATGGTTACAGATGATTCAAAGTATATTAATTAAAATGTTGGAGGTGTCGTTGTGGGCAGAAGAAAAAAAAGTGGTACATTGGTGATTGTTGAATCACCAGCTAAAGCTAAAACAATAGCAAAGTTTCTTGGTAGGGGTTATAAGGTTGAAGCATCAATGGGACATGTAATTGATCTGCCTAAAAGTAAACTGGGTATTGATATAGAAAATAATTTTGAACCTAAATATATTACTATCAGGGGCAAGGGTAAGGTTTTAAAAAACTTACGCAAGGCTGTCAAAAAATCAGAAGATGTATTACTGGCAACAGACCCTGACCGTGAAGGAGAAGCTATTTCCTGGCATCTTTATCGTGCCCTTAAACTTGATAAAGAAGATGCTAGGATAGAATTTAATGAAATAACTAAGACAGCTATTAAAAATGCCCTTAAGAATCCGCGCCCGATTAATCAAAATCTAGTAGATGCCCAACAGGCCAGACGATTACTTGATAGACTGGTGGGGTATAGATTAAGCCCTCTCCTCTGGAAAAAGATCAGAAAGGGTTTAAGTGCCGGGAGGGTACAGACAGTTGCAGTTAAAATAATATGTGAGCGTGAAAAAGAGATTGAAGCCTTTGAACCTGAAGAATACTGGACAATTAAAGTTATTTTAGAAAAAGATAGTAATGATTTTGAGGCAGAGTTAAAGAGAATTAATGGTAAAAAATTTAAAATTAGTAATCAGGAAGAAGCCAATAATATCCTTGAAGAGGTAAAAAAAGAAGATTTTATTGTAGAACAGGTTAAGGATAGGAAAAGAAGGAGAAATCCAAATTCACCATTTACAACCAGTACTTTACAGCAGAGGGCAGCCAGTCAATTGGGCTATTCTGCCAAAAAAACTATGTATCTTGCCCAACAACTCTATGAAGGTATTGATATTGGTGAAGAGGGGACAGTTGGTCTTATAAGTTATATCAGGACTGATAGTACAAGAATATCTGATGAAGCCAGAGGGGAGGCTTTAAACTATATTCGTAATGAGTTCGGTGATAAATATGTTTCCAGTAAAGACAAAAAATATAAGAAGCAGGAAGGGGCACAGGATGCCCATGAAGCCATCAGGCCTACTTCAGTAGTTCATACCCCTGAAAGCCTTAAAAATAAACTGACAAATGATCAATATAAATTATATGATTTAATATGGCGCCGCTTTGTAGCTAGTTTTATGAGTCCGGCAGTTTATAGACTATTGACAGTAACTATTAATGCAGGTGAAAAGTATAGATTTAATGTCTCGGGTTCTCAGATAGTCTTTCCAGGTTTTTTACGGGTTGATTCAAGTAGCCAGAAGAAAGATGTGATTCTACCTGAAATGCAAAAGGGTGAGAAATTAGCTCCAAAGGAATTTCTGCCTGAGCAGCATTTTACCCAACCACCACCAAGGTTTTCTGAGGCGAGTCTGGTTAAAACACTTGAAGAAGAGGGCATTGGTCGTCCCAGTACTTATGCTCCAACAATTTCGACTGTAATTTCCCGTGGTTATGTTGAAAGGGATGGAAGACAATTAAAGCCTACTGAACTGGGAATTATAGTTACTGACTTATTAAGTGAACATTTTCCAGATGTGACTGATATTGAATTTACCGCTCAGATGGAGGATAGGCTTGATAATGTAGAAGAGGGTAATGATCAGTGGAAAGAGGTCTTGGTTGATTTTTATGAACCATTTGCTAAAAGGCTTGAAATAGCTGCAGAGGAAATGGATAGTGTTCAACTAGAGGAAGAAGTAACTGATGAAGTCTGTGAAAAATGCGGTAAACCTATGATAGTTAAATATGGGAGATATGGTAAATTTTTAGCCTGTTCTGGTTATCCAGATTGTAAAAATACTAAACCATTTCTCATTAAGACCGGTGTATCTTGTCCCGAGTGTGAGGATGGTGAATTAATTCAACGTAAAAGTAGAAAAGGCAGGGTGTTTTACGGCTGCTCTAATTATCCAGATTGTGAATATGTACTCTGGAATAAACCGGTAGATAAAGAATGTCCAGATTGTGAAGGAATTATGGTTGAAAAACGCAGTAAGAGTAAGGGTTTAGTCTATAAGTGTGTTAATAAAGAATGTGGGTTTGAGGAAAAGGTAGCAGATATCTAGGGGGTATACCAGTATTTTAATAAAAAAAACTTATATTTGCTTAGTTTATCTTGACATAAAATAATGTTATGTGTTAATATTAATTGAATAAATAAGAAACTATTTTGAATCGTTAGACAATTTAATATTTTACTGTTGGGGAGGGAGATATTTGAATAAACGAATAGAGGCAACTACTGTTGTAGCTGTTAAGTATAAAGATAAGGTTGCTATGGCTGGTGATGGTCAGGTAACAATGGGAAATACTATCATGAAATATGGGGCAAAAAAGGTAAGGAAACTTTATCATGAAAAGGTCCTGGCCGGATTTGCTGGTGCTGCAGCTGATGCCTTTACACTCTTTGAAAAATTTGAGATAAAGTTGGAGGAATACCATGGCAATCTGGAAAGGGCTGCTGTAGAACTTGCTAAAGAATGGCGTACTGATAAAATTTTAAGAAAATTAGAGGCTTTGTTAATGGTAGCTGATAGTGATAAGATTTTATTAATTTCAGGTAATGGTGATGTCATAGAACCAGATGATGAGATTATGGCTATTGGTTCTGGAGGTTCCTATGCACTGGCCGCTGCTCGTGCCCTTGTGATGTCTGCTGGTGAGAATGATGCCAGGGAAATTGCTTATAAATCATTGAAAATCGCTGCAGAGATCTGTATATATACAAATGACCATATTACTGCTGAAGAGATATTGGGGGGTGAATGATGAACGGGGAATTAACACCAAAGGAGATTGTTGCGAAACTTGACAAATATATAATTGGTCAGCATGATGCCAAAAAAGCTGTTGCTATAGCTTTAAGAAACCGTTATCGAAGAAAGAAAATAAATAACGATTTGCAGGAAGAAATTATCCCTAAAAATATCTTGATGATTGGGCCTACTGGTGTTGGGAAGACTGAAATAGCAAGGAGACTAGCTAAAATCACCAGTTCTCCGTTTATTAAAGTTGAGGTAACTAAATTTACTGAAGTAGGTTATGTAGGGCGCGATGTTGAATCTATTGTCAGGGACCTTGTTGAAACAGCCATTAGAATGATAAAACAGGAACGGGTGAAAGAGGTTGAGCCGAAGGCAGTTAAGATGGCTGAGGATAGAATACTTGATCTTATGTTACCTGTTCCCCAAAAGAAAAGAGAAAACCCCTTTGAGTATTTTATGAATGAAGATAAAGGGGAAAATAAAATTGCTGATGATACTTATAACCGTATCAATGAAAGAAGAGAGAGGTTGAGAAATAGACTTATTAGTGGTGAACTGGATGAACAAATAATTGAAATTAGTGTTGAAACACAGGGTCCACAGATGTTTGAAGTTTTTTCAGGTGCTGGCATGGAAGAAATGGGTGTAAATTTCCAGGACATGTTTGGTAATTTATTTCCCCCTCAGAAGAAGAAGAGAAAGGTTACTGTAAAAGAGGCTAAAGAGATTCTGAAACAGGAAGAAGCCCATAAGATTATTGATATGGAAGAAGTAGCCAGTGAAGCTATTACACTGGTAGAAAACGATGGAATAGTTTTTCTTGATGAAATAGACAAAATTGCTGGTAGAGAGGTAGGTAATAGTGGTCCAGAAGTATCTCGTGAAGGAGTACAGAGGGATATTTTACCTATTGTTGAGGGCTCGACAATTATGAGTAAATACGGTCCAGTTAAAACAGACCATATTTTATTTGTTGCTGCTGGGGCCTTTCATGTTGCTAAACCATCTGACTTGATACCAGAATTACAGGGGCGTTTTCCGATCAGAGTTGAATTAAAGAGCTTAACCAGGGATAATTTTAAAGAAATATTATTAAAACCAAGGAATGCCTTGACTAAACAATATACGGCTTTACTGAAAACCGAGGGGGTTCAGATTAAATTTTCTGATGATGCTATTGATGAAATTGCTGGTTTTGCCTTTCGGGTAAATGAAAATACTGAAAATATTGGGGCCAGAAGACTTCACACAATTATGGAGAGGTTACTGGAAGATTTATTATTTAATGCACCGGACATGGAAGAAGAGGAAATTCTTGTAGATGTAGATTATGTAAGGGAACAATTGGCTGATGTAGTACAGGATAAAGATCTTAGTAAATATATCTTATAAGGGAAAAAAATAAATGGAGGTTGAATTTTATGATGGAAGAGTTGCTGGAAAAGAGTAGGATGATAAATCATTTACTGCAGACTGGGGGCAAGACAGTTGATTTTTCAGAGATGGCAGAGGTCTTATCTGGAGCAATAAACTGTAATGTTTATATAACCAGTAAAAAAGGTCGTATACTGGGTTATAGTCTGCTTGATGATTTTGAATGTGATATTATGGAGGAAACTGTTATTGATCAGGGACGCTTTCCTGATGACTATAATAAAGGTTTAATGCGGATCAGGGATACCAGGGCTAATGTTAAACAAGAAGAAGGTAACTGTGTATTTACTGATGGAGAAGACTGTCTTTTTAAGAATAAATTAACAACTATTATTCCAATGATTGGTGGGGGTGACCGCCTGGGAACTTTGGTGCTGGCCCGTTATGGGGAAGAATTTGCTGCCGATGATCTTATTTTAGGAGAATATGGTGCTTCAGTAGTAGGAATGGAGATACTGCGTTCCAAGAATGAAAAAATAGAAAAAGAGGCCAGAAAAAAAGCTGCTGTACAGATTGCTATTGATACTTTATCTTATTCAGAATTAGAGGCTATTGAACATATATTTGAAGAGTTAGAGGGCAAAGAAGGACTTCTTGTTGCCAGTAAGATAGCAGATCGGGTAGGTATTACACGTTCAGTGATTGTGAATGCTTTACGAAAATTTGAAAGTGCTGGTGTAATTGAATCAAGGTCATTAGGTATGAAGGGGACTTTTATTAAGGTGTTAAATGATTATCTACTGGAAGAATTAGATAAGTTAAAGGCATAACTATCAAAGCCCTCACTGAAATATGAGGGCTTTTTTTTAATATTTGCAGGAACTATTAATTAATTGTCGAATATATATTATAAATACCATAAAAATAGGTATAGGTATAAATACACACACTCAAGATTAAACCAAATTAAGATATGAATAAGTAGAGGAGGTATTAATATTAGATGGACAAGAAAGTCCTTATAGTAGATGATGCAGCATTTATGAGGATGATGATTAAAAATATATTAGTTGAAGATGGGTTTGAAATTGCTGGGGAAGCTGAAAATGGTAAAGAGGCTATTGAATTATATAAGGAATTAGAGCCAGATTTAGTTACTATGGATATTACCATGCCTGATATGGATGGTATTGAAGCTGTTAAAGAAATTTTAAAAATAGATAAAGACGCCAGGGTGATTATGTGTAGTGCTATGGGACAGCAGGCAATGGTAATAGATGCTATTCAGGCCGGGGCTAAAGACTTTGTTGTTAAGCCTTTTAAACCAGACAGGGTTTTATCGGCTATACGAAAAGTATTTAATGAATTATAAGGGGGTCAGTTATTAATGGAAAATAATAATCAATATCTTCAGATGTTTTTTGATGAATCTGCTGAATATCTTCAATTATTAAACGAGAATGTTTTATTATTAGAAGAAAGCCCGGATGATGAAGAGATTATTAATGCTGTCTTCAGGGCTGCCCATTCAGTTAAGGGAATGTCTGCAACTATGGGGTTTGATCGTTTGACAGACCTTACCCATAAAATAGAAAATATACTGGCTAAGGTTCGTAATAAAGAATTAAGTATTAATGAAGATATTATTGACCTTTTATTTGCAGGACTGGACTATATTAAATCTCTGGTAGAAGATATACGCAGTGATGGTGAAGAAAATACAGATGTTAGTGCTTATTTGCAGGAATTAGATAATTGTCTTAACCATTCAAATGATGTAATCGTTGATAAAGGTGATCTTCGATCAGATGAAGATTTAGCTTATTCTTCTTATTTAAAATTAAATGAGGAAGAGGAAAAAAATATTGCAAATAAAATGAAAGATACTGATTGCGTTTATAATATTGAGGTAATCCTTGATAAAAGTTGTTTATTGAAAAATGTACGTGGTTATATGGTTTTGAAAAAAGCCCAGGAAATTGGTTATCTTGCCAAATCTAATCCGACTCAAAAAGAGATTGAAGATGAGGATTTTGGTGATTCAATTTACATAATTTTAGTATCAACTCTTGATAGTGAATCAATAATTAAAGAATTTAAAAACATAGTAGATGTTGCTGAGGTTAAGATTAACTTAAATGATCTAAAAAGTACAAGAAAAGTTGAAACTAGCGTAAGTAATAAGAAAGAAATTAGCAATAAAAATGAAAAAAAGAAGAAAACTAGTCTTTCTAATATGCAGGTTTCACCAACTGTTAGGGTAGATATAAATAAACTTGATAATTTAATGAATATGGTAGGGGAATTACTTATCAATAAAACCCGTTTAGAGGGTCTAAATATTAAAACTGATATTTATCAAGATATAATTCAACAGTTAGACCGGGTTACAATGGACCTTCATCATATTGTTATGCAGATCAGGATGGTACCTATTGGAGGTATTTTTAATAGATTCCCAAGGATGGTAAGAGACTTATCAAAAGAACTTAATAAGGAAATTAATTTAATGATCGAAGGTGCTGATACAGAATTAGACCGCTCTATTATTGATGAACTAGCTGACCCATTAATGCATATAATACGAAATTCAGCAGACCATGGTGTTGAAACACCGGAGGTAAGAAAAGCAAAAGGTAAAGCCTTTGAAGGTGTAATCCTTTTAAATGCCTATCAAAAGGGTAGTGAAATAATAATTGAAGTTGAGGATGATGGTAAGGGCATTGATGTAGATATGTTAACTGAAAAGGCCCTGGAAAAGGGGATAATAACTGTTGAAGATATTGAAGATATGGATGAAAAGGACAAATTGCAGCTTGTCTTTCATCCTGGATTTAGTACTTCAGAAAAGGTTACAGATGTCTCTGGTCGAGGAGTAGGAATGGATGTAGTAAAACGGGTTGTAGAATCACTTGATGGACAGGTGTATATAGAATCTGAGAAGGATGTTGGCACTAGATTTACTATTTCACTCCCTCTTACTCTGGCGATAACTCAGGCTCTGATGGTAAAGATAGATGATGAAATATTTGCTATTCCATTAGGAACTATAAGTGAGACAATAATGATAAAACCTGATGAGATACAGCAGGTCAGGGGACAGGATGTAATTATATTAAGAGATACTACTATACCTCTTGTAGAGGGTTCACGTCAGTTGAATCTGAATGTAGAGTATGGTCAGTATATTAATAAAGAAGAGATTCCAGCAGTTATTATTAATTCTGGCGAAAAACAGATTGGTTTAATTGTAGATGAATTGCTCAATCAGCAGGAAATTGTTATAAAATCATTGGGTAATTACCTGATAAATATAAAAAATATTAGTGGTGCAACAATTGTTGGTGATGGTGATGTGGCTCTGATTCTGGATGTACGGAATATAGCATAGGGGAGGGAATAATAAATGGAAAATGCTCCTGAGAAAGAAAAAGCTGTAGAAGATGCTGCACAAAACCAACTGGTTATATTTCAGCTAGGTGATGAGGAATATGCAGTTGATATTAAACAGGCAAAAGAGATTATTAAGTTACCCAAGATAACAAAGGTGCCTAATACACCCGATTATGTCCGTGGGGTTGTTAATCTAAGGGGTCAGATTGTACCTGTTGTTGATTTGAGGGATAGGTTTAGTATTTCCAGTACTTCTAAAAAAGAAAGGATTATTACAGTTGAGGTGCGTGATTCTTTGATCGGGCTGGTGGTTGATGCTGTTAATGAGGTTTTTTGGTATAATCTGGATGAGCTTGAACCATCACCTGAGGTTGAAGGTGGAATAAAACAGGAATTTATTAAGGGTGTTGTCAAACGCGGTGAACGCTTGTTGGTTCTGGTAGACCTGGAGAGTCTTTTATTTGAAAATAGTTTACAGCATGACAGCCGGGCTTCTGTTTAGAGAGGGGGGATTATATGTTATCAAATTTTAACAAAAAGGTTACTAAAACAGTTACTAAAGAAGAGAAGCAGTTTATTGTTTTTAATATTGCTAATGAGGAGTTTGGAGTAGATGTAAAACAGGCGAAGGAAATTATTCCTCACCGGGAATTGACCCATATACCTAATGCCCCTTCTTTTGTAAGAGGGGTGATTAATTTAAGGGGTGATATTATACCTATTATTAACCTTAGTAAGAAATTATCATTAAATGAGTCTCTTGATAATCAGGAAGAAAAAATTATTATTGTTGAGCTTGATAATAATTTGATTGGTATGCAGGTTGATGATGTTAGTGAAATGATCAGACTTGCTCAGGACAATATTGCAGACCCTCCAGATATAGTCAAAGGCATTAATAAGTATTATTTAAGTGGGGTAGGTAAGCTTAATGATAGACTATTAATTCTGCTTGATCTTAATAATATACTGACAGAAGAAGAAATCGAAGAATTGGATAAGATTGATATAGATTAGGAGGAGAGTAGATGTCAGGGGATTTAATAGAAAATATTACCAGCATGCAAAAAGATGCTTTGAAAGAAATAGGTAATATAGGTGCAGGGAATGCAGCTACTGCTTTTGCACAGGTTTTAGATACTGAGATTGATATGACAGTACCATCGGTAGATATTACACCTATTTCAGAAGTGCCTGAGGTAACCGGCCAGATAGAACAAAAGGTTGTTAGTGTTCTTTTAAAGGTTATGGGAGAAGCACCAGGGAGTATTTTATTAATCCTGTCAGAAGAAAGCAGTAAAAACCTTTTAAGTATTATGATGAATAACGGTTCAGAGATTGAAGATTTTACTGAGGTTGAAATATCAGCTTTAAAAGAGATAGGCAATATATTGTCTGGTTCATACCTGAATGCTATTAATCAGATGACCGGTTTAAATTTAATTCAATCAATACCTGGCTTTTCTTATGATATGGCAGGGGCAATTTTAACTACTTCAATGATAAGTCTTTTTGAAGAAAGTGATTATGCTTTATTAATAGAGACGAAATTTATTAATAATGGGAAAGAAATAGAGGGATACTTTTTTTATATACCTGATTCGGGGTCACTGGAGAAAATATTGAAAGCACTGGGGTTTGATACAAAATGAATTCTCCTATCAGGGTGAGGATGGCTGAGTACTCTGTGGCCAGTTCACCTGAAGTCCTTATAACTATAGGCCTGGGTTCCTGTATTGGTATTGCTCTTTATGATAAGATAAATAAAATAGGTGGTTTAATACATATTATGCTCCCTGAGAATAGAAAAGGGACAAGGCCTGCTAAATTTGCAGATACAGGAATCCCTCTATTATTAAAAAAAATGGAAGCCAGGGGTGCTTCCCGTGATAACATTGTTGCTAAAATTGCCGGTGGTGCACATATGTTTGCCAGTGCAGGTGACTTTAATATTCAGGTTGGACAGAAAAATATTGAGGCTGTTTGTCGTATTTTATCAGAATTTAATATTCGAATTAAAGGAAAAGATGTTGGCGAAGATTACGGAAGGACAATGGAATTTTATCTTAAGGATGGTAGTGTTTTAATACGTTCATATAAAAAAGGTAAAAAGTTTTTATAAATAATTGATAATTTTTTTTTTATGTGGTATACTACCTATTAGTGCAAAATACACACGCCTGTGGACTGAATTGTCTGGTGCTGTATTTTTGTTAATACAGTGACAAGGAAGGGAGAAGTAGGCGGAGGCTAACCGGGAGAGGAGGTGGATGGTATGTCTGTGGTAAATATGAAACAATTGTTAGAATCTGGCGTTCATTTTGGGCATCAAACAAGAAGATGGAATCCTAAAATGAAGGAATATATCTTTACTGAAAGAAATGGAATTTATATTATTGACCTGCAAAAAACAGTGGGTTTATTAAATAAAGCTCATGACTTTGTAAAAGAAATGTCTGCCCAGGGAAAAACAATTCTCTTTGTAGGAACCAAAAAACAAGCTCAGGAAACAGTTAGAATAGAGGCTGAACGTTGTGACATGCCCTATGTTAATCAAAGATGGTTGGGTGGAATGCTTACCAATTTTAAGACCATTAAAAAACGGGTTGCTCGTTTGAATGAGCTTGAATCAATGGAAGAAGAGGGGCTTTTTGAAGTACTACCGAAAAAAGAGGTTGTTCAGTTAAACAAAGAACATGACAAATTAGAACGTTTCCTTGGTGGTATTAGATATATGAAAAAGCTTCCTGATGTCGTATATGTTACTGACCCAAGAAAAGAGGCTATAGCAGTTGCTGAAGCCCGCAAATTAAATATACCTGTTGTAGCTATTGTAGATACAAACTGTGACCCTGATCTGATTGATTATATTATTCCAGGTAATGATGATGCAATTCGTGCAGTAAAGTTAATAACAAATATTATTGCTAGTGCTGTTTTAACCGGGAAACAGGGTGAACAGATGAAAGAAGAGGAAGTTAAAGAGGAAGCAATTGAAGAAGATAATGACCTGGAAACCATTGAAGAGTAATTATAAAGGCGTTGTAAGGGGGTCTTCCTTCTTACTGCGTCTTTTTCTATAAGAATGAGACAAGGGAGGTAATATTATGGCAAGTATGAAGGATATTAAAGAACTTCGTGAAAGGACAGGTGCTGGTGTACTTGATTGTAAAAAGGCCCTTGAAGAAAATAATGATGATGTGGAAGCAGCTGTTGAATATTTACGTGAAAAGGGTATTGCTGCAGCAGCTAAAAAAGCAGGCAGGATTGCTGCTGAAGGGCTGGTGGATGTTGTCATTGATGATGATAGGAAAAAGGGGCTTATTGTTGAGGTAAATAGTGAGACTGATTTTGTTGCTAAAAACGATAACTTTAAAGACTTGGTCTCTGATATATCTCAACATATTATGCAGAGCGAGGCAAGTGATATCGATGAACTCCTTAATGAATCATGGTATAAGGATGAGAGTAAGGATATAAATACTGTGATGAAGGAAGCAATTGCCAATATTGGTGAAAACCTTAATCTACGACGTTTTGAAAAATATACTACCGATGGTTTTCTACAGGGTTATATACATATGGGTGGTAAAATAGGTGTTTTAGTTGATATTGATGCTGATCTAAATGAAGAGAATCAGGAACTGGCCAAGAATGTTGCTATGCATATAGCAGCAAGTAGTCCGGATTACATTGAACGGGAACAGGTAAGTGATGACGTTTTAAATAAAGAAAAAGAAATTTATAAAGAACAGATGCTGAATGAGGGGAAACCCGAGCAGATAATTGATAAAATAGTAGCTGGTAAAATAGACAAGTTTTATAGTCAGGTATGTCTCCTTGAACAGGAATATATACGAGATACCGATATTACTGTTGCTGAATTATTAGCTGATAAAAATTTCAGTATTAAGAGATTTGCCCGTTTTGAGCTGGGTGAAGGAATAGAGAAGAAGGATGAAGATTTCGCTTCAGAGGTTATGAGTGAGATGAACAAAAATAAATAGATACTATTAATACTAAAAAGAGAGCACACTCTGTGTTCTCTTTTTAAGAGTTATTCTTTCTAAAAAAAGGGATTGTTTAATTTTTCCCGAATATATATAATGGAGGGTTATGATGGGAGATAGACCAGCATATTCTCGGGTTTTATTGAAAATAAGTGGAGAGGCTTTAGCAGGGGATAGTGGGTATGGCATTGACCCTGCTGTAATAAAAACTATTGCCAACGAAATATTTGACGTAGTAATGAGAACAAAGGTTGAGATGGCGATTGTAGTTGGTGGTGGAAATATTTTTAGAGGAATTGCCGGAAGTGCCAAGGGAATGGATCGCGGAACTGCTGATTATATGGGGATGTTGGCTACTGTTATTAATGCAATGGCTTTACAGGATGCAATTGAGAAACTTGGTCTGGAAACCAGGGTACAGTCTGCTATAGAGATGCGTCAGATTGCTGAACCATATATACGAAGGAGGGCAATTAGACACCTGGAAAAGGGTAGGGTTGTTATTTTTGCTGCTGGTACTGGTAATCCCTTCTTTTCTACCGATACAACTGCGGCCCTCAGGGCTGCTGAGATATCTGCTGATGCTATTTTAATGGCCAAGAATGTGGATGGTGTTTATGACTCTGATCCACTTAGTAATCCTGAGGCAGTAATGTATGAAGAACTTAAGTATATTGATGTTCTGAAAAAATCTTTAAGAGTGATGGATTCAACTGCTGTATCTCTCTGTATGGATAATAGTATTCCTTTGATTGTGTTTGCTGTCAAAGAGAGTGGTAATATTGAAAAAGCTGTTTTAGGCAAAAAAATAGGAACATATGTCCGTTAATAATATGGTATAATTAAATTACTGTTATTGTGAAACTGTTTTTAAATTTTTTTAAAGATCGACAATATATTTGTTTTATAGGAATTATATATATTTTTTTAGGGTGTTTTCTTAGGTGTTTCATTAAATTATTAAAGGACAGGGGGATGAAGATGATTAGGGAAGTAATGAAAGAGGCGGAAGAGAAAATGAGAAAGGCAGTCAAGGCTACCAGGGATGACTTTAATACAGTCAGGACCGGGAGGGCCAGGCCTTCACTGGTAGAAAGTATTATGGTTGATTATTATGGTACTCAGACACCAATTCAGCAGATGGCTAAGGTTGTTGCTCCAGAGGCTCGCTTGTTGGTGATTGAACCCTGGGATAAGTCTGCTATTGGTGAAGTAGAAAAGGCTATCATGAAAGCAAATTTAGGTCTGACTCCTAATAATGATGGTAGTGTTATTAGAATAAATATTCCTCAACTTACAGAGGAAAGAAGGAAAGAGTTAGTCAAGGTTATCCGTGATAAAGCAGAAAAGGGTCGGGTTGCAATTAGAAATATAAGGCATGAGGCTAATGATAAATTAAGGGAACTTGAAAATGATAGTGAAATATCTGAAGATAATTACCACCGGGGATTGGAAAATATCCAGGAACTTACTGATGAATATGTAGCTAAAATAGATAGTATACTCACTGAAAAAGAGGAAGATATTATGGAGGTATAGTTTAATGGGTATTGCTCTTTCATATCTTTCAGCCCTAAGAGTTAAAGAGGCAATTAAATTGCTAAAAGAACATAATATTGACTTTAATTTAATATATACTGGCCCGACCGATAGAAAATATGGGCTAGGAGATAAACGGGTTATTACGGCAAGGACGGTTAAAACAGGGGTTATCGACCTTATCTGGAGTTATGAAAAATATAAATAAAATTTTTGTCCCCCTCATATGAGGGGGTGATTATTTTAATTTAGGGTGATATATATGAAGATACCATCACATATTGCAATAATAATGGATGGAAATGGAAGATGGGCAGTTGAACGGGGTCTGCCCAGGAAACAGGGTCATATTGCTGGTGTAAATGCCTTTAAAAAAATCATAATTAAGGCTGCTGAACTCGGTGTTAGGGCACTTACTGTCTATGCTTTTTCAACTGAAAACTGGAACAGACCCAGGACCGAAGTTGATTTTATTTTAAATTTGTTTCAAAAAACACTTTTAAAACAGGCTGATGAATTATTTAAAAACAATGTTAAAGTGAAAGTGATTGGGAGAAGGAATGGGCTTTCCAGGGCTTTAACAAATACAATTGAAAAGATTGAGGAGATGACTGCTGGTAATAAAGGGATTCAGTTAAATATTGCTTTTAACTATGGGGGGCGTGCTGAAATAGTTGATATGGTAAAAAAAATAGTTAATGATTTTGCTGTTAATAATGAGACAAATATATCCCTTACTGAACAGGATATTAATAGATATCTCTATAATCCTGGACTTGCTGATGTAGAGTTGTTAATCAGGACAGGTGGGGAGAGGAGATTGAGTAATTTTTTATTATGGCAGTCTGCCTATACTGAGCTTTGTTTTTTTGATAAATACTGGCCGGATTTTACAGCAGAGGACCTGGTATCAGCAATTAAAATATTTCAACAGCGCGAAAGGCGTTTTGGGGGCTTAAATAAAGTGGGTGAGGATTGTGTTGACTAAGAGGATATTAAGCTCAATAGTTGGAATTATTATATTATTTGCCTGTATAATAACAGGTACTATACCATTTATTAGTCTTATACTTTTGTTAACTATAATTGCTATTTATGAGTATAATAGAATGCTTCCAGTAAAGAGTGGAAAAAATTTTTTCTTAATGACCACTTTTAGTATATTTATTATTAGCTACACATATCTAAGTAATAGAGGACTTATTGATAATGTTTTTCCAGCACTTGTATATCTGTATTTAATTGTTTATTTTATATTCCATTTTTTATTTATTAAAAATAATTTCCTTGAATCCTTATCCTATAATACTTTTGGTTTGATTTATATTGCAGGTGGTTTTTCTTTTCTACTTTTTCTACGGGAATTTTCTACTGCACCATTTAATAAAACAACAGCCCTCTGGCTGGTATTACTAGCTACCTGGGCCAGTGATACAGGTGGGTATTTTATAGGTAGGTTTCTAGGAAGCCATAAACTGGCAGAGGAGATAAGCCCTAATAAAACAATAGAGGGGGCTATAGGGAGTGTTCTGCTGACGATTATAGTTGTTGGGATTTATATGCTTTATTTCGGATATTATAGTTTCTACTGGTTTATATATGCGGTAGTTATTGCTTTAACAGCCATTACAGGTGATCTCTTTGAATCAAAAATGAAACGAGAGCTAGGTTTAAAGGACTCCGGTGACTTAATTCCAGGACATGGCGGTATTTTAGATAGATTTGACACTCTTCTTTTTACAGCACCTGTTACCTATTTTTTTCTTGTTCATTTACTTGTTTAGCTAATATTATATTTAGTAATAGGGGTATGATAATATGGAGAAATATTTAAAAAAAATGCTAATTTTTATTGTTTTAATGTTGTTTATACTAATTGTGTCAAAATACTTTTTCATTTATTTTACACCCTTTATTATTGCTGCTGTACTGGCAAGTTTAATTAATCCAGTTGTTAAAATAGTTGAGGAATATCTACATATTAACAGAGGTTTTGCTGTCTTTATTGTTTTGATCTTTTTTATAGCTGTATTAATTATCGTTTTTTTTCTGGGGATTTCACATATTTATCTGGAATTAAATCGCTTGCTGCAGAATCTACCAGATTATAATACCTTTGGTGAAGAATTTCAATGGCTCATTAATCAAAACAATAAAATAACCGATTTAATTAATGGCCTGGAAATATCACCAGCTATTAGAGAGGTATTAAATGAGAACATGCAGTTATTATATAATGCTTTAAAGAGTGGTATAGTAATGGTAATAAATAATGTGATCAGTTTTTTAGGTAAATTACCTATGATTTTAACGGTCTTATTTTTAAGTTTTATTGCAACCTTTTTTATAAGTAAGGATATTGATAAAATAAATAGTTTTCTTATGGGACTTTTCCCGAAAGAGTTGCGGGCTAAGTTTTTTAAGCTAGAAAAAGAACTGGTTAGTTCGGCTGTTGGCTTTGTTAGGGCCGAAATAATGCTTATTTCTATTACCTGCCTTGTTTCCGGTATTGGTCTGGCAATTATGGGCAACCCGTATGCAGTAATTATAGCAATTAGTTCTGCTTTTCTAGACCTTATACCTATTATTGGTCCAGCCCTTATTTTTATTCCTTGGGTTATTTATAATATTATTATTGGAGATATTAATAATGCCTTTCAGTTATTATTACTATATACAGTTATGGTGGCTATTAGACAGGGGGCCGAGGGTAAAATAATGGGTAAAAACCTTGGTTTACATCCATTGGCAACTATGATTGCTCTCTATGTTGGATTCAGGATCTTAGGGACTCTAGGGCTTATTATTGGCCCTGCAATACTGGTACTGGGTAAGGCTGTTTTTAATGCTGATCTATTAAATTTGGTTGATTTCAGGGAGTGAATACTAATGAAAAGAATAATTATTCTAGGGTCGACAGGATCAATAGGTACCCAGACCCTGGAGGTAATAGAGCACCTGTCTGATGATTGGAATGTAATTGGATTAACTGCTAATACTAATATAGATTTATTAGAGAAACAGGCCAACAAGTATAAACCTGAATTTCTGGTAGTTATGGATGAGTATCATGCTGAAAAATTAAAAAATAGATTGGCTGATCAAGCAGTTGAGGTTCTGAGCGGACCTGCTGGACTTAATTATCTGGCCGGACAGGTTGAGAGTGATTTGCTGATCAATGCCCTTGTTGGTGCTGTTGGATTGGCACCTACTGTTGCTGCCCTTGAAAAGGGATCAAGGATTGGCCTGGCCAACAAAGAGACACTGGTTATTGGTGGTGAAATTATTGAGAAATATTTAAGTAATCCATTAAATAAAATTTTACCTATTGATAGTGAACACAATGCAGTCTTCCAACTCTTAGCAGGACATAAAGAAAAAGAGATTGCTAAAATTATACTTACAGCCTCAGGAGGGCCTTTTTTAAACCTTGAAAAAGATAGATTAGAAACGGTAACTGTAAAAGAAGCCTTAAACCATCCCAACTGGGATATGGGTGGAAAGATAACAATTGATTCTGCAACCATGATGAATAAGGGGCTTGAGGTAATTGAGGCTCATTATTTATTTAAACAACCTTATGATAAAATTAAGGTTGTTATTCATCCTGAAAGTATAGTTCATTCGATGGTTGAATTTATTGATAGTTCTATTATGGCTGAACTAGGTGTTGCTGATATGCGGATACCGATACAGAATATTTTAACATACCCTGAACGGGTGAGTAGTCTGGGAAAGAATTTAGACTTATTTACAGTAGGGGCTTTAAATTTTGAAGAACCAGATTTTGAAAAGTTTCCTGCACTAAGTCTGGCCTATACTGCTGGAAAAGAGGGCGGTAGTCTTCCTGTAATTTTAAATGCTGCTAATGAGGTTGCAGTTATGGGATTTTTGGCAAATAAAATACGGTTTACGGATATTACATATATTGTTGAAAAAGTGATGGATAGTTATGAAAGGAAAGATAATCCTCTTCTTGAGGAAATATATATGATAGATAAAGAAGCCAGGGAAATGGCAGAGGGGGTTATGAAAGAATGTTATTAACTATTTTCAGTTTTATTATAGTCCTGGGTATTTTAGTATTTATTCATGAATTTGGTCATTACCTGGCTGCTAAATTGTCAGGTATCCGTGTTGAAGAATTTGCGATAGGTTTTGGGCCGAAGCTTTTATCCTACCAGCGGGGTGAGACTCTTTATTCTATCAGGGGAATACCCCTGGGTGGGTTCTGTAAAATGACTGGTGAATTTCCACCTGATGATGAGATGAGTGCCGAAGAGAAAGAAATATATTATGATGCCCGTGAAAAAGAAGAGTGTTTTGATCAAAAATCAGTCTGGAAGAGATTTGCTGTAGTCTTTAATGGTCCTTTCATGAATTTTGTTCTGGCTATATTTATCTTTGCTTTAATTTTTAATATTTTTGGCCTTCCTGTTAGAACGACTAATTCAAATATACTGGGTGATATTATACCAGGGCAACCTGCTGCCCAGGCTGGTTTTAAAGTTGGTGATCGAGTATATTCTATTGATGGACAGAGTGTTGAGACCTGGGATGAACTTGCTGATATTATCCATAGGTCAAGTGGTAAAGAATTAATTGTAGGGGTTGAACGTGACGAAGAATTAATAGAAATAGAAGTTACACCCAGGTATGAAGAATCGGCAGAGGGGGGAGTAATTGGTATAGCTCCACAGTTATTAAAAAGAGAAGTGGGTTTACTGGAATCTTTTCGTCTGGGGTTTGGTCAGTCCTGGTATATTTTTAAGGTAACAGTCCTTGGGTTTTTTAATATGATTACCGGGAAAACCCCTGCTGAAATAGGTGGTCCAGTAATGATTGCTAGTATGATAGGTCAGGCTGCTGAGATAGGTATTAGTAGTGTTCTGAACCTGATGGCAGTCTTGAGTATTAACCTTGGTATTATTAATCTGGTACCCTTTCCTGCCCTTGATGGGGGAAGGATAATCTTTATTTTTGTAGAACTAATAAGGGGTAAACCAGTTAATCCAGAAAAAGAAAGTTTTGTACATATAGTTGGATTTATTTTATTAATTGTTTTAATGGTATTTCTGGTCTTCAAAGATATAGGAAGGACAATATTTTAATGATTAATTATCAACGTCGGAAAACACATCAGGTGTTTTATGGTGATGTTCCTGTAGGGGGAGATGCCCCTATAAGTGTTCAGTCAATGACAAATACTAAAACAGCTGATATAGATAAAACAGTAAAACAAATTGAAGAACTGGTTGTGGCTGGTTGTGAGATTATCAGGGTTGCTGTTCCGGATATGAAAACAGCCAGTTGTCTATCGCGTTTAAGGGAAAGGATTAAGATTCCACTGATTGCTGATATACACTTTGATTATAAACTTGCCCTGGAGGCAGTAAAACAGGGTGTTGATGGTCTGCGTTTAAATCCAGGTAATATTGGAGATTTTGATCATCTTAAAAGAGTTGCCCAAAAGGCCAAGGAGGCTGGTATTCCAATAAGGATTGGGGTTAATTCTGGATCATTAGAAAAAAAGTTGTTAAAAAAATATGGTTCTGTGACAGCTGAGGCCATGGTGGAGAGTGCCTTATCACATATCAGTCTTTTAGAAGAAAATGGGTTTAATGATATTGTTGTATCATTAAAATCCACAGATATTTGGATGACACTTAAGGCTTATAGTTTGTTGGCAAAAGAAGTGGATTATCCTTTTCATATTGGGATCACAGAGGCAGGTACAGTTTGGTCAGGAACAATTAAATCTGCTCTTGGACTGGGGAGTATTTTGACAGCAGGTCTGGGAGATACAGTACGTGTTTCACTGACAGGTAGTCCTGTGGAAGAAGTCAGAGTTGGCTGGCAGATACTTCGTCTCTTGGACCTACGTCAGAGAGGCCCTAAGATTATTTCCTGTCCAACATGTGGACGCACTAATATTAATTTAATTAAATTAGCTGAAGATGTTGAAAAGGCCGTTAAAGACCTGGACAAGTCTATAACTATAGCAGTAATGGGTTGTGTTGTTAATGGACCTGGTGAAGCCCGGGAGGCTGATATAGGTATTGCAGGAGGGAAAAATGAGGGCTTGATTTTTAAAAAAGGAAAATTAGTAAAAAAAGTTAAAGAAGATAGATTATTAAAGGAATTATTACTTGAAATAGATAAAATGTAAGGAGTGGTTTTATGAAGATGTCAAAGATGTATCTACCAACCTTAAAAGAGGTACCATCTGAAGCCGAAGTGCTTAGTCATCAATATATGCTCAGGGCAGGAATGATGAGAACCCTGACTGCGGGTGTTTATTCTTATTTACCACTGGGTTACAGGGTTATTAGAAAAATAGAAAATATAATTAGAAAGGCTATGGATGAGAGTGGGGCTCAGGAGCTTCTTATGCCTATTATGCATACTGCAGAACTCTGGCAGGAATCCGGTCGCTGGGATAGATTTGGACCATTAATGATCAAGTTCCAGGACCGTAAAGGAAGGGAGTATTGTCTTGGCCCTACACATGAAGAGATAATAACAGACCTTGTACGTGATGAGATACGTTCCTATAAAGACCTACCACTTAACCTATATCAAATTCAGACTAAAGTCAGGGATGAGATTAGACCGCGTTTTGGTATAATGCGTGGTCGTGAATTTATTATGAAGGATGCCTATTCATTTGATACTGATTACGAGGGACTGGATAAAAGCTATCAGCTTATGTATGATGCCTATGTAAAAGCTTTTAAAGATTGTGGCCTGGAGGTCAGGGCGGTTGAGGCTGATAGTGGTGCCATGGGTGGTAGTGCTTCACATGAATTTATGGTACTAGCTGATGCTGGTGAAGATGAAGTAGCCTTTTGTAATAACTGTGATTATGCTGCCAATGTTGAAAGGGCTGAGGCAGCTATTGCAGACCCTGCTTTTGAAAAAGAAGAGATGGCTGCTGCCGAAAAGGTATATACTCCTGCTCAAAAAACAATAGCAGAGATTACAGAATATCTGAATGTTAATGCTAACAGGACTATTAAATCACTGGCTTTTCTGGCAGATGGTGAACCGATTTTAGTGTTACTCTCTGGTAATGATGAATTAAATGAGATTAAGCTGGCAAATTATCTAAATGCAGTAGAGCTTGAAGCAGTAGTTGAAGATAAATTCCCAGAGATGTATAATAGTTTTGCGGGATTTATTGGTCCAGTAGGTATAAAAGAAGGTATAAGAATATTGGCAGATTTACGAGTAAAAAATCTTAAGAATGCTATTACTGGAGCAAATGAAAAGGATTATCATTTGATTAATGTTAATCCAGGTAAGGATTTTGAAGTAAAAGACTATCTTGACCTTCGGAAGGTTAAAGATGGGGATCAATGTCCTCACTGTGAAGGTCAGCTTGAAATAAAAGCCGGAATTGAGGTCGGACATATTTTTAAACTTGGCAGTAAATATAGTGAGAGTATGGGTGCCAGATACCTTGATGAAAATGGCAGGGAACAGTTGATAATTATGGGCAGTTATGGAATAGGTATTACCAGGTTGGTTGCTGCTGCAATTGAACAGCAGCATGATGAAAATGGAATCATTTGGCCGACTGCTATCGCACCATATCAGGTGATAATTCTGCCTTTAGGTAATAATGATGAGGTAACTACAAGAGCAGAAGTGATTTATCAAGAGTTAACTGATAATGGGATAGAGGTTTTACTTGATGATAGGCAGGAAAGGGCTGGTGTCAAGTTTAATGACGCTGATTTAATAGGTATACCTCTTAGATTAACAATTGGTTCGCGTTCCTTAGAAAAGGGTGTGGTAGAAGCCAGAGTAAGGAAAACTGGTGAGGAAATAAATATTAAACTTGACTCTGTGTATGAAAAGGTAATCGGTATATTAAAGAATATTGACTAGGTATTTCATTAAGGGGGAACATGATGGAGGTAACTGTCTTAATTCCTGCTTACAATGAGGGAAATACTATTGAATCTATTATTAATACCCTTAAAACGATTAAGTCTATTCAAGAGGTATTGGTAATAAATGATGGTTCTACTGATAATACGGCTGAGCTTGCGGCTAAAGCGGGTGCTCGGGTGATCAGTCTGCCGAAAAACCTGGGGAAAGGTGCAGCACTGCAGAAAGGGATCGACGAGATAAGCTCCAGGATTATTATTATGCTTGATGCTGATCTGATAGGTTTAAATAAGGTACATATTACCAATCTACTAGAACCTATCTACAGAGGGGAAGCAGATATGACTGTGGGGGTTTTTAATCACGGCAGGGGTATTACTGATTTAGCTCAATTTTTTTCTCCAAATCTTTCTGGGCAGAGGGCAGTGAAGGCTGAGATGATAAGTGATATGAGTAGTCTTAAAAAGGCAGGATATGGTGTGGAAATAGCCATAAATCAACATGTTAAGAAAAAAGGGCGTGTAAAATATGTTGATTTGCCTGATTTGACCCATATAATGAAGGAAGAAAAAAGAGGGATTATCAAAGGGGTTATTGCTAGAAGTAAAATGTACTGGGATATATTTAGGGTTTTATTTAATAAATTAAAAGTATAGCCTACCTAAAATA
This sequence comes from Halocella sp. SP3-1, assembly GCF_003953885.1. Lineage (GTDB taxonomy): Bacteria > Bacillota > Halanaerobiia > Halanaerobiales > DTU029 > Iocasia > Iocasia fonsfrigidae. The sequence continues at coordinate 2,836,010 of NZ_CP032760.1, read as the reverse complement.
GGGAGGAGTATCATGAAGAAAGTAATTAAACCTGGTGAAAAATATTGCTCACAGCTAAAATATATTATTGTTGATGATGATAGCAGGACATGTTATCTTATACCATGTGATAATAACTCTATTAAACAGGATAACTTGCTTGCTGAGTTTGAAGATAGACTTGAGGGGTTAGAGGTAGCTATTTTAAATAAACTATCTTTTGAAAAAGAATTTAGACTGATTCTACCCCATCTGCTGGAGGCTTTAAAAGAAAAGTTCCTGTATCTAAATGCTTGGTTAGAAAGATCACGTTTTTTAATAGAAGGTAAGTGTATAGTAATTGAGACTGAGACAGATATGGCTTTTGAAAAATTAAATGAACCAGCAGTAAAGTCTTATCTGAAAAATAAATTAGATTATTACCTGGGGATTGATACTGAGCTTGAGATTAAAAATGGTGATTTTCTGGAGGTAGTTGAACAGCCCTTTGATCTTAGTCAGTATCAGAAGGGGTTGAATAAGCCTAAAAAATCTGCTAAGAGTGTATCTGGTCAAAAATCAAATACCAGGTCTAATATTATATTTGGTAGAAAGATAAAACAGGATATTAGTTATAGATTAAGTGAGATTGAAAGAGAAGAAGATGAGGTCATTATAGCAGGAAGGATTTTTGATGTAGATGAGATTAAGACCAGAAAAGGAAATAGCTTTTTTATAATAGATCTTACTGATAATACTTATTCTTTTACAGTTAAGGTTTTTCCCGGTAAAAAAGATCAAGAAGTAAAAGAAGGTATTGAAAAAGGGGCCTGGCTAAAGGCCAGGGGATATATTCAATATGATAAATACAGCAAGGGTTTGGTGATGGTAGCCCGTGATCTGAACAAATATCAAAGAGCTGTCAAAAAGGATAATTCCCCGGAAAAAAGAATAGAATTACATTTACATACCAAGATGAGCGCTATGGATGCAGTTGTTGATGTATCTGAGGCAGTAAAAAGGGCAGCTGCTTGGGGACATCCTGCTATTGCAATTACTGATCATGGTGTTGTTCAATCCTTTCCTGAGGCATACTGGGCTGGTAAAAAACACGGTGTTAAAGTAATATACGGTCTGGAGGCTTACCTGGTAGATGATGGTGAGGCAATTATCCATAATGCCTATCAGAAAAAAATTAGTGATACCACCTTTACTGTTTTTGATCTGGAAACTACTGGTTTAAATAATAAACGAGATGAGATCATTGAAATTGGGGCAGTGAAGATATATCAGGATAAGGTAATAGATCAATTTGCGGTTTTTATAAAGCCTGATAGCAGTATCCCGTCAAAGATTACTGAACTGACTGGCATTACTAATCAAATGGTAGCTGATGCCCCTGCACTCTCCGAGGTTATTGATGATTTTCTTGCTTTTATTGGTGATTCTGTTTTAGTAGCTCATAATGCTAAATTTGACTATGGTTTTCTAAAATCTGCAATTGATAAAACTGAAAGGCCGTTAATTAGTAATCCTGTTCTTGATACCCTGGGATTAAGCAGGGCACTTTATCCTGGGATTAAAAACCATAAATTAAATACTCTTTGTGATAAACTGGGGGTTAGTTTAGAAAATCATCATCGTGCTGTTGATGATGCTACAGCAACCGGGGAAATATTAATAATAATGCTGCAGCTTCTTGGAGAACAGGAGATTTCTCAGCTGGCAGAGATAAATAGATTAAGTAAGAAAATAGACTGGAAGGAATTAAGACCCTATCATTTAATCATCCTGGCTAAAAATAGGGAGGGGTTAAGGGATTTATATAGACTTGTCTCTAATTCACATATTAAGCATTTTTACCGTAAACCGAGGATACTAAAGAGTGAATTAAAACACCTGCGTGACAATCTACTACTTGGTTCTGCCTGTGAGGCAGGGGAATTATATCGTAGTATCCTTGATAATAAAGACAAAGATGAAATAATTAAGACAGCCCGCTTTTATGATTTTTTAGAAATACAGCCGATAGCAAATAATGAGTTTTTATTAAATAAGCTGCTTGATTCGAAACAGGAGCTGCGGGAAATAAATCGCAGGATTTATCAACTAGGTAAAAGATTGAATAAACCTGTTGTTGGTACTGGTGATGTACACTTTATGGATCCAGAAGATAGTATTTACCGCCAGATATTACAGGCCGGTCAGGGGTATGATGATGAAGAACAGGCTCCTTTATATTTTCGAACAACAGAAGAGATGCTGGCTGAATTTGATTACTTTGGTGATGAGATTGCCAGGGAACTGGTTATTGAGAATCCCCAAAAAATTGCCGATCTTTGTGATGAATTAGAAATCATACCGGAAAAATTATATACTCCAACTATAGAAGGGGCTGATCAGGAAATAAGAGAGATGGCTTTTGTCAGGGCCAGAGAGTGGTATGGTGATCTGCTTCCTGAGATAGTAGAAGAGAGGCTTAACAGGGAACTTGATTCAATTATTGGTAATGGTTATGCCGTAATTTATTTGACCTCCCAGAAACTGGTTAAGAAATCACTTGATGATGGTTACCTTGTTGGTTCACGTGGTTCAGTAGGGTCTTCTTTGGCTGCTACTATGACAGGTATTACTGAAGTGAACCCCTTACCTCCACATTACCGGTGTCCTGGATGCCAGTATAGTGAGTTTATTACAGATGGTTCTGTTGGTGTAGGTGCAGACCTACCTGATAAAGACTGTCCTGAATGTGGTGAAATTCTGATTAAAGATGGTTTTGATATACCTTTTGAGGTCTTTCTGGGGTTTGAAGGGGATAAAGTCCCTGATATTGATCTGAACTTTTCTGGGGAATATCAATCAGCTATTCATAAATATACTGAGAAACTATTTGGCAAAGATTATGTTTATCGAGCAGGTACTATTTCATCGATTGCTGAAAGGACAGCCTTTGGGTTTGTTAAGGGTTATTTTGATGATAATAATTATTCTAAAAATACTGCAGAGATAAAACGGCTTGTCAAAGGTTGTAGTGGAGTAAAACGAACAACAGGTCAGCATCCTGGTGGACAGATTGTTGTCCCACATGATAAATCAATCTATGACTTTACCCCCATACAGAAACCAGCAAATGATATGGAAACAGATACCCTGACAACACATTTTGATTTTCATTCTATTCATGATAATTTGTTAAAGCTTGATATACTAGGGCATGATGACCCTACTTCGATCAGGATGTTACAGGATATTACCGGTGTTTCACCTTTTGAGATACCCTTAGATGACCCAGATACTATGGCCATCTTTTCCGGCACAGAGACCTTAGGGGTAAGTCCAGAAGAGATTGGGACTACAGTTGGAACACTGGGTATTCCTGAGTTTGGTACCAGTTTTGTTAGACAGATGTTGGTAGATACAAAACCAACTACCTTTGCTGAGTTAATCAGGATTAGTGGGCTTTCACATGGAACTGATGTCTGGCTTAATAATGCTCAGGAATTGATCAGAAAAGGTACAGCAGAATTAGCAGAGGTAATTTCAGTACGTGATGATATTATGAATTATTTAATTCAGCAGGGTTTAGAACCAGGCAGGGCTTTCTGGATCATGGAACATGTCAGAAAAGGTAAGGGTTTAAGTGCAGATGAGGAAGAATATATGCGGGAAAATGAGGTCCCCCGGTGGTATATTGATTCCTGTAATAAGATTAAATATATGTTTCCCAAGGCACATGCTGCTGCCTATGTAATGATGGCCTTTCGAATTGCCTATTTTAAGGTTCATTATCCTGAGGCTTTTTATACAACTTATTTTACTACCAAGGCAGCAGATTTTGATGCCAGATTAATTTGTCAGGGGCCTGAACATATTTTACATGTAAAAGGTGAACTTGAAAAAAAAGGTAATGATTTAACTGCCAAGGAAAAAGGTACTTTGACAATACTGGAGATTGTTACTGAAGCTCTAGCCAGGGGTATTGTGTTTACTACTGTTGATATCTATAAATCAGATTTAAAGAAATTTATTATCACAGATAAGGGCTTATTACCCCCGTTAATAAGTCTTGATGGACTGGGTATTTCTGCTGCCGAGAGTATTGCTGTAAGTAGAGAGGAAGGCAGTTTTACTTCCATTGAAGACCTTGTTAATAAGACTAGAATAAGCAAAACTGTTGTTGAGGTTATGAAAGAACATGGTACACTGGCAGAATTGCCAGAGAAAAATCAATTATCATTATTTTAGAGAGTCTGTTCGAAAAGTATCAGTATAATTCCCTATTTATACCTTTTTAAATACAGACTCAGAGATATTGCTTAAAATTTTTTCGAATTACTTGCAAGATATATTCCCATATTTGACAGTTGAAAAAGCAAAAAGCCGTATAAACCTTATAAATAAAAGGTTTCTTACGGCTTTCTTTATGTAAAAAAGTGCGTATTTTTTTAATTTTTTGTGTCTCTAATTATTTTTTTAATTTTTTTGTTAGTGATAATCTGATAGTCTGTTCTAAAACCAAAAATCTCATGTAAATTATCAGTAAAATTATTTCTGGTATAAGCAGGGATATAGCCTTCGCCTCTGGCTTCTAGAAAATTCATGTTTTTCAAATTTCGGATGATTGTTGGACAAGTAAATTCACTGTTCAGTCGTTTTTCAAGAAGTCGGTAAATCAACAATGAAATAAAACAGGTTATAAAATGAGCTTCAATGCGTTCATCTTTACTTAAGTAAACCGGTCTTGCTTTGAATTCCGTTTTTATAATTCGGAAACATTCTTCGATTTGCCAACGACCTTTGTTGACCTTTATAATCTCTGAAATATTAGCCTCTAAGTTGGTACAAATACCATAAAATCCATCGTATATCTTTTCCTTATCAATTACATCCGTGTTGATATGATAGATTTTTTTGTTGGCGATTTCGCCGTCATCTGTACAAGTCGTTGTTTTAATAAAACGGCGATAATCGTTTTGGCTTGCTTTACCTATTTTGGATGGATTGGAATCAATTTTCTTTTGAGCCCGTAAAATTTGTTCCTGTCGGATACGTCGCTGATAATTACGATATTTAAAACTAAAAGTAACAATCATTTTTTGCTCTAAGCCATTTTCTTTAATCCACCGTTCTTTATAAAAGACTTTAGAAAGCCAACGTTCTTTTTTATGGTTGTCCTTTATAGCGTTAATTTTTTCTTCCAATTCAGAAAGGTTATACAATTTTTGGCTATCTGATAAAGACCAACCCCTTGGGTTAAGGGCCCACTCTTTAAGGTGTTTCCTTAATTTTTTAACCGATTGAGTTGTGATAAAGGCACGATTACCAATATCATTAAAGCGTCGATTATTATAGGAGGCAAGACCAGCATCCGTACAAACAACAAACTTTGATAATTTAAAATCATCAATGATTTTTTTCTCTAGAGGTTTTAAAGTTGTTTGTTCATTGGTATTTCCTTTGTGAATAGAAAAGGCAAGAGGAATACCATCTCCATCCATGAAAAGGCCCATTTGTACAATGGGATTAGGACGGTGTTCCTTTGAAACTCCATACTGTTTCAATCCTTCTTCCTGCTCAATTTCAAAAAAGTAATTGGTACAATCATAGTAAAGAATACCTGTATTACGTTTGGAAACTTTTAAGCTGTTTTTATATAGAGTGCTTTGAATAAAATTAGACTCTTTTGCCAAAATATCAAGAGCTCGATAAACGTGTTGAAGATCAAAGTTTGGTGGCTCAATAAAAGTAGCTGCCTGACGATGCGTTGTTAACTTAGATGAGGGAAATAAAATACGTCCATAAACCAGTCGAGATAAGATATTATTAAGATCAAACGTAAATTTATATTTATTAGATAATCTATCACAAAGTTTATCAAGAGCAAGTTCATAATATATTTTTTGAAGAAAGAGATAACCACCATTAAAAACCCGTTGTTGGTCTTTTTTGATTTTTTTAACAGGAGAATATTTAACAATAACTTTCTGTTTTTTCTGCCGTTCTTTTTCATTCAATTCCTTAATATATTCTTTTGCCCATTGGATAGGGTCTTCTCCGTTTAACTTCTCTAATAACTCATCATATGTACCAAGTTTCTCTACAATTTTGGTTGTGCGTTTTCCTCTTACGTTTATATCCTTAATGACATAGAGAGAAGACGCATTTTTGGATTTACTAATATTCAATCGCATAAAAATTCCCCCTTATCCTTATATCATACCACATTACGGTAAATTACGCAATAGAAAAGTGGAAAATTTGACATAAAAATAAGCCTATATCAAGGCTTTCGGAGATTTTTATCTTATGCAACTGTCAAAAACCCGAGACTAGAATAAGCAAAACTGTTGTTGAGGTTATGAAAGAACATGGTACACTGGCAGAATTGCCAGAGAAAAATCAATTATCATTATTTTAGAGAGTCTGTTCGAAAAGTATCAGTATAATTCCCTATTTATACCTTTTTAAATACAGACTCAGAGATATTGCTTAAAATTTTTTCGAATTACTTGCAAGATATATTACACTATGGTAAAATAATAGAGATGACATAACTGATACTGGATCTGTTAAGGAGTGGGTGAGTTTCCCACTCCTTCCTTATAGTTTATATAAAAAAAGGATATATCACAGCTTAATTAGTTAAAATATATAATGAAGATTATTCTTGAAAGGGGTATATATTAATGGGCAAGGTTATTGAAACGGTTCGGGGTTATGTTGAAGATATAATCAAGGGTAAAAATTTGGAACTGGTAGATGTTGAATATCTTAAAGAAGGAAACAACTGGTATCTCAGAGTATTTATTGAGAGGCTTGATGATCAGGTAACCCTGGAAGAGTGTGAAGATATAAGTAGAATATTGAGTGATATCTTAGATGAGAAAGACCCTATTGAAAACAGCTATATTCTGGAGGTTTCTACACCAGGTTTAGAAAGGCCTTTAAAGAAAAGGTCTGATTTTGACCGTTTTGTTGGTAAACTGGTGACTATAAAGACCTATGTGCCTGTAGAAGGTAAAAAGGTAATTACCGGTTATATAAAAGGGAGTGATGAAGAAAATATCATGCTTGATTTAAAGGAAGGAGAAGGGGATGTTAATATTCCCTTTGACAAAATTGCCGGAGCAAATTTGACGGCTGATTTTGATTTACATACCACCAAGTGATAAAGGAGGGGAATCCTGATGAATATTGATTTTTTGCATGCCCTTGATGATATAGAAAAAGAAAAGGGTATTTCTAAAGAAACTTTATTAGAGGCCCTTGAAACTGCCCTTTTTTCTGCCTATAAAAAGGATTATGGTACTAAGGAAAATGTCAGGGTTGATATAAAGGATAAGAGTGGTGAAGTCAAAGTATATACTAGTCTGGAGGTTGTCGAAGAAGCCGACAATGAGAATGTAGAAATATCATTAAAAGAAGCTAAAGAGATTGATCCTAAATATGAAATAGGCGACATAGTTGAGAGAGAGATAACTCCAGCTAATTTTGGGCGTATCGCTACCCAGACGGCCAAACAGGTTGTTATGCAGAGGATCAGGGAGGCAGAACGTGATGTAATATATGAGGAATATAAACAAAAAGAAGGGGAATTAATTACTGGTACTATCCAGCGTTTTCACAGAAATAATATCTTTATTGATCTTGGAAAAATCGAAGCCCTTTTGCCTCCTTCAGAACAGATGCCGGGGGAAAGCTATGAGATGGGTAGTAGAGTTAAGCTATATGTAGTTGAGGTTAATGCAGATAATAAAGGACCACGGATACTTGTTTCACGTACACATCCAGGGTTATTAAAACGTTTATTTGAGGTTGAAGTTCCTGAAATATTTGACGGGATCGTAGAGATTATGAGTGTTGCCCGTGAGGCCGGCAGCCGTTCCAAGATTGCTGTTTTATCAGCAGAGGCTAATGTTGATCCAGTGGGAGCCTGTGTTGGACCAAAAGGGATGAGGGTTCAAGCTATTGTTGACCAATTAAATGGTGAAAAGATTGATATTATTGAGTGGAGTGAAGAACCAGCTGTTTTAGTGGCTAATGCCCTTAATCCAGCAGAGGTTCTTGAAGTAATCGTTGATGAGGAAGAAAAGGTGGCTGAGGTAATTGTTCCTGATTTTCAGTTATCCCTTGCTATAGGTAAGGCAGGGCAAAATGCTAGACTGGCTGCGAAATTAACTGGCTGGAAGGTAGATATTAAAAATCAAACACAATATGATCAAGAAAAAGCCGCTCAGACAGAAAAGATTGAAGACCCTGTACCTCTTGATAGGGATGAAGATCAGGTGGAGTTATCTGACATAAATAGTGAGAAAGCAATAATAGAAGAAAATCAGGATAAAGAGCCGGAAGTCTAAGGAATAGGAGGGATTAAGATGAGTAAAAAAACTCCTATGCGGAAGTGTGTTGCTTGTGGGGCAAGAAGACCTAAAAATGAATTAATAAGAGTGGTTTATAAGAAAAGTAATAAACAGGTGTGTTTGGATAAAGATGGAAAGGCGCCTGGACGTGGTGCATATATTTGTCCTGATCAAGATTGTTTGCTTAAGGCTCGTAAAGCAAATAAATTTTCCAGGGCTTTTAAAATATCAATTTCAGATGAGATATATAATCATTTAATGGAGGAGATTGGTATAATGGATGATTAACTAAGCGGAGGTGTTAATTATGGGAAAAATTAGGGTATATAAACTGGCAAAGGAACTGGCTTTGTCCAGTAAAGAATTAATAGAAATATTACAGGATTTAGGTGTAGATGTTTCCAGTCATATGAGTACTATTGAAGATGATACAGCAAAAACAGTCAGAGATATGTTTGTTGAAAAGGAAAGTGGTTCAGAAAAAAAGAGTGAAATTATCGACGAAAAGAAAGGTACTGATAATGAAAAGCAGGGTGAACCTGGTAATAGAGATAGTCAGGAAAAAGAGACTACTGAGAGACATGATATTTCATTACCTATTACAGTAAAGGAACTGGCTGAATCTATTGATTATCCAGCAAATGATATGATTAAAAAATTAATGGGTTTAGGATTAATGGCAAATCTTAATCATCCTCTGGATGAGGACACCTTAATTATGCTGGCAGATGAAATAGGTGTTAAAATAAATATAAAAGATACTGATCATGTAAGTGATGAGCAGGAAAAAGAGAAACGTGTAGGTCCTAAAATTGTTGATAAAGCAGCTGATTTACAGCTTCGCCCGCCAATTATAACAGTTATGGGACATGTTGACCATGGTAAGACTACCCTTCTTGATGTAATAAGACAATCAAGGGTTGCTGAGAGTGAAGCAGGTGGTATTACACAACATATAGGTGCTTATCAGGTTTTTATTAATGGTAAAAAAATCACCTTTATTGATACACCGGGTCATGAGGCTTTTACTGCTATGAGGGCTCGCGGTGCCCAGGTTACAGATATCACCATCTTGGTAGTTGCTGCTGATGATGGGGTTATGCCCCAGACAATTGAGGCCATTAACCATGCTAAAGCAGCTGATATCCCAATCATTATTGCTATTAATAAGATTGATAAACCTAATGCCCAGCCAGATAGGGTTAAACAGGAATTAACTGAACACGGTCTTGTTCCTGAAGACTGGGGTGGGGATACCATTTGTGTACCTATTTCAGCCCTTAAAGAGGAAAATATTAATGAGTTACTGGAAATGGTTTTATTGGTAGCTGAGATGGAAGAAATAAAGGCTAATCCCAATAGATATGCTGAAGGGATAGTAATTGAGTCTGAATTGGATAAAGGTAGAGGACCTGTAGCAACCCTACTTGTTAAGAACGGAACAATGCGGATAGGGGATGCCCTGCTGGCTGGTCCTGTCTCTGGAAGAGTCAGGGCTATGATTGATGATAAAGGTGAAAGGATAAATGAGGCTCCACCAGCTACTCCGGTAGAGATATTAGGTTTCTCTGATGTACCGGCTGCTGGTGAGTTTGTGGAGGTTCTTCCTGATGAAAAAGAAGCCAGGGCGGTAGCAGAAGAAAGAAAACAGGCACTTCATCAACAGGATATACAAAATGAAAGCAGGATTTCTCTGGAGGACCTCTATGAGCAGATACAGCAAGGTAAAGTTAAGGAGCTAAATGTTATTATTAAAGCAGATGTCAATGGCTCCATTGAAGCACTAAAGGGTTCACTTACTAAGTTAGGCACTGAAGAGGTTACTGTAAATATTATTCATACTGGTGTTGGTGCAATTAATGAAACAGATGTTGATCTAGCCAGTGCTTCTAATGCGATTATAATTGGCTTTAATGTTAGGCCTAATACAAATGCCAGAAAATATGCAGAAAAGGAAAAGGTAGAGCTGCGTTTATACAGGGTTATCTATAAAGCTATTGAAGAAATCAAAGATGCTATGGCTGGCCTGCTTGACCCTGAATTGAAAGAAGAAGTAACTGCCAGAGCCGAAGTCAGGGATACCTTTAAAGTCCCTAATGTAGGTATTGTTGCTGGTTTATATGTTACTGATGGAGTAATTAATAGGAATGATAAAGTCAGGTTATTAAGGGACAATGTAGTTGTCTTCGAGGGTGAGATTGCTTCTCTTAAGAGGTTTGAAGATGATGTTAGAGAGGTACGTGAAGGATATGAATGTGGACTGGGTATTGAAGGGTATAATGATCTTAAACCCGGAGATGAACTTGAGATATATACCTATAGGGAGATCAAGAGAACTCTCTAAATATCAATATTATTATTTTCTAGGGGTGTTAATAATGGGTAAGCAGAGGGCCCAACGCTTAGCTGAACTTTTGAAAAAAGAGATTAGTGATATAATTTTAAAAGAGGTTAAAGACCCACGAATTGGGTTTGTATCACTTACAGATGTAGAAGTTTCAGGCGATTTGCGGCACGCTAATGTTTATGTAAGTGTTTATGGTGAAGAAAAAGAGAGAAAGGAAACAATGCAGGGACTTAAAAAAGCAAACAGTTATATTCGAAAACTTTTAGGGGAAAGGATTAAAATCTATCATACACCTGAACTTTTGTTTAAATATGATAACTCTATTGAACATGGTGCCTATATTTCTCAGTTAATTGATCAAGTAAATAAAGAGGGTAGGGAAGAAAGTAATAATGATTAAGGATGAAAAAAAAAGTAAACTCAATGAGATTGCAGCCCTGATAGGAGAAAATAATAATTTCATTATCATGGGACATATTGACCCTGATGGTGATTGTCTGGGCTCAAGTTTTGCCTTGAAGTGGCTGCTGGATAAATTAAATAAAAATGCCCTTGTACTGTTGGAAGAAGAATTGGATAAGCGCTATGATTTTCTGCAGATAAGTGAAGATGATTATGAGCTATTATCAGGATTTTCACCTAATTTTAATGAAAACAAAGTCATAGTTATTGCTCTTGATGCTGGTGATCTAGACAGGTTGGGAGATAGGCAGAGAATTGCCAGGGAAAGGTTTATAGTAAATATTGACCATCATGAAGATAATCCTGAATATGGTGACTTAAATTATGTTAATCCTGATCTGGCTGCAACTGGTGAAATAATATATCAATTGAGTAGACAATTAAAATCCCCTTTAGATTTGAAAATTGCCAGGGCACTGTCAACTGCAATAATTGCTGATACCGGTTCCTTTAAATATCAAAATACCAGGGCAGAGGTGTTTGAGATAATGTCTTCTTTAATGGACTATGGTGTTGATATATATGAGATTAACCGTGCTATTTTTGCCAGTTATTCCTATCAATCATTAAAATTACGGGGTAAGGCTCTAGCCAGTCTAAACCTATCCAAAGATAAAAAGGTAGCCTGGCTAAAACTTGATTTAGCTTCCATTGAAGATTTGGGTGCGGAAATAAGTGATAGCTCCGGTCTGGTTAATTATGCTCGTGATGTTAAAGGTGTTGAGGTTGGAATATCCTTTGTTGAGATAGCCAGCGATAAAACCAAGGTAGGATTTAGATCTAATAACTACTGTCCTGTCAATGAGGTGGCTGCTTTATTTGGTGGTGGCGGCCATCCCAGGGCAGCAGGGTGTTTAATAGAAAAGGATATTGAGCAGACGATTACTATGGTTCTTGATAAGGTGACTGAATATGTCTAAGCTTAATGGAATTATTAATGTGCTGAAACCCCCGGGAATAACCTCATTTCAAGTAGTCTCCCGGGTTAAAAAATTTTTGAATGTTAAAAAGGCTGGTCATACAGGTACTCTTGACCCGGCAGCAGCTGGTGTGCTGCCAGTCTGCCTGGGGAAGGCTACCAAAATTATTCCTTTTATCCCTGAAGATGAAAAGGTTTATACTGCAGAAATTACCCTGGGGACTAGTACTGATACCCTTGATGCTGAGGGAAAGATAATTGACATTAATGATCGGTGGAAGTTACTTGATGAAACACAGTTAAGTGAAGTCCTGGGCTGTTTTTTAGGAAAAATAAAACAGGTACCCCCAATGTATTCTGCTGTACATCATCAGGGAAAAAGGCTCTATGAACTGGCCCGCCAGGGAAAAAAGGTTGACAGGGAAGCAAGGGATGTAGTAATTAAAGATATTAATTTAATTGAGGTCAGACTGCCAGTCATAAGAATGAGGGTTAGATGTTCGCGGGGAACATATATTCGTTCACTGGCCCGTGATATTGGAGAATCATTAAATACAGGTGCACATTTATCATTTTTAATCAGGGAGAGCTCAGGACCATTTGTCATCAAAGAAGCTAACACTCTCCAGGATATTAAAAATAAGGCGACTTCCTTAATATTACCCCTTGATTATCCGCTGCATTACCCTGCTCTGATTTTATGTGATAGTTCTGTAAAAAAGGCCTGTAATGGAGCCTGGTTATCAGAAAAGGATTTTTCTGGATTTGATGAAGATATTTCTGCAGATCAGAGGGTGCTTATCTATGATCAAGAGGGTAATTTTATTTCTGTTAATAAGGTTATCAGTATAGGGGATAAGGTATTTAACTGTAAACCACTCCGGGTTTTTGTGTGAAAATAATAAGAGACTATAAAATATGGGTGATTTAATATGGAAGTGATAAAAAGCCAGAGCTTTAAGGATATGAAGATAGGGCCTTTAATTATTGCTTTAGGTACCTTTGATGGAATTCACCTGGGGCATCAAAAAGTAATAAAACTGGCTGAAAAGATTTCAAAAGAAGAAAATATCCCTAGTGCGGTCTATACCTTTTTTCCCCACCCATTAAAGGTAATCAAACCAGCTATAGCACCAGACTATCTTCTTTCTGAATCGCAAAAAATCGAATTAATAAGTAAGTTGGGTATTGATTATTATCTTCAGCAGGAATTCACTTCGGCTTTTTCACAATTGGATTACAGGAGATTTGTTGAAGAGTATCTAATAAAAGGCTTACAGGTTAAACATATAGTTGTTGGTGAAGATTTTAAATTGGGTTCCAGGGGTATGGGCTCGATAGAAAAATTAAGGGAACTTGCCAGGGAATTCAAATTTTCTATAACTGGGATAAAAAATGTTGAAGAACATGGTAATAGGGTTTCAAGCACCCTGATTAGAAAACTCATTTCATTGGGGAAGGTTAAAAAAGTCCCAGAATATCTGGGGAGGTATTATAGACTTAAAGGTCAGGTGATTCATGGTTTTAGTCGCGGGAAGAAAATTGTCGGTTATCCAACTGCTAATTTAAAGACGGCTGTTAATTATGTCCTTCCACCTAGAGGGGTCTATGCCTGTTATGTTTATTATCGGGCTGAGAAATATAAGGGGATAGTTAACTTCGGTGTAAACCCGACCTTTTCTAATGACAGATATTCTATTGAGGTTCATATTTATAATTTTAATAAAAATATATATGGGGAAGACCTCTGTATTGAGCTTGTTGATTTTATCAGAGGAGAAATGACTTTTGCGAGTATTAAGGAACTGAGTGCACAGATTAAAGAAGATATTCTTTACACTGCTAGGCTTTTATGTTAAAATAAATATTGGTTATTAATATTTTATAATTACTATGGGCTAGGTTTTACGTTCCTCCAGCGTCATTCTTGGCTGATAGTGCAGGAAATTTTTAAGGAGGTGACAGGTAATGCTAAGTAAAGAAGAAAAACAGGACATTATTAAAAAATACCAATTAGATAGTGAGGATACTGGTTCACCTGAGGTTCAAATAGCTCTGTTGACTGTACGTATTAAGCAGCTGACAGAACATTTAAAAGAACACAAGAGTGATTTTCATTCCAGGAGAGGGCTCTTAAAGATGGTTGGTAAAAGGAAAAGGTTGCTTGGCTATTTAAAGAAAAAGGATATTGAACGATACCGTAATCTTATCAGCAGTTTAGGTATCAGGGGATAGTCCTATTGAATCCAAGAGCGGTCCAGGCCGCTCTTTAATTCATTGGATATAAAATTTGTTCAAATTACATAGTTGATGATTTTTTAGAAATTAGGATATAATAAAATAAAAGGAGGTTTGTATATGTTTCAGGAGTGGAAAACAGAATTGCATGGTAAAACACTCAGCTTTGAGACTGGTAAATTAGCTAAACAGGCTAATGGTTCTGTAGTAGTCAGGTATGGTGATACTGTTGTACTGGTTACAGCAACTATGTCTGAACCAAGAGAAGGGATTAATTTTTTTCCTTTGATGATAAATTATGAAGAAAGGGTTTATGCTATTGGTAAGATACCTGGTAGTATTACCAGGAGAGAGGGTAGGCCCAGGGATGTAGCTACCCTGGCAGCTAGATTGATAGATCGTCCTTTAAGGCCTTTGTTTCCTAAAGGATTTAGACATGATGTACAGGTTGTAGCAACTGTTTTATCAGTAGATAATGATTGTGAACCAGATATTACTGCTATGAATGGTGCTTCTGCTGCTTTAATGCTTTCAGATATACCATTTTCTGAACCACTGGCAGGTGTTAAGGTAGGCTTGGTTGATGGTGAATTAATTATTAACCCTGATGAAGAAGAAAGGGCTAATAGTGACCTTGATTTAACTGTTGCTGGTACAGAAGAAGCAGTAATGATGGTAGAGGCTGGTGCAAATGAAGTATCTGAAGGTACTATGTTAGAAGCGATTGAACTTGCACATGAGGAAATAAAACGTCTGGTTGCTTTACAAAATAAAATGGCTGCTGAAGCTGGTAAGACTAAAATGGAAGTTGAAGTTCCTGAACTTGATACTGAGCTGGATAAAGAGGTAAGGGATTTTGTAGCAGATGATTTGAATGAGGCTATGCGGACTTTTGAAAAATTGAGTAGGAATGAAAAGGTTGATGAGATAAAAGATAAGGCTGTAGAATATTTTAAAGACAAATTTAGTGGTGAAGAAGATGAGACTGATAAGATAAAACAGGTTCAGCAGATACTGGACAAGTTGACCAAAGAAATAATAAGAAAGATGATAACCGAAGAAAAATTGCGACCTGATGGAAGAAATCCTGAGGAAATAAGACCTATCTGGTGTGAGGTAGGTGTATTACCCCGGGCACATGGTACAGGTGTTTTCACTAGGGGTCAGACTCAGGCCATGAGTGTTGTTACCCTTGGGGCAGCGTCTGATGAGCAAATTCTTTTTGGGCTTGGAGAGGAAGAGACAAAGAGGTATATGCATCATTATAATTTCCCTCCTTTTAGTGTTGGTGAAACAAGTCCTTTACGTTCACCAGGCAGGCGTGAGATTGGCCATGGTGCCTTAGGTGAAAGAGCATTATCTTACGTTCTGCCAGAACAGTCTAAATTTCCTTACACCATTAGGGTTGTATCAGAGGTCCTTGAATCAAATGGTTCAACTTCACAGGCGAGTATCTGTGGTAGTACACTGGCCTTAATGGATGCTGGTGTTCCCATTAGAAAACCAGTAGCCGGTATTGCCATGGGGTTAATGAAGGAAGAGGATAATGTTACTATCTTATCTGATATTCAGGGACTGGAAGATTTTAATGGAGATATGGATTTTAAAGTTGCTGGTACTGAAGATGGTATTACAGCACTGCAGATGGATATAAAAATACATGGTATTTCAAAAAAAATACTGGAAACAGCTTTGGAGCAGGCAAGAAAAGGTAGACTGCATATTCTAGGTGAGATGTTAAAAGTTATTGATAAACCGAGAGAAGAGCTTTCACCATATGCTCCCTTGATGAGTACCTTAAAAATTGATCCAGAAAAGATTCGTTTTGTTATTGGTCCTGGTGGTAAGATGATTAATAAAATAATTGAAGAGACAGGTGTGAAGATTGATATCGATGATGATGGTACAGTCTTTATTATGTCTGATGATCAGGAGAGTGGTGCCAGGGCAGAAAAAATGATTGATGACCTGACAAAGGATGTTGCTGTTGGGGAACTCTATGAGGGTACAGTTAAAAAGATTATGAATTTTGGTGCTTTTGTTGAGTTTTTACCTGGTCAGGAAGGGCTGGTCCATATTTCTCAGATAGCTGATTATCATGTAAATAAGGTCGAAGATGAGCTTGAAGTTGGGGATAAGATACCTGTTAAGGTTACTAAGATAGATAATCAGGGTCGGATTAATTTATCCCGTAAGGATGCCTTAAAAGAACTAGACTAGACTTTAACATAAACTAGCTTGCTAGTTTATGTTTTTTCCTGTCTATTAAAGGATTGGTGTTAATGAAATTAGGTAAACATGTATCAATTGCAGGTGGTCTTGATCAAGCCCCTGAACGGGCTGTAAAAATAGGGTGTAACTGTTTACAGATATTTGTTAAAAATCCTAGGGGATGGAGGGCAAGGAAGATAGGGGATGTAGAATTAACTTCCTTAAGGAGTAAAATCAGGGATCTTCAGATAGAATCAATGGTAGTACACGCAACTTATCTGGTTAATCTTGCTTCCCCTAAAGCAGAATTATGGGAAAAATCAGTAAATGGATTAATAAAAGACTATCAGAGGGCAGGAATGATTGAGGCAGATTATCTGGTGTTTCACCCTGGTAGTCATACTGGTAAAGGTCTTAAATGGGGTATTGAAAGAATTGCTGCTGCCCTTAACCGGGTTTTAAATAAAGTAAGTAATGATACTATCTTATTACTGGAAAATGTTGCTGGGGCAGGTACTGCTATTGGGTCGAATTTTAGAGAATTACATGATATAATAAGATTAGTAGATCAAAAAGATAGACTCGGCCTCTGTCTCGATACTTGTCATGCTTTTGCTGCTGGTTATGATATCAGCGAGATGAATGGTTTAAACAGGCTTCTTAATGATATTGAGGAACACCTGGGATTAGATTTACTTACTGTACTACATATTAATGATTCCAGGCATCCTTTGGGTACAAATAGGGATGAACATGCCCATATTGGGGAAGGATATATTGGTCTAAAAGGATTTAGTAATATTATTAATCATAAGCTATTGAGGGATAGGGTTTTTATCCTGGAGACACCTTCATTCAAAGGTGAAGATTTAGATGTTAAGACCTTACTATCTTTAAGAAATTAATTGGGAGGAAATTGTGGAGATAGAAAAATATTTTGAATCTAGTATAATTGATGCTATTAGAAGGGATATTAACCTTGCTTCCCAGCAGGAGATTTTTCTGGTAGGTTTTATCAATGAAGAAAATAGAATCATTGATTATCATCTTTTAGCCAGAGGAAATGAGGGTATGGTACCGGCCATTGTCAATGATTTAAAGCCTGGTAATATTATAATTCATAACCACCCCTCAGGTGATCTCCGGCCTTCTGCTGCAGATATCAGACTTGCCTCAGTAATGGGTAATAAGGGTATAGGTTTTGCTATTATAAATAATAATTTATCGGAAATTTATGTTGTTGTTGAACCCAAACAGCCCCATGTTGAGGAGTCTTTAGATGGAAACGAGATTATTTCCCTGTTTGAAGATGATAATAAACTGGCTGAACATTTACATGGCTATGAGTATCGTCAACAACAGATTGATGTAGTACGAGAGGTAGTTGATTCCTTTAATAAGCACCATAATATTTTGATAGAAGCTGGTACTGGAACCGGTAAATCTTTTGCCTATCTAATTCCTGCCCTGTACTGGTCATATCAAAATAAAATTACCGTAGTTGTATCTACAAATACAATTAATCTACAGGAACAATTGATAGATAAAGACCTGGTATTATTACAAAAGGTGCTCCCGTTTTCCTTTAAAGCTGTTTTGGTAAAAGGACGTAGTAATTATGTTTGTAAGAGAAAACTGCACCGTATAGAGAAAAATGCTAAAGATTATTTAGCTGATTTACCAGAAAAAGAAATAGAGTTTATTAAAATCCTGAACTGGATAGATCAAACCGTGACAGGTTCCAGATCAGAGCTTAATTTTGTAACCAGGACTGATATTTGGGATGAAATAGCCTCTGAAAGTGACCTTTGCCTCAGGACAAACTGCCCCTTTTTTGATAATTGTTTTTTTATGAAAGCAAGGAAAGAGGTGTTTAGTGCCGATTTATTGGTAGCAAATCACCACCTTTTATTATCAGACATCTTACTTAAAAATGAAATAGGGGAAGATAGTCATGGAATCCTTCCCAAGTATAGAAATTTAATTATTGATGAGGCTCATAATTTTGCCGATGTAGCTACATTACATTTAGGACGTCCATTTTATAATAAGGTTTTTAAGAAATTATTGGACAGGTTTTTTAATAATAAGCATTCACTTTTACCACGCTTAAGGAGTAAGATTGCAGCCCTAAAGGTAGATAAGAAAAAAGAAATATTAGAGTTAATTGACTATAAGTTGATAACAAATATTCAGGATTTAAAGGATATGTCTGCTACTTATGAAAGGGATTTAAATAATATCTTTACTGAAGACTCAATGGGTAGTATTAAAATAAGTGTTAAAATTAAAAATGAAGAATTATGGCAGGAATTTGTGTCTTCTGCAGAAAAATTACTGGGAAATATAAATAAACTTATTTTCCATACGAGGGATTTGTATGAAGAAATACTGAGTTTACAGGGATTACAGGATGATTTTGAAGACTTGCTTATTGAACTGGAATCTTATCTATTGAGGTGTCAGCATTATGCTGATAATCTGGCTTTTAATATAAAGGCCGAGGATGATGAATTTGTTTTCTGGTTAGAGAGAAGAAACAAGGATTTTATTAATCAGGAAAATGCCCCTCTTAACATTACTGAACAATTAAATGAAATGCTCTGGAATTCTCTTGATAATGCAGTATTAACTTCAGCAACACTAAGTGTTGGTAATTCCTTTGCCTTTTGTCAGGAAACTCTGGGCCTAAAAAAAACAAGGAATTTAATAGTTAGTTCACCATTTAATTATGAAGAACAGGCAGAATTAATCATACCTGAAGATATTCCAGCAGCTAATTCAGAAAATTTTCTAAGTAATATAGTAAATGAACTGGGCAATATATTACTTTCTTTTGCCGGCAGAACACTGGTTCTGTTTACTTCATATAAAATGCTTAATTATTGTTTGCATAAACTGGAGAAATCTCTGAATGCCAATAATATTAGTATTTTAGCCCAGGGTAAATATGCCAGAAATTACATTATCAATAGATTTAAAAATCTGGATAGACAGATTATTTTTGGTACTGTAAGTTTCTGGGAGGGTGTTGATATAAAGGGTGATAATTTGCAGTATTTAATCATTATGAAATTACCTTTCCCTGTTCCTGATGAACCGATAGCTTCAGCTAGAATGGAATGTTTACGAAATGAAGGGAAAAATCCCTTTTTTCATTATAGTCTTCCCCGGGCAGTGATCCGTTTTAAACAGGGCTTTGGAAGACTTATCAGATCGAAAAAGGATAAAGGATTAGTAATCTCAATGGACAATCGCATACTAACTAAATCATATGGAAAAGTATTTCAAAATTCTTTACCTGAAGGTTGTCAAGTTAACAGGGTTAAATTAAAATCAATAGCTCAAAGGGGGATACCGGAGTGAAGCTAGTTTTATTAATATTTACTTTATTACTAATAGCAACTTATATAAGTATACCTGTTCAGGCAAGTCCAGAATTTAAATTAATTTACGTTGTACAAGAAGGTGATACCCTAAGTGAGATTGCAGATAATTACGGTATTTCTCAGAATGATTTAAGGGAATATAATGATATAAAAGGTACTGATATGATAAGACTTGGCCAGGAACTAATTATTCCCTTTAAAACAGAAGAAAAGGATTCCCGTGAATGGGAAATGACTTTATTTAGTGATAGAAAAAAAAGTACACTTGATTCTGTCAGCTTTGAGCTTGGACAAGTCTATTCCATAAGGGTAAACCCTGGTCAAAGTCTACCGGAAGTTAACATTCCTGCCAGCAAATTAATTCAGTATCATATTGGAGTGGGTGATACCCTCTACGATCTGGCCAGGGATTTTAATACATCTATCAATATTATAATGGCCTTAAACAAACTGGAAACCAGTGTTATTCGGGTAGGGTCTACTATTAAATTACCTATTAATAATCTTACCCCCCGACAGGTTCTTCAAAAGATAGTAAAAGATAGTGATATTGAATTGTTGGCCCGGGCTATTCACGGTGAGGCAAGGGGCGAACCATTTATTGGTCAGGTAGCTGTTGGTGCTGTGATTATAAATAGGGTCATCAGTTCATATTTTCCCAATACCTTTAAACAGGTTATTTATCAAAAAAACCAGTTTTCAGCAGTTGCTGATGGTCAGATCACTTTAAGGCCAAATAGTACTGCTTATCGAGCCGCTCGGGAGGCTCTTAGGGGAACAGACCCAACTATGGGGGCGATGTATTACTATAATCCCAAAACTGCTAAACACCAGTGGTGGTTTGAAAGAAGACGCATGATGGTTACCATAGGAGATCATGTGTTTACAAAATAGGATTATTTCATAACTGTGTCCTTTAAAAAAATATGACCACCGATACTATCACCCTTTTTTCCATTGATCAGGATATTTAAGCCCTTAATACCTGGAATGGAGAACAGGGTTTTTTTTACTGCTTTTAGTGAATATAATTCTACTGTTGCACCACCTGAAAAGCTGGTTTTTGTTTCTTTGGAAAAATCAATAGTAGCAATACCATCGTTTATTTTAACGTCATCTATTTTTGTTTTAGCTGGTAAAGGAGATATTAAATTATCTGGTGGGTCTAAAAGTTGATTAATAGCAGAAATAATCATTATTTCTTTAAAGGATAAATTACTATATTCCTGTTTGAAAAAATTGTTTGTTGGAAAGGATAGTTTTCTTTTGACCAGTAAAATACCAGTTGGGCTATCGGTAAGGTAATATAATTGATAGCTAGGGTGCTCATCATTACTTTCTAGAGAAACATTAGTTCTTAATGTTTTCTCCTGTCTTTTACCTGATAATTTGGACTGAAAGAAGTTTATAATACCATTTTTAAGGGCAATAGCTAGCTGTTTTTGATAGACTGGATCTGTTAATCTTTCCCTATCTGTGGGATTAGACAAAAACCCAGTTTCGATTAAAACGGCAGGACATTGGGCTTTTTTTAAGACATAAAAATCACCGTTTTTAATAGAGCGTTGGTTTGCTTGGCGTAACTTAATTAATTCCTGCTGTATTTCTTCGGCCAGTTTCCTACTTTCTCCTGACCCTGGTTTATAAAAAACCTGGCTCCCTGATGGTTGGCTGGAGGGGAAATTGTTGGCGTGAATACTAATAAATAAATCTGCTTTATTTTTATTAGCAATTTCTGGTCTGTGTCTTATATCTTTCTGCCTACTATTCATATATAGTTTATCTTTTTTTCTGGTCAAAATCGGAATAATATTTACCTTTTCTAATTCCTCTGCTACCAGGAGGGCAACTCTTAGATTTATATCCTTTTCATAAATTTCCCCATAACTTGTGCCGGTATCAATACTACCATGGCCGGGATCGACAACCACTTTAAATATCATCTCACTCTGTTTAGAAAGCACGGGATTATTGATACACTGACTATTATATATAATAACAACTGTAATTATAATTGAAATAATTATAATTAAAGGGATAACCCCTCTTCTAAGTTTAATTGATAGATACATGGTCTAAAGCCCCCATTTTCTTATAAACTCTTATATATTTATATTGATTAATTCAGGTAAGTATGTTTTAAATTGAATAAAGTTTAGCTGTAACGCATAAATTTTAGCAAGAGAAAAAGAAAAGGGGTGACAGCTGTATGAGCAGGATATTTATTCCCAGCAAAAAGAATATCATAATAATTTCGACAGTAATCTTTATTCTTTTCTTTGCCGGGGGTTTTTTATTGGGTAATAAGTATGGTGAAGTAATACCAGTGATAAATCAGAAATCAGTCCCAATTTATAAAGTAGACCGTCATGACCAAAAAATTTCAATAACCCTTGATGGTACCTGGGGGGCAGAACATACAGAAGAAATATTAAAAATTTTTAAGGAAAATGATGTTAAAATCACTTTCTTTTTTGCTGGTTACTGGTTGAAAAAATACCCTGATCTGGTAAAAAAAATTGCTGCTGATGGTCATGAAATAGGTAACCATACCTTTACACATCCCCATTGTAATTCCCTTTCACGTGAAAAATTAAGCAAGGAGTTAGAAGATACTAGTAACTTAATTAAGAGTCTAATAGGGAGTAGTTCTCCTTATTTCCGTCCACCATATGGTGAATATAATAATCAGGTAATTAGGACGGCTAATGAACTAGGGTATCAAGTAATACAGTGGAGTATTGATTCCCTTGACTGGAAAGAACCAGGGGTTGATTATATTGTTGATAGGGTTATAAATAATGTGGAATCAGGAGATATCATTTTAATGCATAATAATGCCCCAGATACACCTGCTGCCTTAAAAATTTTATTACCAAAATTAAAGGAAATGGGTTATAGTGTTGTTCCATTATCTGCTATGGTCTATAAAAATGGTTATTATATTGAATCTCATTCAGGTTTACAATGTAAGCAAACAGGTAGGGGTGATTAGTAATTATGTTTAAAAAATATATCATTGTAATCTGTTTGTTTCTTGGCATTATAAGTGGGATGGCAAGTAATGACTTAAGTATGCCGGTATTAAGTAATCAGGAAACACCGTATTATCACGGAAGGAGAGGTAAAGACCAGATATCACTTACTATTAATGTGGATTGGGGGAAGGAATACCTGCCTGGAATGATCCGCATCTTACATGATGAAAATGTTAAAGCAACCTTTTTTGTAACAGGAACCTGGGCTGAAAAAAACGCTGATCTACTGGCTGAGATGTCTAGACTGGGACATGAAATAGGGAATCATGGTTTTAGCCATCTTCATCCTAAAAACCTTTCTGACAGTCAGTTAATAGAACTGATTAAAAAAAATGAGGATTTGATTTTTCGTATTACCGGAGAAAAAACCACTTTATTTGCTCCACCATATGGTGAAGTTGATCAGAGAATTTCAGAAGTTGCAAGTTCTATAGGGTATAAGACGATTATGTGGTCTGCTGATACCGTTGACTGGCAGAGACCTTCTGCTGAGATTGTTTACCAGAGGGCAGTAAACAAGATTGATGATGGAGGGATAATATTAATGCATCCTACTGAACCAAGTCTATATGCCTTAGGTGATATCATAAAAACCCTTAGAGGACGTGGCTATAAATTTGTGACAGTATCAGAATTAGTGAAATAATAAAAAAGTTTAATATATACGTATAATCTGATAAAATATAAGTGTATGTTCGAAAAGATATAAATAGGGGATTATATATCCCTGAACGAAGTTAAGGTGTTACCGTTGCGACACAACCTTAAACTGTTCTTGTACACTCTGCTTAGATGCGGAGTGCCTGCGGTGCAAGTCGACTCGTTAGTACTGGCCTCAACAATGCGTTTATAATAGAAGAGAGCAGTGAGTGAAGGGATGTATAATCCCCGGCGGTATATACTGATACTTTTCGAACAAACTCTATAACAGTATAAAATATACCAGGGGTGAAGATAATGAAAATACAAGTTAAAAGACTTAATAAAGATATTCCTTTACCAGAGTATCAGCATTATGGTGAAGATGCAGGACTTGATTTAAGGTCAGCTGAGAATCTTAACTTAGGTTCTGGAGAATACAGTTTAATAAAAACAGGAATTAAAATTGCTATTCCAATGGGATATGGTGGATTTGTCTATCCCAGGAGTGGTTTAGCGTTAAAACATGGTATTACTGTATTAAATGCAGATGGTGTAATTGACCCAGGCTATAGAGGCGAATTAGGGGTAATATTAATTAATCATGGTAGGAATGATTTTAAAATAAAGAAGGGTGACCGGATTGCCCAGTTAATTATACATAAGACTTTTCCGATAAAATGGGAGGAAGTAGATGAATTAACTGGTAGTAATAGGGGAACAGGGGGGTTTGGTCATACTGGATTATAAAATGGAGTGATTGTTTTGTGTTTAAATGACTTACTGGGTAAACTTGTAATAGATATTCATGGTAATAAACTGGGAAAGATTGATAATACGGATATTATTATAGAAAACCATCATGGGGAGATTGAATCGCTAATCTTGCATCACATAACTTCTTCAGAGGCTGTTATTATACCTTTTGGTGGTATCAAAGAGGTTGGAAGTAGTGTGGTAGTGGTGGATTCAAAGTTAAGGATTAATTAGTATGTAGTTTTTATAATTAAGCGTCTTGCATAATTGATTGTTATCAGACAAAAACTCCGCAACGAATTTAGTTTCGGCTAATTATGAGCTGTTTTAAACTCCCTACGGTCAAACAGCAAAACAGCTTTTTCCATAATTATCTTTACTAAATTCTGCTCCGTTTTAATCGTCTGGATAACAATTCAATTATGCAAAAGGTCTATTATGAAAGAGTCTTAACTAAATGTTTTTTTTATTAGCAGATTTTATTTCTGCTAATTTTTTTTTAAAATAATAAGATAAAACACTTGAATATATATACATGATAATGTATAATAATTCAAAAGGGGTTGAATATGATGATTAAGGTAAGTATTATTGGTGCAACAGGGTATACAGGTATTGAACTAATAAGGTTATTAAATAGACATAAAGATGTGGAAATAGACAGTCTTTTTTCTAATAGTCATGTTGGGAAAAATCTAGTGGACCTATACCCACAGTTCTATGGCAAGAAGGATTATATTTTTAAGGAGTTTACAATAGATGAGGTTAAAAACTCGGATATTGTTTTTACAGCTCTGCCTCATGGGGTTTCTCAAGGGATTGTGGCCAAATTATATCAGCATGGTATTAAGGTAATAGATCTAAGTGGTGATTATAGATATCATGATACAAAAATATATGAGGACTGGTATGGGGTTAAACATGAGTATGCAGAAATTGCTAGGGAGGCTGTTTACGGTCTGGTAGAATTAAATAGGGAATTAATAAAGGATGCCTCTTTAATAGCTAATCCTGGTTGTTATCCCACTGCAACATTATTAGGTCTTTTACCTGTGGTAAAGGCTGGTCTTATTGCTAACAATGAGATTATCATTGATGCTAAATCTGGGGTGAGTGGTGCTGGTAAATCAGTTAAAATTGATACAATATTTAATGAAGTTGATGAGAGTATAAAGGCTTATAGTGTTAACAAACACCGTCATACTTCTGAAATAGAAAACATACTGGCAGGTGTAATAAATACAAAAGAAGGGATTAAACTATCCTTTACTCCACATTTAATACCCATGAAAAGGGGTATGTTAATTACAATATACATCAGATTAAGTAATGAAATAAAGGAAGAGGGGTTAATTCAATTGTATAAAGAGTTTTATGCCCGGGATAGTTTTCTGCAGATATATAAATCTGGAAACCCACAGACTAAACATGTCCTTGGTTCAAATTATTGCCACATAGGCTTGAATATAGATAGAAGAACTAATAGATTAATAATCGTTTCGGTAATAGATAATCTTCTTAAAGGGGCATCTGGTCAGGCTGTACAGAATATGAATCTTATGTTTGGGTTACCAGAGGAGAGAGGCCTGGAAGATACAGCAATCTTTCCTTAATATTTTATATAAGAATAGGAGTGTAGCTGAAATGGAAAAGTATATTAAAAAAGCATGTGTTTTAATTGAGGCACTTCCATATATAAGACAATTTTATGGTAAAACCTTTGTTATTAAATATGGTGGTAGTATAATGACTAATGATCGGCTGAAGAAGCATGTTATTGAGGATATTACATTATTAAAATATGTTGGTGTTAATCCAGTTATTGTGCATGGAGGTGGACCAGCAATCAATGAAACACTGAGTCGATTAAATATAGAGAGTAAGTTTATTAATGGTTTACGGGTTACTGATAAGGAGACTATGGAGATAGTTGAGATGGTACTGGCTGCTAAAATAAATAAAGAGATAGTTGCTTTAATAAATGAGATGCGAGGTGAAGCGGTTGGGATCTGTGGGAAAGACGGTGATTTGATTAAAGCCCGTAAATTAGATGCTGTACAGGAGACCGACCTGGGTTATGTTGGTTTAGTTGAAAAGATAAATCCAGAGATTGTTAACCGTTTGATTGCTGATGGGTACATACCTGTCATTGCTCCTATTGGTACTGATGGTAAAGGTAATAGTTATAATATTAATGCTGATACAGTAGCTGGTAAATTAGCAGTGGCCCTGGGGGCAGAGAAATTAATCTTCCTGACAGATGTTAATGGTCTCAGGCATGACCCGGAAGATGAAGATAGTAGGGTTTCTGCCTTAAGAATAAGTGAAGTTAAAGAATGGATTGCCAGTAAAAAGATTAAAGGTGGTATGCTTCCTAAAGTAAAGGCCTGCATGGAAGCAGTGTTAAATGGTGTACAGAGAACACATATGTTAAACGGTTTGATTTCTCATACAATACTCCTTGAAATATTTACTGATCAAGGCATTGGCACGATGATACTAGAAGATTAATTTAATTGGAGAGTGAAAAAATGTTAAAGGAAGAGATAATTAAGTGTGATGAAAATTATTTTATGACAGTCTATAGCGGTAGGTACCCGCTTGTTATTGACCATGGTTCAGGGATAAGGGTTTACGGTCAAGATGGTCAGGAATATTTAGATTTTTTGGCTGGTATTGGTGTTAATGCCCTTGGGTATGGACACCCGGTGCTTGTAAAGGCACTCCAGGAACAGGTGGCCAAGCTAATACATTGTTCAAATTTATATTATATCGAACCCCAGGCCTACCTTGAGAAATTATTGATAAAAAATTCCTGCTGTGATAGGGTCTTTTTTGCTAATAGTGGTTCTGAGGCTAATGAAGGAGCACTAAAATTAGCCCGTAAGTATTTTAAGACCAGGGGGGAAAAGAAGTTCGAAGTTATTACAGCAGAGCGCTCATTCCACGGCAGGACCTTGGTTACTACGGCGGCTACAGGACAGGAAAAATATCATAAGCCTTATCAGCCACTACCTGAGGGTTTTACGGTAGTTCCCTTTAATGACCTGACAGCAATGGAAAAGGCAATAGGTCCTGAAACTGCAGCTGTGATGATTGAGCCTGTTCAGGGTGAAGGTGGTGTTTACCCTGCTGAGCAAGAATATCTACAGGGCTTAAGAGAATTATGTAATCAAAAGGATATCTTACTAATCTTTGATGAGGTGCAGTGTGGTGTGGGTAGAACAGGTAGTTTATTTGCCTATGAAGAATATGGTGTGGAACCTGATATTATGACACTTGCTAAAGCACTTGGTGGTGGTGTTCCTATCGGGGCATTACTGGCTAAAGAAAAAGTAGCCTCAGCTTTTGAACCCGGTGACCACGGTACAACCTTTGGTGGTAATCCCTTAGCAAGCAGGGCTGCTGTTACAACACTGGAAGTAATTCTGGAAGATGGTTTTTTAGAAGGTGTTAAGGAGAAAAGCAGCTATTTCGTTAAACAGTTAGAAGGGTTAATTGCAAAAACTCGTAATGCTAAGGGGATAAGGGGTCTTGGCTTAATGCTCGCCTTGGAATTATCAAGCAGTATTTCTGCTAAAGACCTAACTATGGAATTATTTAGTAGGGGGTTTCTGGTGAATGCAGTTCAGGAACATACCTTGAGAT
This sequence comes from Halocella sp. SP3-1, assembly GCF_003953885.1. Lineage (GTDB taxonomy): Bacteria > Bacillota > Halanaerobiia > Halanaerobiales > DTU029 > Iocasia > Iocasia fonsfrigidae. The sequence goes on along the minus strand of NZ_CP032760.1, from coordinate 2,808,045 downwards.
TTCTCCCCCCTCTTATTGTAGAAAAAGCTGATATTGACTTATTAGTAGGGGAGTTAGCAGATTTATTAAATAATAGTTAAAAAGGATTGAATTTATGCTTTGACAGTGATAATATTTATTATACTATTAGGGATAGTAAAGTATAAATTACACAGTAGTCCTTATAATGAAGGAATACTGTAGGATTTTCTAAAAATAGGGAGGTAAATTAATTATGAAAGATATTAATAAGATCGTTTTGGCGTATTCTGGTGGACTGGATACCTCTGTGGCTATAAAATGGCTTAAAGAGAAATATAATGCTGAAATAATTGCTTATTCTGCTAATGTTGGTCAGATAGGGGTAGAAAGCTGGGATTTAATTGAGGAAAAGGGTTATCAAACTGGTGCTGCCAAGGTTTATATTGATGATGTTCAGGAGGAATTTGTTAAGGATTATGTTTTTAAAGCACTAAAAACAAATGCCTTATATGAGGGCAAGTACCCCCTGGCTACTGCCTTATCCAGACCACTCATTTCCAAAAAGATGATTGACATAGCCAAAGAGAATGGGGCTGATGCTGTTGCTCATGGGTGTACTGGTAAGGGAAATGACCAGGTAAGGTTTGATGTTTCTTTCCGGGCACTTAACCCAGAGATTGACATTATTGCCCCATTAAGGACCTGGGAGTTTAAAACCAGGAATGAAGAGATTGATTATGCTAAAGCGAATGACATTCCAATTAAAGCTACTAAAGACAGTCCATACAGTTTAGATAGTAATTTATGGGGGATTGCTATTGAATGTGGTGTTCTGGAAGACCCCTGGAATGAGCCGCCGGCAGATGCCTATTACTGGACTAAAGACCCGGCTGATACACCAGACAAACCACTGTATTTAACTATCGGTTTTGAAAAGGGTGAACCGGTCCAAATAGATGGTAAAGATATGGAACCAGTAAACCTGGTTAAAGAATTAAATAAAATAGGATCAGAATATGGTGTTGGTAGAATTGATATGGTTGAAAACAGACTTGTTGGTATTAAATCTCGTGAGATTTATGAGGCACCTGCAGCCGTTATTCTAACTGAAGCCCATCAACACCTGGAAGATATGACACTTGACAGGGAAACATCTCACTACAAAAGAATTATAAGTGAGAAGTTTAGTGAGTTATTATATTATGGTCTATGGTTTTCTCCTTTAAGGTCTGCCATTGATGCCTTTGTAGAGGAGACACAGCAGCAGGTAAATGGAGAAGTAAGAGTAAAGTTATTTAAGGGGCAATGTACAGTTGTTGGCCGTAAATCTCCTTATTCTCTCTATCAATATGACCTGGCAACATATGATACAGAGGACAGTTTTGACCATAGTTCAGCTGAAGGATTTATCAAATTATGGGGACTGCCGACACAGGTTTATGGTAGTGTAAAGGGGCCTAATAAGTAATGGCGGTTACTATGGAGGGTTCAAAATATAAATTTAGAAAAGCCTGTTTGGATGATGCAGTAGCAATACATGACCTTGTACGAAAGGCCTTTGTCCACTATAGTAAAGAAGGGATGAATCCTGCAATGGAAGAATCCCTGGAAGAAATTTATAATGATATCAAAGATAATATTGTCTTAATTTTAGAAAAAAACGGTAGAATAATTGGTTCCCTTCGCCTCGTTTCTGAGGTTGAGGGAAGCTTTTATCTTAAGAGGTTTTCTATTGATCCGTCCTATCAGGACCAGGGTTTAGGAACGATCTTATATAGTGAATCAGAAAAGGCTGCCCGGGATAATGGTGGTAAATTTATTTATTTATATTCATCAGTGGAAGATGAAAGGCTTATTAATTTTTATAGGAAACTTGGTTTTAGCTGTCTAAAACTGGATAAAGTAAATGGTTATCAAAGAGGTCTGTGGGTAAAAAAAATTGATGGAGTTGATTGATGTGAAATTATGGGGTGGTAGATTTAATAAAGGAACTGACCAACTTGTTCATGATTTTAATGCCTCACTTGCTTTTGATAAAAGGTTGTATTCCTATGATATCATGGGAAGTAAGGTCCATGCAGAGATGTTGGCCAGACAGGGAATAATTAGTGAAAAAGAAGCCCAGGAAATTACTGATGGTTTAGAGAAGATTGAAAAGGCTATTAAAGAAGGGAAACTCCAGTTTAATAACTCTTTTGAAGATATTCATTCTTTTATAGAGAAACACTTAACTGATTTAATTGGTCCTACAGGAGGGAAACTCCATACTGCTAGAAGCAGAAATGATCAGGTAGCTCTTGATATTCGCCTTTATTTACGTGATAAAATTAAAGAAATAAAAAAATTGCTGTTGCTTTTCATGAAAACTATTACTGAACTGTCAGAAGAATATATTGATGTTTTTTTACCAGGATATACCCATTTACAGCGTGCTCAGGTTATTACCCTATCACATCATTTGATGGCTTATTACTTTATGTTAAAACGGGACTTTAGTCGCTTAAGTGATAATCTAAAAAGGGTAAATGTGCTACCATTGGGTTCTGGTGCACTTGCCGGGACAACCTTTCCCATAGATAGGGAATGGGTTGCTGATAAACTGGATTTTGATTCTGTTTGTTTAAACTCACTTGATGGTGTAAGTGACAGGGATTTTATTATAGAATTTTTAAGTATTGCTGCAACTATGATCATGCATCTAAGTCGTTTAAGTGAGGAGATTATTCTCTGGTCAAGTGGTGAATTTAATTTTATTGAACTTGATGATGCTTATGCCACTGGTAGTAGTATTATGCCCCAGAAAAAAAATCCTGATATTGCAGAATTAGTAAGGGGTAAGACCGGGCGTATATATGGTCATTTAATGCAATTACTTACTACCTTAAAAGGGTTACCACTAGCTTATAATAAAGATATGCAGGAGGATAAAGAGGGCCTGTTTGATACCATAGATAATCTGGAGATTATTCTTAAAATATACCCTGATATGTTAAAAACAATGAAGGTTAATAAAGAAAAAATGAAGCAAGCAGCCAGTTCAGGTTTTTTAAATGCCACTGATTTAGCTGATTATCTGGCGAAAAAGGGACTCCCTTTCCGGGAAGCACATGAGATAGTTGGTAAAGCAGTTCTTTATGGTCTTAAGCAGGGGATTGAATTGGAAGAGATACCTTTAGAAAAATGGAGAGAGTTGTTTCCTGAAAAAAATAATATTTTTAATAAGGATATGTATCATAATTTATTAATTAAAAAGATGCTAGCTAACCGCCGTTCGACTGGTGGCACCTCACCTGAGGAGACATTAAGTATTATTAATAATGAAAAGATATGGTTAAACAGGGCAATTATCTAAAAAGGCCTTGTTTTTTTTTAAAGTTAGTGATAAAATATACAAAAATAAAACTTGTCTTAATAAATTCTAGAGGGGTTTAACCTATGTTAAAATTAAAGGTTCCTGCTACATCAGCTAATTTAGGGCCGGGCTTTGATACACTTGGACTGGCTATGAAGGTCTATAATACCTTTTTCTTTTCTGAGATTGATAGGGGTATTGATCTAATAATAAGGGATAAAAGTACTGGGAAAATTTTTGAAATCCCTCAGGAGGATAATCTATTATATCAAGCAATGAAATTCCTTTTTAATAAAAGGGGTAAGGAGTTTACAGGCTTAAAAATTATTGAAGAAATAAATATACCCTTTGCCAGGGGTATGGGTAGTAGTGCTACAGCAGTTACTGCTGGATTGGTGGCTGCTAATATCTTAATGGATAAGCCCTATACAGAACAGGAGATTATTGATTTTTCAGTTGAAATAGAGGGTCACCCGGATAATGTCCTCCCTGCTTTAAAAGGGGGATTTGTTATTAATGTTATGTGTGATAATGGTCTTGTATATAAAAAAATGACTGTCTCTAATAATTTGAAAATCGTAATGATTATACCGGATTTTCAGCTTAAGACTGAGGTTTTACGTAGTGTTCTACCAGATAAGATTCAATATCGGGATGCCATTTTTAATCAGAGTAGGACAGCTCTATTAACAGCCTGTTTTTATGATAATGATTGGTCTAAATTAAGGTCAGCCATGGAAGATAGACTCCATCAGGACTATCGGGCAGATTTGATTCCTGGTTTTCATAAATTATTAGAAATTGCTTATCAGTCAGGTGCTCTGGGTGTGGCCTTAAGTGGTGCTGGACCTTCATTACTTGCTTTTTGTAAGCAGAACGAAGAGTTAATTGGTCAAAACATGGCAGCTAAATTTGCTGAGTTTAAAATTAATAGTACTTATATTATTACAGAAGTAGACAATAAAGGAATTCAAGTAGAAAAAACTGGGGTGAGATGATGATCAAGATAGGTCTTCTGGGATTAGGGACTGTAGGTAGTGGTGTTTTTTCTATTTTAGAAAAACATGCTGAAACAATTAAAAGAAAGGTCGGCACTGATTTAAAAATAGAGAAGGTGCTGGTCAAGGATAAGGATAAACAGCGTGATCTTGATTTTGATGATCAGATATTAACTGATGATATTGATGAAATAATAAATAATGAGGATATTGACTTGCTTGTTGAATTAATTGGTGGTGAAAACCCAGCCTATGATTATATTATTGCAGCACTTAATAGTGGAAAGAGTGTTGTAACTGCCAATAAATTGGTGATCGCTAAATATGAACAGGAAATAATGGGACTGGCCAGGGAAAAGGGTGTCCAGATAAATTATGAAGGTAGTGTTGCAGGTGGAATACCAGTTATAAGGCCACTTAAGGAATCATTTGCAGCCAATAAAATTGAGAGACTCTATGGTATTTTAAATGGTACAACAAATTATATCTTAACTAAAATGACTAATGAGGAACGTGAATTTGATGAAGTATTGGCTGAAGCGCAGAGCTTAGGTTATGCTGAAAGGGATCCTCATTCGGATATAAGTGGGGCAGATGCTGCCTATAAGATTTCAATATTATCATCGATAGCCTTTGAGACATCAATAGATATAAATGGGGTTTATGTAGAGGGTATTGAAGGCATAGAACTAGAGGATATAAAATTAGCAGAAGAATTAGGGTATGTTATAAAATTACTGGCTATTGCTAAATATCATCAAGATGGTCTTGATGTCAGGGTACATCCAGCCTTTATATCAAAAGAACACCCCCTGGCACTGGTCAATGGCGTCTATAATGCCATATATTTACACGGTGATGCAGTTGGAGATGTAATGTCATATGGTCAGGGTGCCGGTAGGATGCCTACTGCCAGTGCAGTTGTAGCAGATATTATGCAGGCTGCTAGAGATATATACTACCAGAGGCCTGAAGTAGATAATCTGGATTCAATTTATAATCATGATTTAGTTAATATTAGTCAGGTTGAAAACTCATTTTATCTACGCTTACAGGTCAAAGATAAACCCGGTGTACTTGCCCAGATAACAAAGATATTTGGGGAAAACCAGGTCAGTCTTGCCTCAGTAATCCAGAAACACCGTTTGTCAGAGATTGTGCCAATTGTATTGGTTACCCATCAGGTAAAAGAAGAGAATATTAACAAATCACTGACAGCTATCAAGGGGTTAGATGATGTAATATCAATAAAAAATTTAATACGTGTTGAAGAACTATAAATATTTATTCTGGCAGAAATGAGGATGATAAGATGGCATTAATTGTACAAAAATATGGGGGTACTTCGGTCGCTAATATAGAGAAAATAAATAATGTAGCAGATAGGGTTATTAAAGAATATAAAAAAGGACATGAAGTAGTTGCAGTTGTCTCCGCTATGGGTGATACTACCGATGAGTTGATTGGTTTAATGAAGCAGATTACTGATAAACCTAACCCGAGAGAATTTGATATGTTACTAACTACTGGGGAACAGGTATCAATAGCTTTATTAACAATGGCTATTCAGGAAAAAGGTTATGAAGCAATTTCACTTACTGGTAGTCAGGTAAAAATTGAAACAGATGACCACCATAGTAAGGCAGAGATAATGAATATTGATAATAGTAGATTGCGTAATGAGCTGGAGGAAGGCAAAATAATTGTAGTAGCAGGTTTTCAGGGGATAAATTCACAGGATGATTTTACTACTTTAGGTCGAGGTGGTTCAGATACAACTGCAGTAGCTCTGGCTATATCATTAAACGCCGACAGGTGTGAAATATATTCAGATGTTGATGGAATATATACTACTGACCCCAGGATTGTTTCTTCAGCAGCAAAACTTGATTATATTTCTTATGAGGAAATGCTAGAATTAGCTAATCTTGGTGCCAAGGTTTTACATCCGCGTTCAGTAGAACTGGCTAAATCATATAACTTAAAATTATATATTGCTTCAAGTTTTAACTATAGACCAGGTACAATTGTTGAAGGGATGGATGAAATGGAAAAGAGAAAAAGTGTTACTGGTATAACTTATGATAAGGATGAGGTTAAGATTACAGTTCAACAGGTTCCAGATGAACCTGGTATAGCGGGTCAATTATTTACCAGGCTTGCTGAAAATAATATTAATGTTGATATGATTATACAAAATTTACAGCATAACAAGGAAAATGATATTACTTTTACAGTTAATAAAGAAGACCTGATTAAGAATAAAGAATATATTATGAAAGTATCAAATGAAATTGGTTCAGATGGGGTAGAAATTGATCAAGATGTAGCCAAGGTTTCAATCGTTGGTGCTGGTATGATTACTACTCCAGGGATAGCTGCTAAAATGTTTACCGCTTTAGGAGAAAATAAGATCAATATCCAGATGATTACTACTTCTGATATTAAGGTGTCCTGTTTAATCAATGCTGATGATGCTGATAAGGCCCTAGAAATTTTACATGAATCTTTTGAACTTGATAAACAGTAATGAGTATAAAAATTATTTTCTTAAACAAATAAGGGAAAACTATAATAAGATGGTTGTTAGGTATAAATAGACTTCAATGAAATATCTGTTGGGGGGATGTACTATAATGAAAATTACTGTTGAAAAACCAAGTGAGGATAGGTTAAAAGAACTGGGTGTTAAGTCATGGCCAGTATGGGAAAAAGAGGCTTCAGAATTCCCCTGGTATTATGATGAGGAAGAGGTTTGTTACTTGTTGGAAGGAGAAGTGATTGTTGAAACAGATGGGCAGAAAGTGGAATTTTCTGCTGGTGAGCTGGTTACTTTTCCGAAGGGATTAGACTGCTTCTGGAAGATAAAAAAGGATGTAAAAAAACACTATAAATTTGCTTAGGATAATATATTATTTGCCGCAGTTATTTGATTTTCTGCGGTTTTTGTTTAGAGTAAGAAAACTATCGTTTAGGATTGGAGGTGGCAGCCGATAATATAATTGTTTATAATATCGGTAGAGTTTATGAATAAATCAATCAGTAATGAAACTGTTAATAGCTTATCGGTTTTACAAAAAAATGAGATTACTGAATATCAGATATATACTAGACTGGCCAGGCGAATTACTAATCAGGGTAATAAAGAAGTGCTGTTAAGTATAGCCAGTGATGAACTGACTCATTATAAGTTCTGGAAGGAATATACCGGTCGGGATGTAAAGCCTAACTGGTTTAAGGTTTATTTTTATTACTGTTTGGCTCTCATCTTAGGGTTGACTTTTAGCATAAAACTTATGGAACGTGGTGAAGTTGAGGCACAGGATATATATCAGGATATTTCCAGAGAGATTCCAGCAGCGGGAAAGATTGTTGATGATGAAGATAGACATGAGGAGGAATTAATAGCCCTTCTGGAGGAAGAGCGCCTTCAATATGTGGGGTCAATTGTTTTGGGTTTAAATGACGCCCTTGTTGAATTAACTGGTACACTAGCTGGTTTAAGTTTTGCCCTTAAGAATACCAGATTGATTGCTTTAGCTGGTATGATTACTGGTATAGCAGCTTCTTTTTCGATGGCTGCCTCAGAATATTTATCAACAAAATCAGAAAGTAGCCATAGTCATGCCTTGAAATCATCTCTATATACAGGAGGGGCCTATATTTTAACTGTATTTTTCTTAATACTACCTTATTTATTAATAAGTAATTATTTGTTTTCACTTTCTTTAACAATAGTTGCTGCTATTATGATTATCTTTATCTTTAATTTCTATATTTCTGTAGCAAAAGACCTTGATTTTAAGAAACGTTTTTTAGAGATGACCTCTATTAGTCTAGGTGTTGCTTTATTATCCTTTGTAATTGGTATAGTGGTCAGAGTAACTCTTGGTGTAGATATATAAATGTTATCTTGATTTTATAAATATAATTAAGTAAAGTAAATCACTGCAATTAACAATTTATGTTTATAACCACCTTCTTTTGTTTATTAAAGGTGGTATTTTTAGCTCGAATTAATAGTTAAACATCTTTTATAATGAACTTTCATTGCATAATTAATTATGGAAGGGCCTTGATTATCAATTATATTTTATATTAAGCTTTTTAAGATATATCAGATAAAATCATATACAGTCGGCAGGTATTTAATAAGAGATATAGAAATATAGTAAATGTGCAAGAGTAAAATTAGTCTGCAGTATTCTATCTAATATTTTTATTAAATGGTTATATTGATAATAAAGGGGTGTAGTAATTGAGGGTAAAAAATATTTTACTTATAATGGTGTTTTTTTTGATCTCGGTGAGTATATTTAACAGTTTATCAGCTGCTGAACTGGAGAATGAATTTTCTATTGTAGTATATGGAGGAGAACCGGAAGGTGTAATGGCTGCAGTTGCTGCTGCCAGACAGGGTTATAATACATTATTATTAATGGAACGAGATAAACCAGGTGGGTTAATGACATATGGAGGTTTGAATTTCTTAGATCTAAATTATGGTCCTGATCAAAGAAATTTAAATAAAGGACTTTTTGCTGAATGGCATCATATGCTTGATAATAGGGTTGTTTTCTCTATAGATGCGGCTGAAAAAGCCTTTGAAAAACTTATTTCCCGCGAAGAAAATTTAACAATCTATAATGGGGTCACGGTCAAGAGCCTGCAGGTTAATGATGGTATGGTTAAAGAAATTATAGTTAGTCGCAATTCAGAAGACATCTACCTTTACCCCTCAATGTTAATAGATGCCAGTCAAGATGCAGACCTTGCAGCAATAGCAGGGGCAGATTATTTTACTGGTGGTGCAGATATAGGACTCCCCGAAAGACATATGGCGCTTACAATGGTTCTTCATCTAGGTAATGTTAATGGGGATGGTATCATGCAGGAAGTGAGAAGTCAGCGATATGGTTTAGCACATATGAAGGATGACCATGCCTGGGGTTTTGTCAGGGTTGGTGAACTATACCAGCCCTTAGATAATAATATCAGGATGCGCGGGTTAAATATTGTAATGGAAAAAGATAAACAAAGTGGTAATTATGAAGTCTATATAAATTCCATGTTGATTTTTGATACTGACCCCCTTGATAAAAAATCAATATCTAGAGCATACAATAGAGGGAAAAGAGAAGCTGCTAATGTCCTTGAATTTCTAAGAACTAATTTTAGAGGTTTTGAAAAGGCTGAAATAATAGATTACTTACCAGAATTATATGTTAGAGAGAGTAGACATATAGTAGCTGCTTATCAATTAAAGATAACAGATTTATTTAATAATAGGGTTTTCAATGATACTATTGCTTTAGGGTCTTATCCCCTTGATTATCAAGCATCTGGTACAGATAATACTGGTTATGTTTTATTTAATCCCATAATATATGGTATTCCACTAAGGTCTTTACTACCGCATAATTTCAAGAATATGATGGTTGTTGGTAGGAGTAGTGGTTTTAGTTCTCTGGCAGCCTCCAGCAGTCGGGTTTTACCTACAGGAATGGCCTGTGGTGAGGCAGCTGGTATTGCAGCAGCTTATGCCCTGGAAAACAATAAAAACATTCCAGAATTAATTACAGATAATGAGATGATTAATTCGATACAGCAGGAATTGGGACTGGATTCTTTACTTAAAATTTATAGTAAAGAGACTAATAAAGAAATAATAGAGGATCAAGTATTACTCCCTTATCTTGAAGAATTAATTTCCTGGGGATTGCTTAATGGTGGTTATAGTAATGACTTCAAATTAAAATCCACGATAACTGAGCGGCATTTTGCCCATAAAATTGCTGAAGGTTTAATCAGGAGACAGGCAGATATCTTATATGAGTGGGTTCCAGGTGGTTTAGAATCAGTTAGTAGTACACAAAGTCTTACACGAAATCAGGCTGCTAAACTACTCCTGGTAGCTGCCAGTAAATCTATTGAAGGGCTTTCAGGTGATGAATATTATCATCAGGCTATAAGTAATGAATTAATACCTGATTATATAATTGAAAATATTAGGATTGACCGTGTATTAAACAGAAGAGAGGCATATATTATATTGGGGTCATTTTTGAAAAACTGTAGTACAGCAGATGATATATCTTTTTACAGGGGGTATGAATAGAGGTATGTGTATGGTTATGAATTTTGTGTATCCCTCTCCAATTGGATTATTGAATATATTTTTTAAGAAAAAGGGTATTATAAAGATAGATTATATTGATAAGCAAAGGGCTGTAAATGAATATAATAAAAACTTAGTTTCTGATTATTATAATGATATTTATGAACAATTAAATGCATATTTTATTGGTAAATTAAGGTCTTTTGAGCTACCATTAATATTGACAGGAACCAGGTTCCAGCTTCGGGTCTGGAATGAACTTGTAAAAATACCCTATGGTGAAAAAAGCACATATAAAGAGATTGCTGAAGCTATAGGTAATCCACAGGCCGTTAGGGCGGTTGGAAATGCCAGCAGATCTAACCCCATCCCAATTCTTGTACCCTGTCATCGGATTATTGTTTCAAATGGTGATTTAACAGGATATAATGGGGGACTAAATAGGAAAGAATGGCTGATAAAGCATGAAAATAAATATAGAAAGGAAGAGATTAATGGCCAGAGAGTTACCTTTACGTGAGGAGATTGATGATAAATTTAAATGGAATTTGACTGATATTTATGCAAGTGAGGAATTATGGGAGGATGGTTTTACAAAGGTTGAAGGATTATTAAAAGAGGTTAAATCTTATCAAGGGGGATTGACGGATTCTGCTGATAGTTTACTTGCTGGATTAAATCTTATTATGGAGATAGAGGAGATCGTCAGCAGATTATATGCCTATGCCCATATGAAACAGGATGAAGATACTAATAATCAGAAATATCAGGGATTATATGATAGGGCACAGGGATTATATAATAGGGTTGCCAGTGCAACCTCCTTTATGATTCCAGAAATATTAACCTTATCATCTACACAGCTTAGGGAATATTTAGAGGGAAATCAGGAACTACAATTATATCAACACCTTTTGAAAAATGTATTAAGACAAAAAGAACATTATTTATCAGCTAGGGAGGAAGAAATACTGGCCATGGCGGGCGACCTGGCTCAGGGTCCAGGGAATATCTTTGGCATGTTAAATAATGCTGATCTGGTATTTCCTGTTATTAAAGATGAGAATAATGAGGAAGTAAGATTAACCCATGGAAGGTATATTGAATTTCTGCGGAGTAAAGATAGAAGGGTCAGGAAAGAAGCCTTCACTGCCCTTTATAATAAATATGATGAATTTATCAATACTTTTGCTACTGTCTTAAATACATCTGTAAAGGGGCATATATTCTACAGTAAAACACGCAAGTATAATTCTGCGTTAGAGGCTGCACTCGATGATGATAATATTTCGGTAGATGTATATGATAATTTGATAAAAACTGTCAAAGATAATCTGGAGCCTATGTATAAGTATATTGACCTTCGTAAAAAAATATTGGGTGTTAAAGAACTACATATGTACGATATTTATACTCCACTGATTAGTAATATAGAGATAAAAATGTCATTTGATGAGGCCAAGGAAACAGTTAAAGCAGGTCTCCAACCACTTGGTGAGGAGTATATTTCATTACTGGAAAAAGGATATAATTCTGCTTGGATAGATGTCTATGAGAATAGGGGTAAAAGGTCAGGGGCATATTCTTCTGGGTGTTATGGTGTCCATCCTTATGTTCTGTTAAATTATACAGAAGGTCTTGATAATGTATTTACTCTTGCTCATGAAATGGGGCATGCCTTACATAGTTATTATTCAAATAAAAATCAACCCTATGTTTATGCTAACTATAAGATTTTTGTGGCAGAAGTGGCTTCAACACTTAATGAAACACTTTTGATACACCACTTGCTTAAAAAGACTAATGATAAAGAAGAAAAGAAATACTTAATAAACCATTATTTGGAGCAGTTCAGGGGGACTGTTTTCAGACAGACTATGTTTGCTGAATTCGAAAAAATAATCCATCAAACTGTAGAAAAAGGGAATCCACTTACACCACAGTTTCTACAGGAGGTTTATCATAAATTAAATGAAACTTATTATGGTAGTAAGGTTGTACTTGATAAAGAGATTGATCTCGAATGGGCACGAATCCCTCATTTTTATTATAATTTTTATGTCTATAAATATGCCACAGGTTTTTCTGCAGCCACTGCTCTGGCAGCAAAAATATTAAATGAGGGGGAATCAGCAGTAAGGGATTATCTTAACTTTTTAAAGAGTGGTGATTCAGATTACCCAATAAATCTATTGAAAACTGCTGGTGTAGATATGAGTTCACCAGAACCAATTAAATCTGCTATAAATACTTTTAATGAATTTGTTATTAAATTAGAGGGATTGATTTAGTAAAAAACCTTATTATTAAGCGTCTTGCATAATTAATTAACGTCGGCTAAAAACTCCGCGACGGCTTCCGTAATAATTGATTATGGTTTGTTTTAAACTCCCTTCGGTCAAACAGAAAACAAACTACTTCATAATCAATTATACTCCAGCCTGCTACGTTTTAATGTCTCCTTTTAATTAATTATGCAATTCAAATCTAATTATGAAGACTCTTATTTAATTATTTAAAAAGTCTATTACTTGACAGGCACATCGCTCTTTTTCTCTGCCATTACAGATGACATGGCTGGATTTATTAAAGGTGATACTGCTTATATTTCTGCTCTGAATTGTATTTTTTATTTTAATGCCGGCTTTTAAAGGGACAGTATTATCATTTTTAGAAGTGATTACCAGGGTATTAGTCGTTATTAAGGGTAGTTTTTTTCGAGCGAGTAGCATAAGTTTGTGTAGTTCTGAAACCTGCTTTAAATATACCCGGGAGGAATATTCCTGCTGCATTGCTATTATTTCTTCTTCTTCTGTTTCTTCAGGGGCCAGGTTTATTTTAGTCGACCAGGATTTTATAAAGTATTTAAGAAAATGGCTGAAAATAATCCTGGAGTCTTTTACATATATTGCAGGGGCAATTAGGACTAATTTGTCTATATTAAATCTGGCTGCGGTAATAATGGCAAGTACTCCACCCATGGAGAGTCCTCCCAGATAAATTTTTTGATAATCTTTTTTAAGATTGAGATAGCTGTCATAGACTTTGCTCAACCAATCATGTCTATTACTGTTCTTAAAGTCACTGATATTTGTGCCATGGCCCGGCAGGCGTGGTATGTAAACAGTATGTCCGATTTTATTATTTATTTCTTTTCCGAGATAAGTCATCTCATATGGACTGCCGGTAAATCCATGGATAAGTAGAACAGCAATTTGGCTGTTCCCTGGTAAATACTGTTCCCTGGCAAGGCTGAAAACAGAGGGGTTTGCTTTGATTTTAATATCCCTCATCTTTAATACCTCCTATTTTAAAAATTGATAATTATTGCCTAAGTCTGGGTGGTGGAGTTATTTTGTTCTTTATTAAAAATAGTATATCATAATATATTATATGGTATAAAGGGGGCATAACGTTATGAATAAAAAAATAAATCAAAGGGTTGATGAATTACGGGGAAATATTGTGAAAGCACTGCAGGGACTGCTGCAGATCAGGAGTGTTAAATCTTCTCCAGAGGAAGGGAAGCCTTTCGGTAGGGGCATTGATGAATGTTTGAATGAGTTTTTGTCTTTGGCCGATAAGATGGGTTTAGTGAATAAAAATATTGCTGGACATGCAGGATATATAGAAATTGGCCAGGGGGAAAAGATGTTGGGGATCTTGTGTCATCTGGATGTAGTACCAGAGGGTAAGGATTGGACTTATCCACCATATGGAGGGGAAATACATTATGAAAAGATTTATGGACGGGGGGCTATTGATGATAAAGGACCGGCTGTTGCAAGTTTGTATGCCTTAAAAGCAGTTAAAGACTCTGGGATAACCTTAAATAAAAGGGTAAGATTAATTGTTGGGACAGATGAGGAAAACTCCTGGGAGGGATTGAACTATTATTTAAAGAATGAAGAGATACCTGATCTGGCGTTTACTCCTGATGCAGATTTTCCAGTTATTTTTGCAGAAAAGGGTATCTTAAATATAACTATGCAATATGAAATTGAAACAGAAACAACAGAAAAGACTAAGATAAGGTCTATAACAGGTGGGAATGCAGTGAATATGGTTCCTGATTACTGCCAGGCGGTTTTGGAGAACAATTGTCAGGCAATGATAGAAAAAAGGATAAATGATTTCAATCTAAAAGATGGTTTTAGCTTGAAATTAGAGGTAGCTGATGACTTATTAATAATTAAATCTTATGGAGTTTCAGCACATGGTAGTCTACCGGAAAAAGGCATTAATGCTGTTGCTAATTTATTAGTGTTTTTAGGTGAACTTGAGGGCATAAATGGTTGTCTGGATCAATTTATTAATCTGTATAAGCAAAAAATTGGGTTGGAGACTAATGGAAAGAGTATTGGTTGTTTAATGGAAGATGCTGTTTCCGGTAAGCTGACTTTTAATGTAGGTATGATTGATGTTGATGAAAATAGCTGTAAATTAGGTATTGATCTCAGATATCCAGTCACTAAAACTAAAGAGGAAGTAATAGGTTGTCTGAAAAGCAATCTTAAGGGAACAGGTATTGAATTACTTGAAGGGAAAAACCATAAGCCATTATTTGTATCACAGAATTCCCGTTTAGTTAGTACTTTGACAGAGGTTTACAATAAATTTAGTGGAGAAAAAAGAGAACCTTTAGCTATTGGTGGGGGAACATATGCCAGGGCTCTTGAAAATGCGGTGGCTTTTGGACCGTTATTTCCAGGTCAGAAAGAGCTAGCACATCAAAAGGATGAATATATATCAATTAAAGATCTGGTTAAGATTACTAAAATATATGCTACTGCAGTTGAGAAACTTGCTCAATAGAAATTAAATGACCCCTCTGGGAAAGTTTCCATTTCAGAGGGGTTATAATTTTAATAGTAACTACATTTTATCAGGGGCTTCAATACCTAATAATGACAAACCATTTTTGATAACAGTTTTAGTGGCAAATACAAGTAAAAGACGTGCTTTTTTAGTAGTTTCATCTTCAACAAGTATTGGGTACTCATGATAAAATTTATTAAAACCCTGAGCCAGATTAATTATATGTCTGGCTATATATGATGGTTCATTTCTTTCCATGGCCTTAATGATAGTTTCTGGAAAAGCTGACAGTAATTTAATAAGGTTAAAGGCCTCTGGATTAGATAAGTCCGAGTAGTCTGTTAAAGTATTTATTTCTGTCTGGCCTTTTTCCAGAACACTATTTGCCCGGGCATGAGTGTACTGAATATATGGTCCTGTTTCACCATCAAAACTAAGCATTCTGTCCCAGTTAAACACTACGTCCTTTATTTTAGAATTACTTAAATCGTTAAAGATAATAGCACCAATCCCGACTTTTTCTGCGATTTCATCTTTATCATTGAGTTCAGGATTATTTTGATTAATAATCCTCTTTACTTTTTCAACGGACTTAGCAAGTAGATCTTTTAGTAGAATTACATTGCCTTTCCTGGTCTTGAGTGCACCTTCTTCACTACTAACCCTGCCAAAGGGTACATGTTCAAGTTGGTCTGCCCAATCATAACCCATTAATTCAATGATCTTCATCCATTGGGAAAAATGGAGTTTCTGTGAATAATCAGTAACATAGAGTGCTTTACTAAAATTATAGGTTTCTTTTCTATAAATAGCTGCAGTAATGTCCCTGGTCGGGTATAGGGTTGCTCCATCACTCTTAATGATTAGACAGGGTGGCATATCATAGTCTTCCAGGTCTACTACATAAGCACCTTTACTCTTCTGTAGAAGCCCTTTTTCTTTAAGGGATTGAACAATATCAGCCATTTTATCATTATAGAAACTTTCACCTGTATTATAATCAAAGCTGACATTTAAGATGTCATATATTGTATTGAATTCTTCTAAGCTTAAGGTAACAAACCATTTCCATAGTTTGTTAGCTTCTTCATCACCATCTTCCAATTTTTTAAACCATAATCTTCCCTCATCTTCAAGACCAGGTTTTTTTTCAGCTTCATCATGGAATTTAACATAGAGTTTTAAGAGTGTCTGAATGGGATTATCTTTTATTTCCTGGTCATTACCCCATTTTTTATAAGCAGCAATCATTTTGCCAAACTGTGTACCCCAGTCACCCAGGTGGTTTATACCAATACAATTATAACCAAGGAATTCGTAGATTTTATAGAGGGAATTTCCTATTACTGTTGAACGGAGGTGTCCCACATGAAATGGTTTAGCTATATTAGGTGAGGAGAAATCAATTACGATATTTTTTCCACTACCAATCTCCTGTGCCCCATATTTTTCTTTTTGAGATAGAATAGTTTCTAAAATAGTTCTGGCAAAGAGTTCTTTGTTAACAAAAAAATTAAGGTATGGTCCATTATTTGTTATTTCAGAGAAATATTTATTTTTTCCGATAGCTTCTTTAAGCTCAAGGGCAATTTTACCGGGGGCTTTCCGGAAATTGCGGGCAAGTTTAAAACAGGGCAAGGCATAATCCCCCATTTCTTCCTGAGGCGGGATTTCAATAAGGTCACTGATAAGCCTTTCATCAAGTTCATAGTTGTTAATAATTAATTTAATAAGTTTTTCCTTGAAATTTATCAAATTTTTCCACTCCTATCATAGCGTAACTACTGGTATTGTATGTAATCAAGTCATATTAACATTTTTTATAGCAGTTAATAATATTTATAACAATATAACATATTATTTTTATTAAATCAAGATAAACGATTTAATCACCATTTATCTTTTTAATCATATCTTATTAGTATAAAGAAGAAAGGGGGTTATTATGAATTCACTAGAAATTGCTAATCGGATATATTCTATGGAAAGGAGATTGGATTCTCTATATAATCAACTTGAAGACTCCTTTTCCTCTCCAAGATATATAAGAACTGCTCAAAACTTAAGGAATTTACAGGCAAGGCAGTTAAGTATACTAAATGGTATTATTGCTGAATTAGAAGAAGAACAGCCGCCTCCACCGGTAAATCGTTATTATGCTCAACATATATTACAACCTGGTGAAACATTGCGTGTGCTGGCCCTGGAATATGATACAACAGTGTCACAAATTAGGAGGTTAAACCCTGGATTGCCTGATGAACCACAGGCAGGTCAGCTTGTTAATCTCCCTATAGAGATACCTAGGCCACCAGAAAATTCTATTCGTTATGTAGTTAAACCAGGTGATACATTATTTCAGATTGCCAGGAGATTTGGGACAGATGTCAGTACACTTGTCCGTTTAAATAGTATTGCTGACCCTGATATTATCTTTCCAGGCCGTATTTTGATTATTCCTAATCCTGTATAGAATTGATAATAAGAATTTATTATTAAGACGGAATTATTCCGTCTTTTTCTATATTTATGTAATTTGTATAATAATATCTTACAAAATCTCTTGATTTTTGTTATAATTAAATCAATGTTTTCTAATTAATAATTGGGTTAAAAAGGGGACTTTTTATGAGAATTTTAGTTGATGGTGATTCATGTCCGGTTATAGATTTGACAGTAGAGATTGCTAATAAATATATGATTGAATTAAAAGTGTTTGCTGATATTTATCATAATATTAAAATTGCTTTTGGTGAACTTATTTTAGTAGATAAAGGAAATCAGTCAGTAGATATGTGTATTGTTAATCAATGTCAGTCAGGTGATATTGTAGTAACTGCTGATTATGGACTGGCTGCCCTTGCCCTGAGTAAAAACAGCCAGGTAATAGATTTTTCTGGCAGAATCTATTCAGAGAAAAATATAAATTATTTATTAATGAAAAGACATAAGCATGCCAAAATACGCAGGACTGGAGGCAGTCATTCAACACAGAGTAAGAGGACCCAGGAAGATGATATTAAATATCAGAAAAGCCTTATTGTTTTAATTGAGTCTAATTTATAATGCTGTCTGTCTTTTTAACATAAAGTTTACAAGTTTGGAAACTCATGCTATAATTATATTAATAGTAAAAAATGGTTCTATCTAAAATGTTTTTTAAGAATGCAATTCTTACTTAATTAAGTTAGATAAAATATTTTAGATGGAAAAGCTGGTAAAATGTTTTAATAGACTTTAAATTACAAGGGGTGTTTGCGATTAATAAAATTGGTGTTTTATTACTGGTAATACTTGTTGTTCTGGGTCTGACTGTAGTAAGTACAGCACAGGAATTAAAAATTGGGATGGTTACAGATGTAGGTGGGGTTAATGATCAATCTTTTAATCAATCTGCCTGGGAAGGTCTTTTAAGGGTAGAAGAGGAGTTGGGGATTAAGGTTGGATATGCTGAATCACAGCAGGAAGCTGATTATGCCCCAAATCTTGAGCAGTTATATGATTATGATAATGACCTTATCTGGGGTATTGGTTTTATGATGGCTGATGCTATACTTGATGCAGCTGAGACAAACCCTGATCAACTTTATGCAATTATTGATAATGCCTATGAAAATACACCTAAAAATGTTATTGGTGTATTATTTAAAGCAGAAGAAGCCTCTTTTCTTGTTGGTTATATTGCTGGTAGGATGAGCAAAACTGGAACGGTTGGTTTTGTAGGTGGGATTCGAGGTGTAATTATTGACGGTTTTGATTATGGATATACAGCTGGAGTGGCTTATGCAAATAAAGATGTAGAGGTTCTTAATCAATATGCTGATAGTTTTAGTGATCAGGCCAAGGGTAAGGCAATAGCAACACAGATGTATCAAAATGGGGCAGATGTTATATTCCATGCAGCAGGTGGTGCAGGTATAGGTGTTATCGAAGCTGCTAAAGAGAATGATAAATATGTTATTGGTGTTGATAGGGATCAAAGTGATCTTGCTCCAGATCATATGATTACTTCAGCAATGAAACGTGTTGACAATGCAATGTTCAATATTGCAGTAGATTTACAAAATGGTAACCTTAAAGGTGGGCAGACTATAACCTACGGCCTTGCCGATAATGGTGTGGATATAGCTCCAAGTTCTGATAAACATGTTCCCCAGAAAATACTGGATGAAGTTGAAATTATAAAACAGGATATTATTGATGGCAAAATATTTGTGCCATATAATAAAGAAACCTATGAAAAATATATTTCTACCCTAAATTAGTTGTTTTTAAAATAATTGTATAATTACTCAATTTAACAGAGTAGCTCAGACAGGGGTTTGAGCTACTTTGTTAATAATAGGAGGTAATTTTTTTGGAAGGTATTGATTTTACCACTAAGGTTATAGAGATGAAGAAGATTACCAAGATTTTCGGAGAGTTAAAAGCTAATGATGGTGTTGATTTAACAGTACATAAGGGTGAAGTACATGCATTACTGGGAGAAAATGGAGCTGGAAAAACAACCCTGATGAATATCCTTTATGGGTTGTTTCAACCGACAGATGGAAAGATTTTTATTAAAGGGGAAGAAGTTAATGTAAATAGTCCCAATATTGCTATAGAACATGGTATTGGTATGGTACATCAACACTTTATGTTAGTTAAACCTTTTACTGTAGTTCAAAATATTATACTTGGATGTGAAATAATAAAAAATGGGTGTTTAGATTTAGAAACTGCCAGCAAGAAAGTATTAAAGCTTTCTGAAATGTATGGTCTACATGTTGAACCTGAAGCTAAAATAAGGGATATTTCAGTTGGAATGCAACAGCGTGTTGAGATACTTAAGGCTTTATACAGGGGAGCTGATATTTTAATTTTAGATGAACCAACAGCAGTTCTGACACCACAGGAAATTCAGGAACTCATGAAAATAATCAAAAATCTTAGCAGTGAAGGTAAAACCATGATAATAATAACACATAAACTTAAAGAAATTAAAATGATAGCAGATTATTGTACAATAATAAGAAATGGGACAAAGATTGATACTGTAGAGGTTAATAATACAACAGAAGAAGAACTTGCTAAAATGATGGTAGGTAGGGAAGTAAATTTTAGAGTTTCCAAAAAGAAAAGAAAACCTGGTAAAACAGTTCTAAATATAGAAAAGCTTAATGTTAACAATAATAGAGGTATTTCAATAGTCAATAATCTATCTTTAAGCCTCCAGCAGGGAGAAATCCTTGGTATTGCAGGGGTAGATGGTAATGGTCAAACAGAACTTGTGGAAGCTATAACAGGGTTGAGACCTGTTGTTTCAGGTAAAATCATGATGAATGGTAATGATATTACACATTACAAACCAAAACAAGTTATTGATAATAAAATTTCCCTAATACCAGAAGATAGGCAGAACAGGGGTTTAGTGCTTGATATGTCTGTTGCTGAAAATATGATTCTTGAAAACTATGCTAAAGAACCATTTTCCAGAAATGGTATTTTAAATTATGATAATATTTTATCTTATTCTAAGGAATTAATAGCAAGGTTTAATATTCGTCCACAGAACGAATCTTTATTAGCCGGCTCACTCTCAGGAGGGAATCAACAAAAAGTAATTATAGCAAGGGAAATATCAAATAACCCTGATGTGTTAATAGCCTTCCAGCCGACCAGAGGATTAGATGTTGGGGCTATAGAATATGTTCATAAAGCTCTGCTAGAGCAGCGGGATAGGGGGAAAGCAGTGTTACTTGTTTCGCTTGACCTTGAAGAAATAATTAATATATCTGATCGTATTACTGTTATATATGAAGGAGAAATAGTTGGTGTAGTGGATGCTGAAACTGCTGATAGAAATAAACTGGGATTGATGATGGCTGGAGGAGGTGCTGAAAATAATGAAAATTTTCAAGGATAAAAAAATTTTTTCCAGTAATATTGGAAGGACTATAATTTCTCTGCTGATGGGTTTTTTCATTGGAGCACTAATCCTGGCAGTTGCAGGATATAATCCGCTAGAAGCCTATAAAGTTATGTTTTTAGGCGTTTTTAATAAGCCTAAATATATAGTACAGACTATTATCAATAGTACACCGATAATTTTTACAGGTATTTCGATAGCCTTTGCCTATAAAACTGGTCTTTTTAATATTGGTGCTGAGGGTCAATTTATTATAGGTTCTATTACAGCAGCTATTTTAGGTTATTTACTTCATCTTCCTCATCTTATACATGTTTTTCTTATTATTGTAGTTGCTGGACTGGCTGCAGGTATTTGGGGGGGAATTGCTGGTTTTCTTAAGGCCAAATTTGATATAAACGAAGTAATTACAACAATAATGCTAAACTGGGTAGCGTTTTATTCCTTAAATTATATTGTTCAATTAGATAGTCTTAAAAAACCAAATGCCGAGGCAACTTATGATATACAACAGTCAGCCAGTATTATTATTTTAGAAGTATGGAAAAAATCAAAAGAAGGTATAAACTGGTTGAATGAGCATCTGTTCTTCAAAGATATATTTAAAACAAGGATGAACTGGGGAATTTTAATAGCTATTTTAATAGCTGTAATCGCTTCATATATTATTCGGAAAACAGTGTTAGGTTATGAACTTCGTTCAGTAGGTCATAACCAGCAGGCAGCTGAATATGGTGGAATAAACGTGAGTAAAAGTCTGGTAAGCTCGATGATGATAGCAGGAGGGATTGCAGGTATAGCAGGTGCTATTCAGGTTATGGGGATATCACATAGAATTTCCACTCTTTCTGTTATGGAAGGTTATGGTTTTAATGGTATAGCAGTTGGGTTAATTGCTGGAGGTTCTCCTATTGGCTGTATATTTGCAGGTTTGTTGTTTAGTGCCCTTAATTATGGAGGGGGCAAAGTACAGTATATCCTAGGTGCACCTACAGAGATAATTGATATTATGGTTGGTGTAATTCTACTTTTTGTTGCAGTTCCAAAACTCATCGCACTATTCCCCAGGCTAGCTAGTATATTTTCCTTTACTAAGGGTAAGATGGGAGGAGAAGATAATGTTGACTAATATTGGATTTATTATTGGTATAGCTTTGATGTATGCAGCACCTTTGATGTTTACTGCAATGGGTGGAGTTATTAGTGAGAAATCTGGTGTTATAAATATTGGGCTTGAAGGAATGATGTATTTAGGGGCTTTTATTGGGGCTGCAGTTGGTTATTATTCTGGAAATCCCTGGATCGCCTTTCTGGCGGCAGGTTTTGCTTCTGGTTTATTAGGACTCCTTCATGCTGTAGCCAGTGTTTCATTTGATGGTAATCAAACTATATCAGGCTTTGCAATTAATTTTATTGGACCTGGTATTGCTTTGTTTTTAAGCCGTCTGATGTTTAATGGTGCAACAATGACTAAGCCTATACCAATGGAAGGTAAAATGCCGAAACCATTTAAGGGGATTCTTGGAAGTCTTTCTCTTGAAAATACATTTGCTGCTCAGATTCTCAATCAATATGCAACTGTATACCTAGCTTTTATTCTTATATTTATTGTCTGGTTTATTTTTTATAAAACAAGATTTGGTCTCAGGATAAGGGCAGTTGGTGAACACCCCAGGGCTGCAGATACTCTGGGGATAAATGTGTTTGCGCTAAGGTATATATGTGTAACACTTTCAGGTGTTTTTGCAGGATTTGGCGGGGCTTCTATGAGTCTGGCGGTGGTTTCTTTATTTAGCCCAACACTTATCTCTGGTCAGGGATATATTGCCTTGGCAGCAATGATCTTTGGCAATTGGAGGCCTCGGGGCATTATGTGGGGATGTTTATTATTCGGAGCAGCCGAAGGCCTGGCGGTTTATATGGGGGGCAGGACTAATGTTGTGGTACCAACACAGGTGCTTTCAATGCTGCCTTATATAATTACACTCCTGGTACTGGTTCTCTTTATAAGAAAATCAAATGCCCCTGCTGCAGATGGTGTTCCTTATGAGAAAAGCAGTAGTAATTTAATATAATTTTTTAAAAATAATTAGTTTATAATAATTATATTAAATCTTTGAAAAGAGATATCTTATATTCTTTTAATAATAAAAGTAATTCTTTAAATTTATCAGGTGGAAAGAAAAATTCATTACCTCCATCAGCCACTTCATGAAAAACTAAAATGAGTGGCTGGTCTTTTTTTTGATATTCTTCAATCCATTGTTTAATTCTGTTTATGGATGTGGTTTTAACTATTACCTTGGGAATAATATCCTCGTTCTGTGTTTTATTAAATATATATAATTTGTCACCACGTGCAATTGTATAGTTGGCAGATACAATTTTTTCAATAGTTGGACTCCATTTTCCGTTTGGACTGCAAAAACTTGCAAAATCATTATCTATTAATTCGTTATTTTTAAGTATTTGTTTAGAATCTATTATTTCCTTATGTAAGAATTCAGGGATGACAGTAGTAAGGTCATAATGATTTATGGTATGTGAACCTATCTCCCACCCAGCAGATTTAAGTTCTGCTAGCTGTTTAAGGGATAGGTGTTTTTCATGACCTAAATATTTGGTGATTACAAAGACCACAGCAGGTATATTATATTTCTTCATCTCTTGAAAGGCATGGACATAAACTCCCTGGTAAGCATCATCAAAGTTTAATATAATACTAAACTCAGCCAGACTTGTTTGTGTAAATAATACTATTAGTACTAATACAATGGATAATATGATTATTTTATTATGCATTTTCTTTCCTTTCTAATATTTGATTTTACTCCATACTTATTTTTCTTTTAATTATAACCTATTTTAGTTATTCAGGCAATGTTTAATATGCTAAGCTTGCTAATAGATAGTAATACAGCATAATTTTTTTCTAAGATAATAATCATATGTAAAAAAAATATGTGATTAGACTTACAAAATAATATTATCTCTGTCTTTTTATTTACTTATGCAGGGATATATTATATTATCTATAATATAATATAGTAAAGCAAACCATAATAGTGTTATTAATTTATGGAGAAAGGACCAAAATATGCTGACAAAAAACTTGATAGAATGTAATCGGGATTATATAATAAAATATTTTCACTCTGGTGAGAAGGAAAGAAAAGATTTCAGGCTTGGAATGGAGTTAGAGCATTTTGTTTTACATAAAGATACATATAGAGCTGTATCCTATTATGAAAAAGAAGGGATTGAAGACATTTTAAAGGAGTTAATTTCTTTATCCTGGGAAGGGATTTATGAAGGGGAAAATCTCATTGGTCTTAAGGGAAAAAATGCTAATATCACCCTGGAACCAGGAGGGCAGTTGGAGTTAAGTGTTTTTCCTGAATTAACTGTGACCGGGATAGAATTAACCTACCAGGATTTTTTAAATGACATAAAACCTATTTTAAAAGATAGGGATATGTGTCTGCTAGCAATGGGTTATCAGCCAGTCAGTCAGATCAAAGATATTCCTATACTACCCAAGGAAAGATACCAATATATGTATCAATACTTTAAGCAGACAGGTAAATATGCCCATAATATGATGAAAGGTACTGCATCCCTACAATTAAATCTTGATTACAGGAATGAAAAAGATTTTATAAAAAAAATGTCTGTGGCCTATTATTTATCGCCACTGGTTTATACAATTTTTGATAATAGTCCTGTTTTTGAAGGTTCTATATATAATAGAAAGGGGAGTATTCGCTCGCTGATCTGGGATAATTGTGATTTTAAAAGGTGTAACCTGGATAGGCTAATTTTTGCTGATGATTTTGCGTATGATAGTTATGCTGACTTTATTTTAAAGATGCCTCCAATAATAATTAAAAGGAATGATTGTCTCCTCTATACTGCTAATAAAATTACTAATGAGATTTATAGTGATGATCAGCTGCATAGAGATGAAGTAGAACACCTTTTATCAATGGTTTTTCCTGATGTGCGGGCTAAAAAGTTTATTGAGTTAAGAGCTGCCGATGCTCTTCCTTATCCCTATAATTTAGCATATATTGTTTTCTGGAAGGGATTGTTATATAATAAAAGAAATCTTGAGTTATTATATAAGGAGTTTAAAGCAATTAATTATGATGATTTTTTAGATATAAAGGAAAAAATAAGAAATCATGGTTTTAATGTGGAGATATATGGAGAAACATTGTTGAATAAGTTTAGCGGATTACTTGAACTAGCTGTTAATGGTCTTGGTATTGAAGAAAGGGAGTATCTTTTCCCTCTGTATAAACTATTAGAGAGAAAAGTAACAATCAAAGAATTACTATTTAAAGATGGATTAGATAGTAAATTGGATTTAAGTAATTGTATATTATAAATTTATTTAAAAAGGGTGAAATAATTGCAGGCAAATAATCTAATAGATGAATATCTTAGAGTGGTTAAAGGTGATATTGAAAATTATTATAAGGATTATCAGTTTCTTAAAGAAAGGGTAAAAAACTCTACTGCTATTTACAAGGGAGAGCCAGTTGATTTTTTATATCAGCCATTATTTTTTACCAAAGAGGAAGTTAGAGGGTTTGAGAATCTATTAATGACCTTAAACAGAATAATTAAAAAGGTTATTAATGAGTATAGGAATAGTGCTAAATTTAGAAGTTATTTTGCCTTTCCGAAACTGATGGAAGAACTTTTACTTGTTAAACCAGGATATGGTGTAGATATACCAATGGGGAGGTTCGATATTTTTTATCAGCCTGATGCTAGTGTAAAATTCTGCGAATTGAATACTGATGGTGCATCGGCCATGAATGAAGTAAGGGTATTACAGAAAGTTATGCTTGATGCTAAAGCACTCAATATGATAAAGAAAAATTATCAATTAACAGGTTTTGAACTTTTTTATTCCTGGTTAGATACGATTATAAAAAACTACCGCATATTTGCTGAAGGTAAAAATAAGAGGGACAGGCCTAATATTGCTATTATGGATTTTGATGGTGAAGGGACAATCTATGAGTTTAAGGAATTTCAAAAGCGATTTATTCAAGCTGGTTACCAGACAGTAATTTGTGACCCCCGTGATTTTAACTATACTAATGGTAAATTATATTACAAGAATATAGAGATAGATTTAATATACCGTCGTGCGACTACTGGTAGATTAATAGAGGAAAGTAAATCAATTACTGATTTTATAAAGGCTTATAAGGATGGAGCTGTTTGCGTTGTGGGTGGTCTGGTCTCTCAAATAATCCATAATAAATTGTTTTTTGCTATATTACATGATAAAAAGAAGGTTGATTTTTTGACTGAGCAGGAGTATGACTTTATAAAGATGCATATACCTTATACAGCTGTAATAGCTGATGCCAACAGTAAAGTAATGGATAGCTTATTAGACAATAAAAACAAATATATCTTAAAACCATTTGACCGTTTTGCTGGTAAGGGAGTTTATGCTGGAAGGGATTTTAGTAATCTTAAATGGCAGGATATTGTAGAAAGGGTAAGGGGCAGAGATTACTTGCTGCAGGAGTTTGTTGAAATACCTGGCAGAGAAATGATCTCTGAAAAAGAGGGCAAACTATTAATTGAGAGATATGGATATCTCCTTGGTTTATTTAGTTATAACGGTTTATTACAGGGTTTATATACCAGGGTTGGTAGAAAGAATATAATTGCTGCTGCCGGGGAGTCTTTTACAATTCCAAATTATATCATCGAGAAGAGGTAATAATTGGAGGGATAATATGCAGGTCTTTGTACGCCGGCATTTATATATTTCTGGGCGGATTCAAGGTGTTGGCTTCAGGGCCTTTATACTACAACATGCCAGGAAAAACGGGGTAAATGGTTGGGTTAAAAATACTTATGATGGAAAGGTTGAGGCGGTTTTTAGTGGTGGGGAAGATAAGGTAACCAGTTTAATAAAACTGGCTAAAAAAGGCCCAAGATGGGCCCGGGTAGAAAATATTGAAATTAGAAAAGAAGATTATCAGGATAAGTTTGAGGAATTTACTGTTAAATACTAGTTGTCATGATATATCTGTTTGCTGTTTAGAATGTTTTTTTGTCCAAAGTAATAGGCAAAGGGAATAGTAATAATGATACTTGCTATAATGATAGGGAGGTTTTGATAAGAAATAAGGTGATTAAACGTTTTAATAAAGGTAAACAACCCTAATAAAAGAACTGATCCAGATATTATTTTTTTGAAATAGGTTTCTTTTATTTTTTTAACTATATTTACTGAAATAGGGATTGAGAGTAGTGCTCCTATAATTAGGGCCGTACCGAGTAGCCAGTCAAGGTCTTTAGCGTCAAGGGTGAAATAAGCTATAATTCCTATTAGACAAGTTAGCCCTTCTGATAATGAAGTGATACCAACAGCCTTTTTGCTATCTAAACCTGAGACCAACTGACCACCAGTTACTAATGGTCCATATCCCCCACCACTAAGCCCTTTATTAAATGATGCTATAATCCCCAGAATAAGTATTTTAGACCAGGAAAAGTCACTTTGTTTATGACTGCAGATATAGGCTGAAACCCCTATTAGCATTAAAAGAAAGGCAATATATCCTTTAATAATTC
The DNA here is from genome assembly GCF_003953885.1 of Halocella sp. SP3-1. Taxonomy (GTDB): domain Bacteria; phylum Bacillota; class Halanaerobiia; order Halanaerobiales; family DTU029; genus Iocasia; species Iocasia fonsfrigidae. The sequence continues at coordinate 2,780,275 of NZ_CP032760.1, read as the reverse complement.
TCGGATTGATCGATAGGGCACAAAATGCAGCAATAACTGTACCAATTATACTACAAACTGCCAGGATAAGGGCTATTCTAAAGCCTTTAGAGCCAAGATGTAGATTTACATTTCCTATTTTGTGATGCATAAAGGCAGATAGTATTCCAGTGATAAACTCTGAGAGTAGTATTAAAGGCACAATCTGGAGTGGTTCATAGCCCATAAAAAGCAGGATAGGTGTTAATAGTGTACCATAGCCCATGCCAAGTGAAGAGTCTATTGATTCACATAAAAAAGCAACTAAACCAATAAGAAAATAGTTAGCCATTACCTTCCTCCAAAATCTGAAAAATTTTATTTACCATATAGGATATGTTTTTACTAATATTTTTGTTACAAAGAAAACTTAAAGTTAAGTTAGTTGTTGTAAGCATATTATTAATCCAAAGAATACAAATTAGTTATAGAGGTGATTTTTTGTATAAAGGCGAAGAAGTAAATTTAATTGCAACTACTACCTTTGGGCTTGAGTCATTAGTTAAAGATGAAGTTAAAGAAATTGGATATCAATTAACGAATGTTGAAAATGGACGAGTTGAGTTTACAGGTGATTTATCAGCTATTGCCCGGGCCAATATCTGGCTGCGCTGTGCTGAGAGAGTTTTACTAAAGTTAGGGGAATTCTATGCTACTGATTTTGATGAGTTATATGATAAGACCAGGTTATTACCCTGGTCCCAGTGGTTACCCGAAAATGCTAAATTCCCTGTTACGGGGAAATCGGTGAAGTCCACCCTTCATAGTGTGCCGAGTTGCCAATCAATTGTAAAAAAAGCCATTGTTGATAATATGAAAGAGAAATATCATAAGCAATGGTTTCCTGAAGATGGACCAGAATATCCTATTCAGGTCGCTTTAATGAAAGATAGGGTAACCTTGACAATTGATAGTAGTGGTGTAGGGCTCCATAAAAGGGGTTATAGAGAATTATCTACTGCTGCCCCTTTGCAGGAAACACTGGCTGCTGCTATGATAAAATTAAGCCGCTGGGATGAAGATAGAGTATTAATAGACCCTTTTTGTGGTTCGGGTACTATTGTGATAGAAGCGGCCATGATGGCTAAAAATATGGCCCCTGGCTTAATGAGGGAGTTTGTTGCTGAGGAGTGGCCGTTAATTCCTGATCAAATTTGGCAGAGAGCCCGTGAAGAAGCCGGGGAGTTAGTTAAGAAAAAATGCAATCCCCGGATGATTATGGGGACAGATATAGATGGAAATGTTGCTGGTATTGCTCGTTACCATGCAGATAAAGCAGGTCTGGCTGAGATAATACATTTTCAGCAGAAGCCTTTTAGTGAATTTAGTACAAATAGAAAGTATGGGTATATTATTACAAATCCCCCTTATGGGGAGCGTTTAAATGAAAAAAAAGAGGTTAGAAAATTATGTAATGAGATGGGGAAAAAATTCCTGGGACTTGATACATGGTCATTTTATATTTTGACTTCTTATGATGATTTTGAGAAGGAATTTGGTAAAAAGGCAAGTAAGAGAAGAAAATTATATAATGGGGGTATAGAGTGTCAGTATTATCAATACTACGGCCCCTGGCCCCCTGCAAATTAATTAGAAAGAGTGAGATAATGGAAAGATTTCTGCCGTATTTGGCTGCCCTTTTATTTTCTATTATTTTTGGATTTTCATTTATGTTTACTAAAGAAGGCTTGGAATTAATTAGACCTTTACACTTATTATCTTTAAGATTTTTTATAGCTGCTTTTTTATTGACTTTACTTTATATTTTACGTATTGTTAGGATTAATCTTAAGGGTAAAAATATTGCTATGTTATTATTATTAGCAATTATTCAACCTGGTTTGTACTTTTTATTTGAGACACTGGGTATCAACAGGACATCTTCTTCTGAAGCAGGTATAATGATTGCTTTAATTCCAATTGTAGTAACTATTCTGGCTAATTTATTTTTAGGTGAGAAAACCAGAAGACTGCAGTTTTTCTTTATTCTTTTATCGGTCTGTGGTGTTATTTTTATTGTAGTAATGAAAGGTGTATCTGAAGGTAATATTAATTATATAGGTTTATTATATCTGTTTGCTGCAGTATTAACTGCTGCTTTTTATAATATTTTATCGCGCTTCCTTTCTTTACAATTTAAGCCTGTTGAGATAACATTTATAATGATGTGGACAGGTGCTATATTCTTTACATTACTTATGATTTTAAAATATAATTACAGTTTATATCAAATAATAAGACCTGTTAGGGAATGGCCTGTTTTTGTTGTTGTTTTTTATTTAGGGGCATTTTCTTCGGTGTTGGCTTACTTTATGATGAATTATACATTATCAAGATTAGAAGCAGCTCGTTCGGCGGTTTTTGCCAATTTAACAACAGTAATTTCAATACTGGCCGGGGTTGTTTTTAGGGGTGAGTCATTTTACTGGTATCAGGCGTTTGGTGCCTGTTTAATTATTACTGGTATTTTTGGAACAAATTATTTTGGCAAAATGAAAAAGGGAGCCGAAGAACTGCCCATTTAAACCAGGGCAGGTTCGGCCTCTTTATACATTTTTTGACTATAATCTTTAAACATTCTTTGGGCAGAGAATCTATCCTGTGACATGGCAATACTTTCTTTCATCATTCTGACCCATCTATCTCTATCATCATAATAGATTGGTATAACGTCATTCCTTAAAATATTATAGAGGGCTAATAAATCTTTTTCATCTTCAGATAACTTTTCATCTAGGTTGGGGAATTCTTCATCAAGTATCCAGCCGTTGATACCATGTTCAGGTCCTTCGGCTACCCAACCGTCCAGAACACTTAGATTAAGCACTCCATTCATTGCAGCTTTCATTCCTGATGTTCCACTTGCCTCCATGGGTCTTTTAGGGTTGTTCAGCCAGACGTCACTTCCTTGAATTAGATAACGGCAAATTTCCATATTATAATTTTCCAGAAAGGCCACATTATCTCTATATTTTTTATCCATGGCGACCAGTGTTGCTACTATATCTTTGCCATAATGGTCATTTGGATGGGCTTTACCAGAAAAAACCAGTTGAATTTTGCCGGTTTGTAAGAGGTCATCAATCTCACCAGTATCTCTGAATATTAGTTCACTTCTTTTATATGGTGCAGCACGACGTGCAAACCCAATTATTAGATTATCTGGATTCATCCGGGCATCTGTTTTTTGGGCTATATAATCAACTAGCTTTTTCTTGTTCTGATAGTGGGCAGACCAGATATCATTATTATTGGGGAAGGCCTTATCGATATTTTTATCTTGCCAGGTTTTACGATGGACACCATTGGTAATGGAAATGATAGGGGCTGAATTGTTTAGATGTGCCCACATATCTGTGGCAGTTTTGCCATGTAATTGTGATACACCATTTGCAATATTGGACATATGGAGACAGGATGCTGTCATGTTAAATGGCTCACCACCGATGAGCTTTAATTGTTCGTAACCAAGACCATTATTTGCCCCTATTTCCATAAGTAGGTTCAGGTCGTGAGATTCATTACCTGCCTGTACTGGTGTATGTGTTGTAAAGACTATTTCTTCCTGGGTTTCTTTAAGTGCTTGTTCAAAAGATTGGCCGTTATGTATTTTTTCCCTGATTAGTTCTAGACCGGCAAAGGCGGCATGGCCTTCATTAAAGTGATATTTGTCTATTTTAAGGCCTAGTTTTCGTAAGGCCCTGACACCCCCAATCCCCAAAACAATTTCCTGGGCTATTCGATTATAATTATCACCTGCATATAGTTTATCTGTTATCCATCCATATTTACTATCAGGTCTTCCTGTTTCAAGTAGGTAAAGAGGGGCATTATTAAGTTTTTCAACTTTATGAATTTTACATTCAACACTATTTCCAGCAATCTCAACTGAAACAGATAATCCTGTATCTTCTACAAGATTATTATAGTTATGGGTGGGGTATGTGTCATAGGGATATCCTTCATGATTGATTAATTGTGTAGTATAGTCTTGCCACCATAAGATTCCGATCCCTACAACTGGGCTATTTAAATCTCTGGCGGCTTTCAAATAATCACCGGCTAGTATACCAAGTCCACCAGCATACAGTGGTAATTTTTCATCAAGTCCATATTCCATACAAAAATAAGCTATTTCTTTTTTTTCTTCAGACATAGTAACCTCCTTTTGGTTTTTCTATTTTCTAGTTTGATGTTTTTAATGCCCTTTTATACGAAAATAATGGGGAATTTATGTTAATTATATTTGATATTTAATTTTGTTGAATAAAAATATTATCAATCATAGTCTATTTTAAGTGGATTTGAGATAATAAAATGTTATAATGTATATACAGTAAAAGATATATCTTATGAAAGGGGAAATAATAATGAATAAAAGAGTCCTGGTAAATGGTGCATGTGGTAGAATGGGACAGGAAGTGGTTAAGACTATTGTAAATGATACAGCAGATGAATTGGTAGGTGTTTGTGATAAAAATAATGAAGGTAAGGATATAAAGAAATTATTATCTCTTCCGGGACCTGAAGTAATAATTGAAGGAGATTTATTAAGCAGTATAAAGAAAAGGGAAGTAGATATTATTATAGATTTTACAACACCAGCAGTTGTCATGGATAATATTGAGCTAGGTTTATCAAATAATATCAATATGATTGTTGGAACTACCGGTATAACAGAAGTTGATTTACAAAGAATTGATAAATTAGCCTGTGACAATGATGTGGCAGCTTTAATAATTCCTAATTTTGCTATTGGGGCAGTTTTAATGATGAGGTTTGCAGCAGAAGCGGCTAAATACTTAAATAATGTTGAAATAATTGAATTACATCATGATCAGAAAGTTGATGCCCCTTCAGGAACGGCAGTTAAAACAGCAGAACTTATTAATTATAACAGGATTAGCAATCAGCAAAATAATATAGATGAAATAGAGAAACTTCCCGGGGCCCGTGGTGGAGATAGCAATGGTATTAAAATACATAGTGTACGTTTGCCTGGACTTATTGCTCATCAGGAAGTAATTTATGGCACAGAAGGACAGAGTTTAACTATCAGGCATGATTCTTATAATCGAAAGTCATTTATGCCAGGGGTAAAACTTGCTTTAGATAAGGTAATGGGTATAAAGGGTTTAGTATATGGTCTAGAAAAGGTTTTAGATTAATATAGATAATTTATCACTTAGTTTAGGTTTATTTCATATAGTATATTGTATTCTTTATTGATTTAGGAAGGGGGATTAATTATTAGAATAGGTGTAATTGGTGGAGATAAAAGAGAAGAGGTATTAATAGATAATCTTGCTCAACAAGGCTTTACATTTAAGGTATTAAAAAAAAACGCTTTAGATACAAAAGCGGTTAAATATTTTAATGATCTTAAAGAGGTAATAAGTGATGTTGATGCCGTACTTGCTCCCATGTCAAGTACAGATCATGAAGGGTATCTTAAGTCAACATTTGATAATAGAAGTATTAAATTAGATAGAAATTTTTTTAGTTTATTAGATCCTCAAAAACCTTTTATTATAGGAATAGCCCGTCCATCTATTAAGAAAGAGCTTGAATTTGCTGGTATAAATTATATTGAATTAGCCAGACAGGCAGACCTTGCAATTTTAAATGCCATCCCAACTGCAGAGGGTGCAATTAAAATAGCTATTGAAGAAACGGACTATACTTTGTATAATAGCAGAACACTTGTTTTTGGTCTTGGAAAAGTCGGCCTTACCCTGGCATGGCGGTTAAGAATGCTTGGCGCTGAATCATATGCTGTAACAAGGGATAGAAAAGCTGCTGCAAGAGGGAAAGACCTTGGTATCAAGATGTTTGCTTATGAAGAATTAAATGGTATTATTTCTGATATGAATATTCTTTTTAATACAGTACCTGTCCGGATAATAAGTAAAGAGATAATATCTTTACTAAAGAAAGATTCTGTAATTATTGATCTGGCATCAGCCCCTGGAGGCACGGATTTTACAGAAGCTGAAAAAGCAGGTATCAAAGCCATCCTTGCCCTCGGCCTTCCTGGCAAAATAGCACCAGTTACTGCTGGTAAAATCCTGGCAGATATTCTTCCTGGTTTATTAAGTGACCTGTAAAGGCAGGGTATATAATTGGTTATTAGGCTTAGAGGAGGTGTGTTTGTTGGAGATTAATGGTAAAAGAATTGGTTTTGCACTAACCGGTTCTCACTGCACCCTGGATAAAGTTATTCCAGTTTTGGAAGAATTCATAGAAAATGGTGCAGAGGTAACACCTATATTATCAGATGCTATTTTAAATTGTGATACCAGGTTTGGTCCTGCTAGTAAATGGGTTAATACTGTTCTTGATATAACTGAAAAGCCTTTGATTAACTCTATTGTAAAGGCAGAACCAATTGGGCCAGAAGAACTGCTGGACCTTTTAATTATTGCGCCCTGTACAGGTAATACCATGGCTAAACTGGCTAATGGGATAATTGACGAAACAGTAATTATGGCTGCCAAAGCCCAGCTCAGGAATGAAAGACCTGTTTTGCTGGCTATTGCAACAAATGATGGTCTTGGATTAAACGCTAAAAACCTTGGAATATTACTAAATACCAGAAATGTCTTCTTTGTACCGTTTGGTCAGGATAATCCAGTACAAAAAAAGAATTCTTTAAATGCCAGGTTTGATTTAGTAAAAGATGCGGCAGAATATGCCCTTGAAGATAAACAAATACAGCCAGTTTTAATAGAATATAGGGGATTGTAATTGTAATATATACTATGTTTATGGTAAAATAAAACAAAGTAGTTTTTTAAAGAAAATAAACTCTATTGGAATTTTTTTAAATATCATCTTATAACCTGGTTTAACAGGGGGAATATAATGAAAAGAATTGTTCAAAAATTCGGCGGTACATCACTGGATACTGCTGCCAAAAGGGAATTGGTTGTCGGCCATATAAAAAAAGCTATAGAAAATGGTTACAAACCCGCGGTGGTGGTTTCTGCTATGGGGAGATTAGGAAAACCGTATGCCACCGATACCCTTATTCAAATGGCAGAAAATGCTTATTTCGAGATAGAACCCCGGGAAAAAGATTTATTGATGGCCTGTGGTGAAATAATTTCTACAGTAATAATGGTTCAGACACTGTGTAAGGCTAAAATAGCTGCTGTAGCACTTACTGGTGCACAGGCTGGAATAATTACTGATGATAATTATGGTGAATCAGAAATTAAAATAGTTAATCCTGAAAGGGTATTATCAATAATCAAAGAGGGTAAAATTCCTGTAATAGCTGGTTTTCAAGGTATTACTACAAGTGGTGATATAACTACTTTTGGCAGGGGTGGAAGTGATACAACTGCCACTGTTATTGCTGCCGCAATTGCTGCTGAATATGTTGAAATATATACTGATGTTGCTGGTGTGATGACTGCTGATCCTAATATGGTTGATAATGCTAAAATTATTGATCAGGTTAGTTATAATGAGGTCTGCGAACTGGCTTACCAAGGGGCCAGGGTAATTCACCCGCGAGCGGCAGAAATTGCTATGAAAGAAGGAATTCCGATCAAAGTTAAATCAACCTTTGATAAGGGTGCAGGGACATTGATTCATAACCGTGCTTTACGAGGTATTAAAGGTGATCATCCGGTTACCGGAGTTACCAGCCGGGATAATATTGCTTTTGTCAGGATTAATCCTAAAAAACCTGCTGAATATGCTACAGGACTTTTGGTCTTTAATATACTGGCTGATCATGGTATTAGTGTTGATTTTATAAATATTAGACCAGACGGACTCTCTTTTGTGATTGAAGCTAGTTATAAAGATAAGGTTAATAAATTATTATTAGAAAATAATTTTCAGTTTAAAATAGGTAGTGATTTTGTTAAGGTATCAGTGGTTGGTGGAGGAATGACAGGTAGACCTGGAGTTCTGGCTAAAATGGTTAAATCTTTAAGTGAAAAGGGTATTGCCATATATCAAACAACAGACTCACACACAACCATTTCCTGCCTCTTGAAAAAGACAGAGGAGAAAAAGGCCTTAAATCTTTTACATGATGCTTTCGAATTGAACAATTAATTTCTTAGCGGTATAATATTGTATAGTAATTATTCCAGGTGTTAGATAAAGGGAATAAAAATAATTATAAAACAAGGTATTCAATTAGTTTTAATTGGGGGAGATTTATAATGAAACATTTTGGTGATGTATTAACGGCAATGGTGACACCTTTTACTGAAGAGTTAACTGTAGATTATGATATGGTACGTAAACTGGCAAGGTATCTGATTAATAATGGTTCTGATGGATTGGTTGTACTGGGAACAACTGGGGAAGTGCCGACTTTAAGTTTTGAAGAAAAGGTAGAAATACTTAAAACAGTTGTGGATGAGATTGGTGACAGTTCCACAATTGTAGCAGGAACAGGCTCATATTCAACAAGTGATAGTATTAGACTAACCCAAAAGGCTGAGGAAATTGGTGTAGATGGAATTATGCTGGTAACACCTTATTATAATAAACCACCACAGGATGGTCTTTATAAACACTTTAAGCTAATAGCTGCTGAAACCAGTTTGCCGGTTATTCTTTATAATGTACCAGGAAGAACATCACGTAATATTGAAGTGGATACAGTTCAAAGGCTTGCTATGATTGATAATATTATTGCTATTAAAGAGGCCAGTGGAGACCTAGAACAGGTATCGACACTGTGTAGAACCCTACCAGATGATTTTTATATTTATAGTGGTGATGATGGACTTACCTTACCAACGCTTTCGGTAGGTGGGCAAGGTATTATAAGTGTGGCTGCACATTTAGTTGGTAACGAAATAAAGGAAATGGTTACTGCCTTTAAGGCTGGAAAAATAGAAAAAGCAATTAAATTAAATAAATACCTTGGGGTTATTTTTTCAGGTGTTTTTATAAATACTAATCCTATTCCAGTAAAAGCTGCTTTGAATATGATAGGAATGAATGTTGGAGGGGTCCGTCCACCACTGGTAAATTTAACAGCTGACGAAAATAGTAAGCTTAATCAGATTCTGCAGGATTTAAACCTAATTTAATATCATGGTTTAACAAAAAGATGGGATTTTTGTTTGCCCATCTTTTTGTTGTAAATAATTTAGACTAGATATTATATCTTTAGGACAGGCTTATTTTGTTTTAATCCTTGTTTTTTTTCTAATAAGAGGATATAATATAAACAACGGGTAATTGAACGGGTGATTTTAGGAAGTTATTTATGGTTTGTGTAAATATTTATGGAGGTGTTTTTTTTTATTAATGTCAAAAAACAATAGAATAAAGGATGTTACAATGATTCCCTTAGGTGGGTTAGGTGATATTGGAAAGAATATGTATCTAGTAGAAATTGGGGACGAAATACTAATTATAGATGCAGGTGTTATGTTTCCAGAGGATGATTTATTAGGTATTGATCTGGTAATCCCTGATTTTTCATATGTAAGAGAAAATAGTGATCGTGTTAAGGGTATTGTGTTAACACATGGACATGAAGACCACATAGGTGCAATACCCTACCTGTTAAAAGAACTAAATGTACCCGTATATGGCACAAGACTTACTTTAGGTTTGTTGGAAGGGAAGCTGAAGGAACATAATCTTCTGAGAGACTCCCGCTTAAAAGTAGTTAATCCAGGACGTTCTGTATCTGTTGGCAATATTAAAGTTGATTTTATCCGGGTTAATCATAGTATTGCAGATACATGTGCTTTAGCAATTCATACCCCACTGGGTCCGATTATTTATGCCAGTGATTTTAAATTTGATCAGACACCAATAGATGGTGAAGTGGCTGATTTTCATAAATTAGCTGAATTAGGAGATAGTAAACCAGGTGTTTTAGCCCTCTTTTCTGATAGTACAAATGTTGAGAGGGAAGGTTTTACTATGTCTGAACAGGTTGTTGGTAATACAATTGATGAGATATTTAGGGGAGCCAGGGAGCGGATAGTGGTAGCGACTTTTGCCTCAAATATTCATCGTGTACAACAGATTGTTAATTCTGCCTGTAAATATAACCGGAAGGTAGCTTTTACAGGGAGGAGTATGATTAATAATGTAGAAATAGCACGAAATTTAGGGTATTTAACAATACCAGAGGATATGATTGTTAATATACGTAATTGTTCTGATCTGCCTGACAATAGATTGGTATTGCTTACTACCGGTAGCCAGGGAGAACCTATGGCTGCTTTAACCAGAATGGCGCGTGGTGACCATTATCACATAAATATACGTAATGGTGATACAGTTATTATCTCTGCCTCTGCTATCCCTGGCAATGAAAAGCTGATTGGTCAAACCATTAATCAGCTCTTCAAAAGGGGGGCTAATGTAATATATGAGGATGTTTCAGGTGTCCATGTATCAGGACATGCCAGTCAGGAAGAATTGAAATTAATGCTTAATCTTGTAAAACCGAGGTATTTTATACCTACTCATGGTGAATACAGACATCTTTTCCGCCATGCTGAATTAGCAAAAAGTTCTGGAATACCTGAAGAAAATATATATATTGCAGATAATGGTGATAGAATTATTTTTACTGAAAATGAGATTAAACAGGGCGAAAGTGTTAATGCAGGCCATATTTTTGTTGATGGTCTAGGTGTTGGTGATGTGGGGAATATTGTTTTACGAGATAGGCGTTTACTATCTGAAGATGGTATTTTAATTGTAGTGGTTACTATAGACCAGCATGGAACAATTCTCTCTGGTCCGGATATTGTTACCCGTGGATTTGTCTATATCAGAGAATCAGAAGAGTTAATTGCTGAAGCTACTTCTCGCATTGAAGAAGCTCTTAAAGAATGCGAGAAAAATAATGTAACAGAATGGTCAGTATTGAAGAACAAAATTCGTGATACACTTAATGATTATATTTACAAGAAAATCAAACGCAAACCAATGATACTTCCTATAATTATGCAAGTTTAAGAAAAAACACAGCAGGCTATACTATAGCCTGCTGTGTTTTTTAGATAGATTAAGAAGTTTTAAAAACGCTAAAGATATTAATTGACTTAGTTTTATATTTTTGATATATTTAAAGAAATCAAATATACCTTTTAAACTAATCCAGAGAGGTTAGTAAGGGGCCAAATATGAGTTGAGCTGTATTTTTAATATTTATTTGCTATTCGGTAAATAATAACCTCCTTGCTAATTTAGTAAGGGGGTTTTGTTTATGTTATAGTTGAGGATAAACTTTAACTTTGAAGACCGACAAATATATTTGTCTGATTTATTTAACTTCGTGTAAAAAGTGGTTCTAAGAAAACACTAATGATTGTTGATTAAGTCTGGACGGTTGTTAGGCCAGTTTGTTCATAATAAAATTATAAGGGGGATGAAAATATGCCGTTGAAGAGAAAGGATCTGCTTGGTTTATATAATATTAGTGGGGGTGAGATTAAGGAAATACTTGATACAAGTGAAGCCATGAAAGAGATTTTTACCAGGAGTGTTAAAAAAATTCCAACCCTGCGGGGTAAGACAATAGTAAATCTATTTTTTGAACCGAGTACCCGAACAAAGTCTTCTTTTGATCTGGCAGCTAAAAGGTTAAGTGCTGATGTTATGAGTATTTCTAAGAGTACCAGTAGTGTTATGAAGGGCGAGACATTACTTGATACTGCTAAAACACTGGAAGTTATGGGGGCCGATGTTGTTGTGATCAGACATAGCATTCCTGGGGCTGCTGAATTTCTAGCTAATAATATTAGAGCCAGTGTACTTAATGCCGGTGATGGAGCACATGCCCATCCAACACAGGCTTTACTGGATTTATATACAATCAGGGAAAAAAAGGGTAAGATAAAGGGTTTAAAGGTTTTAATTATAGGTGATATTGCCCACAGCCGGGTTGCCCGTTCAAACATATGGGGTTTATTAAAAATGGGTGCTGAGGTTAGGGTAGCAGGTCCTGCAACATTATTGCCGCTTGAGATAGAGAAAATGGGTGTTAAAAAATATACAGACCTGGACAAGGCCTTAGAGGGTATTGATGTAATCAATATCCTGCGTATTCAGTTAGAAAGACAGGCCAGGGGTTTATTCCCTTCTATTAATGAATACCGCCATTTTTATGGTATTAATCAGGAGAGAATAAATAATGATGATATCCTGGTTATGCATCCGGGACCAATGAATCGAGGCGTAGAGATTGAGAGTGCTGTAGCAGATGGTAATAGTTCAGTAATTACCGAACAGGTAACAAATGGTGTGGCAGTCAGAATGGCTCTTTTATATCTCTTGGTAGGGAGGAATAATGAAGATGAAAAAATTGTTTAAAAATGCTTTTATAATTGATCCTTTAAATGATTTGACAGGTAAGTATGATCTACTACTGGATGCTGATAAAATAGTAGCAATTAAAAAGGAAATAAATCAGGAAGATTGTATGATAATTGATCTGAAGGGAAAGATTTTATTACCAGGACTAATTGATATGCATACCCATTTAAGGGAACCTGGTTTTGAAGAAAAGGAAACAATTAAAACGGGATGTGAAGCAGCAGCAGCAGGGGGCTTTACAACTATTGCCTGTATGCCTAATACTAATCCTGTTGCAGATAATCAGGCAACTATAGAGTATATAAAAGCCAGGGCTAAAGAGGCAGTGGTAAATGTAATACCAATTGGCAGTATTACAAAAGGTTCATCAGGAAAAGAACTTGCTGAAATAGGATTTTTATCTGAAGCAGGTGTTAAAGCAATATCTGATGATGGTAATCCAGTTATGAATAGTGAAATAATGCGTAGAGCAATGGAATATGCCAGTAGTTTTTCTCTGCCAGTAATTAGCCATTGTGAAGATAAAAACCTGGCTGGTGATGGTGTGATGCATGAGGGTTATTACTCTACAATACTAGGCTTAAAAGGAATACCAGCAGCAGCGGAGGAGGTTATGATTGCCCGGGATATTATCCTGGCTGAAATGACCGGAGCCCATTTGCATATTGCCCACCTGAGTACTGCCAGGGGAGTAGAACTGCTCAGAGATGCTAAGAAAAGGGGCCTGAAAATTACAGCAGAGGTAACCCCACACCACCTACTCCTTACTGACCAGAAGGTTAAAGGATATAACCCTGATACAAAAGTTAACCCCCCTCTAAGGAGTGATAGAGATAGAAAGGCATTGTGTAAGGGATTAAAAGATGGAATAATTGATGTAATTGCTACTGATCATGCACCACATACTTATGAGGATAAATTGGGTGAGTATGACCTGGCTTCTTTTGGTATTTCAGGACTGGAGACAGCCCTTTCGCTCCTTTATGATAATTTTATTGATAAGAATGTATTTACATGGGAGGAATTGCTTGATTTTATGGCCTATGGTCCAGCTGAAATACTAGGTATCAAACACGGAGGGTTAAAAAAGGGTTCAACTGCAGATATAACAGTCTTCGATCCTGATATAAGCTGGAAAGTTTCTAAAGAAAAAATGAAATCCAGGGGTAAGAATACTCCTTTTGCTAATAATGTTCTACAGGGCAGAGTGGTTTTAACAGTTGTAAAGGGAAATATTGTTTATAATAATATGAATGGCGAAGCCAGGATTTTATATGATAATTAAAAGGGGGTTTTTTTGTGTTATATAAAATAGTAAGGAATGAACAGATAGGACCAGATTATTTTTTGCTGGAAGTATTTGCACCACACAATTATAATAGAGTACGACCTGGTAATTTTTTTCATTTCAAATTATCTTCACAGGGATTTGATCCCCTGTTACGCCGCCCTTTAAGTATTCATGATGTTAACTATCAAAAAAAGAGATGGGTTTTTCTATACAGGGTAGTAGGGCGCGGGACAAGTATTTTAGCAGATTTTAAAGAAGGTACAGAAGTAGATATACTGGGGCCGCTCGGTAATAGTTTTACACTTACTCAAAATAAAGAGGTTACCCTTTTAGGTGGTGGTATGGGAATTGCCCCTATATATTATTTATTAAAACAAATATATAAAGATTGTAGAGTTAATGTTTTTATAGGTGCCAAAAGTAAAAATGAGTTTATGTATTTATATAATAAAATTAGTGAGTTGGGTGTTGCTGTAAACTATGCAACTATAGATGGTAGTAGTGGTTTTAAAGGTACTGTACTTGATATATGGAAGAGTAAAGGGCTCAGGGGGGATTATCTTTATTCCTGTGGACCTGAGCCAATGTTGAAGGAAATACAAAAAATAGCCACTAAAAAAAATATGAGTGGTGAGTTTTCCCTGGAAGAGAGGATGGGCTGTGGAATCGGCGTTTGTCTCTCCTGTGTCTGTCAGACAAAGAGTGGTAATAAACGTGTTTGTAAAGAAGGACCTGTATTTTCATTAGAGGAGGTGGTTTTTAATGACTAAAGTAGACCTTGGGGTAACACTTTCCTCCCTTAAATTAAAAAACCCCCTGATAACTGCTTCTGGAACCTGTGGTAATGGTAAAGAATTACAGGATTATTTTGATATTGAAAGGCTTGGGGCCCTTACTGTTAAAGGGATTACTGTTAAACCATCCAGAGGTAATCCTACTCCTCGTATTACAGAAACCCCTGCCGGTTTATTGAATTCTATTGGCTTAGAGAATCCAGGGATTGATAAGTTTATTGAAGAAAAATTAGAAATTATTGATGCCTATCAATTGCCTGTAATCGTTAATATCTCTGGTCATTCACTTGATGATTTTGCCTATCTAGCTGAAAGATTAGCTCCTTATCCCCAGTTTGCTGCCCTGGAAGTTAATGTATCTTGTCCAAATATTGCAGGTGGTGGGATGGTCTTTGGTACTAATAAGGAATTAGTCTATAAGGTTACCAGAATTGTTAAGGAAAATTACCCAGGAACAGTTATTGTGAAACTTTCTCCCAATGTTACCGATATTACAGCTATTGCCAGGGCTGTTGAAGAAGGTGGGGCAGATATTATTTCAATGATAAATACATTACTGGGGATGGCTATAGATATTGATAAACAGGCTGTGGTTCTAGGCAATACCTTTGGGGGATTATCTGGCCCTGCAATAAAACCAGTAGCCTTAAGGATGGTTTATCAGGTTGCTCAGGTGGTTGATATCCCTATTATAGGGATGGGGGGTATTATGACTGCCCGGGATGCCCTTGAGTTTATTATGGCTGGTGCCAGTGCTGTAGCAGTAGGAACTGCTACCTTGATTAATCCTGATGCAGCTCTAAAAATTATTGATGAACTGGAAGCCTATTTAATAGATAAGGGGATTGATTCTATTAAAGAATTGATTGGTAAGCTTATTAAGTAATTTCTAATATAACAGCCCTGAAGGAAATGTCTATAGCAATGGTTTATCAGACCTTCAAAAACTCAAATGCCTGGTTTAGGATAATAGGTTTTCTTGATAATAAATATAGAATAATACATATTATTATTTTTGTTTAGAGATAATAATCTTTAAATGGAGCATAGATAAAAAAATAATTTTCACTTAAGGAGTGTTTTGAGTTATGAATAATAATAGAGAGTATTCAAAAGAAGAATTTTCACCTGCTACTTCCCCAGGTCAACCAGATCGGGGATTTGAGCCAGGTGGTTTACCTGATAAATCAGGAAACAAAAATAATCAGGAGCAAAATACAATGAAATCTATTCAACAACTGGGGGAAAACACTCCACCTCTCCCTGTAAAAAGTGATATACATACTATTTCTATTATAGGCCAAATAGAGGGTCACCTTGTTTTACCACCCAAGAATAAAACAACCAAGTATGAGCATATTATTCCTCAATTAGTAGCAGTAGAGGAAAACCCTAATATAAAGGGATTATTAGTAATCCTCAACACAGTTGGTGGTGATATAGAAGCTGGTCTAGCAATCTCAGAAATGTTAAGCAGTATGAATAAGCCAACAGTATCCATAGTCTTAGGAGGGGGGCACAGTATAGGGGTTCCTATTGCAGTTGCTACAGATTATTCATTAATTGTAGCAACAGCCAGTATGACAGTACACCCTATTCGCTTGACAGGTATGGTTATTGGTGTTCCACAGACCTATGAATACTTAGATAAAATGCAGGATAGGGTTATTAGTTTTGTTACCAGGCATTCACGTATTACAGATGACGATTTTCGCCATTTAATGTTCCAAACAGGAGAACTGGTCAGGGATGTGGGAACAGTGTTGGTAGGTGAGGAGGCTGTAAATTCTGGTATAATTGATGGAGTAGGTGGTTTAAACCAGGCTCTAGAAAGACTTCGCTATATGATTAATACCAGGGAAGAGGGTTTGAATAATGATTAATTACTCTATTTATCCAGCAGATGTTGTTTTTAATGAATGGGATGAAACTGAATTAAAATATGAGGAGTTTACTACCAGTGAGGGGGTTATACTTCAGGTAAGGAGGCTGAACGATAATAATGTTAAAATAGACAGGGTTATAAGTAGTAATCCGGAGATATATTTACGCAATGACCTTGCACCAGGCTGTATTTTAAAAAACAGCTTGCAATTGTAAAGTATAGAATGATAAAATTAATATAAGAAGCATAGTTATATTATTAGTAAAATAAGGGTGTTGATATAACTATGCATATTTTTTTGTTGGGTCTTTTTTTATTTTTAATTGGACTTGAGGGTTCTAAAAAAGGAGTAGAATCAATTTCTTCTGCTGGCTTTGAGAGTATATTACATAAACTAGCTAGTAATCTACCTAGCAGTATTTTCACTGGTATTATTGTAACAGCTATTTTACAGAGTAGTAGTGCTGTTTCAATTGTTTTAATAAGTCTTCTGGAAAGTGGTTTGATATCAGTAAAATCGGCTCTAGCTATCCTTTTGGGGGCGAATATAGGTACGACCTTTACTGTGCAACTTATATCATTTCCTGTATTGAATACCTATCCTTATTTAATTATACTGGGTCTATTCTTAATTATACTGGGGTGTTTAACATTCAATAAAATAAAAATGCTGGGGTTTATTTTAATTTCCTTTGGCATTATCTTTGCTGGTTTGAATATGATGTCAGCTTTTTTTCAACGTGAAGAGGTAGCAGTCTTTATTAAATATCTATTGATTAAGAGTGGGAATAATGTATTATTAAATATTTTATTAGGGATGATGATCACTGCTGTTATTCAAAGTAGTAGTGCTGTTACCGGGATAACTGTTAGTTTAGCGGTGGTTAATTTAATTACCTTACCTGCTGCTATAGCTATTGCCCTGGGTAGTAATATTGGTACATGTATTACTGCCTATCTTGCCAGTATAAACTGTGAAAGAGAAGCTAAAATACTGGCCAATGGACACTTTATCTTTAATATTATTGGTGTGGTTTTATTATTACCTGTGTTTGATAAATTTGTCTATTTTATTAATCTGACCAGTACTAGCTTGATAAGACAGATAGCTAATGCACACACTATTTTTAATATATTTAATTTATTTGTTTTTTTGCCGGTTTTTAATTCGTTTGTTAGATTAATAGGGGGGGAAAAGGGATGAATTTAATTAATGTAGTTATAATTGGTATTGTTCAGGGAATAACAGAGTTTTT
This sequence comes from Halocella sp. SP3-1, assembly GCF_003953885.1. GTDB lineage: Bacteria > Bacillota > Halanaerobiia > Halanaerobiales > DTU029 > Iocasia > Iocasia fonsfrigidae. The sequence goes on along the minus strand of NZ_CP032760.1, from coordinate 2,762,710 downwards.
ACCTATTAGTAGTTCAGGACATTTAGTGATTTTACAGAATTTATTTGGTATTAACGAGGGGCAATTAACCCTTGATATTTTTTTGCATATTGGTACGGTTATTCCAATTTTGATTATTTACTGGCAGGAAGTAAAAGACATTCTATTATTAAAAAAAGAGAAGAGAAGACTTAGCTACTTAATAATTGTTGGGATTATACCAACTGGTTTAATGGGTTTTTTTTTAAAAGACTTTTTTACAGGGCTTTTTTCTTCAGTCTTAAATGTTGGTTTTATGTTATTAATTACAGGGTTATTTCTTTATCTTGTAGAGAAATTTGCTGTTAGTAGAAAGGGATTAGCAGATATGAAAGAACATAATGCTGTTATTATTGGTATTGCCCAGGGATTAGCTATTATCCCAGGTATTTCCCGTTCTGGTACAACCATTACAGCCTCTATTTTTCAGAGCTTTGACAGGGAATCGGCAGCTAAATATTCATTTCTGGTATCTATTCCTGTTATATTGGGGGCTGGAATGTTGGAACTTAAAGAACTCCTTGATAATGGATTTGCCGGTACCAACTGGGTATTGATTATTACGGGAGCTGTTGTGACAGCTGTTACAGGGTATCTAGCTATAAAATATCTATTACATGTCCTAAAAAAAGGCAGTTTAATGGTATTTGCTTATTACTGCTGGATACTTGGGGTTTTAATTATTATTTTAGCAGGATTATTTTAGAAGATGTAGAAATATTATTATGGAGGTGTATCAGGTGGACAAAGACGAAAAGGAAAAGGAAAAAGAAATAGACGAAACCCTTGTTCAGGATGAGCTGGATATGGAGACAATAGAAAAAAGAAAGAATGAAATTCTGGGTATTTTAATGATTGCCTTTGGTATATTAAGTGTAATATCACTTTTTACCAGTACTACTGGTATTGTTGGAGAAAAATTATCAAATTCCTATAATTTTTTCTTTGGTCAGGGTGCCTTTATAATTCCCTTAATCTTTATTTTATGGGGAATAACGTTAATTCGTTTTAAAGGTTTAAGAATAAACACCAGACTACTTGGATTTATTATTTGTTTTATTACTCTCCTTACCCTGATTCATACACGATTATATCCCCGCTTTCCACTTGATTATGCCCTGATGGGTTATGGTGGTGGTCTGCTTGGGGGAGGTATATCCTGGATATCTATACAGTTATTTGGATTAATAGGCACTTATATTATATTGTTTTCTTTTATGTTGATTGGATTTCTTTTATGGTTTAATATCCTCTTATTATCACTCATCCAGAAATTTAAAAATTTAATATCAGCTTATTTTAGAAGGTTTATAAAAAAAGAGAAAAATAAAAACTCAGAATTGGATCAGAGTCCTGTTGAAGCCGGATATTATGATAGTGAATCTAGTTATGAGGAAGATATTTTTGATTTTTCGGTAGATGAAGTGGCAGCTGTTGAGGCCTTAACTGAGCTAGAAGATAGTGAGGAAATTATAAATCAGGAGAATGATCTAGAGGATGAGATATTAGAGCAGGAAGAGACGAAGGATAATATTGATAATGGCGGCGTGAAAGAGAAAAGAAAGTATGTTCTTCCTGGAATAAAACTTCTTAAAGATTCAAAACACAAGAGAAAAAGACCGGGTAATAAATCTGAAGTCCTTGAAGAAACACTGGAGAGTTTTGGAGTTGATGCCAGAGTAATAAAGGTTAATCATGGTCCAACAATCACCAGATATGAAGTTCAGCCAGCATCAGGGGTAAAGGTAAGCAAGATTGTAAATCTTGCTGATGATATTGCTTTATCCCTGGCTGCACCTGGTGTAAGGATAGAGGCTCCTATACCTGGCAAGGCCGCTGTTGGCATTGAAGTACCACATATGGAGAATATTACTGTCAGACTACGGGATATATTGTCTTCCCGGGAGTTTTCTCGGACAAAGGGTAAACTTAGTCTTGCTTTAGGTATGGGCATTGATGGTAGTCCTATTATTGCTGATCTATCACAGATGCCACATCTACTGGTAGCTGGTGCAACCGGCTCAGGTAAGAGTGTTTGTATTAATACGATTATAGCCAGTATACTCTATAAAGCTACACCTGGTGAAGTAAAATTGCTGTTAATAGATCCTAAAAAGGTTGAATTAAGTTCTTACCAGGGTTTACCACATCTTTTTTCGCCGGTTGTGTCTGATCCTAAAAAGGCTTCTAGTGTTCTTAAGTTGGTAGTTGATGAGATGGAGAGCAGGTATGAACTATTTTCTGATAGTGGGACAAGAGGTATAGGTTCTTATAATAAAAAAGTAGAACCGGCTGAGAAATTACCTTACATTGTAGTAATTATTGATGAATTATCAGATCTGATGATGGTATCTGCTAATGAGGTAGAAGATAATATATGCCGGCTTGCTCAAATGGCCAGGGCTGCTGGTATCCACTTGGTTATAGCAACTCAACGGCCTTCTGTAGATGTTATTACTGGTTTAATAAAGGCTAATATACCAAGTAGGATATCTTTTGCTGTTTCTTCCCAGACTGATTCAAGGACTATTCTGGATATGGGGGGGGCAGAAAAACTCTTGGGCAAAGGAGATATGTTGTTTGCCCCGGCTGGCACACAAAAACCGAAGCGGGTTCAGGGTGCTTTTGTTGACAATGAGGAGATTAATGCTATTGTTGATTTTGTGAAAAACCAGGGTAATCCAGATTATGAATTTGATCTGGAAGAAATCAAGGATGTTGCGATTGCATTAGATGATAACCATGATGATTTATATGAAGAGGCTGTAAAATTGGTTGTGAATTATCGTGCTTCTATTTCTATGCTGCAGCGGCGCCTGCATATTGGTCATTCCAGGGCTGCCCGTTTAATCGATCAGATGGAGGAAGATGGTATTGTCGGTCCATATGCCGGTAGTAAGCCTCGTGATGTCTTTATTGAACAGGAGGACCTGGAGGAGTTTTTTGCTAAAGACAATGATTAAAGATATAAAAAGGAGTTTTTATACCTTTTATAGAAGTTAAAGAATAGAAGTTAAAGATTGAGTAGTTATTTCTTTATTTAATAATACTTCTGTTTGTTAGCAGAAGATTATTGTTGTGTTTAGAAAAATCAGCTTAAGAATAAAAAAAACTTATTATAGGGAAAGGAGGGTATAATTTGTCTATAGGTGCTAAATTAAAGGAGGCTAGGGAAAAACAGGGTCTATCATTAAAGGATTTACAGGAAAAAACAAAAATTAGAAGCAAATACCTTGCTGCCCTGGAAAATGAAGAATATGAGCTAATACCAGGTGAAGCCTATGTTAAGGCGTTTATTAAAGGATATGCTGATTATCTTAATCTTGATGGAGCACAACTGGTAGATAAATATAATCAGATAAAAGAAATGGAGAGGAAAGCGAAAGAGGAAGAGGAAGAAGAGACAATTGAAAATGAGAAAAATGAAAATCCTAGTATATTACATAATAAAGTCTTTTTAAGTTCAATAGTAGTTTTACTAATCTTATTGGTTGTGGGCTTTGTAGTGTATAATGTATTTCTCTTAAATGATTCAAAAAATGAGGTAAATAATATAGCAGATGATAATTATAATTTAGATATTACTGCTAATAAGAAGGAGATTGAATCAGAAAATGAAGTTAAACAATATGATATAGTAGGGAATGATTATAATAAAGTAGAAGAGGTCAGCAGTCAAGCAGCCAGTTCATTTAATAATGAGTCTGATCAAGATGAAACGGTGTTAAAAAGTTTAGACAGCAAAAAAAAAATTGTTAAATTGATTGTTATAGATAGAACCTGGATAGAGATAGTTGTGGATGGTGATAAAGTTTTTACTGGAATATTAAAAAAGGGGGAGGAAAAGGAGTATTCAGGTTATGACAAGTTGAATTTAACGATTGGAAATGCTGCTGGAGTAAAGGTTGAAATAGACAAACAGGAATCTGGACCGTGGGGCAGGAAGGGTGAGGTTGTTAAAAAGGAAATAAAATTTTAATTTAATGTAGAAAAGGCGGTTTAGAATTCCGCCTTTTTAAAGTATTTAGAATATATAAATAATATTGAGCAGTAAAAAACACAGCTATATTGCTGTGTAAGAATTGGTGGAGGGGGAAGGATTTGAACCTTCGTAGGCATCGCCGGCAGATTTACAGTCTGCTCCCTTTAGCCACTCGGGCACCCCTCCGTATTGGAAGTAAGAAGTCGGGAGTCAGAGCTAAGAAACTCTGTCCTACTTCTTATTTCCTACATCTTAATTGGCACCCTCAAGGGGATTCGAACCCCTGCCGCCAGGATGAAAACCTGGTGTCCTGGACCCCTAGACGATGAGGGCATAGAATGGTCGGGCTGCTCGGATTTGAACCGAGGGCCCCCTGCTCCCAAAGCAGGTGCGCTACCAAACTGCGCCACAGCCCGACAACATTGATTAGTATACAGGAAAAATCCTTTAAGGTCAAAGGGGATGAAGCGGTAATAATCCAGGTTATCAGTGATTAGAACATTATATCTTTGTGAATCTCACTTATTGTACAGATTAATATGATTTAAAAATTATAATTTTATTTGCCATTTCTTATCACTAATGATATTTTATTAATAATATATGATTAAAAAAGAAGAATATACAGATATAATCTAAATAAAGAAGGTGATATATATGAATATACTATTAACAAATGATGATGGTGTTTATGCAGAGGGTATCAGGGCGTTAGCCAGGGCATTAATTAGGAGAGGCCATAATGTTATTATTACTGCTCCTGATAGAGAGAGGAGCGCTGCCGGGCATTCAATTACGATTAGTAATCCATTACGGGTCAAGGAGGCTGAACTAGGGATTGAGGGTTTAAAAGCCTATAAGATAAATGGTACTCCTGCTGATTGTGTTAAGCTTGGTGTCGAGAAATTAATTGATTTCAAACCTGATTTTATTATTTCTGGTATAAATGATGGTTCTAATCTCGGATATGATGTGCTTTATTCAGGGACAGTTTCAGCCGCTATGGAGGCCTGGATGATAGGTTATAAAGCAATTGCTGTTTCACTGGCTAGCAGTTCAACCCGTAATTTTGCCTATCCTGCCCGTTTTATTGAAGAACTTGTCAGTGAAAAATTATATAAAATAAATCAAGCAGTTTTATTAAATATTAATTTTCCTGATCTTAAAGAAAATCAAATTAAGGGTGTTAAGATAACAAAGTTGGGTAAAAGTCAATATGAAGATAAGTTTGAAGAACGAATTGATCCCATGGGAAATAGTTATTTTTGGTTAACTGGTGGTTCTATTAATTGTAAAAAAGAAGAGGATACAGATATATATTTGCTTAATAGTAATTATATAACAATTACCCCCTTGAAACCTGTTTTAACTGATTATAATACAATTGAATTACTCGATAATAATATTTTTTGAATTAAATCCCCTTTTTGATAATATATTTTAATCAGGGGGGGATTTTTGTGTTTGAAAAAATGAATGAGAATAGAAGTATAAATAATATTATCATTTTTAAGGTTGTCTTACTGGGGATTATTATCCTGTTGTTTTTAAGTATAATAATGGCTATTTTCTCAAGGTTCTTTTTTAGTTTGCAGACAAACACCTTAAATACAATATTAATAATAACTAACTTTCTAATAATTATTTTAATAGGATTTTTTGCAGCCAGAAAAGTAGAAAACAATGGTTGGTTACATGGGGGACTATCAGGTTTAATATATATGCTGATCATGATACTTATTGGGATAATAAGTATACCTGTTTCAATCTGGCATGTATTATTATTGTCATTTATTGGCCTTTTAGTGGGGAGCATAGGTGGTATTATAGGTATTAATTTCTAAGTCAAAACTTTCCTACATAAATAATGAGGGAAGAAGGGTATCTTAAGAGAGGGAGGTGATATATATTTCAATAGATTCCCTTGATTTAGACCTTCTACCTCATCAAAAGAAAACGGTCAGAAAAGTAATAGATGAATTAAATGGTAAAGCCATATTAGCTGATGAAGTTGGACTGGGAAAAACCATAGAGGCTGGTATGATCTTAAAGGAGTATATAGAAAAAGGTCTGGTAAAAAAATCATTAATACTAGTCCCGGCTTCTTTAGGGTTCCAGTGGACAAATGAATTAGTTAGTAAATTTAAGATTGAGAATATTTTTTTCAATAGAAAGGGAAGGGCCTGGGATTATTTTGATCATCAAATTGCCTCGCTGGATAAGGCTAAAAGGAATGACCATGCTCAGATCCTTAAAAAAATAGATTTTGATTTGGTAATAGTTGATGAGGCACATAGACTTAAAAATTGTGATACACTTAACTGGAAATTTGTTAATAATCTAAAAAAGAAGTATTGTCTTTTATTAACTGCCACACCAATTCAAAATAATATTGAAGAATTATATAATTTAATATCTATCTTATACCCAGACCTTTATGGGGATTTAGAAGAATTTAAGAAGAAGTATGTGGCTGGGAAGTATCTTATTAAAAATACAAAAAATTTAAAGGAAAAATTGCATAAAGTAATGATTAGAAATTCCCATGCAGATACAGGACTTGAGTTTCCAGAAAGAAAGATATATCATATTAATGTTAAGCTAACATCTGAAGAAAGAAAATTATATAATAAAGTAAGTAACTATGTTAAAACAGAGTATAGGCGGAGAAAAGCTGGTAGGCTTAGTATTTTAAATCTGCTTACCTATCAGCGTGAAATATGTAGTAGTTCATTTGCTATTATGCAGACACTGGCTCAAAAGAATGAATACTCACCTAGTTTAAGAGAAATTTATGAACTGGCTAAAGGAATTAAAATGAATTCTAAAATAAAAGAGGTTTTAAATATATTAGGGAAAGCAAATGGTCAGGTAATAATTTTTACCGAATATAGGGCTACACAGGTTTATATCGCGAGATTTCTGGAGGATAAAGGATATAGTACTATCCTTTTTAATGGAGGATATAGTTCCAGTGGGAAGGAATGGGTTAAATATATATTTCAGAGGGACAAGGATGTTCTAATAAGTACTGAAGCAGGTAGTCAGGGACTAAACCTGCAATTTTCCAATATTATAATTAATTATGACCTCCCCTGGAATCCTATGAAAGTAGAACAGCGAATTGGTAGAGTGCATAGGTTGGGTCAGACAAAAGATGTTGAGATTTATAACCTTGTAACTGCTAATACCATTGAAGAAAAAATCATTAAATTATTGTATAATAAGATTAATTTATTTAAAACTATTATCGGAAATATGGAAGATATATTAATAAAACCAGATAAAGTAAAATCAATTGAGCATGATATAATAGAGATTCTTGCTGAGTCAGATTCTGAGAAAGAAATAGAAGAAGGTTTTAAGAATTTGGGTAATAAACTTATTGATAATCATCCTGATAAAAAAAATACACTTTTAACAGTTTAAGTGTGTGTTGGGGTATATACTGATTATTTTCGAACAGACTCTTTAAAATTTAATGTAATATGAATAAAAATTGTGTAAACTGTTAATATTATTTTATAGAAGTCAATAGTTAAACAGGGTTATTTCTGCAATGGAAAAATATATACCAGGAAGGTATATAATTACTGCAGCATTTAAATATAATAGGAGATGCTGTAAGTGACTCTGTTTGCTGTTGACTTCTTTTCTTATAATTAAGTGTTTTGTATAATTAATTATGCGAGATACTTAATTAAATAAAGAAGAGGGCAGGATGATATCATCCTGCCCTCATATATTGGTGGGCCCACCAGGATTCGAACCTGGGACCAACCGGTTATGAGCCGGTTGCTCTGACCAGCTGAGCTATGGGCCCTTAGCGACAAAACCAATTATAATATATATTATAATATATGTCAAATAAAATAATTGGTTTTTTCAAAAAAAAGCAGGAATAATTTAAATTTAGTAAAATTATTATAATAGAAGATATAACAGGAAAGGGTGTGACTGGATGAAGATTGTAAGATTTACTAAAGATAACAGGAAAAGCTATGGAATTTTAAAAGAGGGTAAGATACAAATTATTAATGGGGGTGTTTTTGATGATTATAATTTATCTGATGAGGTTCTTAATCTGGAAGAAGTTGTTCTAGAAAATCCAGTTAATCCACCTAATATTATTGCAGTTGGCTTAAACTATCAAAAACATGCTGAGGAGGGTTCACAGGATTTTGGTAGATTACCAGATGCCCCTGTTCTTTTTGTTAAAACAACTAATAGTGTTATTGGACCTGAACAGGATATAAAACTACCATTAAGTGCTCCGAATGAAGTGGATTATGAGGCAGAATTGGCCGTTATTATCGGGAAAAAAGCTAAAAATATTGAAAAAGAAGAGGTTGCTGATTATATATTGGGTTATACCTGTGGTAATGACGTAAGTGCCAGGGACTGCCAATTGAGGATAGATAAACAGTGGGCCAGGGGTAAATCATTTGATACCTTTTGTCCTTTAGGACCATGGCTTGAAACAGAGCTTAATCCTGATAATTGTAAGATTCAGTCAAGATTAAATGGAAGGGTAATGCAGAATTCTAATACATCAAATATGATTTTTTCAGCGGCAGAAATAATAAGTTACTGTTCCAAAAATATGACACTTTTTCCAGGAACAGTTATTATGACTGGTACACCTGAAGGGGTAGGTTTTGCTAGAGAAGAGCCTGTTTTTCTTAGGGAAGGTGACCTTATTGAAATAGAGATAGAGGGTATTGGAGTATTAAAAAATACTGTTATAAAAGAGAGATAAGACTTGAATGTTGACATTCATAGTAATTAGCAGTGTCAAAGACTTTATAATAGTATAAACCATTTATTTTCTTTTAACGTCTATTTTCGGGCAATGTAGTACTTGACCTATTACCTCCACTTTAATATAATTGTTTTTGTCGTTGAAACACAGTATTTTCTTTGTACAGGGGTGTAGCTCAACTGGTAGAGTAGCGGACTCCAAATCCGTTGGTTGCGGGTTCAAGTCCTGCCGCCCCTGCCATTTGAATAAGCTAACGTGGCTCAATTGGTAGAGCAGCTGACTTGTAATCAGCAGGTTACCGGTTCAAGTCCGGTCGTTAGCTCCATTGAAAGCATAAGGCCTTACGGCCTTTTTTTTATTAAAATATATAAAATTACTAATTATTATAGTAGATCATTAATATATATATAAATAAATAGGTATGATGTAATCTTGCATAATTACAGACATAATGATATAATTTTTTCTAATGAGGAAGTGGTTAAGTGTGTCAGAAAATAAATATCGGTCTAATAAGATTAAACAGGAACATACAATTTTAAGTGAAATTTTCCCTTTTTTAGAGGAAATTGCTATGATGAAGACGGTAAAGAGTATTATTCCAGGGCGAATAAACAGACGTAAAGGAAGTGGAATACAGGCTTATCTACAATTGAAGTATAAGACTGCAAGTGGTATTAAATTACTGGGAAAAACTAGTTCTTCAATCCAGGAGGTATTTGTGGTTACAGATAATCAGGATAAAACAATAGAAAACCTGAAATTAAAGGAATTTATTAAATAAATTATAATCTGTAGGATTCTTTTCTTGACAAAGAATTTATAATTATATATAATTAATCTTGTTTCGGGTTGTGGCGCAGCTAGGTAGCGCGCACGTCTGGGGGGCGTGAGGTCCCGGGTTCAAATCCCGGCAACCCGACCATTGTATAATTTGAATTAATAATTATAGATTAAATTTCAGGTAGAAGCCCTTTTTATGGGCTTTTTTGTATAGCAGTCACTTTTAATTAGAAAGGAATTCTATATGACTACAATATCATTAATAAGCCTTGGTTGTTCCAAAAATCAGGTTGATAGTGAACTTATGTTGGGTACTTTGTCTAAAAGTGATAATATTCGTATAATAGACAATCCAGCTAATGCTGATATAATAATAATTAATACTTGTGGATTTATTCAGGATGCCAGGGAAGAATCGATTGATACAATAATTCAGGCTGGTCAGTTAAAAAAACATGGGCAGTGTAAGTCTATTATTGTAACTGGCTGTCTTACTCAGAGATATAGAGATGAAATACTAAATGAACTACCTGAAGTTGATGCAATTATAGGAACGAGTAAATTTGATGAAATAACAGATATTCTAAAACTTACCCTAAGTGGAAATAGGGTTAATAGAGTGGTTTCTCCAGCGTTTTCATATAAATCTTCACAGGCGAGGGTCTTATCAGAACCACATTATGCTTATGTTAAAATAGCAGAAGGTTGTAATAATAATTGTAGTTACTGTAGTATACCTAGAATAAGGGGTCCTTTATACAGCCGTCAAATGGAAGATATTTACGAAGAAGTAGCAGGGTTTGTAGAAAAGGGTGTTAAAGAGATTATATTAGTTGCTCAGGATACTACCTGTTACGGTCTGGACATATATGGAAAACCTGCCCTAGCTGACTTGTTAGAAAAATTAAATAAGATTAAAAATCTTAAATGGTTGAGAATAATGTATAGTTATCCCGAAAGGATTAACAACAGACTTATTAGTATAATGGCTAATAGTGATAAGATTTGCAATTACCTTGATCTTCCTGTACAACATTCTTCAAATAAAATAAGAAAAAGAATGAATAGAACAGGTAGAAGGTCTCAACTCCTTACTAGGATAAAAAAACTTAGAAGGGAAATACCAGGTATTGCCCTCAGAACCTCATTAATAGTCGGTTTTCCAGGTGAAACAGATGAAGACTTCGGGGATTTAATAGATTTTATCCAGCAGATAAGGTTTGATAGATTAGGTGTTTTTAAGTATTCTGCTGAAGAGGATACCCCGGCTTCATCATATAGAGGACAGATTCCTGAGGATATTAAAGAAGAAAGGTATCAAAAGATAATGGAAATTCAACGGGAGATATCTTATAATAATAATCAGAGACTAGTGGGGAAAAATATAGAGGTATTAATCGATGAAATTACAGATGAATATGCAATTGGACGGAGCAGATATGATGCGCCTGAGATTGATAATCAGGTCTATCTAGCTGTAAAAAGTTATAGGAAAGGTGATCTGCTCTATTGTAAAGTCAGTGATGCCTACGAATATGATTTAATAGGAGAGATAATTAAATGAACTTACCAAATAAATTGACTTTAGGCAGGGTAATATTAGTGCCGATTTTTATGTTATTCTTGTTATTGAGGGAAAGCCATCCGGTTTTTTTCGAAATAATTGCCTTATTTGTTTTTATCGTAGCTGCTATTACAGATGGATTGGATGGTTATCTAGCAAGAAAACAGCAGAAGATAACCAAGTTTGGAAAGATACTTGACCCTCTGGCTGATAAGCTATTAATAAGTGCTGCTCTAATCTCTTTTGTTGCTTTGGGTGAGATTTCTGCCTGGCCTGCTATTATAATTATTGGCCGGGAACTGGCAGTAACTGGATTGCGGGTAATATCAGCAAGTGAAGGTAAGGTGATAGCTGCCAGTAAATGGGGCAAGTGGAAAACGGGGTTACAGATTGCAGCTGTTATAGCTGTAATAATAGACTCGGATTTAATAAGATTGCCTCTTGATATAGGAAATATTTTATTATGGATTGCTGTGATTATTACAATTATTTCTGGTATTGACTATTTTACTAAAACTAATATTGATTTTTTTCATGAAGAAAAGGGTTGAATAAAGATAATAATTATTTTAGACCTGATTTATCAACTGCCTTGATTCAGGTCTTTATTTTGATGGAAAAGATTACAAACATTATATTATAGAAACATAAGTTATATGATGTTATAATAAAATATGTACCTTAGTTAAATAGAGAGGAGGATTATAATGGAATTTAAGGGTGTCAAAATAAATATTGTAGTTATTGTTATCTTATTAGTATTAATTTCATTTTTTGTAGGACAACACTTTTATAAAGTATATAATATTGATAAACCTATCAAAGAAGAGATAGCAGGGGTTGATGGTGTCAAAGAGGTAGAAATGGTAAATAAAGATGGTAAGATGGATATGATTTTGAGTCTTGACCCGGCTATTGATTTCTATCATGTCTATAAAGAGATAGAAGGCATTTTTGCTGATAGTAAGATAAATGATAAAGGCAGTATAATAATAAAAAATGAGTCTAATAGTGACCTTGAAAATGTATATTATCGATTACACTATGCAATCTATGAGGGTATAAAAACCAATAAATTTGTTACTATGGAAGAGAATGTAGCAGAGATTGTTGAGGAAAGTGAATTTACAGATTATAAGCTCTGGATAGATAATGAGGCAGTCTATTTTCAATTAAATGGAGATAAAACATCTCTATATAAGAAGATTCCTTATAATAAGACAATAACAGTTCACACAGAAGGGGGTGGCTCAAATGGTTAAAGAGATTGGAATTGGAATAGTTATTTCCACATTAATTATACTGGCTTTACAGGGGTTTAATATCCTACCACTTATCTTTCTATCCTTCTTAACTTTTTTTATGTGGCAGATGCTGACTAATGGAGGTATTACCGGTTCATCAACTGCTAATAAGGGTTCTACTGATAAGAAAATTCCTTTAGTAAGGTTTAACGATATTGGTGGACAGGATTCTGCCAAAAAGGAATTAATGGAAGCACTTGATTTTATAAAAGATATCAATGGAATAAAATATATGGGAATAAGGGCAATCAAAGGAATATTATTGAGCGGACCTCCTGGTACTGGTAAAACAATGCTAGCCAAGGCTGCTGCCAGATATACTGACTCTGTTTTTAAAGCAACTTCAGGTAGTGAGTTTATAGAAATGTATGCTGGTTTAGGTGCTAAAAGGGTTAGAAACCTATTTAAAGATGCCAAACAATCTGCTAAAAAAACTGGCAAGGATAGTGCTATTATTTTTATTGATGAAATTGATATCCTTGGTAGTAAGCGTGGACAGGTTACCAGTCATTTAGAATATGATCAAACCCTAAATCAATTACTGGTAGAGATGGATGGGTTATCTGTCGATGATGATGTTCAACTCCTGGTAATGGCTGCTACAAATAGAATCGATATTCTTGATCAGGCTTTATTGAGGCCAGGTCGTTTTGATAGAATAGTCCAGGTTGATCTTCCTGCAAAAAAAGGGCGCTTAAGTATTCTTGAACTCCATACAGCCAATAAACCACTGGATGATGGGGTAGATTTAGAAAAAATAGCCCAGGACACTTTCAGGTTTTCTGGTGCACATCTAGAAAATCTGGCTAATGAGGCAGCTATTTTTGCTTTAAGGGAAGGTTCAGAAAAAATAAAACAAAGACATTTTATGGAAGCTATCGATAAAGTGATTATGGGGGAAAAGCTTGATAGACGCCCGGCTAAAGAAGAATTAAAAAGAGTGGCTATTCATGAAACCGGTCATGCCCTGATTGGGGAAATTTTAAATCCTGGTTCAGTGTCTACTATTACTATAACATCAAGAGGACGGGCCCTTGGTTATGTAAGACATAATCAGGAAGATGATTTTTATTTACAGACCAAAGATTATCTAGAAAAGCAAATCAGTGTTTGTATTGCAGGGGCAGTGGCAGAAGAAATTCTTCTGGATAGTAGAAGTACTGGAGCTAAAAATGATTTTGAAAAGGCTGTAAAATTAGTAAAAATAATGGTTACCTCTGGTATGACTGAACTTGGTGTAGTAGATGAAAATGCTATACCCAAAGAATTACTACATCAGGAGATGACCAAAATTTTTACTGGAATTGAAAATTCTGTTCGGGGATTAATTAAAGATAACAAAGAAATTGTTAAAGATATTGCAGACCAGCTTATTAATAATGAAAGATTTTCTGGTGATGAGCTTAGAAAATTATTGGAGATTAGTAAGTCTGCTTAAGTGGGATAGATGGACATTTTATCTGGTAAAGAAATTTTATTCTATTACTCTCGGGTAAAATGTCCCCTGTCTGCTTTTAATATTTTATGTTATAATAAATATAGGTTTTATTCTATGATTTACATATCTAATAATTATTGATACTGCTATTTTTTCAAGAAGGGATTGGAGAGGATATTTGTGATTGTAGAGATAATTTCTATTGGTACAGAGTTATTACTGGGGGATATTATAGATACTAATTCAACCTATATTGCTGAAAAATTAACTGAAAATGGTTTTGATATACACTATGTATCAACTGTTGGTGATAATCTGGCAAGAATAACTGCAACTATCAAAAGGGCTCAACAGAGGGCTGATATTATTATTACAACTGGTGGACTGGGACCAACTGATGATGACCTTACAAGGGAAGCAATTGCTGCCAGTATGGGTTTGGAGTTAAAGAAAGATGAAAGACTATTAACTGCAATCAAGAACTACTTTAGAGAAAAAAACTATTCTATGACTGTAAATAATGAAAAACAGGCCTGCCTTCCTGAAGGTGCTACTGAAATTCCTAATGAAAAGGGTACTGCCCCTGGTATATTGTTGGAAAGAGATGACATAATAATAATATCAATGCCAGGTGTTCCAGGAGAAATGAAAGATATGCTTGAAAGAAAGGTTTTACCTTATTTAAAGGAATTAAGTGCTGGGTTGATTCAATCAAAGGTTTTAAATTTTTTTGGAATAGGTGAATCTTCTCTAGAGATGGAAATTAAGGATATACTTGATAAACAGACAAACCCTACTATCGCATTACTGGCAGGCAAAGGGGAGGTAAAGATTAGGATAACTTCCAAGGCCAGTTCTAAAGAAAAAGCAGGGGAATTAATTGCTGCTGTTGAAAAAGGGATTAGAGAAAGAGTTGGCGAATATGTCTATGGCAGTGATGATAAGGGGTTAGCAGTTGTAGTTGCAGAATTATTAAAAGAAAAAGGATTAAGCATTGCAACTGCTGAATCCTGTACAGGAGGTCTTCTGGGGGATAGAATAACAAATATAGCTGGAAGTTCAGAATATTTCCAGGGAGGAGTAATAGCCTATAGTAACCAGGTGAAACATGAGCTTTTGGGAGTTGAGGAAAATACCCTTAAAAAATATGGTGCTGTGAGTGCAGAGACTGCTCAGGAAATGGCAGAGGGCATTAAGGATAATATGAGTACTGATATAGGGATAGCGATTACCGGAATAGCCGGTCCTGGGGGTGGTAGTCAGGGAAAACCTGTAGGACTTGTATATCTAGGATTAGCCATTGATGATTATAGCCAAACATTCAAACTCAAGCTGCGTAATGATCGGGCCTGGAACAAATGGATGAGTACGCAATATGCCTTATATTACCTTTATAGATATCTGGTAAATGGGCAGGAGTTTTAAAGATAAACATGAATATAATAAATAAGTGTCTTTAATATTCTTAATTAATCTTTAAGGGGGATGGATGATATGTTTAAAGAAAAACGAATATACATGGTTTTGTTTTTATTAGCCTTTGTAATGATAGTACAAACCGGTCTAGTATCTGCTGACCATGGTTTATTACTGGAAGGGATAAGTAAATACTATAATGGTTTATATGAAGATGCAATAATTAATTTTAATGATTACCTGGCAGAAGATAATCATAATCAAGCCGATGCCTTATATTATCAAACACTTGCTTATTTGAAGTTAAATAATGTGGGTGCAGCCAAGAATAATATGAATTCACTTGAAGAAATAGGCTACAAATTTGGTCTCTTACACTGGGAATTAGGACAGGTTTACTTGAATAAAGATGGTTATTTTGATAGTCCCTTCTATAATGAAGCTAAAAGGGAATTAATTAAAGCAAGGAAGTTAGGAATAGATACTGCTGGTTTTCATAAAGACCTGGCTGTAACTCACCAGGGATTAGGAAATATTGAAGAGGCTATTAATGAATATGAGGCTTCTTTAGCTAAAAGTGGTAAAACAGATGATTATATAAACCTTGCTTCATTATATAGGGATTCTGGTCAACTTAAAGAGGCCTTGACAGCATATGAAAAAGCCCTGGAAGACAAAAGAGATGATGTATCAATTTATCTTAATATGGGGGATATTTATTTAGGTCTAGAAGATTATCAATCTGCTATAGATATATTGTCTAAAGGTGTAGAGATCAGTCCTAGTTTTGTAGCAATCAGGACTAAGCTGGCTGTTGCTTTATATAGTAATGGTGATATTGATAAAGCCAGGGATGAATTTGAGCTTATTGTAGAACAAAATAGAAATATTTATCAGGCATATTATTACCTGGCTGAGATATATAAAAAGGAAGGTGAAATAGAGAGTGCTATAGCATATTATAATGATGCTATCAAGTATAATGGAAGCTATGTAAGGGCATATCTTGCGCTGGGGGATATTTACCTGGAAGATGATAGTCCTTATAAAGCTATGGCACAGTATATAAAAGCCCTGGAACATAATCCTGAACATGCACCTGCTCATTTCAGTCTGGCACTGGCTTATAAAAATTTAGATATGAAAGAAGCTGCTATTAATGAACTCAGAAGGGCAATCCATCTAGATAGTAGTCATGTCCAGGCAAAAAGAATGCTGGCTGAAATGTTAAAGGAATAGTATGATGAGACTTTTTATTGCTATTAAATTGCCTGCCTTACTGCGGGATAATCTCTGTAGACAGCTTGATATTCTAAAAAAGGTTAATGCAGGATTAAAATGGGTTAAAAAGGATCATTATCATATAACCCTCAGGTTTTTAGGTGAGGTTAAAGGGGATAAAATTTTTGATATAAAAAAAGCTATAGATATAGTAGCTCAGGGAACAGCAATTGCTCCACTCCTTTTTAAAGGGAGTGGTGCTTTTCCATATCCAGACAATCCTAAAATATTTTATTTAGGGGTAGAAAAAGGGGAAGATTACCTTAAAATAATACACCATAAGTTAGAAGATGAATTAGTTAAAATAGGATTTAAAAGGGAAGATAGGTCATATACCCCTCATATAACACTGGCTAGAAGTAGAAGAAATACTAATATGAAAAGATTGTCGCGTGATATTAAGGAATTAATGAATAGAGAATTTTTTGTTGGGGAAATGACCCTGGAAAAAATATCACTGATAAAGAGTGAATTAAAATCAGATGGCCCTGTTTATCAGGACATATATTCAGTTTCTTTATAGTATGATAGTATAATAAGGAATTATACTTGTTTTTTCTAAACAAATGTTCTATAATAGAGCTATAAACACATGTTCTATAGAAGGAAATTATCTGCGAGGTGAATAATGTGGTTAACGAAAAAGAAAAAGCGCTTGACATGGCGATTAAAAGAATTGAAAAACAGTTTGGTCAAGGTTCAATTATGAGATTGGGAGAGGCTAAAGCAATGAATGTAGAGGTTATACCTACAGGGGCTCTTCCGCTTGATATAGCCCTTGGTGTAGGAGGGGTTCCTAGGGGTAGGATTATTGAGATATATGGGCCAGAATCCTCTGGGAAAACGACACTAGCCTTACATATTATAGCTGAAGCCCAGAAAAAGGGTGGGATAGCTGCTTTTATAGATGCAGAACATGCCCTTGATCCAAAGTATTCGGAAAACCTGGGGGTTAATATTGATAATCTCTTGATATCACAGCCAAATAATGGGGAAGAGGCCCTGGAAATTGCTGAAGCCTTAGTGAGGAGTAATGCTATAGATGTTATTGTAATTGATTCGGTAGCTGCTCTGGTTCCAAAGGCAGAAATAGATGGAGAGATGGGAGACAGTCATGTTGGTTTACAGGCAAGATTAATGTCACAGGCCATGCGTAAGCTTTCGGGGGCAATAAGTAAATCCAAGACTATTTGTATTTTTATCAATCAAATCAGGGAAAAGGTTGGGGTTATGTTTGGGAACCCGGAGACAACTCCAGGTGGAAGGGCTTTAAAGTTTTATTCTTCTGTAAGAATGGAGATAAGGCGGGCTCAGGCAATTAAAGATGGTGATGAGTCTATTGGTGCTCAAACTAAAGTAAAGGTTGTCAAAAACAAGGTAGCCCCACCATTTAGACAGGCTATGTTTGATATTATGTATGGGACCGGCATTTCTGCTTCTGGTTGTATACTTGATATGGGGGTTGAGACCGGTATTATTGATCGGGCCGGTTCCTGGTATTCTTATGGTGATGAACGACTTGGTCAGGGACGGGAAAACTCCAAGAAATTTCTGGAGGATAATGGAGATATCTTAAAAGAGGTAGATGAAAAAATCAGGGGTTCATTAGGTTTATTAGATGAAGAAGAGGTTGCTGCCAGTGAGGAAGAATCTTGATGACTGCCTTCAATCTGCTAAGGATGATGCCTTTAATCTCCTTTCTTATCGGGAAAGGAGTGAAAATGAACTTAAAAAACGTCTATTAAGAAAAGGACATAAAAGGGCTATTATTAATCAGGTTATAGCAAGGTTGAAGGATTTAGACTATCTAAATGATAAAAGATTTGCTGAGATGTGGATACGGGATAGAATTGCTAATAAGCCGCGGGGGCGGTATTACTTAAAAAAAGAATTAAAAAATAAGGGTGTTAAACCAGCGGTTATTGCTAGTGTCTTAAACAAACTTTTAACAGATGGCAATGAAAAGGAAATGGCTGAAAGATTAGCAAATAAATGGTTAAAATCCCATTCGATAGATAAATATAATGAAGCAGAGTATTTTTTAAGATTAAAAAGGTATTTACGTAATAAAGGATTTAGTTTTGATTTAGTTAATATAGTTGTCTTAAAAATAGAAAAAAATCAATAAAAGATTATCCTCGGCTTTATACCGCTTATCTTTTGTTTAAGTTTCTTGACAGTCAGGGATAAAAGAGATAAAATAATAACAGGCGTTTTCCCGATTTTGTTTGACTTTGTATATAAATTAATTAAATATTGTTTGATGGGAGGTGAATACGATTAATGGAGGTGTATTGTATGTAGTAGTTGCTGTACCCGCCAGTATTATTATCGGGTATTTTATTAGAAAATATATTGCGGAAGCAAAAATACAGTCTGCTGAACAGGAAGCTAGGAAAATTCGTGAGACGGCAGAACGCGAAGCAGAATCAAAAAAAAGGGAATTAATCCTTGAAGCTAAGGAATCAGCCCATAAAATTAAAGAAGAAACAGATAAAGAGAATCAAAAAAGAAGGAGTGAATTGCAGAAGTTAGAAAATAGACTCCTTCATAAAGAAGATTCTTTAGACCGCAGAACGGAAACACTTGAAAGAAAAGAACAGAGTATACGTGATAAAGAAAATTATTTAAATAATCAGGAAAAAGAGATTGTAAATTTGAAAGAAAAGCAGCTAAAAACCCTTGAAGAGATTGCTAATTTTACGCAAAATGAGGCCAAAGAATTCCTTTTTAAAAAGGTTGAGGAAGAGTTAGAGCATGAGTTTGCTAAAATGATCAAGGAAAAGGAAGCAAGGGTTAAGGAAGAAGCTGATAAGAAGGCAAGAGAGATTATCTCACTGGCAATCCAACGCTGTGCTGCTGATCATGTTGCTGAAACAACCATCTCTGTTGTTTCTCTACCAAATGATGAGATGAAGGGTAGAATTATTGGGCGTGAAGGGCGTAATATCAGGACACTTGAAAGTATAACTGGTATTGACTTAATTATTGATGATACACCTGAGGCAGTTGTTATCTCCGGTTTTGATCCCATGAGAAGAGAAATTGCCAGGATTGCTCTGGAGAAATTAATAGTTGATGGAAGAATTCATCCAGCTCGCATAGAGGAAATGGTAGAAAAAGCCAGGAAAGAACTGGACACACATATTAGAGAAGTTGGTGAACAGGCTACTTTTGATGCGGGAGTACACGGTCTTCATTCAGAATTGGTTAAATTACTGGGAAGGCTAAAATTTAGGACCAGTTATGGACAAAATGTGTTACAGCATTCACTGGAAGTTTCATATCTAGCAGGAATTATGGCAGCTGAATTAGGTGCTGATATTACTCTTGCTAAACGGGGTGGATTACTGCATGATATAGGAAAATCGATTGATCATGAGGTTGAAGGGCCGCATATCAAAATTGGTATGGACCTTGCCCGCAAATATGGAGAATCTGATAAAGTAATTCATACTATTGGTGCTCATCATGGAGATATTGAATTTGAATCAATAGAAGCTGTCTTGGTTTCAGCTGCAGATGCAATTTCAGCTGCAAGACCTGGGGCCAGAAGGGAAACGCTGGAATCATATATCAAGCGTCTTGAAGAATTAGAAAATATTGCCAACACATATAATGGTGTTGAAAAGGCTTATGCTATACAGGCTGGCCGTGAAATCAGGGTAATTGTTGAGTCTGATAAGATTGATGATTCCAAGTCTTCGAAAGTTGCTAGAGATTTATCGAAGAGAATTGAAGAAAGTCTTGACTATCCTGGACAGATTAAGGTTGTTGTTATTAGAGAGACCAGGTCTGTTGATTATGCAAAATAATATATGAATATCCGGGCTCCTTTTGCAGGGGCCCTTTTTAGAATAAAGCTAAAAATATAAGGTGGATAAAAATGAGAATTTTCTTTATAGGTGATATAGTTGGACGTATTGGTCGGAAAGCGGTTAAGGAAATATTGCCTGACCTTCAGAAAAAGCATGGTTTTGATTTTGTAATTGCTAATGGTGAAAATGCAGCTGGTGGTTTTGGATTAACTAAATTAGTGGCTCAAGAACTCTATAGTTATGGGATTAATTGTTTAACTATGGGTAATCATACCTGGGATAATAAAGATATTTTAAATATTATTGATGAGTATGCAATTGTTCGGCCGTTAAACTATAACCTGGGTAGTCCTGGTTCAGGCTGGCGGGTTTTTGCAATAAATAATAAAAAACTTGCTGTTGTGAATTTTATAGGCCAGGTCTTTATGGATAATAATTCTCCCTTTGATAAATATGAACAGGAAATAGCTAATATAAAAAAGGAATCCGATCTAATAGTAATTGATTTTCATGCTGAAGCTACTGGTGAAAAGTTAGCATTTGCCCATTATGTAACTGCTGATGTCAGCTGTGTTGTTGGTACACATACCCATATACAGACTGCTGATGAAAAGATTATAGAACAGCAGACAGCTTATATTACTGATCTTGGTATGACAGGTGCTGTTGATTCGATATTGGGTATGTCTAAAACTAGTGTAATTGAAAGGTTTAGATATCAGATACCTCAACGTTTTAAAGTGGCCAGGGGTCTCTATCAGCTGGAAGGCCTTTTAGTTGATATAAATGACACTACAGGAAAAGCAGAAAGTGTTTTACGAATACATCAAACCTCTTTGAAATAATTTTTAGAATTATTTTACTAAACTTGCAGGAATTTTTTTATAAGTGACTAATATAATATATAAGAATAGTTAAATTTAACAATACAAGGAGGTTTTTTACTATCATGGAAGTATTAAAAGTATCAGCAAAATCGAGCCCTAATAAAGTAGCTGGCGCATTAGCTGGTGTATTAAGAGAAAGAGGTAGTGCTGAACTACAAGCTATTGGGGCTGGGGCTTTGAACCAGGGTATAAAAGCAGTAGCAATTGCAAGAGGGTTTGTTGCTCCCAGTGGAATTGACCTGATTTGTATTCCTGCATTCACAGATATAGAGATTGATGGTGAAGAAAGAACAGCTATCAAATTAATTGTAGAACCGCGATAATATATTTGTAATTGACCTGTTTGTCCGCCGGGCAAGCAGGATTTTTGTATTTTTGGGGGGGTTATTTTATGTCTGGATTTATGGAGCTATTATGGTGTTGAGGGGGCAGAGGCAGTCAGGGATACTCAGCTTTTTTAAATATTTCTGCTAAAGCAGAAATAATAGATGTAATTAAGCATATAGATTATATTAGAAAGCTTATAGGTATTAATTATATTATACTTAAGTACAGATTATGATGGATTAAAAGTATTACGGTTGGTTTGGAAAATATTGCTAAGTTAAATAAGCTAAAGGAGATGCTTTATAAAAATGTTTATTCCAGGAGAGATATTAATAAAATATTCTGGGGGAATTGGTTCAATTTTATAAGTGATTGGTAGTGTCAAAAAATCTATGAAAAAGTGATGTTGGAGACAGATTTTAGTCTTTTAAGTAATTTTTACTGGTTGGATCGTTGCATAACCCTTGACAAACACCATCCAAATGCTGCTGGTAAGTAGCCGAGGTTGAAGGGGATGGATATAAAGAGCATAGCAAATTAGCCAACCCTCGTACTTCAATTTTAGCATTTGTCTGGTTCGGTTTGTAAAGGGTTCGCTTCGCCAATGCTTAGATAAAGCTTTTAGCTGCCTCGGGTTCTGCTAAATAGATATAAAGATTAAGCAGAATGCTGTTGCTCGTAGAGTATATGCTCTTGAGCTAGTTCAATCAGCTTGCCCCATCTTGCAGGCATGTTAGGCAGATTAATAAGCTGAGGTACAGTTACAGGTACTTTTTTCTCTAGAGCTGAATGTGGTCTTAAGAAATTGAAGTATGCTGCAAAAAGGTTCACGTATGATACTGATCCTTTAGAAGACTTAAAACCACATCTTGATCTGTAGCTTTTTTTAAAAGTTCTATTGAGTCTTTCAATAATTTGTTTTAGAGGTCGATTTTCCTTTGAGACAGGGTCGTCATTAGTAAGGCCGAGAACCTGGGTGATATCAAAATTAATACCCTGTTGATAGAAATAATGTTTAGCCAGAAGATAGATAGGATTACCGTCAACTACGAAGTTGAGGTTATCAGGGATAGTATCCATCTTAGTAAGGACATCATTAATAGCTTTAATTGCAGAAGGTGTATCTCTATTAGGTGAGACATGGTAAGATAGAATAATCTTTTTCACAGCATCAAAGAAGAAGAAAATATACTGCCACTTGCCATAAACCTTAATGTAGGTTTCATCACCACAGAAAGAGTCAGAAAGCTCATAAGGATAATTATCTAAATAGGGTTTAACTAGATAACCAACTGAATCAGCATAGTTAATTACAGTTTGATGAGAGATATTAACATTATGAACATCTTCCATGATAGCAGCTACGTTGCGAGAAGAAAGACCATAATTAACATAGTAAGTAAGGATTAACCCCAGAGTATGTGGTGAAGAATGTATTCCTGAGATATCAACTTTAGGTAAATCTGGAGACTCCTTGCTCAATGGTTGAAAGTCAAAGTCAAATTCTCTGTAAATGTATCTAACTTTAAACTTATGGGGATATTTTTTAAAGTGTTTTTTCTCTTCTTTACTCATGGATCTAAGGTTTTTAAGATAAAAAGAGCAGTCATCATTCTTGCATTTGTAGATATAGAAATTCTTACGCTCTTTAATTTGTTCTAGAGTACGAGAGCAATGGGGACACCTAAAGATAACAGTTTTAGAAAAGCGAATTTTATCATTAAAATTAGTCTTACAAATTTTACAGAGATATTGACCACGACCACCAGTATTATCATAAAGATAAATATGTGGGGCACCACATCTTGGGCAGGTCATAGACTCAGGAACTTTGTATTTGGCGTTACGGCGTCTGACAGGTTTAAGAGGTTTACCATGTTCCTGTTCGTAAGCAATTATTAGTTTTTGGTAATCAAGCTTTTCCAGGACTTCAATAATGGGTAAATCATCAACTTGAAGATGATGATATTTCTTGCTGATGGGAATCTCATCTTTGGGCATGAAGTCTTTACTAACAAGTAAAGTCAAGAGATAGCAAATAATATGATATTGAATTTGAATATAAGTAAGTAAGACATTAATAATTTGTTTCAAAGTTTGTCACCGCCTTTTCTATTTGTGGTTTAAAAAGGTAAATAAGCAACCTAAATATACCTCAAAAAGAGGGGGGGTGACAAGTATTTAAGATCAAATCCCTACTATAATAGGGTTTTGACAATATATTTTAAAATATTTTTGACATTACGAAGTGATTACTGGGGGGAGGTTTATGATTAATTATTTGTGGCTGGGATTGATTATTACTGGATTTATAGTAGGGGGGATTACTGGGCAGATAGATAAGGTCTCAGAGGCAATTTTTCAGGGTGCTGAAGATAGTGTAAGACTAACAATAGATTTATTAGGACCCATAGCGCTTTGGTTGGGAATCATGAATATTGCCCAGAAATCTGGTTTTACTCAGCTGTTGGGGAGATTAATTAAACCATTAATTAATTTAATTTTTCCTGGAATACCAGATGGTCATCCAGCAAGGGGGGCTATAGTTTTAAATATGGTAGCCAATATACTGGGTCTGGGAAACTCTGCTACTCCTTTAGGTATTAAAGCAATGCAGGAATTACAGGATATTAATCCAAAAAAAGAAAGAGCCAGTTTTGCTATGTGTACGTTACTTGCCCTGAATACTTCCAGTATAACAATCATTCCGGCAACAATAATCAGTTTAAGGGTTGCCTGTAATTCAAATAATCCAACAATAATAATAGTGAGTAGTATTTTTGCAACAAGCATTTCAACGGTTACCGCCTTATTTTTTGACAGATTTTTCAGGGCTTTTACCAGGGAGTGAGTTGATTGTTTGAGATAATAAAAGGGATCTCTAACTGGAGTATAGCAATTTTAATCCTTATCATACCATTATATGGTTTTTTAAAAGGTGTAAAGGTATATGATGTTTTTGTTGAAGGTGCAAAGGGTGGGGTTAAAACAGTTTTAAAGATCTTTCCCTATTTACTGGCTATGATGATTGTAATTAATATTTTTCGAGTTTCAGGTGCTATGAATCTATTAATTAATTTGATAAATCCAGTTACAAAAAAATTAGGAATACCTGATGATGTTCTGCCATTATTGTTTTTAAGACCTCTTTCTGGTAATGCTTCACTTTCATACACAAGTTATTTACTAAAAAACTCTGGTCCAGATTCTTTTATAGGTAAACTTGCTTCTACTATACAAGGAAGTACTGAAACTACTTTTTATATAATTGCTGTGTATTTTGGGGCTATTGGTATAAAAAAATATAGATATGCTGTAACTGTAGGTTTATTAGCCGATATTGCTGGTTTTTTTGCGGCAGTATTTGTTTGTAAATTATTGTTTTTATAAATGAATAAAATTTTTTATTATAGAAATAATATAAGTAAAAATAGATGGGAGTGTGAAAACTTGGGGCTTGATTATATGAAAAAATTAGAAGAAACCTTTATGGAATATACTACTGTATATGATAAAAATATAAAAAAATTGATTAATGAAAGAGGGGTTGAAATAAGTAATCAGGAAATAAATGAAATTTTACATGATGCAAAATACATGACAGTTAATAATAACGCATAGATAAATAATATATAATTTTACTAGATATTATTCAGGCCTTTAGTCTTAAAGATTAAAGGCTTTTTTAAATTTTAAATAGATAGGCAGGAAAACTCTCTTAGATGTAGAATTTATAATTATAGGACAAGTATAAAAGGAGTGGTAGAATTGAATTTAGGTAAAATATATAGTTTTCTGGCATTAGGTGGGCCCATGACAATACCATTAATGATTGCCTCTATTTTTAGTTTTGCTGTAATTTTACAGAAATTAATATTTTTCATGCGTTATCGCGATAGTAGTTTTCGTTTAATAAAAAAAATAGAACTACTAGTTGAGCAGAACGATATTTTAACAGCCCTTAATGAGTTAAAAGGAGAAAAAGGACCTAATGCAAAGCTTCTTGCCACAGCTTTATCTCATCATAGTGAAGACCCTGCACGGATTAGAGAGGTTTTACAGGCTGTGGGGGAAGATGAGATCAAAAAAATGGAAAAACATTTACCTATTCTTGATGTAGTGTCAATGATCTCTCCTTTATTAGGACTGCTGGGTACAGTATTGGGAATAATAAATAGTTTTAATATACTTGGAACTGCAGCTGGTGCTGCTAATCCTGCTCAAATTAGTGGAGGTATTGCGGCTGCTTTAATTAGTACTGCTATCGGACTTATAATTGCTATACCATCAGCAATATTTTATTCTTATTTTACAAATACAGTAGCAACAAAAGCCCATGAAATGAATCTAAGTATGGTAGATATTATGGATGTAATTGGTAATCGAGGTGAAATTGATGTTCAAGACTACTCTTAAAAAGAAATCATCGATTAATATTATACCAATGATTGATGTAATCTTTTTTTTGCTGGTCTTTTTTATGCTTTTTACAACCTTTAGAACAACTCCTACAGGTATAGACCTTCAATTACCTAAAGCTGTTACTGTTTCTGAACAGGATAGTGATAATTTAATAATTGATATAAGTGAAAATGGTGATTTATATTATGAAAATAAAAAAATCTCCATTAATAGAATAAGAGAGATTGCCGCCACATATTACCAAAATAATAATAATACTATTGCTATTATAAATGCAGACGAACAGGTATTATACAAAGATATTATTGCTGTGATGGATAATTTGCGTCAATCAGGGATCTATAAACTGGCACTGGCTGCTGAAAAAAAGGAGTATTAAGCTATGCGTTATCAAAAGGATCCGGACCGTTTAATAGTATATCTAATTTTATCAATTGTATTTCATCTTCTTTTATTGATTGTTTTTCCCTACGGGAATTTAGGTGTTATGGGAAATGATGGACAAAAGAGGGAATTTAGTTTTGTTCAGCGTATTGAATACAGGACACCTTCAACTATTACTGATGATAGGAGTACAGTTGAAGAAAGTAGGACAAATATTAAACAAGCTGAACCTGAACCAGAACCTGAACCAGAACCTGAGCCAGAACCTGAGCCAGAACCTGAGCCAGAACCTGAGCCAGAACCTGAACCTGAACCAGAACCTGAGCCAGAACCTGAACCTGAACCTGAACCAGAGCCAGAACCTGAACCAGAACCTGAACCTGAACCTGAACCTGAACCAGAGCCAGAGCCAGAACCTGAACCTGAACCAGAGCCAGAGCCAGAACCTGAACCTGAACCA
Organism: Halocella sp. SP3-1; assembly: GCF_003953885.1. GTDB lineage: Bacteria > Bacillota > Halanaerobiia > Halanaerobiales > DTU029 > Iocasia > Iocasia fonsfrigidae. The sequence goes on along the minus strand of NZ_CP032760.1, from coordinate 2,735,864 downwards.
GAGCCAGAAGTCTTAAGTAGTGAAAATAGTGATATGGAGGTTGAGGTTGATGGCAATAAAGGGGAGGGGGCATCTGGGACAAATGAGCAAGTTAATGGTAGTAGCCAGTCTGGAAATGTTGAAGGAAATCATGTTGAAGAACCACCACCACCTCCACCACCTACTGCCGGGGATCTGGTAATTGGTGCTCCAACACCAGCTTATCCTAAGGATCTAGTTAGTAAGGCCTTGACAGGTACTGTTATTTATAAGGTCAAGGTTAATACCTCTGGAGAAATTACAGAAATGGAACTTATTAAATCCTCTGGTATAGAACAAATGGACCGGATTGCAGGTTTAACTGTGGAACGGGGATGGAGTTTTAAAGATTATCAACAAGCATATACTATTGAAATTATAATAAATTACAATATGGATGAAAACAATAATTCCCATGTTAGTGTAGAATTGCAAAATCTCGAGTTTGAATAGCTAAAATATCTATATTATAAATTAAGATGAACTGAGGTGAGAATGTGAGAAAAGGGGTTTGTTTAACATTATCAATTTTAATATTATTATTTATCACTACTATTACAGCAATTGGACAAGGAGATAACTTTGATGAAATAGACCAATACAATAATCTCCGGCTTGGTAATGATTATATTGTCATCGTAGTAAACATGGATGAAAATGGGATGGGCCGTTTTGCTATAGAAACTACCGGTGGTGCTCCTTTCCGTAATAATGATAATAATAAACCCCTTATTTACGGAAGACCTAAACCATGGACATCATATACCAGTATCTGGTTAAATAATGAAAAGTATGTATTTGGAGGGGAATCAGGACGCCGAGCTGGAAAATCAGGTAAATATGGTGAACTAATTAAAAAACCTTACTTATTAGATGATGGTATTCATACCGAAATAATGATTAAAGACAGTATTAAGGTTGAACAAATACTAAGCATTGTAAAGAGTTCAACTACTGGTTTATATGATGCTGTTCAGATTAAATACAGAGTTGAGAATCTAGGTAATGGTAATGAAAAAGTTGGTTTGAGAATAATGCTTGATACAATGTTAGGTCAAAATGATGGTGCTCCATTCCGCATTGGTGAGGATGCAGTAGTAAGTGATAGGCTTTATTATAAAAAACAATTACCAGAGTTCTGGCAGGCCTTTGATAGTATAAGTAATCCAACAGTTACTTCACAGGGTACTTTTACTGGTCCTGGTGTTACCTCCCCTGATAAGGTTTATCTGGCTGACTGGGGTAGTTTAGCTGATGGGGTATGGGATTTTGATTTTAACCCAGGTGAAGAGTTTTTACGTAAGGGTGAGTTTGAGATTGATAGTGCTATAGCTATGTACTGGGTACCAGAGATGATAAAACCAGGTGAGACAAAGACCTATATCACAAGATATGGTTTAGGGGGTATTACGATAGTACCTGGTCTTATTTCTTTAGGTGTAACTTCACCAGCAGAAGTAACATTTGATAGACCTGATAAAACATTCCCAATCATAGCCTATATTGAAAACACTTCAGAGATTACAGCTAAAAATGTAAGAGTTAATTTAGATATCACTGATAGTCTGAATGTTGATGATAAAGAGAAAAAGATTGGTGATATGGAGGCAGGGGAGATAGTACAGCTTATCTGGTATGTTGCTGATAACGATCAATCATTACCTCCAGAAACTCAGTATACAGTTAAAGTTGAGGCAGATAATACGGATTCTAATCAGGTTAAGAGGGAGATTATTTTTGTTGGCCCACCACAGCTTAAAACCAGACTTAATTTAATTGATAAATTGAATGTAGATAATGGACGCCTTGTTCCTAATCCGTTTGATATTCAGGCTGTTTTTAAAAATGTAGGGGGTTCTACCCTTTATGATCTTTCTACTGAACTATTTCTGCCGCCAGGGTTACTGTTGGCCACTAAAGAGCGGGCTAGAAAATATCCTGGTAATTTGGAAGCAGGGCAAGAAATCAAGGTGAATTGGAAGATTAAAGCCCTGGAAGTTGATGGCAAACTCCCTGTAGCAATAGATAATAGAGGATTACATGGTTATCAAAAAATTGACAGGTTTGATGACTTAGATATTCCTGTGTTAGACCCTTATTTTTATCTCAAGCTAAATGAATATGAAGAGATAGAAGAAGGGGATTATATAAGTATTGATATTGTTGGCGAAAACATCCAGGGGCTTGATTTACTTGATTCAATTATTAATTATGACCCTGAGTATTTGAAGTTAGTTCATGTTTCACGTGGTAATATTTTCTTGAAAGATAATAAACTTTTACCTTTTGATAAACCTGATACCAGCAAAAAAGGTATTATCCATCTTAGTGAAATAATCCCAACTGAGATAGATAGAGGGACATTAGCGACTTTACATTTCAAGGTTTTAAAGAAAGGTAATAATCAAATAAGCTGGGGTGATTCCACTTTTATTATTGACAATGAAGAATCTGAGGTTATTACCAGGGATCTTAATTTCTAAATTTGGAGGAGAGAATAATGAAGAGAATTATAGTTTTAATGATGGTTTTTATATTGCTTATTTCATGTTTTGTCAGAGCCGATGGTTTTAAGGATGTACCTACTGATCACTGGGCATATCAAAGTGTAAAAAAACTTGTTGATGCAGGGTTATTATCATTACATGAAGATGGTACGTTCAGGGGACAGGATAAGGTTTCACGCTATCAATTGGCAGAGATTTTGGCCCGTATACTGGAAGGGATCAATGATGCTGGGACACAGGTTAATAAAAATGATATGAATTTAATCAGAAAGTTATCTGTTGAGTTTCAGGAAGAATTAGTTGATCTTGCTGTACGTGGAGATGCCTTTCAAGAACAGATTGAGGAATTGCAGAAGAAGGATATGATCCAGGATGAATTTATGACAGAGATAAAAGATATTGATATAGCTTCTTTAAATAATAGTGTAAAAAAAGTAGATACCCGTGTAAGTAATGTAGAAGATGATGTCTCCAGGATTATTGAAAACATTATTAAGATAAAAACACTGGAAGAAGAATTACAGGATCTACGTGCCAAAGTGGTGGAACTGGAAGAAGATATGAATGAGAGATTGAGTCTTCTGGAAGATATGAAATTACAGTCCACTAATGAAACAATAGAACAATTGAAAGATAATATATCGGTTAATCAAGCTCGGATAAATTCGCTACAAAGGGAAGTAAACAGCTTGAAAGGTGAAGTCAATGATAAAAATAGTGAAATAAAAGAACTGGAAAGCAAGAAAAATAATTCTGAAAAGGCAATCTATGCTATTGGTGGAATTGCATTATTATTGTTATTATTAGGCAACTAAATGGAGGTAGGGATATGTTTCGGAAATATTTGAGACAGATAAGTATTTTCACCTTAATCATACTTATGTTTTATGCTATTATTCCGGTAATATCTCCTATAACTACATGTCAAACAGTAAAGGCCTCTATTGAAAACGATGATATTTATCGTGGGATGGGGGTTGCCCTATTATTAATTATCCTATCTAAAATTGCTCAATCAAGTGATTCAGGGAAGGGTAGTGTCAGGATAGATATAGATAATCCTGATTATGATAGTAATGAGATAGACATGTTGGCTAAGGTTATTTATGCTGAGGCAAGAGGAGAGGCTTATGAAGGGCAGGTTGCCGTTGGAGCGGTTGTTATAAACAGGGTAAAAAACCCTGGTTTTCCAGATACAATAACAGATGTGGTATATCAACCCGGGCAATTTACGTCAGTAACAGATGGACAGATTAATCTTAGACCTAATGATACGGCATACCGGGCAGCCAGAGATGCTATAAATGGGAAAGACCCTTCAAGGGGTGCTCTCTTTTTCTATAACCCGAAAACAGCTGAGACATTATGGTGGTTATCTACCAGGGAAAAAACTGTAGTTATTGGTAATCATGTATTTGCTAAATAAAATAAACGAATATAATAAAGGACTATTGTCTAGAGATGCAATAGTCCTTTTTGATATTATTCAGGATTATTTTCATTATAAACAGGTAATATATATGCTCCAGTAATTTCTTCATTTTCATTAAGGTCAATTAACTGAAACATGTTACCATCACGCTGTGTTTCGGTTATATCTTTAACAGTTACTGGAAATAATCTTTCATCACTGCTGACGATTAAAATATGTTTATCTTGGGGGACACTTAAAACAGCAGCCATCTGATGAATTTTCGAACCACAGGTTTTAAGACCTTTTCCATTACGTTTTTGAACTTTATATTCTTTAATTGCTGTTCTTTTGGCTTTCCCACTTGTTGAAATAGCTATAATAAAGTCATTATCATTGAGTAGATTGGAACTAACAATGCTATCGTTTTTTTCAAGTTTGATACCAATTTTGCCCATGGTATTTCTGCCTGTATCATTTACGGATTTTTCATTAAATCTAATGGTTTGGCCAGCTTTTGTAGCCAGCATTATTTCCTGATTCCCATCACTTATAAAGACATCAACAACTTCATCTTTTTTCTTAAGATTAATAGCTTTTATTGAATTATAGTTTGTAAAATATTCTTTAGCGGCTGTCTTTTTAACCATTCCATTTTTGGTAGTAATTGTAATGTACTGCTGCTTGATTTCTTCATTTAGACAAATAATATTAACAATCTTTTCTTTTAGAGGGATTTTTAAATATTTCTTAATGCTTTCTCCTGTAGATAAACCGTGGTGTTCTTCAATGTTATGGATAGGAATAGTATAGACATCACCAGTATTAGTAAAGAATAGAAGGGGATCCAGGCTGCTGCCTTTTAATACTGTAGTAATATAATCTTTTTTACTGGTTCTGGCATATTCTTTAGAATTTGTTCGTTTTATGTTCTGACGGTAGGAAAAAGTTATAATAGCATCTTTATCTTTAATAAGGTCTTCTTCAGAAATCTGGGCTTTCTTTTCATCAGCTATTATTTCTGTTCTTCTTTTATCACTAAATCTATTTTTTATTTCATTTAATTCATCCTTCAATAAATCATCCAGCTTATCTTGATTATTCAGTATGGCTTGATATGTTTTTATATCAGCAGCTAAATCTTTGGCTTCAGCCAGTAATTTCTCTGTTTCCATACCTACCAGGCGTTGGAGCTGCATTTCCAGGATAGCAGTTGCCTGTTCTTGGCTTATCTTCAGCTTATTAATTAGATTTTTCCTTGCTTCACTGGTTGATTGAGAGTTTCTAATGATAGATATTACGAGATCCATTTTGTCAATAGCCTTAATAAGCCCTTCTAAAATATGGTGTCTCATAGTGGCTTTTTCAAGTTTGTGTTTGGTTCTTCTGGTAATAACCTTGCGTCGAAAGTCAATAAAATGTTGTAAGATTGTCCTTAGATTCATTGTAAGGGGTTTCTGGCCAACCAGTGCTAACATATTGATGCGATAAGAGGTCTGCATTGAGGAATATTTGTATAGCCTATTTAAAATTAGTTCAGTATCTGTATTAGCCTTTAATTCAATAACAACTCTGATGCCTTCCTGGTCAGTTTCATCACGAAGGTCAGAGATACCATCAATTTTACCACTATTGACAAGATCAGCAATTTCTTCAATTAAACGAGATTTATTTAATTGGTAGGGTATTTCAGTAATAATTATATTTGTTTTTTTACCTTTTTTCTCTATTTTGGTTTTAGCTCTCAGGATAATTTTACCTTTGCCGGTTTTATAAGCATCAATAATGCCATTATTCCCCACAATCTGCGCCCCTGTAGGGAAATCTGGTCCAGGTAAGTACTTCATCAGTGTTTCTAATCTGGCATTAGGGTGTTTTAAGAGGTGGAGTAAGGCATCGATTGTTTCATTGATGTTATGTGGTGGTATATCTGTACTCATGCCAACAGCAATACCACTGGCACCATTAACCAGTAGGTTAGGGATTCTGGAGGGTAAAATAACAGGTTCCTGTAGTGAACCATCAAAATTATCAGTAAAATCTACAGTATTAAGATTGATATCAGAGAGAATACTCTCGGCCAACTCGGTTAATCTAACTTCAGTATAGCGCATAGCTGCGGCACTATCACCATCTATTGACCCAAAATTACCGTGACCATCTATTAATTGATACCTCTGATTAAAATGCTGTGCCATTCTAACCATAGCAGCATATACTGCTGCATCACCATGAGGATGATATTTACCAAGTACTTCACCAACTACCCTGGCAGATTTTTTGTGGGGTTTGTTATGAAAAAGGCTTATTTCACGGGCAGCATAAAGTATGCGCCTGTGAACAGGTTTTAACCCATCTCTGACATCCGGGAGGGCCCTGGAGGCAATAACACTTAAAGAATAGTTTAGGTAAGACTCCCGCATTTTATCTTCAATAGCTATGGGGGTAATCTTTTCTGTCATATAAATTACTCCTTTCAAAATATAACACTATGTATTATAATTATTTACAATATCTATTATTCCATATATTATGGACTACGTCAAACAAAACCATTTAAATGGTGGTAAAATATTATCTCTTTTGTTATAATAGATTGAAGAAGGAAGGTGTAAGTCATGTCATTGTTTGAGGAACAGGTATATGATGCTAAACAGATTCAAATACTTGAGGGATTAGAAGCAGTAAGAAAGAGACCTGGAATGTATATAGGAAGTACAGGTATTAAAGGATTACATCACCTTGTCTGGGAAGTGGTAGATAATAGTATTGATGAATTTCTGGCTGGTCATGGTAATCAGATTACAATAACTGTTAATGAAGATAATAGTGTGACTGTACAGGATAATGGTCGTGGGATTCCGGCTGATATTCATCCAGATACAGGATTGCCAGCTGCCCAGATTGTTTTGACGACATTACATGCTGGGGGTAAATTTAATAGTAATAGTTATAAAGTATCTGGTGGTTTACATGGTGTAGGTGTCTCAGTAGTAAATGCCTTATCAGAGTGGTTAGAATTGACTACCTGTTGGAATGGCAATAAATATATCCAGCGTTATGAAAGAGGACTACCGGTTACTGAATTAACTAAAGAGGGCAGTGTTAATTATAGTGGAACAACTATCACTTTTATGCCTGATTCAGAAATATTTGAACTTGTTGAATTTAAGTTCGAAACATTGGCACATCGTTTTCAGGAATCAGCTTTTTTAAATAAAGAATTAACCCTGATTTTAAAAGATAATAGAGAGAAAGAACCTAAAGAGGAAAAATATCAGTATGATGGTGGGATCAGGGCTTTTGTAGAATATTTAAATAAAAATCGAAATGTGATAAATAAACAGGTTATTTATCAGGAAGAAAAGATAGATGATTATTATATTGAAATGGGAATACAGTATAATGATGGATATTCAGAAAGGATTTTTTCCTATGCTAATAATATACATACTATTGATGGTGGTTATCATGTAACCGGGTTTAAAACAGCACTGACAAAGGCTATAAATAATTTTGCCAGAAACAATAAACTCATCAAGCAAAAAGATTCGACTCTAAATGGTAATGATGTTCGTGAAGGTATTACGGCTATTATTAATGTTAAATTACCAGATCCACAGTTTGAAGGTCAAACGAAAACCAAGCTTGGTAATAGTGAATTAAGGAGCATTGTTGAGAGTTCTGTGTATGAATATCTAAGCCTATATCTTGATTCCAATCCAGAGGTAGGGAAAACAATTGTTGATAAAGCCCTGCAGGCAGTAAGGGCCCGTAAAGCCTCTAAAAAAGCCAGAGAACTAACCAGAAGAAAAAATGCCTTAAACAGTAATTCCCTCCCTGGGAAACTGGCTGATTGTGCCAGTAGAAAACCAGAAGAAAGTGAGATATTTATTGTTGAGGGGGATTCTGCCGGAGGTTCAGCTAAACAGGGGCGCAATAGGCATTTTCAGGCTATTTTACCTCTAAAAGGTAAAATATTAAATGTTGAAAGGGCAAGATTGGATAAAATTCTTAATAATAATGAGATTGTAACAATTATTACTGCTCTAGGTACTGGTGTTGGAGAAGAGTTTAATATAAATAAACTAAGGTATCATAAGATTATTATTATGACAGATGCAGATGTAGATGGTGCTCATATTGCTACTTTAATCTTAACATTGTTTTATCGCTATATGCCTGAACTGGTTGAGAATAGTCATGTATACCTGGCCCAACCCCCTTTGTATAAAGTATCCTGGAGGAGTAATGAACAATATCTATATTCTGATCAGGAATTAGTTAATTTTAAACAGGAAAATCCAGAGAAAAAAATTTCAATCCAACGGTATAAAGGTCTTGGTGAAATGAATCCTAAGCAGTTATATGAGACAACCATGGACCCAGAAAAGAGGAAGTTGCAGCTAATTGAAATTGATGACGAAATTGAAGCAGATGAGGTATTTACTCATTTAATGGGCTCAAATGCTAGCCTCCGCCGGGAGTTTATTATAGAAAATGCTGAAATGGTTGAAGAACTGGATCTTTAATTGTGTTGGAAATCAGATATACCCACTTAACCCGGAAAGACATTTTAAATGTAATTATCCCTTGAATCAGGCTAGTTCTGACTGGGGTAAAGCACAGATAACGCAAAATTAAAAAGACACACGATTTAATAGTATTTAATAGTGTTAAATAGGGAGTGTCAAAAATATGATGATTCATTTAAAGATATTATAGATGAGTGTATAATCTAAGCGATTATGGAGTTTAGGTAAGATATCCCTTTCATATTGATATCGGAAGTACAAAATGTCAAATTTGCTATAAGGATGCCGAAGAAATAAAAGCTTTTTTTTAGCTAAGGTAAATGATTAGGTAAAATTATTTATAAGATAGACTAAAAAAATAATATTGGCGGATCATACCCTGGAATCTTAGGATCCAGGGTCTTATTATTTCTATCATAAAGGACTAATTTGTTAATAATCAAGGAGATTTTAAGCTTGATACTTATCCATCAATTACAATTCAATATAATGTTTTCATATAGCCATATAAAAACCATGAATAATAAATCTAAATTCTCTGTAATTGATAACTAAGATTTTATTATGTGCTTATCCTAGAATCATTTCTTATTCCACTTTATTTCATAGCCAATGATATCTGCAATTTCCTTTACTTCTTGATATTGTATAGTACCTCGTCGTAATTTATTGCTTAAATTTTCAGGGGAGTAATTGCTATTATATCTTTTCCCTAATTCAGCAGCAACATCTTTAATAGTCCAGCCTGTTTCTATTATTTTTGCTTTTATTTCATTTTTGATGCTCATAAACAACCTCCTTTACAATTATTATACTAAGCTGATAGTCAATAAGCAAACGATTCAGTTATGAAAATTATATTTAAGTATTGACAATAAAATGAGATAATATTATAATAAAGTTATAAAACAAACTAATAAGTTATTAATATAACTATAGAATTATATTACTTATGAATAAGGAGGCTGATTAATTTATTAAAAAATATTAAAAGGAAAGTAAGACAATAGAATTTGAGGCAAACATAATTATATCCTCAAATAAGTAAGAACTTATCTGAGGAGAAACAAAAACTTTTATTAGAATTGGATTTTTCGTAGGTAGTAATCTAGTTATTGCCGAAAGAATTAGGTATTGGCAGGGCTTTAAAGATGCTTATAAACTATTTGCTATGCTTGATTCTTGAAAAAAGTGAGTTTATTAAATAAAAACCTATATAATTGTTGAGATAATTAAGTTTACTATGAAATTAATAAAAATCCGGCTATGATTGAGAGATGCAGGAAAAATACTATAAATTAAGAATATATAATATATAGTAAGGTATTATAAAGTAAATCTCAAGATATGGGATGAATAACAGATGAGTGCTAAAAAGTTAAGGATATCTTCCAAGCAGCAGCAAGCTTTGGAGGCTTTAAAAACTGAACTGGCTAAAGGATATTATCCTATTGAGGAATATATAATCTTTGACTCTGTAGCTCCGGGGTGAGGTTGAAGAATGGTTCCGATCTTGATCTTTTAGCATTATCATTCCAGATAATCAGCCATAGAATAAAACATGTTATTTATGGTATAGTAACAGAGAACTTCACCATGAAGAGAGCAGGAATCGAACCTACTTTGATGAAATGGCTTTCTCACTTTTCGTCTGAATTTCAAAGACCCATCAGTAGGCTAATGCCTAGAAGTAGGGCTACCAATGAAGATGACAGTAAATATTTTAGAAATGGATATATGTTTAAAATTTATAAAGCGGAGTATTCCCGTTACGCCAAAGAGTGGCTACCCTTCGGGACATAGCCGATTACTGTTAACAGACTCCTATTCTGCAAAAGTCAGATGGTATAATAACTATTGCCAATCCGAGGGTTGGTTGATAACTTCTTGAGCTGTGTGAAGGGAAACTGTCATGCACAGTTCTGATGGGGGAAAGGAGCTGTGAGATTCCCGACCTACCAGATTACATTCAATATACTTCGTCAATACCTAAATGTTCTAGGTAGCCAAACAGCGTATAACAACAGAGTATTCTCACAAGACCAGCCTGGCCCTGCGGGACATTGTCTTTGGCATGTTTTTTGCTTTACATTTTAGGGTAATATGGGCAAAAAATCATGCCAATCCTTATGTTAATTATGATTGTATATAATTGTTCAGGATCGACAACGTCGGGAGTACTCGGGACGGTATGTGAAAGTACGACCAGCTTTAAGTAAACTTATATTTGGAGGAGATAAAATGAACTTATGGGAAAAGTTTTTACGTTCTAAAAAAATAAGAGGTATTATTCGGATTAATTTGGGGTTTTCATTATTTAGAAGTCACTTGTTTGACATAAATATTCCAAAAGGGACTTCAATATATTTTTTTGATTATTTACTTTATAAAAAAACAGCTAGAAAAAAATCATTTAAAGATTTTAAAAAATGGTTAGATGCACGAAAATTAATTTGATAATTATTATAATTGAAAACGAAAAAGGGTCTTAGATGGAACTACTAATTTTTGAATTGATTTTGAATAGGTAAAGACATTGATATTTATAAATGAAATTTTCAATTGATAATATTAATCTTTTGTATTATTTAATAGTTAAATATTGTCACAACCAGTAGGAAATAATTGTTCAAGCTACTTCACATAACAAATCAGGAGTATTTCCGTAATTGCAAGAAAGCAAAAGCCCAAATGAATCTTAAGAGATTTCATTTGAGCTTTAAAATATGATTAACTATGGCCACCCAGTGCTGAAGTACGGCAATTATTAAAGCTCGTACTACTTTAAAGGCATTAGGGGAGAGGATATTTTTTCTCAAACTCATCCCAATATTGGATTAAAATGTCCTGAACTTCAGAGTACAAAATATACGGGGTGTATGTCAAAAAAGCAGGCACCTCCTCGAACCTCCTACTCTTTTGATTTTATTGATTTGAGTTTGTATTTGTTCTTATTTACTATATTTTACATTCAATCGGGATTTCCTTTTGGTTTTGGATAAAAATAATTATTTTATATCGACTTTTTCAATGAGAACTATCTAGTAACTATGAGGTAGCATAGTCGACGTGAGTTAGGTTAAAGTCGGAGATGACGTTAGATGACATTGAAGATTTTAAAAATAAGATATGGAGGTTAAAGATGAGTTATATAGATTTGCATATTCATTCATCCTACAGTAATGATGGAGAGTTTGAACCTAAAGCATTAGTTGATCAATGCTTAGAAAGAAAAATAAAGTATTTTTCTATTGCAGACCACAATTGTATAAAAGCCATACATGAAGCAAAATTGTATTGTAAAGATAAAGATATTGAAATAATTCCAGCAGTAGAATTGGATTGTATTTTTGATACCGTTAACCTGCATGTGTTAGGCTATGGGATAGACTATCAAAGCTCAATATTTAATGAAATTGAAAAAAATATTATACTACAAGAACAAACTGCTTCCCAGAAACGTATAAAATTGATTCGGGAATTAGGGATAGATTTTTCCGATGAAATTATTGCAGACTTGTCTAAGAACGGTATAGTTACTGGTGAAATGATTGCTGAAGCTGCTATGCAATTTGATAAGGAACATACAAACCCTCTACTCAAGTCTTATTATGAACATGGTTCTAGAAGTGATAACCCTTATGTTAATTTTTATTGGGATTATTGTGCCCAGGGTAAGCCAGCCTATGCTGAAGTAAAATTTATAAAATTACAAGAAGCAATTAAAGTTATAGAAAAAAATGGAGGCATACCTGTTTTAGCACATCCTGGAAACAACATTAAAGAAAATGGTGCTTTACTAGAAGCTATTATTGGCTGTGGTATTAAAGGGATAGAAGTTTATAGTAGTTACCATAGTAAAAAACAAATGTTATTTTATAAAGAATTTGCACTAAGGCATAAATTGCTCTTAACTTGTGGTAGTGATTTTCACGGGAAAACAAAACCCAGTATATCAATAGGTTATTCAAACTGTGAGAATAATGAAGAAGACATTATACTAGCACTAAAAAGGGCATTAAACCGATAATTCCTTGAGTGTAGGGGGACGTATCATGAAATTATTAAAATCTATACTATTTGCAGTAATATTAGCAACTTTTCTAGGGGCTTGATATAACTAGAATAAGTGATTCATTTAATTATGGGAAAAAATAAAAAGGTGATATAATGATAGATATTAATAATATAGTAGAAAAAGTTTTAAGTAATACAAATAGTGCTGTAGTAAAATATAAAATTATGATTGAAATATTTGATACAGATAAAAATGATACAGAAATAAAGAAATTAAGAAAAGAGTTAGATGAAAGTAAAAGAGTTCAAGATATTATTAGTGAACAACGGGAAGATGGAAGTTGGGGTAGGTTTCATTCACAAAATACTAAGATAAAGCAAAAATATAAAACTACTGAGTCTGCTATTATATACTTAAGTAATTTAGGATTAAAAAGAGGAGATAGACCGGTAGATAAAGCTTGCAATTATATGGAAGAATTATTAAATAAAAGATTACATTGGCCTGATGCATGGGAAAAGAACAAATGGTTTCTGGCTGGTGTTGATTTATTTATTACTTCCAAATTATCTATGTTTGGTTGCGAAGATGAGAAATATAATGATATAGTTGAGAAATGGAGTACAATATTATTTGAGACTCTATCTGGTGGAGAATATAAAAGTGAAGTAGTTAATGAAATAGCTAAAGAAATTATAGGTGTAGATATTCATAATAGTTATATTGGTTTAAATTCTATAAATTGTGTTATTCTTCTTACGAATAATAGACATAGATTATCAGATGATTTACAAAAGAAATATTTAAATTGGCTTCATACATATGAGAAAAATGTTTTTTATACTACTGCTTATTTGAAAAAGCATCCTAAGGATATAGTAAATGTGGGTGAATTATCGGACTGGATAGTTGTGATGACATATTTATCTAAATTAGATGGATTTTATGAAGAGTTTAAAGATGAGATTAATTGGTTATTAAGATTAAATGAAGATAATGATTTTTGGGATTTAGGAAAGGCATTAACTAAACAGAGATTATCAGATAATTGGAGAAAACAAATAAATAGAAAAATAGATCAGACAGTTTACATTCTAGGTATTCTGAAAAATTGTAATATTAAATAATAAGTATAAAGAATGATTAGCGCATAACAAAACGGCTCCCTCCCCGAACCTCCCATTTTGGTATGCTTGGGCTCCATACATCACTAACATGAGGTTTAAGGTTCCACTATCGTTCCACCCAAATTCATTCGGCAAGGGCAGTCGGTGCGCCAAGAAAAGAGCATATCATATAGTAGGTGGGATTCCTACTGAGGAAGGTTTAGCAAACCACTCATAGCGAGTTTTGGACATTTATTGGGTAACCATAGATGTTAAGCGTAAACAGTTAGGTAGTAGGCGGTAAGCATTTAGCTGAAGGGATTGAGCCTCGAAATCTTGGAGATTGGGAAAGGCCGATGCTGTCGACTGAGCAGAAGGCAACATTATAGTATTCGATAAGCGAGAATACAATAACACCCCGGGGTCGGAGACCTCCGCATGCTATACATAGATATGATATTGTTAACTTGGGAGGCCCTGTAATTTCTACGCAGAGAGATAGGATGTAACCAAGCGATAACAAAGTAAGGACATCTAATATTACAGGGAGTCGGATAATCGCATAGTACCGAGGAAGCAGAGTAATGCCTGTGGATGGGAAGGCGATTACACAAGATTAATCTTAAAAGGGAAACATATTCTATACACAGAGATAGGTGAAAATGTGGAAACGAAACTTGCAAGAATAGCTGAAGTAGCTAGAAATAGACCTAATGAAAGATTTACATCACTAATACATCTAATTAATTATGAATTGATAGTCAAATGTCATCATGAACTAGCTGGAAACAAAGCAGCTGGAGTAGATGAAGTAACAAAAGCGGAGTATGGAAAGAATCTTCCAGGGAATGTTAAGAGCTTAATAGCTAGAATGAAAAGATGGGCATATAGGCCATTACCTGCGAAAAGGGTATATATTCCAAAAGAAAATGGGAAGAAGAGACCGCTAGGGATTCCAGCATACGAAGACAAACTAGTTCAAAAGGCACTATCAAAGATTCTAAATGCGATATATGAAGAAGACTTTCTTGAATGTTCATTTGGTTTTCGTCCAGGAAGAAACTGTCATGATGCCTTGAGAATATTAGGAAGAATAGTTAACAGAGATGATATTAACTATGTAGTTGATACAGATATTAAAGGATTCTTTGATAATGTAGACCACGGGTGGATGATGAAATTCATTGACCATCGAATTAAAGATCCTAATATACAACGACTCATATCGAGACTTCTTCGGGCTGGAGTCATGGAGGCAGGAATAAAATATGACACTCCACAAGGAACACCGCAAGGTGGAGTCTGTTCTCCAATTATGGCGAATTTATATCTACATTATGTTGTTGACCTATGGTTTAATAAAACAATGCGTAAAGAGTTAAAGGGTAAAGCTTACATGGTGAGATACGCAGATGATATAATATTTTGCCTACAGTATAAAGAAGATGTAAAATACTTCTATAAAGCAATGAAAGAAAGAATATCCAAATTCGGTTTAGAGTTATCAGAAGAGAAAACTAAGATAGTAAATGTATCTGCTGATGATGACAATGACACATTTGATTTTCTTGGATTTACCCATTATATGGGTAAATGTAAGGATGGAATCAAACGACTAAAGAGAAAGACAAGTAATAAGCGATATCATCGTAGTATAATGAGATGTAAATCCTGGCTAAAATATAATAGAACTCTTCCAGTAAAAGAACTAATGAGGAAGTTAAACAGAAAACTAACAGGAACATACAACTATTATGCAGTATCAGATAACAGCAAAAGTATTGATAGCCTGTATGATGAGGTTCAAAAGCTAGTTTATAAATGGTTAAACAGACGCAGTCAAAAGAAAAGCTTTGACTGGGAGAAGTTCGAAATATTCTTGGAGAAATATCCTATTGTCAAGCCAAGAATAAAAGTAAATTTATATAGATTAGGTGCTGGTGCTAGTTATGTTAGGTGAATAATCGAGTGAAGAGCCGTATGCCTAAATAGGGCACGTACGGTTCTGTGAGGAGTTGGGGTTGTAAAGCCCCGCTTACTTGACCCCTAAGCTTCATGAATTTCTTAAATCTCTGGTACATTATCTGCAATACCAGCCTAGATAAATGATATAGTGTATGTGTAGTACTATGGAATTAAAAGGGTATTTTTACATTTGTTCAGTATAGATTATTTAACCTAGGTATGATATATTCTAGTCAAATAGATAGTTAGGAATTTTTTATGGAGACATTAAAAACAATAGTAGAAAGAAGAAGTATGAGCTGGATAGACTTTAATCTGTTTAACCCCACACAACTGTGCACGGAATGTCGGATGCCCAGATTATATCTTTATTATTATATTGATAGAAAGGAGGTCATCTTCATTTACAAGGGCTTTTAAAAGGTTTCATGGTATAATTCCATCAGAAGCCCGAAATAATGATCGTTCTTTGAAAGCCTTTCCAGCGATGACCTTCCAATTATCAATTAAAGGGGGAAAATCGATGAATTACCAAATTGTAGAGAAAGAGGCTTTAGTATTGTAGGAATAATGAAAAGAGTACCTATAGTTTTTAAAGGAACTAATCCTGAGATTAACTCTATGTGGAAGAAATTAGATGATGAGATGATTAATACTCTAAAGCAACTATCAAACATTGAACTACAGGGTATTATTCAGGTCTCTGCAAATTTTTCAGAAGGAAGAATGGAGGAAAAAGGAGAACTTGACCATTATATAGGTGTAGCAACAACTAAAGACTATTCTGGTAATCTGGTATCTTTAGAAGTTCCTGCTTTAACCTGGGCTGTATTTGAATCAGTAGGACCATTTCCAGATACCTTACAGGATACATGGGGACGGATCTATGTGGAGTGGTTTCCATCCTCAAATTACGAAATAGCTGAAGGGCCGGAGATACTGTGGAATGAAAGTAAAGACACATCATCAGAAAAATATAAAAGCGGAATCTGGATACCAGTTGTAAAGAAATAAATCTAGAGAAGTAAATTTTAAAAAGTCCGGTTGGGGTCAGGGTATATTCTCAGTATGAGCGAAATGTTGGGGAAACGTCTCATACCGATCAGCTATTGAAAAGTCATGCTGACCTACTTATGGATATAGATTTAGTTAATGGGCAGGTTCGATGCAAGGTCTCTTGCCAATATTATATATCAGGGACAGTTAGAGTCATGAAAATCTTTGGTGAGAGAAAAGGTTTATATGTTCGATAGTCATATGTATTAGTCAAATCAAGGTCAAGAATGGAAGGATAAGGAGTCTAAAGATGAACATTTTTACTCACAAGAAAATGCAATAATTTTATTATGACTTATTCAAAATTATTAAGAAGGTTTTATTCCCCCGGCAATTAGAAATATGGAAATCCATATGCCCTTGAATTATGGTAATTTTCTCTGGGGGTGGTCTGACCGTTTTCTGCAGCATATGGAAAAAGTAAATACTCGTTTTGTACTGGTCAATGGAACAGGTGGTTATTCAGACGGTTTTGATAATATAGAGAATTTAGAGAAACTTCCTGATAATTATACAGGGGTTATATGGACAAATAGAATAGATAAAATTGCTTCATATTTGAAATAATATTTTCATGTTACAGAATTTTTTAAGATCTTATATCATTCAGAGTACAATAGCAATTATTTTAGCACTATTAGTTCAATTCAAACATGTTCAAGAGAATGGAGTTGTTAAGTAAAAAAGAATGAGGTATAATCAAGACAAGAATTTCAGGAAAGGGTGAAATTTACTTAAAATTATGATTATCAGTACTTTAACCGTTCAGTAATTGCAGGCATAAAGAAGGTAAAAGCTGATTTCTGAGACCAGCAATATGATAAGAAATGAGGGAAATGGAAGTGGAACATTTTAATGATTTTTTCGTCTAAATTAATAGAGAGGCAAAAATACGAGGAGATGTTATAGATGAAAAATAAAGCTATTATAATATTAGTGTTGTTGCTTATTGTCTTTTCTACATTAATGGCTTATGGTCAGGATGAAGAAAAAATTGATATGTATGACAGGCAGGAGTCAATAATGCAAAAGTTTAATGACTTACTGCAGATGGAAAAGGGTTTAAAATGGATTTTGGACTTTATTAATAATAATATTTCACTCATATCAGAAGAAAAAGCGTCACAGATGATTAATGAATTTGAGGATTTCCAAAGAAATCATCTATCCAGTGTGGAAGGAAAGTTTTATAGTAATGATCAGCAAATGAGAATATATAAAATCTATCAAAATGGATTTGATCTCAGTAAAATTAATAATATAAATGAAGTAAATAAACTAGCTGATCAAGAATTAAAAGAATTTTTAATAGAGACAAGAAAGAGTGGCTATAAAGTGGAGACTGCGGAAGGTATGTTTTTTCCTATAATCGATTATCAATTTTATCAGCGATATAGTCCCCATCTAACTACTGATATGGAGGAGTATATCAATATCATGTCTGTTGAATCAAAGGAAGTTCCGGCCAAAGATGCAGCCCTAGTTATTGGATGGGATGAAGTTCTGAATAGGGCATTGTCACAGGAAGAATTTATTATCCAATACCCTGATTCAATAAAAATAGATAATATAAAAGAGTTGTATAATAAATATCTTACTTTTATATTTTATGGCTTGAATAACACTCCTCTTTTCACCTATGACTCAAAGATGATAGAGGCTGAGGCCAGGAATATCTATTCAGAGATGGTAAAAAATAAGCAATCCAGGAATAGTAGTTTGCTTGAGTCCTTAAAAGATTTCCTCAAACTATTAGAAACAAATAATTATAAATTAACAGATGAAGTTAAGAAATATAGACAAAGAGCTGTGGAAGATATACTTTCTATCTATAGTTCACCAGAAAATAATTTAAAAGAGATTATTGCAGCTATGCAAACAGATATTAATGTCTTAAAAGAAAATAGTAATGTTCAAAAAATACATGAATCTAATTATGGAGATTCAACTCAGCTAACTCAAGTATTAAAGATTACAGATATTGAAATTCAGTTTGATGCACTGAAAGGGAGAAGTTTTACCAGTAATTTTAGAAGCCACTATACTGTAGGAAAAAGTTATCCCTATTATCTTGATACAGCGATGGGAGGCCAGAGGGGTATAACTGTTAAAGATAACTTTGGAATCTGGCATTCGTTTTCTTATCGAGTAAATATAATGGAGTGAAAAATATATCTCACAGGTCTAATATGATTTAAATATTGAATATCTTCAAATTATATGGTAATATAAGAATAGAATTTTTGAAAGTGAGGGTTGTAAAATGGGTGGTTTTGCAAGAATTCGCCAGTTAGTTGGCTAATTCAACAAACTGAATAAATAATAAGGTGAAGGTTGAAATTTACAGAACATAAGAAACTTAGTTGTTTTATTTCATCTTATTTGCGGATTCTTAATGAACATTATTCAACACCCTTTTAATAATATAATTAATTAAAAGCCGTGGTTCCTGTTGGATCACGTCATTTCTATGTCTTGATAATATATATCATTTTTTGAAGATATTTATCTTTTTATATAGTGTGTTTTTCTTGAATATATTATAAGGATATTAGAAAATATATGTGCAATTGAAGGTTGTAGGTGAACTCTATGTTCATTTGCAACCTCTTTTTAATTTCCTATGATAAACAATAATTAGGGCTAAAAATATGTTATTAGTTTATTTATGCAATAAACTAGCAAGGTTCAATGTCATAGGAATTATATGAATGTTTATTTTTAAGAATCCGCTTATAAGAATATTTAAATTAAAGGAGTGGATTCTTAAAATGGATAAAGGTCAACTGCAATTAAAGTATACACAAAATTTTTTGCAAAGTTCTAGTTTGATAATTGATTTAATCGAAAAGACTAATCTAACTGAGGATGATTATGTGTTGGAAATAGGTTCAGGTAAAGGGATTATTACTAGAGAATTGGCTGAAATGGTTAAACAAGTGGTGGCTATAGAATATGATCAATCCCTTTGTCGATATTTAAATAATATGTTTTTACCCAGTAAAAATGTGGAGATTATAGAGCAGAATTTTTTAAACTATAGTTTACCAAAAAATAAAAGATATAAAGTGTTTGCCAGTATCCCTTTTAATATAACAGCAGAAATAATAAAAAAATTAACAGAAATCTCAAGAGCACCTAAGGATTCCTATCTGATTATCCAAAAAGAAGCAGCCTGGAAATATACTGGGCAGTCTTATTATAAGGGATCACTTCGTTCTTTACTGTTAAAACCATATTTTGAATTTGAGATAATTCATAGATTCAAAAGGAAAGATTTTAGACCGATACCAGATGTTGATATAGTTATGCTGCATATTAAGAAAAGACGAGAGTTGTTGATTAAAGAAGGACAGGGAAGACTTTACCAGGATTTCCTAGCATATATTTTTAGTCAAAATAATAATGGGTTAAAAAATAAGTGTAAAAACATTTTTAGCTACAGGCAGTTTAAACGCCTGGCGAGTGATAATGGATTTAAGATGAAAGCTGATCCAACTGATCTTAATTTTGAACAGTGGTACCAACTTTTTTGTTTCTTTTCTTCTGCACCTGGTATGACTGTGAAAAAACGAAAATTAGTAAACGGGGCTTATTCCAGTTTGCTCAATCAATAGAAGAAATTAGATAAAATGCATCGAAACCGTAACTAGATAGATGATGGTGCTATTTTTGCATCAAGATCATCAGTAATAAAATATATTTCACCTTATACTATGTAGAGGTAATTCCGCCAGGACAATTTAAAAGGGATTTAGTGAAGAAATAATAGAGATTTTGGACCGGTTCCATGATTTTGTAAGATTGAAAGAAGGAATTTATTAATTAATGACTAAGAAGATGTAAATAGAAGGCATAATGTTTTGTTTTACTGTTTAAACTTTTGTTTAACCGGGGATTAAAATACATAATAGGTTGGTGAATTTATGAAAGATATAAGAATTCTTTTTGCTGATGATGAAGCTGAAATAAGGGAATTGCTTGAACAATATTTAAGCAGGGAAGGTTACCATGTTGATACAGTTTCAGATGGAGAGGGTGCTGTAGAGTTATTTAAAAAAAGAGAGTATAATTTAGTAATACTGGATATCATGCTGCCTGGTACTGATGGCATTGAAGTCTGTAAATTGATCAGAGATAGGGCAAATATCCCTATTATTATGCTTACTGCAAAAGATAGTGAAATTGACAGGATTCTCGGGCTGAGGATTGGGGCTGATGATTATATTACAAAGCCTTTTTCGATGGCTGAACTTATTGCCAGGGTTAAAGCCCAATTGCGGAGGTTTTATATGCTGGGAGGGGATGATAGTAGGAATAGCAGTCATGGAAATGGTCTGCTTGAATTTGGTTCTTTATCTATTGACCTGGATAGATATCTGGTATATAAAGATGGAGAGGAAGTCAAACTAACATCAACTGAATTTAAGATTTTAAAAATATTAATAGCTGATCCAGGAAAGGTATATACAAAAAAACAGATTTTTAATAAGGTCTGGGGAGACGACTATCTTGAAGCTGATAACAATGTAATGGTGCATATCAGGAGATTGAGAAAGAAAATCGAGGAAGACCCTCAGAATCCCCAGTTTATTATAACTGTCTGGGGAATTGGTTACCGTTTTTCGGAAGGTGAATAAGATGTTTAAATTGGAATTGAGTCTAATTATTTCACTAATTTTTTTAAATATAACATTGTTTTTTTTGATAGAAACTACTCCGATAGAACTTGCTATTTTTATATTATTAAGTATTGTATTCATTATTTTATTATACCGAATTATTAAAAGGAAAAAAATATATCATTCAATACTTAATTATCTTAGAGATATTTTAGCAGGGAATCTTAACCGTCGTGTATATATAGGGGATATTGGTATTTATTCAGAAATGGTAGTAATTTTAAATCAAATAACAGAGAAATTACAGGAAGAGATTATTACAAGTAAAGAGGCTGATGAGGCACGCAAAAGACTTCTATCCAATATTTCTCATGATATCAGGACACCTTTAACTTCTATTCTGGGTTATGTTGAGGCCTTAAGGGATGATCTAGCTTTAGACAAGGAAGAGAAGGAAAAATATCTTGATACCCTGGTTACTAAAGCAGAAAATCTCAAAAGACTAGTAGATGAAATATTCCAAATGGCCCGGCTTGATGCTGATGATTTTGAATTAAATTTTCAATTACTTGATCTGGCGGAGATTATTCGAGAATGTCTAATAGATTTTCTACCTGGAATAAAGCAGGAAGGCTTTGATATGAAAATAAATATACCTGAAGATGAATGTATAATTTATGCTGACCGTTTAAGTGTTGAAAGAATAATCAAAAATATCTTAAAAAATAGTATTGAGTACGGCAAAGATGGTGGGTTTATTGGGGTTGAATTGTCTCCGTTTGAGAAGGGTTTTATTTTATCTGTCTGGGATAAAGGACAAGGTATAGAAGAAAAGGATATTCCTTATGTCTTTGAACGCCTTTATATGGGAGAAAAAAGCAGGAATAAATCTCTGGTAGGTAGTGGTAGTGGGTTGGGTCTGGCAATAGCGAAAAAATTGCTGGAAGAGCATGGAGGTAAGATTGGTTTGGAGAGTATTCCTGGGGAAAAAACGGTTTTTAAATTATATTTTCCGGGAATCTGACAAATCTAGGTGATTTAAATTTCTTCTTAAGAAAATCTTAAGGAATTATTAAGTACAATGTAAAATTTATTATTATATAATGGAGACAGTAAAAGAGGAGGTATCAAATATGGATAGAATAATTGAAACTATAAACCTTTCCAAACATTATGGTCTCCAGAAAGCTGTAGATAGGATTAATATAACAGTAAGACCTGGAGAAATATATGGCTTTTTAGGACGTAATGGGGCTGGGAAAACAACGACCATCAGGATGTTGTTAGGTTTAATCAGACCAAGTGAAGGGGAAATCAAAATATTTGGGGAAGATTTTTCAGCAAATAAAAGAGAAATCTTAAATAGGATTGGGTCTACCATTGAATTTTCAGGATTTTATAATAACCTTTCTGCAGTGGATAATCTTAAGATAAATACTACCTTGATAGGTATTAAGAAAAAAGATGCTATCAAAGAAGTATTAAATATAGTTGGGCTTTACGAAGAAAGAAATAAAGCAGTAGGAAATTATTCCCTGGGAATGAAACAGAGGCTGGGAATAGCCAGGGCAATACTGCATGATCCTGAACTTTTAATTCTGGATGAGCCAACAAATGGCTTAGACCCGGTAGGAATAAAGGAGATAAGGAAATTGATCAAGACCTTAGCTGAGAAAAAGAAAATTACTATTTTTATGTCCAGCCATATTTTAAGTGAGGTGGAACAGTTAGCTGATACCATCGGGGTAATTCATGAAGGACGTCTGGTGGAAGAGATTAATTTTGAAGAATTAAGAAAGAAGAATAGGAGATATATTGAACTAAAGGTATCTGATGATGCCCGGACTGCGCTGCTGTTGGAAAATGAATTTGGTATAGAAGATTATGAGGTTTATCCGGAAGAGACTATTAGAATATATACAGACCATGATAAGGTAGCCAGGATTAATAAAGTCTTAGTTAATGAAGATATTGAAGTAAGCAAAATTAAACTTAGTGAAGATAATCTGGAAGATTATTTTGTTAAATTAACAGGGGGTGAGGTAATTGAATAGTTTAGTATATACTGAATTACTGAAAATGAAAAATTCAAAGATGTTTCTGCTTAGTTTGCTGGGAGGAATTGTATCTCCGTTATTGACCTTTTTTATGCTACTTGCTCATCACCAGCAAAACCCGGCAGAAACTCTTACTATGAAGAGTTTTTTAAGTCAAACACATCTATTTATCGCCTTTTTAGTTGGTACAATGCTTTTTGCTTTAATCACCACCTATTTATTTAACAGGGAATTTGAGGAAGACACACTTAAAAATCTATTAACGATTCCAGTTGGACGGACACAGTTAGTTTTGAGTAAATTATTTATTCTAATAGTCTGGATTGAAATAATAATGATTTATTCCTTTTTCATGGTTATTTTATTAGGATTAATAGGGGGATTTGAGGGTTTTCAGACCAATATATTACTGTTATCCTTTAAAAAATATATCTTCACCGGTTTTTTACTTTATTTATTAACACCAGTCATAACTCTGATCACTATTTTATTTAGAACTTATATACCATCAATTGCCTTCAGTATATTTGCTACTCTAGCTACTTTGGTTATCATGAACTCGAAATATATAGCCTTATATCCCTGGGGTATTCCTGTTTTAATGACAATGAATAATCAGCAGTCAGAATACCCAATTCTAATAAGTTGGCTAATTATTATTGGAGTCTTCATTATATCTTTAACTGCTACTCTTATTTATTTCAATAAAACAGATATAGATTAGTTGGCTAAGCTAAAAGTTGATAGGTTACCCTGTGTGTTTAGGATAATTGTTAGGAATACATTAAAAGATATAAGTAAAAAGCATAAAGAATTAGTGAAAAAACATTGTTGGAGGTATCAGATGAATAATAATATATCAATTTTAGGAATCAAAGTAGATTTAGGTATTTATAAGCGAGGAGCAAATAATGGTCCAGATGCTATAAGAAAAGCAGGTCTAATCAGAGGACTTGAATGTAAAGGATATAATGTTTATGATGAAGGAGATTGGGATTCAGATGTAGAATTAGTTGATCACTTAAATGATTTTAATAATGTTTCTTTAGATATTAGGATTGTTACTAAAGAATTTGAACGATTAGCAAACAAAGTAAAAAACTTTTGTACTACTGATAAATTTTCTTTAATTATTGGTGGTGATCATAGTATTTCTATAGCAACTATTGCAGGGATATCTTTAAATTATAATAATTTGGGAATTATTTGGTTTGATGCCCATGCAGACCTTAATACACCAGATACCTCTCTTAGCGGGAATATATATGGAATGCCTTTAGCTGTAAACCTTGGGTATGGTTATCCTAGATTTTTGGAAGTAGGATATTCAGGTCCTAAAGTTAAACATAAAAATATAGTCCTTGTTGGTACTAGAGAATTAGATCCGGGAGAAATAAAGTTTATAGATAATCATGACATAAAAGTTTTTTCGATGAAAGAAATTAACCGAAAGGGTATAGAGAATGTAATGATAGATGTATTAGATTATTTAGGAAAAAACTGTGATGGGATTCATTTAAGTTTTGATATGGATGTATTAGATCCTAATTATGTTCCTGGTGTTCGTACTCCTTGTGCAGATGGTGTATCATTATCTGATGGAATTATTGCTATGAAAACAATACGCGAATCAAAATTATTAAGCTCAGCGGAATTTGTTGAGGTGAATCCTAAGTTGGATGTTAACCAACAAACTGCGAGAAATGTGGTAAAGTTAGTTGAAAATTTACTTTAAAAATGTTATCTATATAGTTGTGGTGGCCTATACTTATAAAAGTATTAAATAATATAATCTTGTACTACAGAGTATGGCAAGATGGTAAAAAGAAGTAAGCGTTATAATATAGTTTTAGAAAAGATCAGCTAGGGAGGTATTAAATGATGGCTAAAAAAGAAGTATTAATGATTGGTAATCCAAAGTTAAGAGAAAAATCGTCAAATATGACTGATTTTACTGGAGAATTACTAGAAGTTGTTCAAGATTTGAAGGATACATTGTCTTTTCTTCAAGATGAAAAGAATATAGGTAGAGCACTGGCAGCTCCACAAATAGGTCATATGAAAAAGGTAGTTTACTATAAATCAAATGATGAAGAGATGGTTATGGTTAACCCAGAAATCATCTGGAAAAGTGAAGAAATGTTTGATGTTTGGGATAGTTGTTTTAGTTTTGATGTTGCTTTCTTTGTTAATATTGCCAGACATAAGAGTATAAGAGTTAAATATCAAAATGAAACGGGAAAAGAACTAATCAAACAATTTAATGATGATTTGTCAGAATTATTTCAACATGAAATCGACCATCTTTCTGGCAAGTTGGCTACTGACTATTTAGTTGATAATAAGATTATAATGAGAAATGAATGGGAAAGGAGATATAAATAAAAAAAAAGAAATTAATTTATGGTTAAATATAAAAGATGAATTTATTGCAGCGATAGTCAGATGAAAAATTATAATATTAGCTTTAGATTAAGTAAATATGTAAGCCCAACCTTAAAAAGGTGGGCTAATTTTTTATATTATAACCTTTGACCTATATATTAAAGAAGGAGAAAAGAAATATATGGATAATTATAAAATATAAGGCAAGCGGCATATGAGGTCAATGAAGAGTATATCAAATTTTGCTAAGGGGGTTTTAATATGATGACTCAAGATGATATTTTAATTAACAGGTTATCACATTTTGTACCCAATAGTGATGATGATACAGAACAAACTAAGCAAGACCTGGTTTTAAGTGGACTCTATCATACTGAGAAATCAAGTGTTACTGTCTTGGAATTAAAAGAACAAATTCGTAATAGCCTAGGTGTACAAATAAATAAAAACGAATTAGTTCAAATTTTAAACGATTTAGTAGCTATTAATTATGTATTAAAATCAAAAAATAAATTTATGCTTATACCAGAAAAATATGATGAAATTAAGGAAAAAATAAATTTAGGGCATAAAAATCAAGATAAAATATTAAATATATGGTTATATAATGAAATACGTCCACATTACCTTTTTCTTTCTAATAGTGACCTAAAAATAATAAAAAAAGATTTTATTTTATTTTTAAAAACTCTATTTATTAGACATGGTCTTGAAAGTTTATCTTTAATAATGAATAATATTAATAATTTATTCCAAAACAGTCTGGATATGAAAAGCGTAATTGATTCATTACCTAATAGGAATAAAGAAATTAAATTGATTGAGTATAATGAATTTCCTGGTTTTTTTTCTAGAGCAGATAAAGAACGGGCTGCTTATTTAATACAATTTTTGGATAAGGCCTTTAAGTTTTTAACAGTGGTTTGTGACCCGAAAATAATGGATAATTTTAAAGAAAAAGTGAAAGGTAAAAAGATATATTTGGATTCAAGTGTAGTTTATAGATTAGAAAATCTACAAGGTGAAGATAGGCATAAAATAACAAAAGAAGTAGTAGAAATGTGCCATAGTTTTGATATAGACTTAAGAGTAAGTATGAAGACTTTAGAGGAATTAAGAGAAAGATTATCTTATGATGCAAAATTGTTAAAAAAATACCCGGTAAAAATTGAATTAGCTAAAATTGGTTATAGTAATATTACTCAGGAAAATTATGTTACGACATATTGGAGAGAAAATAGTATAAAAGGAACCTCTCTTAAAGATTTTATTAATCATTATAAACATATAGATGATTTATTAAAAAAAGATGGTATTAATATAGAAAAAAAACATCCTGATTTGCCCAATGATTTTAATAAAAAAATCAATGAATATATCTCAATTTTTAGAAAAATAGATCCAGAAGGAAAGATAAAAATGGATTATTCTGTTGAACATGACGCCTATAATTTAGCAATGATAGATTATTACAGAAATGATGAATGCAGTAATATTATGGACACAAACGCATGGTTTCTTACAACTGATCATTTTATTATAAATTTACAAAAAACTGAATTGAAAAACACAGTGCCTCTAGCAATCCTGCCTTCACAATTAATTCAAATATTAAGATTTGTCACTCCTGTAAATAATTTATATAATGAGGCATTTATAAATCTTTTTTCTAATTCTCTTAAATCTTCACGAAATTCAATATCTACCAAAACTGCCCAGGAAATATTATCAAGAATCGGTAAGTATAAAGGTTCACCTTCATTAGCAAAAAAAATACTATTAGACAGTTATTTTGTCCATCAATTTGAAAAATGCAAGTCTGATGGTGAAAAAGAAGAAATGATATATGACAATTTAATTAGTAAAGCAGAAGAAATGAAGGTTCAACTAGAAAAGGCAAATAAAAAAATTAATATTTTTGAAAATACTAAAGAAGAATTGACTTTCAGTTTAAGAAAAGAAGTGAAAAAAAATAGGAAATTAATAGAAAATATTATCAATCATGAAAATCAAATTAGAATTTCAAAAGAGGAGATAGCGGCTAATAATAGAATAATAGACATTCAGAACCAGGTGATTTCTTTTATATGTATATTTGTATTAAGTATAGCTATTATATATATTTTAATAAAGTATTTTGGATGGACGTGGACTAATATTTCACCAATAATTGAGAATATACTCAAAGCTATATTATATATACTATTACCTTCAAGTATAGGTTTTTTATTAAAACCGCTTGTTAAAAAAAATATTATTGATAAATTAATTTATGCTATCTTACAAAAAATTAATCCAAATGATAATGACTAGTAAAATTTATGGATGTGGTGTTATATTCTGATTTCAGAGTAGGTATATTTTCCTAACTGCAAAAAAGATATCAAAAAAGGAAGGAAAATGTAATTTGAGCGGGAATATATTTAATATTATATTTGTGTTATTTTTGCCTAATATAATTGAAAAGGTAAATATCAAAATATCTTGTAGGGGGTTTCCAATGGGAGTGATGGGTCGTGCAGACATATTCGATAAAGCTTTTGATATTTTAAGAAAATACATAAAAACAATAGTATTATATATTCTTGCTTTCAGTGTAATTGTTTTTGTAGGGATGATAGTGTTTATTTTTTTGGGAGCTATTATTGGGGTCAATCTAAGTATAGCATTTCTTTCAGGTGGGCTCATGACTAATGTTTTTCTAATTTCTATTGTTACTTTATATATACTCTTTATTATTGGATTTGGTCTATGTTTTCAGGTTGGTATTATTAAAATTGCAAGTCAGGAATTTTTAAACGAGCCTATTTATGCAGACCAGGCAATAAAAAGTTCTATTAAGAGTTTTTTTAAAGTTATCAGGGTTATAATTGCTGCTATGTTTCTATTTTTACCAATCATCGCTGTTTTGGCTATTGTGATATATATTCTTTCACCGAAAATAGAACAAATAGTGCTCTTTGGTTTTCAGGGTCAAATCCCCTTTATAATCTTTTTAATAATATTTTTATTTGCTGCTATAATGCTGGTTTTAAGTTATATTACAATACTTTCTTTTGCTCTACATGCTGCCATTATAGAGAAAAAAGGGGGTTTTAGTAGTATTAAAAAGAGTTATCAGCTTGTTAAGAAAAATTTTTGGAAGGTATTTGGATGTATTATATTATTTATGCTAAGTATTTATGCTATTTATATTTCATTACAGAGCTTTTTAGCACTAATATTAGGTCTGGTCTATTTAATAATGAAAATCTTAAACATGCAGCTGGATTATATGACTTTTATGGCTCAAATATATTCATTTACTAGATGGCCATTTTTTATGGTAAACTGGTTAGTGATATCTCCATTACTGACCATAATGATGACAAATTTATACTTTAATCAACGGTTTAAAAAAGAAGGCTTTGATCTTGTTTTAAGATTAGAAAAGTTAGTAGATAAAAAGGAAAGGAAACAATTAAGTGATTCCCTCCAAACATGAATTTGATAATGTTATAAGTAAGATATTAAGCCGTAATGAGTATAGACATTTGAATAAGCATTTAAGTGATTTCATTAATAAACTCAAGGAGAAAATTGCCTACTGGATATTTAAAAAACTAGAAAATGCTAACTGGGATATATCTCCTTCAATACCAGAAAAGCTGTCAACATTTTTTATTATTATAGGAATCCTGCTTATTATGGGGATAATAATTTTAGTATTAGTAATTATAAATAAGGGTTTTGAAAGAGCGAGAAAGGTTAAAGAGATTTTGGGAGAAAAAATTGATGAAAATACCACTCCGAAAAGTTTAAGAAATAGGGCTACAGGTTTTCAGGAACAGGGTGATTTTAGACAGGCAATTAGGTATAATTTTATTAGTCTGTTATTGTTAATGCATGAGAAGAGAGTACTGTATCTAGAAGAGAGTAAGACCAATTATGAAATCTGTCAATTGCTGCAGGAAAATAATTTTCCTGAAGTTTCAATTTTTCAAGATTTAGTTATTTTATTTAATTTAAGCTGGTATGGTCATCAGAAATGTCCTCAGGAAACATATGAAAACTGGCTTGATGATTTTAATCTAGTGTGGAATGAGGTAATAAATTATGAAAAGAAGAATAAATAAAGAGTTAATTTGCTTTTTTATTCTAGTACCAGTTTTCCTCTATGCCAGTTTTTATATTTCAAGTAGGATTAAAAATAACTTACCTAATTATTCAGTCTTAAACAGATCAGAGTATGGTTGTAGTGTGTTTTATCAGCTATTAAAAGAATTAGATTATCCTGTTGAGAGAACATTGCAACCTATAAATTCAGCTGGGCAAAATAATATACAGATCGTGGCGGATGATTATTTTGGGAATTTTAATCCTGATAATAGTGAAGTTAAAGAATGGGTAAGCAAGGGAGGTATTCTACTTTATCTAACTCCTGGTAATATTTATTATGATTTTTATGACCAAAGCAAAGAGATTAACAGTGATATAAAGATTGTCAAAGAAGAGGCTGGTCTTATAATACTGGCGGATGTAAATTCCATAACAAATGACAGATTAAGCCGGGGAACGGATAATGCTTATCAGCTTTTTACAGAGATAAATAGTTATCGTTATAATAAATTATATTTCAATGAAAGACATTTATTTGTTACTGATAGACAGCTGACCATCTGGGGTTTTATCCCTATGGAAATAAAATATTGCTTATATCAGATATTTATCATTCTGGCTGCTTTTTTTTACTATAAAGGTAAACGCTTTGGTAAGCCGCTGCCCCTCTATGAAGAAACAGAAAGAACGGAAAATGAATTCCTTTATTCTGCTGCTTCCTTATATAAACAAGCTGACTGCTGGGATTTGATGCTGGAAAATTATTATAATGATTTTTTACAAGAGACCAGTTGTTCAGTTGATAAGTGGTTGGAGTATTGGCAAAAAGAGGGGCTGCCGCACCTTAATGAAGCTAAACAGGTCTATAATTTTATGCATCAACCACCAGTTAAATTAAAAGAAAAAGAAGTTGTTCAAGTTGTAAATACCATAGAAAAATTAAAGGAAATATCACGGAAAAGGAGAGAGGAATATTGGAAAATATTGAAAAAAACAGAGTAAATAATCTGGTAGAAAAGATAAAGATAGAATTAAAGAAAGTAATTGTAGAACAGGAAGAGCTCCTGGATCTTTCATTAATAACCTTGCTAAGTGGGGGACATCTGTTGTTAGAAGGGGTTCCTGGTCTGGGTAAAACCTTATTAGTCAGAGCTCTTGCCAGGGCTTTAGCAATAGATTTTAAAAAGATTCAATTTACACCTGATCTGATGCCAGCAGATATAACAGGGACAAAAATATTTAATCTACAGTCAAGGGGTTTTGATTTGAAAAAAGGACCTGTTTTTACCAATCTTTTACTGGCTGATGAAATCAACCGTACTCCTCCTAAGACTCAAGCTGGTTTACTGGAAGCGATGGAAGAGAATGCTGTTACAATTGATGGAGATACACATCAATTACCTTCACCTTATATGATGATTGCTACCCAGAATCCTCTGGAATATGAAGGAACATATCCCTTGTCAGAGGCATTAATAGACCGTTTTTTGCTGAAAGTTATTGTGGACTATCCCTCTCTTAAGGCTGAAAATGAAGTGTTAAAACGCCATCACCAGGGTTTTTCAAGTGTTGATTTAGATAAGTGCCATGTAAGGGCTGTCTGTTCACCTGAGGAAATCGAAAGGTCCAGAGAAGAGGTGCAAAAGGTGGAAGTAGATGAAGATTTAAGGGCCTATATGGTCAATATAGTAACACAAACAAGGCAGAATCAAGCAATTGAAATCGGCAGTTCTCCTAGAGGAGGAATTGCCTTACTGCAGTCTTCGAAAGCATGTGCTGCTTATCAGGGAAGAAGTTTTGTTATTCCAGATGATATCAAAAAAATGACTATCCCAACTCTTAGGCACAGAATTATTTTAAAACCTGAACTGAGCCTTGAAGGAGTTAAACCGGAGCAGGTTTTAGCTGAGATACTTTCTAAAATAGAAGTACCCAGATAAAAAAGGGGAGGGATAATTTTGGGTATTAGTAGACGTTTTGTTTATTTATTATTAATTGGACTAATATTACTTATTGCTGCAGCTTTTATTAATAATTCTTTTACTGTTTTTTTAATATACAATGTATTATGTATAATTTTGCTAATAATCGATTATTATATATCACCAGGGGTATCTTGTCTAGCCGTGAAACGCTGTGGGAAAGAAAAACTGTCTTTATTTGAAGAGGAAGTGATCAGTTTTCAGCTTTATAATAAAAGTCCTTATAAACTATCCCTTGAGTTAAAGGATGAGGTTCCTGAATTCCATTTTCAAGTGGAAGACTATCTAATGACTGGTATGATTAGTCCAGGTGAAAAAAAGAAATTTAATTATCGGGTAGTCCCGACTAAAAGGGGGGCCTTTACATTTAAAAACCTTCATCTTAAATATAACGGTCGTCTAAATCTCTGTACAAAGGTATTCCAGCTTAAGCTTAACCGCGAATATAAGGTCTATCCTAATATGAAGAATTTACATAAATATAGTTTAAAAATGGCAAATAACCGTCTATTAAAACAGGGCAGGAGAAGTCTGAGGATGTCTGGCAATGGTAGCTCCTTTGAAAGTTTACGTGAATATGTTACTGGTGATGACTATAAAAAGATTAACTGGAAGGCAACAGGGCGGGCCAATAAGCCGATTTTAAATCAATATGAACCTGAGAAGAACCAGCATGTCTATATGTTTATCGATATCGGGAGACCTATGAGTTATACTGTGCGTGGACATCGCAAGCTGGATCTGGTAGTAAATACAGCTTTGGTTTTATCAGATGTGATAAATCAGAGTGGGGATCAATCTGCTGTACTCCTTTTTAATACTGGAATAGACAGTATTGTTATGCCTGGAAAGGGTGTTGAACATAGAAAGAAGATCATGGAAACACTATATCATATAGATTACACTAATTATACCTCTAATTATCAAGAAGCATTTTGTTATTTCAAGAAAAAGGAGCGCCATCGAAGTATTATTTTCCTC
Organism: Halocella sp. SP3-1; assembly: GCF_003953885.1. Classification (GTDB taxonomy): domain Bacteria; phylum Bacillota; class Halanaerobiia; order Halanaerobiales; family DTU029; genus Iocasia; species Iocasia fonsfrigidae. The sequence continues at coordinate 2,703,123 of NZ_CP032760.1, read as the reverse complement.
TTTACTGACTTTGAAACTGAAAGTGAAGCAGAAAATATCCTTCAGTTATTACCCCTTGTTTCTAAAAACAATCTGCTGATTATTATCCTGATTAAGAATGAAAGCAGAGAATTGGTGGCCAATCAAAACATAGGGAACCATGAAGATTTGTTTACTAAGGGTGTTGCTCTGGAACTCCTTAATGAGAGAAAACGGATAATTAAATTATTAAATCGTAAAGGCATTTTTTGTCTTGAATGTCCTGCTGAAAAACTGGAGTACAGCACAATAAATAAATATATAGAAGTTAAAAATAAAATGTCTTTATAATTAGTCCTGTTTATTAAAATAAGGGATTGAGCAGTAGATGCTTAAAATAATTGCAGTTATAGCGGCAAATAACAATTTCAAATGATTGCTAATATCAAGTGGGGTAAAGAACCCTTCTATTATACCAGCAATTATTAACATAAAAACTACACCAATAACTAAGGACACCGCTTGTTTGCTGGCAGCTATAAGGGCATGTTTTCGTGAGTATTTTCCCGGTAGTAGTATACTTTTAGCAATAATCAACCCGGCTGCCCCTGAAATAAAGATAGCAGAAAGTTCGATTATACCGTGAGGCAGGATAAGGGACCAGTATTTTATAGGATCAGCATATAGATATACAAGGGCAGTCAGTGCTCCCAGCATTGTTCCATTAAAAAACAGGACATAGATAGTTCCCAGTCCAAGGGTTATCCCTAAAACAAAGGCCCTTAGGGCAACAGTAATATTATTAATCATAATATAGCTGGACATCAGTGGATAGTTCCATTCACCACCACCTAATTTATTTGCTTTGATAGATTCTACCAGGTCTCCAGGAAGGAATAGATGGGCCTGTTCTGGTTTATACAGCACAAACAAAAAGCTGATTATTATTCCTAGTGTAAAAAAACCCAAAGAACCCAATAGGTATATCCTATTTTTTTTTAGCAGTTCAGGAAATCCAGAAAAGATATAGTTTTTGAAATTACGGAAAGAAGATTTTTTTACGGTATAAACATGGCTGTGTCCTTTGCTGACTAAATTATTTAAATAACTTACAATATTACTATTAGGGAAATGGGTTCTGGTATAAGCCAGATGGTGACTGCACTGTTTAAATATATTTAGAAAATCCTTTACTTGTTTAGATGATAAAGATTTCACACCTTTTTTATTAATAATTGAAGAGAGGGATTCTAATTTTTCCCAAGTGGCTGAATATTTTTTAATGAATTTGCTTTCCTGCATTTTTTCACCTCATTTAATTATTCTTTATGACAGTAGAATTTTTTTTACTTTGTGTTGGCATATAAAAAGAACACACAACTATATAGTTGGTTTATATTAAAAAAACAAGAAGATGGAGTGATGATTGATGAAAAAAATAGAGTTAACAACCCCAGAAAATATAGATGTGGAATATACACTGGCTGATTTAGGTTCCCGTGTTGCAGCAGCAGTCATTGATCTGGCAATTCAGGGTTTCTTGTTGATACTTCTTGCTATAGCTATAGTATTAATTGTTATTTATGCCCCTGACTTTTGGGATGAATATTTAGCCTGGATAATTGCTATATCTATTTTAATTAATGCAGTAATAAGTTATGCTTATTATATTTTTATGGAACTTAATATGAATGGTAGAACACCAGGTAAAAAAATACTAAAACTACGAACGATCAGGAATAATGGCCAGCCTTTAACCTTGAAACATTCTGCAATTAGAAACTTATTCAGGGTTTTTCTGGATATGCTTGGTGTGGGAGTTGTCTCTATATTTTTCACAAAAGAACATAAACGGATAGGGGATTTTGCTGCCTCTACTATTGTAGTTGTAGAAAAGGATATCCCCTATCCGATAACACTGGAAAATCTACCAGAGGATAGTCTTTTTAATAGTCTTCATCTTTCAGAAGAAGATAATAAACTATTGCAGGACTATTTTGTACGAAAAAATACCATAATAAACAGTTCTATTCTTAAAAATAAACTTGAATATTACCTTACAAATAAATATGAAAATCCAGATGTTTTAAAAAACCTGGGGGATATTTTTAGTTCTTAATATTTCTTTTTTAAACTTTAGGAAAATCAAACAGTAATATTTAAGGGATGATTTAGACTGATTATTATGTATTTACTGTTACTGTATCTTTTTCCTGTGATTTTGATTCCAGTAAATTGGCTTGAGTACTTTTTAATTCCTGGTAGAAATTAGTAATAGCTGTTTGTATGTAAGGTGTCAGCCATAAAAAACCTATACCCAGGGTCAAGATACTCAATATAATCCATCCCCAAAAACTCAAAAACAGACAGAATAATTTCCACTTATAACCTATCATCATTTCCTTACTGGTTCTAATTGCCTCTAAGGCCCCTATATTAGGGTGATCATGTAGTATATAAAAAGTCATTGAATACCTAAGTATAGCGATAATTCCCGGTATTAGAAAGAGGAGAGTCCAGAGGACTGTAAATATTGTCATTAGTAAATATGCTAAAAATGCTGATTTAAAATTTGAAAAACCATCAAATAAGTTTTCAAAACGGAAAGGCTCCTTTCTGATAAGTTTTAGAAAACAGCTAACATACCCCAGAAGTAAAGGTCCACTAACTAATAGATTTACAATCATTCCAATAGCTGGTACAGTTCCTGCTAGAGTAGTTAGGATCATAAAAACTAGACATAATAAAACAGCAGTACCCCAGTGACCTTTTAATTGATTTCTTGAAATTGCTCTCAATTCATTACTGCTTTTAATTGAATTACTAACTTGCATAAAATTACCTCCTAATAAATAATTGATTTTTTAATATAAATCTTATTAAAAATTACTCTAAATTATATTCGATAAAGGATCAATAAATCCTTTAATTAGCTATAATATAGGACAAAATAACTAGTACAGCAAAATTAAATAAGTGAAAGGACTGAGGAAATTATTATTGTATACATATTGCTTTAATGCAGGATTATTTGTTTTAATTATAGAATGATAATAATAAATAAAAAAGGAGAGTGTGCAAAATGAAGGTTACTGATTTAACACATACTATTGATGAAGATATACCAGTTTTTCCAGGTAGTATACAAGCAGTGATAGACAGAATGAAAAAATATAAAACTGATGGATATAGGGAATCACTGTTAAAGATAAGTTCACATACTGGAACACATGTTGATGCCCCCGCACATATGCTGGAAGGCGGTTTGTTTCTGGATGAATTTACGGTAGATAAGTATATGGGGAAAGCCACTATAATAAGCTATATAGAACAAAAAACACCTTTAATTGAAGTGGATTATTTAGCTGCTTATAACAGAGAATTAACAGAAAGCGATTTTGTCATTATTAAAACTGGCTGGTCAAAATACTGGGGTGATGAAAAATATTATGGAGAATTCCCTTATTTAAGTGAAGAATCAGCCAGGTGGCTTAAACAATTTAATTTAAAGGGAATAGGAATTGATGCAATTTCAATTGATAGTATCAATTCTCAAACATTTGCTAACCATAAGATATTGTTAGCAGAGGAGACTTTAATTATCGAGAATCTAAGTAATTTAGATTCAATAAAAAGCAAATACTTCATTTTAAGTGTTATGCCTCTTAAGGTTATAAAAGCAGATGGTTCACCGGTCAGGGCTGTTGCTATAGAAAATGTTTAAACGGAGGTTTCTATAAAAAAATCTTGACATTTATATTTATCTATGGTTTAATAATAATCAACAATTGAATAATCTATCTTGGTCTAATTCCATTTTTATGGAAACGGGGGACCCAATCAATGGGGGCTAATTCTTTTGAAGGGAGACCTTTTACTCCTAGCCCGTCAGCTAACCTCGTCGACAATAAAAGGCAGATAACTGAGATACATAATTTATTTAGTTTTAAGAGTATAAAAACCACTTCAGTTATATCTGTAGTGGTTTTTTTGTATTTAAGCGTAAATTTATTTTTTGATTAGGAATAATAAGTATCAAATCTAGCGTTGACCTTTCAGGTGTAGGAGTGGTTATTTATGTTAAGGAAATTAAAGGGATTAAAAACGAAAATTTTTATTGGTTATTTACTGGTTGCATTTATATTAGTAATAGTCACTTTCTGGTCGATAATCAACTTCACAAATCTTTCAGATGCTATAAATAATATCATGGTGGAAAATTATCAGAGTATAAAAGCCAGTGAAAGCATGGTAGAGTCTATTGAACGGCAGGATAGTGCTATCCTGGTTATGATAAATGGTTCTACTGAAGAGAGTGGTAGAAAAATATTTCGTCAGAATGAACAAGAGTTTTATAGATGGCTAGCTAGGGCTGAAGATAATATTACTATTAAAGGGGAAGCAGAAATTCTGGAAAAGATTAGTTCTAGTTATTCTCATTATATTAATGGATTTGATGAGTTCTATCACCACCCAATGGAAATAAGATGGGAATATTATAATGGAGAGATGTTACCCCTTTTTGAAACTATCAAACAGGAGATTCGTGACCTGCGCCATCTGAATCAAAAACAAATGATCAGTGCCCAGGAACAGGCTGATAACCGGGCAGAGGGTGCTGTGATATCAACAAGTGTCATTTCTCTAATAGCAATATTGCTGGCCATAGTCTTTGGCTTATATTTATCAAATCAAATTTTAAAGCCGGTTAATAAACTAAAGGGTGCTATTCAAAATATAGCAGAGAAAAATTTTGAACAAAAAATAGAGGTCTACAGTAATGATGAAATCGGTCAGTTGGCAGTTGAATTCAATAAAATGATCGACCGTTTACAGGACTATGAAAAAATAAATATTAATAAATTAATTGCTGAAAAAGAAAAATCAGAGATAATAGTAAATAATATTTGTAGTCCAATTATTGTTACTGATGATGAAAACAGGGTTTTATTATTAAATGAAGCTGCTAAAAAATTATTTGATATTAATTTAGAAGTCATTGATAATTATCATTTTCTTGAGGTTATCAAAAATGAGGAATTATTTGAACTAATAAGAAATGAGATAGATAATCAGGAAAATAACAATAAGACTCTATTTATTAAGAAAAAAAATAAAGAAAGACATTACAATGTTTCCAGTAATAAGGTAAGGAAAGATGGTAAGATATGGTTTACTGTAACCCTGATGGAAGATGTAACAAAACTTAAGAAGATAGATGAAATGAAATCAGAATTTGTTTCAACTGTTTCCCATGAGTTTAGAACTCCTTTAACTTCAATGAATATGGGCTTAAGTCTTTTACTGGAAGAAGATACAGGTTCAATCAATGATGATCAACGTCAACTCCTGGAAGCTGCTTTTGAAGATTGTGAGAGACTCAATGACTTGGTTAATGATTTACTAGATCTTTCTAAAATTGAGTCTGGTAAAATAAAAATGGAATTTGATAAAACAAATGTCAAGAAAGTAATTGAAACTACAATGAAACCCTTCACCCCACAGGCAGAAGATAAAGGGGTCAAGTTAGTAAGAGGAGAGGTGGCTGAAAACACATATGCTTGGGCTGATCCAAATAAAATTAGCTGGGTAATCTCAAACTTAATAGGGAATGCTCTGCGCTATACACCTGAAGATGGAAGTATTGAAGTAGGTTCTTTTTTAGAGGGGAGACAGATTAAGATCTATGTAGAAGATACAGGTGTGGGGATAGCAGAAGAATACCATGATAAGATTTTTGATAAATTTGTCAGGGCCAGTAATAACCAGGATGAAAATAGTGGAACTGGACTGGGGCTGGCCATATCTAAAGAAATTATCGAAGCCCATAATGGTCAGATCTGGGTTGAAGGAAAAGAAGGAAAGGGCTCCAAATTCGTATTTACCTTACCTCGCTATCGTCACTTATCTGATTAAGCGTCTTGTATAATTGATTGTTGCCATCCAAAAACTCCGCTACGGATTTAATATTGGCCAATTACGGGCTGTTTTAAACTCCCTACGGTCAAACAGAAAAACAGCCTTTTTCGTAATTAACCATACTAAATCTTGCTCCGTTTTAATCGGCTGGTCAACAATTCAATTATGCAAAAGGTCTATTATGAAAGCGCTTCTTACTTTGCATACTATGAGTGAAAGGGGTAATAGTATTTTGAGAATAAGTTAATTGGGAGGAGTAATATGAGGATTTTATTGGCAGATGATGCCAAGAATATTGTATTAGTATTAAAAATGAGCCTGGAAAAAGCAGGTTACCAAGTTTTAGTATCCAGGGATGGTCTCACTGCACTTGAAATAGCCCAGATTGAGAAACCAGACCTGATTTTATTAGATATTTTAATGCCTAAGATGAATGGTTTTCTGGTTTTAGAGGCTTTAAAAGATGACCCTCAAACAAACGAGATTCCAGTGGTCTTTATTTCTGCAAAGGCAGAAGAAAAGGATATAGAAAGGGCTAAGTCACTAGGTGTCAATGATTATTTGATAAAACCAATTAAACAGAAAGATTTGTTGGCTGTAGTTGAAAAGAACCTTGGAGGAGGAAATGTAGATGAATAAAAATGTACTGATTATTGATGATGAAAAAAATATCAGGTTAACATTGGAAAAAGCACTTTCCAGGGCAGGATATGAGGTTGAAACTGCCTTAAATGGTGAAGATGGGATAGAAAAAATTAAGAAAGATAGATATGCAGTAATTTTACTTGATATGAAAATGCCTGGTATGGATGGCTTGGAATTTTTAGAAGAAATCAATAATATGGATTATCAGAGTAGGGTGATAATGATTACTGGTTTTGGCAATGTAGAGACAGCAGTTGAAACGATGAAACTAGGTGCAGTGGATTATTTAAGGAAACCATTTAAACCCCAGGAAATATTAGAGGTTGTTGACCATGTTTTTGAAAGATATCGCTTAGAAAACAGTGGTAGAGAGGCCATTAATTATGAGGATATTTTAAATTTGGCGAAGGCTGAAATTAATAAAAAGAATTTTAATGAGGCTATTGAGTTATTAAAAAAAGCCCATTCTACTGATTCAGAAAAACCCGAGTCTTTTAATCTCCTGGGGATTATATATGAATTAAAGAATCAGCAGGCTAAGGCTATGAAAATGTACCGGGCTGCACTGGCTTTAGACCCTTCTTATCGACCTGCCAATGATAATCTTCAGAGGGCCAGTGAGATGACAAGTAAACCAGATATTAATCAAATGGATCTTGGGGATGAGGAATAGATGTATATTGTTGTAATTGGTTCCGGTAGAACAGGTTCTAAACTTGCAGGCCTATTATCAGAGCGGGGACATGATGTAGTAATTATTGACCGGGATGCTGAACAATTTGCTAAATTACCAATTGCTTTTTCAGGATTCAAGGTAGAGGGTGATGCCCTGGAACAGGAAGTCCTAAAATATGCTAAAATAGAACAGGCAGATAAGGTAGTTATAACTACTGGTAATGATAAGGTTAATTATATGGTAACACAACTTGTCAGGTTTGTTTTTGAGGTACCGGGGGTATTGGTCAGGGTGGTTGACCCCGAAAAAGTAAGACTTTTTAAGAAAGACCCAGCAGTTATGACCCTATCACCTTTATCACTCCTGGTAGATGAGTTTGCAGCCAGGGTAGAGGGGGATGAAATATAAAATGCAGATAATGTTAATAGGTGGTGGTAAATTAATATACCACCTTGCTAAAAATTTAATGTCCAAGGGGCATTTTGTTAATATTATAAATAAAGACAGGGATTACTCACTTCAATTATCCAGACAATTATCTGTGGAAGTAATTTGTGGGGAGGGGTCTGATCCAAATGTTCTGGAAGATGCCGGTGCTTATCAGACAGATATATTGGTTTCCTTGACACAAAAAGACCAGGATAATCTATTTATCTGCAAAATGGCTAAGGAGTATTTTGGAATCAAAAGAACTACAGCCCTTGTTAGTAATCCAGCTAATGAATATCTCTTTAAAAAACTGGGTGTAGATGCTATTTTTAATACAACACAATTATTAAGTTCTTTGATTGAACAGAATGTGGCTGTGGAAAATATCAGTAATTTGATAACCCTGGAAGATGGTAAACTAAGTATTACCCAGTTTATTATTCAGGGGGATGCACCTTCAATAGGTAAGACACTAAAAGATATAGATTTACCATTAAGTATTGTCTTAGGTGGTATAATTCGTGATGGGGAAATTATTATTCCCCGAGGGGGGACTGTAATCAAAGAAGGTGATAAGATATTGATTATCTCACTCCCAGAGGATCAAGCAACAGCAATTAGAGTATTAGGTGGTGAGATTTAATGGACTATACTTCTTTACTAAAATACCGTTATAGACTAATCATCAAATATACTGGTTTAATCGTTATGATTGTAGGAGGGGTTTTACTATTACCTCTCTTATCATTGCTATTTTATCCTGGGGATTATGTTTATTTACCATACTTTTTATTTGCTGCTCTAATTTCTTTGCTTGTAGGGGGTTTTATGTATTATAAAGCTGGGGCAGGGGGGGAAACTGTTTCACTTACCCTCAAAGAGGGAGGAATAATAGTACTGCTTTCCTGGTTTATTGCTCTTATTTTTTCTGCTCTCCCTTTTATCTGGGGACTTAAAATGTCCTGGACGCATTCTATTTTTGAAGTAGTAAGTGGTTGGACAACAACTGGTTTATCAGTTATGAATGTAGCAAAAACCCCGGCAATTTATTTGTTATGGCGGAGTATTATGCAGTTAATGGGTGGGGCAGGATTAGCGGTTATTGCTCTATCCTCAATATTACCAATGCAGGGTATGGGATTGTATATGGCTGAAGCCAGGTCAGATCAACTATTACCCCATGTACAGCGCTCTACCCAGATGATTATGAAGATATATCTTGCCTATATAGGTGCAGGTGTTCTTTTATATTATCTAATTGGTATGGGATTATTTGATGCTATCAATCATTCCATTGCAGCTATTTCTACAGGCGGTTTCTCAACAGTTCAGGCCAGTATAGGTCATTGGAATAGTGTGCCTATTGAACTGGTAACGATTATTCTAATGTTTCTGGGAACGATTAACTTTGCTACCCATTATGCCTTATTACAGGGCAAATTTAAAACTTTCTTTCGTAATGGTGAAATAAGATTAATGGGATTCTTATTAATTATATCAATTCCTTTAGTGGTTTTTATAGGTTTAAATGGTCTTTATACAGAGCTTAGTTCCAGTTTTCGTGATGCAATTTTTCAGATGGTATCTGCCTTATCAACTACCGGGTTTTCCACTATTGACTTTGTATTTTGGCCTATTTTTGCTAATTTTTTTGTTATAATATTTATGTTGATTGGTGGTGGAACAGGCTCAACAGCAGGTGGTATTAAACAGTTTAGAATATATATCATTTTAAAATCGATTTACTGGGAGATTAAACAGCATTTTCTTCCTGAAAATAGAGTCAATGAGGATTATGTCTGGCGTGGGGAAGATAAATTATATATCAAAGATAAAAATATACGAGAGATTGCCAACTATATTATTCTATATTTATTTACTTACCTATCTGGTGTTTTAATTTTTCTGGCTTCAGGTTACAGCTTCAGGGATAGTTTATTTGAATTCGCATCAGCCCTGGGAACAGTTGGTCTTTCGATAGGAATTACTGGTCCTGATGCTTCTGGGTTAATCTTATGGACAGAAATATTTGGCATGATGCTGGGGAGATTGGAATTTTTAGTGATTATTTTCGCTTTTACTAAGTTAATCAGAGACAGCAAATATTACTTTAAGAAAAAAATAACTGGCTAAAGTTGTTTGGGGAGGATATGTTGAGATGAAACAGTATATTGTGATAGGACTAGGTAATTTCGGTGCTAGTGTAGCTAAAACCTTAGTTGATAAAGGCTATAATGTCCTGGCAATTGATAAAAATAAGGAGAAAGTACAGGAATTGGCTAATACAGTTACCCATGCTGTTGAAGCAGATGCTACAGATGAAGAAGTATTAAAAACACTTGGTGTAAGAAATTTTGATCTAGCAGTAGTAAGTATTGGTAATAATATTCACGCCAATGTACTTACTACACTATTGTTAAAGGAACTGGGGGTTTCCTATGTTATTGTCAAGGCCCAGGATAATTTGCATGGTAATCTATTGAGTAAGGTTGGTGCAGACCGGATTATTTATCCTGAAAGAGATATGGGAGTAAGAATTGCCCATAATCTTATTTCTTCTAATGTGATGGACTATCTGGAGTTTTCACCTAATTATAGTATTATTGAACTCCCTGTAACAGCAAATATGGTCGGCAAAAATCTAGCAGAATTGAAAATAGGGTCTCAATATAATCTTAATCTTGTAGCTATTAAGCGTAAAGGAGAAATAAATATAAGTGTGAGAAATGATATTTCTTTTTCTTCAGGTGATATTATGGTTGTCTTTGGCAGTAATAATGACCTGAAAGAGTTACAAAATTCTATATAAAGGGTGGTTAATCCTTTATTACTCCTTTGCTTACTCCTTGACAAAACAGTTTGATATGTTATACTAAAAATCAGTAACAATTACTGTTAAGTTATTATTACATAAAAACCAGGAAAGGAGATGACAATATGCCAAAATATCAATGTACAGTCTGTATGTATATTTATGACCCGGCAGAAGGGGATCCGGATAATGGGATTGAAGCAGGCACATCTTTTGATGACCTCCCTGAAGATTGGGTCTGTCCTGAGTGTGGTGTTGGCAAAGATATGTTTGAGCCGTATGATGATTAATCATTTACCAAACCGGGAGTAAAATCCCGGTTTTTCTATTTTCTTTACTTTATTTATTTCTTGTAGTATAATAAGCAGCATAATAGTTGCTCGGAAAAAAGAAGGGGAGATGTTATAAGATATGTTTACCAATAATCATGATTATACCCCGGCCCAGCTGCTTGTACTGGGTTATTTAGCAGTAATTATAACAGGGACGATTCTTTTAATGATACCGGCTGCAACAACCCAGAGTGGTGGGCTTGATATTATATCTGCTCTTTTTACAGCTACTTCAGCTACCTGTGTGACAGGTCTAATAGTAGTAAATACTAGTACAGCTTTTACTGTCTTTGGTCAGTTAGTAATTATGATTTTAATTCAAATAGGTGGCCTTGGTCTAATGACTATGTCAACAATGGTAGCCTTTATTATTGGTAAAAAGATAAGTTTAAAAGAAAGACTGCTTATCCAGGAAGACTTAAACCAATTTAAAATATCGGGTCTGGTTGCTTTAGTAAGGTATGTGTTGATAGTTACCTTTGTTATTGAGGGTATTGGAGCCTTAATATTGTTTCTGCGCCTTTTAAAAGATTATTCTTTCTGGAAAGCTTTTTATTATGCAATATTTCATGCTATTTCAGCTTTTAATAATGCTGGTTTTGACCTTTTTGGTAATAGCCTGGAAGGTTTTACCGGTGATATTTTTATAAACCTAGCTGTTATTTTCTTGATCATACTTGGTGGTTTAGGGTTTGCAGTTTTGGCTGAGCTTTATAATAAACGTGATATAAAAAAGACTAGTCTGCAGACAAAGATTGTTATTACTATTTCCTTGATTTTAATTATTGTGGGGTTTATTAGTTTTCTGGCCCTGGAGTATAATAATGAGTTAACAATGGGAAATCTATCTTTTGGTGAAAAGACATTATCTGCTTTATTCTTATCGGTAACTCCCAGAACTGCTGGCTTTAATACAATTCCAACCGGTTCTTTGAAGAGTTCAACACTCTTTTTGGTAATAGTCCTTATGTTTATTGGTGCTTCACCTGGTTCTACCGGTGGTGGTATTAAGACAACTACCTTTGGTGTTTTATTAATTACAGTTTGGAGTATGATTACTGGTAAGAGGGATATTGAGATATTTAAACGACAGTTAGAAAATGAAATAATATTTAAAGCCCTTTCAATTACTATCTTATCCTTAATGCTGGTTGTACTGGTGACGATGATTCTTACTGTTAGTGAGGGAATGGATTTTTTACCAGTCTTTTTTGAAACTGTTTCTGCTTTTGGAACAGTTGGTTTATCAACCGGAATAACATCGGCTTTATCATCATTTGGCAGGTTAATGATAACTATTACCATGTTTGCTGGTAGGGTAGGTCCACTTACACTGGCTCTTGCCTTTGCAGAACGGAAAAGGAGTGGGGTTTATCATTATCCCAAGGAAAAAATAATGGTGGGTTAAAGAATCTCAGGGCTTATTTATATTTTAAAACACCTTTTGGGTATATTATAAATAAAATGGGGTGTTTAAAATAAAAATAAGCAAATTATCATCAGGACGCTTTTTAATACTTGGTTATTTACTTGTTATTTCAATAGGAACGTTCTTTTTATTACTGCCGATTTCGACAGTTGAGGGTGAAGTAACCAGCTTTATTGATGCCCTTTTTACAGCAACCTCAGCAACAGCAGTTACTGGTTTGATTACTTTAAATACTATGGAACACTGGACCCGTTTTGGTCAAACTGTAATAATGTTATTAATACAAATTGGTGGTTTTGGTTTTATGACCAGTACTACTTTGTTATTTTTAATCTTTGGTAAAAGGGTTTCTTTAAGAGAAAGATTAATTATCATGGAAGACTTGAATTATAATAAGATATCAGGGGCCATCAGTTT